>NZ_JBQSVS010000019.1:0-409 GCF_052376475.1 Halomonas sp. AOP5-B2-8 | reverse complement strand
GTGATAGAGCAAACGGTAGTTAATTTAGTTGCTACAGGTTCCCAAGATCTGTAATGGCTGAATAGCCGGGTCTGTAGCTCAGTTGGTTAGAGCGCACCCCTGATAAGGGTGAGGTCGGCAGTTCAAGTCTGCCCAGACCCACCAAATTTTATCCAGCACTGCGTTATTTTATGACTCGCATAGCAGGCTATGCTTCGCCATAAAATGCCTTGTTCTGAATAAAATTACCCGGAAAAGTTATGTGTTAATGGGGCCATAGCTCAGCTGGGAGAGCGCCTGCCTTGCACGCAGGAGGTCAGCGGTTCGATCCCGCTTGGCTCCACCATTTAGTACTACTTCTTCACCTTAAATACCGTTTGTGAACGTTTCGTGACCATTGATAAGTCGCTGCGCTGTAGTCGCTATAAGG
>NZ_JBQSVS010000018.1:0-1100 GCF_052376475.1 Halomonas sp. AOP5-B2-8 | reverse complement strand
GTGGCCGGTGAGTTGGTCGCACAGGGCGTGCTACCCGGCGCTCCGGTTGCGATCAGCCTGCCCCGAGGGCCGGACCAGGTCGTGGCGGCGTTGGGTATTCTCATGGCGGGAGGGTGCTATGTGCCCATCGGCTTACGTCAACCGGCCAGCCGTCGGGCGAAGATTCAGCGTACGGCGGGCATCGCCCATGCGCTGTGCAGTCAGGCTCACCCGCCGGAGCGGGAAGCGGACGATGGCGTTCAATATCTTGAGATCGAAGTGGCTCGTCTGCATACGCCGCTGGTAGCACCCGTTACCGTCGATCCCGCTTCGCCGGCTTATATCATCTTTACCTCCGGTTCGACCGGTGAGCCCAAAGGCGTACAGATCGCCCACCAGGCTGCAGCCAACACCCTCGACGATATCAACGCCCGCTGTGGAATTACCGACACCAGTCGTGGCCTGGCCGTCTCCGCGTTGGACTTCGATCTGTCGGTCTACGATCTCTTCGGCCTGCTGGGCGTGGGCGGTTCGCTCGTGCTGATTGACGACGATCACCAGCGTGATGCGGCCCATTGGGTCGAGTTGGTCACACACCATCAGATCACGGTCTGGAACTCGGTGCCGGTGCTGCTGGATATGCTGCTGGTAGCGGGAGAGGGGCGCCGCCTGCCACTGGAACAGGTGCTGCTCTCGGGTGACTGGATCGGGCTTGATTTGCCGGAGCGTCTGGCCGCCTGTAGCCAGGCCCGCCTGTTCGCCTTGGGGGGGGCGACCGAAGCCTCGATCTGGTCGAACGTCTGCGAAGTCGAACACCCCATTCCTGCTGACTGGATCTCGATTCCCTATGGTAAGCCGTTGGCCAATCAGCAATACCGCGTGGTCGATACTCAGGGTCGCGACTGCCCGAACTGGGTCGCGGGAGAACTGTGGATCGGTGGAGCGGGCGTTGCCGATGGTTATCGCGGTGCCCCCGAACTGACGGCCTCGTGCTTTGTGGAATGGGCCGGTTCGCGCTGGTACCGCACGGGCGATCGCGGGCGCTACTGGCCGGACGGCACGCTGGAGTTTCTGGGTCGCGAAGATCACCAGGTCAAGATCCGCGGTCATCGTATCGAACT
>NZ_JBQSVS010000017.1:0-1566 GCF_052376475.1 Halomonas sp. AOP5-B2-8 | reverse complement strand
CTAGCCCGGATTTCTCATAGCACCTCAGCCAGTACCACCTCCAAGCCGTCATACCACTAAAAGCCGATTGGTACGGTTTAAACTGCCTGCTTTTTAGCCTCTTTCCGTCGTTCAGACACACCTCCCCCTTTCCCCCATTGCGTCGGGCCGGGGGCGCCCGCGCATTCAGCTCGGTACTAACCGCCTGATGAGATCGGATAGTTGCGCTTTATAGGGGTAGCTGTCACTCATCAACACCCGGATTCGGCGCGTATTGCGGATGATGACCGCGCCCACTTTGATGAGTTTGAGCCTCAGGTTGCTTGGGCTCATGCGCTCAAAAGGGGTCTTCTTCAGGTAAGTGCGTAAGCGCTCGAACAGCGTATAGGCGAAGCCCGATAAGATCAGCCGCCACTGATTGGCCCACCAGTGCGTACTGGAGGTCCGGTCAGCAAACAGGCTCAGTTGTTGATCCTTGATTCGGTTCTCCATGTCGCCCCGAGCGCAGTACTGCTCGTAGTAGAGTTTGAAGCCATCGTCATAACGGGAACTAATGATAAACCGGGGATTAGAGCCCAGTTCGCCTTCTTCCAGACGGGCCACCACCCAGCGTGGATACTTCCAGGAGTGTGCTTGATATTGGAAGCGGAACGTCTCTGCCACTTTCCCGCCCACCTCCCACTGGGTCTTGCGCACCAGCATCATGGGCACGTCCACTTCCTTGAGCAGCCGACTGTTCTTGCCGATGCCCACGATGTAGTCGATATGATGCCGATCACACCAGTTCAGCATCCGAGGGCGGCAAAAGTGGCTATCACCCCGTAACACGATGCGTGTATCGGGCCAGTACTGGCGGATAAAGCGCACCAGTAACGCCAGAATGGCCCAGCTGTGATGGCTGTCGCTGTGGTCACTGGTGCGCAGATAGCTCACTAGTAGATGGCGGCCACAGAAGACATACAGCGGGAAGTAGCAGTGGTGATCGTAATAGCGGTTAAAGAACTTCCCGGGTTGCTCACCGTGCACAGGGATATCGGTGCCATCAAAGTCCAGCACGATCTCCTTCGGGGGTGCGTCATGCTGTTCAATGAAGTGGTGCCACAGCACCTCATGGGCCTTCACCATCGCTTGTCGATCGGCGTTCTGCTCACTCCGGCACAGCGTAGACTTGCCTGCCAGCGCATTATCTTCACCGAGCGCTGTCTGAAGCGCCTGATCATAGCGTAGGGCCTCATGGTCGTTGAAATCTTCGTAGCCCGCGGCGACACCGAACACTCGCTGACGAACCAGAGTGTCGTGCTTGTGACGAACCTGTTCCGGTGCGCGGGGATCATGAAGCACGGAGGCCAAGCGGTGCGTCAGGCGATGTTGCTTATCGACTTCACGAAGCAGGAGCAATCCAGCATCGGAGGTGATGTGGCCCCCAGAGAAATCGGCTTCAATTTGGCGGCGTGAGAGTGGCGAGAAGGTCAGTTTTTCAGGTACCATTTTGGAAGCGGTTGTTGGTGCTTGATGGATTGGTTAGGCTCTTGAAATCATAGCACTTTCAGCCGCTTTCTTTTATACCCCGTGAGAAATCCAGGCTAG
>NZ_JBQSVS010000016.1:0-1671 GCF_052376475.1 Halomonas sp. AOP5-B2-8 | reverse complement strand
TTGATCAGGTAATTCATTGTGGACGCTTACTAACTGTGACGCATCGTTTAAGGAGGTGATCCAGCCGCAGGTTCCCCTACGGCTACCTTGTTACGACTTCACCCCAGTCATGAACCACACCGTGGTGATCGCCCTCTTGCGTTAGGCTAACCACTTCTGGTGCAGTCCACTCCCATGGTGTGACGGGCGGTGTGTACAAGGCCCGGGAACGTATTCACCGTGACATTCTGATTCACGATTACTAGCGATTCCGACTTCACGGAGTCGAGTTGCAGACTCCGATCCGGACTGAGACCGGCTTTAAGGGATTCGCTGACTCTCGCGAGCTCGCAGCCCTTTGTACCGGCCATTGTAGCACGTGTGTAGCCCTACCCGTAAGGGCCATGATGACTTGACGTCGTCCCCACCTTCCTCCGGTTTGTCACCGGCAGTCTCCTTAGAGTTCCCGACATTACTCGCTGGCAAATAAGGACAAGGGTTGCGCTCGTTACGGGACTTAACCCAACATTTCACAACACGAGCTGACGACAGCCATGCAGCACCTGTCTTATAGTTCCCGAAGGCACAATCGCATCTCTGCAATCTTCTATAGATGTCAAGGGTAGGTAAGGTTCTTCGCGTTGCATCGAATTAAACCACATGCTCCACCGCTTGTGCGGGCCCCCGTCAATTCATTTGAGTTTTAACCTTGCGGCCGTACTCCCCAGGCGGTCGACTTATCGCGTTAACTTCGCCACAAAGTGCTCTAGGCACCCAACGGCTGGTCGACATCGTTTACGGCGTGGACTACCAGGGTATCTAATCCTGTTTGCTACCCACGCTTTCGCACCTCAGTGTCAGTATCAGTCCAGAAGGCCGCCTTCGCCACTGGTATTCCTCCCGATCTCTACGCATTTCACCGCTACACCGGGAATTCTACCTTCCTCTCCTGTACTCTAGCCTCACAGTTCCGGATGCCGTTCCCAGGTTGAGCCCGGGGCTTTCACAACCGGCTTATAAAGCCACCTACGCGCGCTTTACGCCCAGTAATTCCGATTAACGCTTGCACCCTCCGTATTACCGCGGCTGCTGGCACGGAGTTAGCCGGTGCTTCTTCTGCGAGTGATGTCTTTCCTAATGGGTATTAACCACTAGGCGTTCTTCCTCGCTGAAAGTGCTTTACAACCCTAAGGCCTTCTTCACACACGCGGCATGGCTGGATCAGGGTTGCCCCCATTGTCCAATATTCCCCACTGCTGCCTCCCGTAGGAGTTCGGGCCGTGTCTCAGTCCCGATGTGGCTGATCATCCTCTCAGACCAGCTACGGATCGTTGCCTTGGTGAGCCATTACCTCACCAACTAGCTAATCCGACATAGGCTCATCCAATAGCGGGAGCCGAAGCCCCCTTTCTCCCGTAGGACGTATGCGGTATTAGCCTGGGTTTCCCCAGGTTATCCCCCACTATCGGGCAGATTCCTATGCATTACTCACCCGTCCGCCGCTCGTCAGCATCTAGCAAGCTAGATCTGTTACCGCTCGACTTGCATGTGTTAGGCCTGCCGCCAGCGTTCAATCTGAGCCATGATCAAACTCTTCAGTTTACAATCATTGTGATCCTTACTCGTGTCTTCCGAGGAAAACACAAAAGCGAATCAAACTTGGCTCAAGGTTCAAACGAATTCATTCAAAAC
>NZ_JBQSVS010000015.1:0-1785 GCF_052376475.1 Halomonas sp. AOP5-B2-8 | reverse complement strand
CCGGACGACGAGGCGTCGTTCCTCGCGGCTCTGACACCTTCGCTGGAGCAGGCGCTGCCGGACTACATGATCCCGGGACAGTTGCTGGTGCTGGATGCGTTGCCACTGAGTGCCAACGGCAAGGTCGACAGAAAGGCCGTGGTGGCGACAGTCAACGCCCAAACCGCCGCAGTGGCGGAGACTTTTGAAGCGCCAAAAGGTGAACGGGAGCTTCAGGTCGCCAATCTCTGGATGCGGTTGCTGGAGCTGGACCGGATCGGACGCCACCAGGGGTTCTTCGAACTCGGTGGCGATAGTCTGCTGGCGACGCAGGTTATCGCTTCGCTCAAGCAGCAGGGTCTCGGAGCACCGGAAGGACTGAGAACGCTCTTCGCGAAGCCAGCGCTGGCTGATTTCGCGGGTGAACTACAGCGGGTCGACACGGATGAAGCGCGTGTTGAAATACGGCCGGACCCCGCCAATCGTTACGAACCCTTCCCGCTGACGGAAGTCCAGCGGGCCTACTGGGTGGGGCAATCGACGGGCTTGCCGCTGAGCTGTGGCACACATTATTTGATTGAGCTGGATGGCGAAGCAGTGGATCTGGCGCGGCTTGAGCAGGCGTGGAATCGGTTGGTTGAACATCACGATATGCTGCGTGCTGTCGTTAACGATGAAGGGCAGCATATACGTGCATCGGTGCCGGTGTGTCGCGTAACGCTGGAAGCGGATCGAGCTGACAGCGCGGAAGAGGCTCGTGAGCGCCTTCACCGTGTATGGGAAGCACATCAGGCAGATTTATCGCAGGAGTCGATGTTTGCCCTGAGGGCGATTCGCTATGGTCAACATGGCTACCGGCTGGGCTTGTTCCTGAATTATCTAACTCTCGATGGCTACAGTATCAAGCGCCTGCTCAATGACTTCGCACTGTGTTACGGCGACCCGGATCATGTGCTGAGGCAGACAGGGATAGGATTTCGAGACTATGTGGTCCAGGTCAGACCGGCGCCCAGTCGGCGGCAACGGGCCGAAGCGTATTGGCGTGCACGGCTGGATGATCTTCCGGCTGCAGCCACGTTGCCGATGGTTTGCGACCCCCAAATACTGACATCAGTAAAATTCAGGCGTCACAGTGGGCGTCTCGATAAAGCGACCTGGCAGGCAGTGAGGCAGCAGGCCAGAAAGGGTGGCTTGACTCCCTCGGTATTGGTCTTACTGGTCTATGCACAGGTGTTGTCTCGCTGGAGTGGTGGCAAGGCGCATACCGTCAACCTGACGCTATTTGATCGTCAGCCGGTTCATTCGGATATCGATTATGTGCTCGGTGACTTCACGTCGCTGGCTCCCGTTGCCTGCCATCCGCTCGCGGACGCCTCGCTTACAGAACAAGCGAGTGCTATACAGCAGCAGATCGCGGAGGTACTAGAGTATCGGGAAGTGTCTTCCATTTGGGTCCAGCGTGAGCGCGCGAAGCGAGTGGGCACAATAGCAGCAGCGTTGCCTGTGGTCTTTACCAGTACGCTGGGCATCTCCGATAGCCTATTCGATCAGCCCCTGCCGACCGGTTTTCCGAATCTCGCGCCGGACGGCGGCTTGTCGCAAACGCCTCAGGTTTGGCTCGACCATCAAATGTACGAGCATCAGGGGGCCTTGTTGTTCTCCTGGGATGTACTGGAAGGCGTCTTCCCGCAAGGGCTGATTGAAGATGCGTTTGCGAGCTTGGTCGCAGGACTGAATCAGTTGGCAACGGCGCGTTGGGATGCACCGTTCCTTCTTGATGCGCCGGCACACCAGAGGGATACCCGT
>NZ_JBQSVS010000014.1:0-1891 GCF_052376475.1 Halomonas sp. AOP5-B2-8 | reverse complement strand
GCGAATACTGGCCTGTGGCAATGGCAGAGTAGTGTCATGTGGCAGTTGCCAGTCACTATTCAACAGTTGCTTCAAGGCACATTGATACGCCTCGAACATCGTATCCAGCATCTCCTCTGGGAATAGCGCATCCACAGAATCCCAGGTCAGGACGAGGCTGCCGTTGTATTCGTAAACCTGGTGGTCGAGCCAGACCTGGGGAGTTTCCGACAAACCACCAGAAACGAGAGCAGGAAAACCTTCCTCAGCCTCTTCCAGCAGACCGCCTCCCATTCCCAGCGTACTAGTGAAGACGATCGGCAACGACACACCTGTTCGCTCACCCTGGCGATTCAGGGCACGCTGCACCCAAATGGAAGAGCGTTCTCGGTGTTCCAGCGCGTCGGCCACTTCACGCTGCATCGCCTGTGCCTGGGTGATAAAACTGGCATCATTCGCAGGATGGAAGGCGACCGGTGCCAACGACGTAAAATCACCGAGCACGCGGTTGATGTCCGGGTGCACCGCTTGCCGATCGAAGAGTGTCATGTTCAGTGTGTGGGCACTGCCCCCGCTCCACTGACTGAGCAGTCGCGCATAGACTGTCAGCAGCAAAACTGAGGGCGTGATATTCCGTGCACTGGATAATTGACGTAGGCGTTGCCACTGATACGCAGGCAGCCGTGCCTGACGTCGGTGAAAATGGGCAACGGACAAGGTATCCGGGTCGCAGACAAGCGGGAGTTCGGGAGCCATCGGCAAATAATCGAGACGCGTCTGCCAATAATCACTGGCTCGCGCCAGCGCCTTACCATCCGATCTAACCTGCTCGACATAGTCCCGGAACGACAGTGACAGGGGTTCAAGCGCCACCAGCGGCTCTCGATACACCCGGGCCAATGTATCCAGCACCAGTTTGATGCTGAATCCGTCTAACAGCATGTAGTCGAAAATCACACCAATGCGACAGCGATTTACGCCGTATTGCACGACGTGAATGCGATGCGGAAGCTCTCCCTCATCACGCTCATCCCTCCAGGCAGTGTGCAATATGCGCTGAGCGACCTCCGCATCATCTGTCGATGACTCATGGCGCGTCAGGGAAATCGGCTGCACGTGCTCCAGGACACGTTGCTGCCCTTCATCATCGACGATGGCACGCAGCATGTCGTGATGCTGAACCAGTCGATTCCATGCCCGTTCGAGCCGCTCGAGGTCTACCGCCTCACCGTCCAGCTCGACCAGGTAGTGCGTGCCACAGCTCAATGGCAGACCGGTCGATTGCCCCACCCAGTAGGCTCGTTGAACTTCCGTCAGCGGGAAGGGCTCGTAACGATTGGCCGGATCCGGCCGTATTTCAACACGCGCTTCATCCGCATCGATTGACTGCAGCTCGGCTGCAAAGTCTGCCAGTATCGGCTTCGCAAAGAGAGTTCTCAGCCCTTCCGGCGCACCGAGACTCTGCCGTTTGAGTGCGGCGATGACCTGCGTCGCCAGCAGACTATCGCCACCGAGCTCGAAGAACCCCTGGTGGCGTCCGATCCGGTCCAGCTCCAGTAACCGCGTCCAGAGTTCGGCAACCTGATTTTCCCGATCGCCCTGCGGTGCTTCCAGGCTCTCGGTCCGGGTAACGGCAGTGGCACGAGCCTCCAGCGTTGCCAGCACCGATTTTCTGTCGACCTTGCCGTTGGCACTCAGTGGCAACGCATCCAGTACCAACAGGTGACCCGGAATCATGTAGTCCGGTAACGTCTGGCTCAGCCCCTGCTGCAAACTCTCGAGCGACCACGCCTCGTCGCCTGCTGCGTGATCCAGCACCAACGCGGCAGCCAGGTGAGCGGGCGTACCAACCATCACCACGATGGCATGCTCAACGCCAGGCTGAGCCTTCAGCGCCGTTTCGATCTCACCG
>NZ_JBQSVS010000013.1:0-2298 GCF_052376475.1 Halomonas sp. AOP5-B2-8 | reverse complement strand
GGTCATTACTGGCATTGCCAAGAATACAAAAGTTCTAAATTGCAGTGGAATGACCTTCAGTCCTGGATTCAACTAATAAGTGCAGCACCTGCGGTTTCTAGTGCTCCTGAGTATTCACCTAAGAACACCTGGGCTGGGGTTCGGTATCCCAGCCGCTTTCTTGGTCTATCGTTTAGCTTATTGACGACACTTCGTAGCTCGGCATTGGTCACTTTGCGGAAGTCAGTACCTTTAGGAAAATACTGCCTAATCAGACCATTGGTGTTTTCATTAGTACCACGCTGGCATGAGCGGTACGGGTCGCAAAAATAGGTCTTAGCCGAGACGGCCTTGGCAACTTTCCGGTGCTCAGCGAATTCCGACCCATTATCCAAAGTGATGGTGTGCACTGCCCCTCGGCGTGGTGCCAATAACCGCGTCATTGCCTGAGCCGTTCTAGTGGCGGTGATTGTTGGCAGCCGCGCTGCCAAGAGGTAGCCACTGCGTCTTTCGACCAGGGTCACCAGTCCAGATTCTTTGTGGCCCTTAAGCACCGTGTCGCCTTCCCAATGTCCGATATGGCGCCGTTCTTCCACCTTGGCAGGGCGCTGCTCAATGCCTACTCGGTGCGGGATTTTGCCTAACCCCGCCCGCTTAGCCAATTGGCGCTGGTAGCGCCGCTGGCGTGGCAGTCGGAGCCGTTTCCATAATGTTCCACCGTGCTTCTTGTCGTCCCAGATTAACGCATAGATCCATTGATGGCTTACGCAGGCCCCGTTGGCATTGGCCATGAAGCCACTGATTTGCTGAGGGCTCCATTCGTCCATCAATTGGTCAGTGACCCAGCGAATCAGGCTGGGCAGCCGCTTCGTCACTTTCCAGGCAGTGCGTCGGCGCTGATCACTTGCCGATTGAGCCTGTTCAGGCGCATAACCACTGGTCAGACCGTTGCGCTTTATCTCGCGACTAATGGTGCTGCTATGGACACCAATGGCCTTAGCTATCTTTCGCTGGCTAATGCCGGTCTCAAGATAGGCAAAAATTTGGTATCGTTGGATCTGGGTCAGTTGTCGGTATCCCATGCTCTGCTTCACTTTGGTAGGTAAGGCAGAGAGGGTACCGGCGCTGGCCCTCCTGCCTCTACCTTGTGGTCCAAAGTGCTGCGCTTATTCTATGAATCCAGGGTACGTGCTTAATAAGAAAAAGTGACGTGAAAGGTACGACTGGCGTAGGCAGGTTCTTCTGCGCGAACCCGAATTCAAGTAGTCTCTACTATGGATAACGAAAAAAGCGGCTAACTGGGAATGTAAGGCATGGATCGTGGTGCCAATTTTTGGCGTAATGAAGTCGTAGCTTTTCTTGCGCTATCGACTATCAAAGGTGTTGGGTACTGGACGCTATTTCGTCTGATGTTGCCCGGGAAAGGGTTCAAAGACTTTCTCAAAAATTCACCGATTTCTGTTCTTGAAAAAGAGCTGAAGGTATCACTTTTGCTGGACGGTGAAAGTCCTGAAGAGTGGCAGCATAGAGTCTGGGAGGCTGGCCTTCAGCTAGCCAGGGAACTGGCCAAATATAGAGCACGGCTAGTCTTTCGGGATCAGGAGGAGTTCCCAGGCAGGCTTAAAGAAATTGAAGATGGGCCGCGCTGGCTATTTATCCAAGGGGATATTCGAACCCTTTATAATCGTCCAATTGCTGTTGTGGGCACTCGTAAGCCTTCAAAGGATGGTGAGTTCTTGGCTCGCTACGTTGTCGCAACACTTGCACATTCAGAGAGAACGGTAGTATCTGGCCTCGCTTTTGGCATCGACCAAGTTGCTCATCAGGAGTCTCTCAGGTATGGCTTGCCCACAGTGGCGGTTTTAGGAAATGGAATATTCCTTGATTACCCCAAAGGCTCTCAAGAGATCCGTGAGAAAATTTTGATGAATGGCGGGGCAGTCATAACAGAATACCTGCCACATCAATCTTATTCTGGTGAGAACTTTGTGAGGCGAAATCGAATCCAGGCAGGCCTTTCTGAGTTTGTTATTCCAGTTGAATGGAAAATAAAGAGCGGCACAGCTCACACTGTTGAATATGCTTCAAAATACCAAAGAAAAGTGGTCAATATATTCCTGCCAGGAACAGCAAAAGCCCGACCAGAAATGGTTTTTTCGGAGCGTGCACGTGGCGCAACATCGTTTGAGATACCTAGAGAAACCGAGCAGCTTATAGCGCTACTGGATTTGGATACCTCCTCATTGCAAGTGGATTCCGAGCAATCAGAAGATATCGCGACCGAACCAGTGCAACAGAATTTAGAAATTTAGGTAGTTC
>NZ_JBQSVS010000012.1:0-3160 GCF_052376475.1 Halomonas sp. AOP5-B2-8 | reverse complement strand
CTACCATCGGCGCTAAGCGGTTTCACTTCTGAGTTCGGCAAGGGATCAGGTGGTTCACGCGTGCTATGGTCGTCAGGCGTAACTGGCTGTATATCATGCTGATGTGATCGTTTCTTGCTGTCGTGCCGCCTGCTTGTTCACTCTTGATGAGTGGGCTGGGCCACACGCTGCGTATCCGGCTTTTTTTTGATGCATTAACATCATAACGTTATCACTGCGACCAGACCCCTTGGGTGTTATAGAGTCAAGCCTCACGGGCCATTAGTACACGTTAGCTCAACGCCTTGCAGCGCTTCCACACCGTGCCTATCAACCAGCTGGTCTCGCTGGGCCCTTCAGGGGGCTCTAGGCCCCAGGGATGTCTCATCTTGAAGGGGGCTTCCCGCTTAGATGCTTTCAGCGGTTATCCCGTCCGACCATAGCTACCCGGCAATGCCACTGGCGTGACAACCGGAACACCAGAGGGTCGTCCACTCCGGTCCTCTCGTACTAGGAGCAGCCCTTCTCAAACATCCAACGCCCACGGCAGATAGGGACCGAACTGTCTCACGACGTTCTAAACCCAGCTCGCGTACCACTTTAAATGGCGAACAGCCATACCCTTGGGACCGACTTCAGCCCCAGGATGTGATGAGCCGACATCGAGGTGCCAAACACCGCCGTCGATGTGAACTCTTGGGCGGTATCAGCCTGTTATCCCCGGAGTACCTTTTATCCGTTGAGCGATGGCCCTTCCATACAGAACCACCGGATCACTAGAACCTGCTTTCGCACCTGCTCGACGTGTCTGTCTCGCAGTCAAGCACCCTTATGCTCTTGCACTCAATGCACGATGTCCGACCGTGCTGAGGGTACCTTCGTGCTCCTCCGTTACTCTTTAGGAGGAGACCGCCCCAGTCAAACTACCCACCACACACTGTCCTCGATCCGGATAACGGACCTGAGTGAGAACGCCAATGATGCCAGGCTGGTATTTCAAGGTTGGCTCCCTTCGAACTGGCGTCCAAAGTTCAAAGCCTCCCAGCTATCCTACACAGGCAACATCAGCGTCCAGTGTGAAGCTATAGTAAAGGTTCACGGGGTCTTTCCGTCTAGCCGCGGGTACACCGCATCTTCACGGCGATTTCAATTTCACTGAGTCTCGGGTGGAGACAGCGTGGCCATCATTACGCCATTCGTGCAGGTCGGAACTTACCCGACAAGGAATTTCGCTACCTTAGGACCGTTATAGTTACGGCCGCCGTTTACCGGGGCTTCAATCAAGAGCTTCGCCTTGCGGCTAACACCATCATTTAACCTTCCGGCACCGGGCAGGCGTCACACCCTATACGTCCTCTTACGAGTTAGCAGAGTGCTGTGTTTTTAATAAACAGTTGCAGCCACCTGGTATCTTCGACCGGTTCGGGCTAGGAGAGCAAGTCTCTTCACCCTACGCCGGCGTGCCTTCTCCCGAAGTTACGGCACCATTTTGCCTAGTTCCTTCACCCGAGTTCTCTCAAGCGCCTTGGGATTCTCTCCCTGACCACCTGTGTCGGTTTGGGGTACGGTCGCACATGATCTGAAGCTTAGAGGCTTTTCCTGGAAGCGTGGCATCAGTGACTTCCTGACCGTAGTCAGTTCATCTCGTGTCTCGGCTTTAAGATCCCGGATTTTCCTAAGATCTCGGCCTACTCACTTTCACCAGGACAACCAACGCCTGGCTCACCTAGCCTTCTTCGTCCCCCCATCGCAACCATGTCCGGTACGGGAATATTAGCCCGTTTTCCATCGACTACGCCTTTCGGCCTCGCCTTAGGGGCCGACTCACTCTGCTCTGATTAGCATCGAACAGAAAACCTTGGTCTTCCGGCGAGGGAGTTTTTCACTCCCTTTATCGTTACTCATGTCAGCATTCGCACTCGTGATACCTCCAGCAGACTTCTCAATCCACCTTCATTGGCTTACACGACGCTCCTCTACCGCGCATCATTATCGAAATAATGACGCACCCGTAGCTTCGGTACCTGGTTTAGCCCCGTTACATCTTCCGCGCAGGCCGACTCGACTAGTGAGCTATTACGCTTTCTTTAAAGGATGGCTGCTTCTAAGCCAACCTCCTAGCTGTCTAAGCCTTCCCACATCGTTTCCCACTTAACCAGGATTTCGGGACCTTAGCTGACGGTCTGGGTTGTTTCCCTTTTCACGACGGACGTTAGCACCCGCCGTGTGTCTCCCACGCTGTACTCACCGGTATTCGGAGTTTGCCTCGGGTTGGTAAGTCGGGATGACCCCCTAGCCGAAACAGTGCTCTACCCCCGGCGGTAATACGTGAGGCGCTACCTAAATAGCTTTCGAGGAGAACCAGCTATCTCCGAGCTTGATTAGCCTTTCACTCCGATCCACAAGTCATCCAAATCTTTTTCAACAGATCCTGGTTCGGGCCTCCAGTTGATGTTACTCAACCTTCACCCTGCTCATGGATAGATCGCTCGGTTTCGGGTCTATATCCAGCGACTGTGTCGCCCAGTTAAGACTCGGTTTCCCTACGGCTCCCCTATACGGTTAACCTCGCCACTGAATATAAGTCGCTGACCCATTATACAAAAGGTACGCAGTCACAGAACAAGTCTGCTCCTACTGCTTGTACGCACACGGTTTCAGGATCTATTTCACTCCCCTATCCGGGGTTCTTTTCGCCTTTCCCTCACGGTACTGGTTCACTATCGGTCAGTCAGGAGTATTTAGCCTTGGAGGATGGTCCCCCCGTCTTCAGTCAAGGTTTCTCGTGCCCCGACCTACTCGATTTCACATGATCAGATTTTCGACTACAGGGCTATCACCTGCTACGGCCAGACTTCCCAATCTGTTCGCCTAATCATTCACATGCTTAAGGGCTGGTCCCCGTTCGCTCGCCGCTACTAGGGGAATCTCGGTTGATTTCTTTTCCTCAGGGTACTTAGATGTTTCAGTTCCCCTGGTTCGCCTCTTACACCTATGTATTCAGTGTAAGATACTGACCTTATGGTCAGTGGGTTTCCCCATTCAGAAATGCCCGGGTCACAGGTTGTTGCCACCTCACCGAGCCTTATCGCAGGCTACCACGTCTTTCATCGCCTCTGACTGCCTAGGCATCCACCGTGTGCGCTTCATTGCTTGACCCTATAACCCGAAGGAGTCTGGT
>NZ_JBQSVS010000011.1:0-7602 GCF_052376475.1 Halomonas sp. AOP5-B2-8 | reverse complement strand
CCCATAAGCCCCCATGGGTGACAGATATTAGCAATATTGTTAAATGACGAAGGCAGCTTCATGCCTACAACAATACGGCCTAGTTAGTTCATGTTACCCAGGCCAAGAAGGCGCATCCGGTAGTGACAATGGCCTTTGATCAAGGCCCGCCCTGACACTTTTTTACGACACATCTTGCTCAAAAATGTCCAACAGCCTCGCGCTAAAAGCGCTTTATTGGCCACTTCAGAGCAGATCATGATTAGAGTTTGCTTCCGACGTCGTCACGAAAATAATCCTCTGATGCAACTAGGCCAAATGTGCTGTTCGGCTCGTTAGCCTCTATCCCAACCTCCTCACTGAATAAATTTTGTATACGTCGCTCCTGTTTTAGGTACGCAACTGTGCCAAAAAAGCAACTCTCACAGAGATGTAGTTCGTAGCGCTCGCCATCGTGCTTAGCCCCGTATCCCCAATGAGCTTGGAGCGTCGCAAATTCAAGCCCAACATTCGCTACCCGAGTGGAGCATAGGCATACATCGCACATCACATCGGTGACGAAATCGATTTCCACCTTTTCAATAATTTTCATTTTGATTCTCCTACATTATTCAATCATCTATCTCCCAGGCCCAATAATCTGAAGAATTGAATGATCCGGTTACACCATTGGCTGCCACTAGATCATGATGGAACCCCAATGAGGGTGGTAGTCGCTATTTCGTACAGCACCCGGTTAGGCCTAACAGGATTCACTAAGCCTTTCATCGCCGCCTATTACGCTGAACGCTTCCGCTATCAGAATACGCTCAGAAACGGCTTGCGAATGAATGAAAATAATGACACTTTCCCTTGAAACACTAAGAAATAGTAGGGAATGGTAACGTATGGCAATTTACCAATATGAGCTCAGCAATGCTTCATTTCGTAAGCAACAACGGGTTTTTTCATCACCAAGCATCGGTCGACCGACTGCTTTCTTGAGCCATAGTCACAAAGATAACCAGCAAGCATTAGGCCTTCAGCAAATGCTCATTGAACAAGGGTGGGATATCTACATCGATTGGCAAGACCAAAAGATGCCGGAACGCCCTGATGCAGAAACCGCAAGGCGAATCAAGAATGCCATTGTGCATGCCAATTGGTTCCTTTTCCTGGCTACTGAGAACTCCATGTCATCACGATGGTGCCCTTGGGAGATTGGTTACGCTGATGGAAAGAAGAATCTCAATAACATCGTCATCGTTCCTACCGTCGACTCATCAGGTCGTCATCATGGCAATGAATATTTACAGCTTTATTCCCGTATCGACACCACACCAAACGGAGCATTAGCCCTATACGACCTTCAAGGGCACAGTCGTTGGCTGAGAAATATCTGATTATGCCTTACAAAAACCTGACGGGAAGCTCAGAATGAAACGTGATCAGTTACGGCTCGTTGACACCCTTTCAAAAGAGCTAGAAGAAGGAAATCTGGCTATTTTTGCGGGTGCAGGCTTTTCAAGAGCAGCAGGTTATGTCGACTGGAAGTCATTGCTCAAGCCAATAGCTGATGAGCTTGATTTAGACGTCGATAAAGAATGGGATCTAGTTACGTTGGCGCAATACCACACAAACGTCAATGCGACCAACCGAGCAAAACTCAATCAGCTACTGGTGACTGAGTTCTCAATGACGGCGGAGCCCACTGAAAACCACGCGATTCTGGCAAGGCTGCCTATTCCGACCTACTGGACAACCAATTATGATCGTTTGATCGAAACGGCGCTTGAAAAAAACGAAAAGATAGCTGACATCAAACATACCAATAAGCAATTGGCAACGACACGGCCGAAACGTGATGCAATTGTTTATAAGATGCATGGTGACATCGAGCATGCCGCTGACGCGGTGTTGACTCGCGATGACTATGAGCGTTACCACGTCAATATGCAGCCGTTCATTACAGCTTTAAGCGGTGACTTGGTTTCTAAAACCTTCCTCTTTCTCGGCTTCAGCTTCACCGACCCTAATCTAGAATATATTCTTAGCCGCGTCAGGATTCAGTTTACTCGAGATCAACGACAGCACTACTGCATCCTGAGAAGAGCTAGCAAGGGAGAGAATGAAGACCTTGCTGACTTCGAGTATCGCCAACGTAAGGAAGAGCTTTTCACAGGAGAGCTGCTCCGTGTAGGGATCAAAGCCGTTTATGTTGATGAGTTTTCTGAAATTACTGACATTCTGCGTGCCATCGAGCATCGCCACAAAAGAAATACAATCTTTATCTCTGGTGCTGCTCATGACTATAACCCGTGGTGCAAGGCTGAATCAGAGCAATTCGTTTATCATCTGAGCAGGGCCATTTGCAAAGAACAGTACCGAGTGATCTCAGGGTTTGGCCTCGGTATAGGTAGCGCAATCATCACTGGCGTGCTTGAACAAACTGTTATGAATGGTGGCCGTCTCGACAACGACCAGTTAATTCTTAGGCCCTTTCCACAAAGCAAGACTGGGGAAAGGCCTCTGAAGGAACTGTGGACAGAATATCGACGCAATATGCTCGCTCATGCAGGCGTTGCTATTTTTATGTTTGGCAATAAGCTGGAAAATGGCGAGTTAATCCTTTCTGACGGAATGCGTGAAGAATTCGATATCGCTGTAGCGAAAGGCGTTTTTGTAATTCCTGTAGGTATTACAGGCTCGATGTCGAAATTACTGTGGAATGAGGTTATGAAGTCTTATCAAGAATCTCAGCACGAGAATGGTAAAAAGATTACACCCTTGTTGGGTGAACTAGGCGATAAATCTACATCACTTGAACGCGCTCAAGAAGTCATCCTCCTCCTCTTACGGCTCATCTAAGGCGTCCCCATGGCTAGAAAGGTTTTCTTTAGTTTCCAGTACGACGACGTTCTGAGAGCGATGAATGTCCGTAACAGTAACGTGATCAATGCCAACCCTAAAGTTGGATTCATCGACAAAGCAGAGTTCGAGAAGTTAGAGCGCACAGGTGATAGCACGGTAAAAGCATGGATAGATGCCCAGCTTATCGGTACGACTGTGACAGTCGTACTTATAGGTGCCAATACTGATAAAAGTAAATGGGTAAAATACGAAATAGAGAAAAGTATCAAACGGGGCAACGGATTGTTGACTATAGATATTAGTAAAATCCCAGATTTCAATAAACAAACAAGTGACTTCTGCGGCATGAAGATCCAAGGATACAAGCACTACCGCTGGAATACAGATAATGGTCGTGAAAACCTTGGAGTATGGGTTGAAGAAGCCGCCAAGGCTGCTGGAAAACCTTGAGCGATATTTAAGCGACCACACCTTTGAGCTAATTAACGAAGATGAATTCTGATGCCCCGCCTGAAATCATACAGGCTACCAGGGGACCTATTCACCAAGCGATCCTGCGTTTGAACCCTTGTTTTAGCGGAAAAATGTCACGTGCTAACTGCTCGAATTATCCTGAATCGGATCAGGTGTCTTTGCCATCCATCAGAATAAGCTGAAGTACCACTGGCTTAGTTGCTGCCAATTGGGTTAGTGGCACACATATCGCCAATCGTTTTTAGTTTCATTGCATAACGGATTGTTGTAAGCCATTGCTTACAAACGCTGTGGTCAATCGCTTACATAAAAATGGCTTGATAAAGGCTAGGGTGAAAGTGTGACGCCCAGGATCGCCGCTTTAGCACGTCGAATGCGTCACAACAGGGATGTGATTATTGGTAGTGAAAAGAGGTAGGAGTGCCAGGGATGGCAGCTCTTTTCTAGGTTTTGGCCACTGCTAGCTCTTCCCAGCGTGTGGTGTAGCGTGGTGTACGGTGCTCGCAACGCAATTCCCAAGCATTCTGTTTGCGAGGCATGCCAATCCGGACGGTATTTTTTCCGTGTTCGCGATTGAGCTTATCGAGCGTGGCCATCAATTTTTCATTACGAGCACGTTTCTCGTCACTGATCGGTTCGGCGAGCAGCCCTAGTTGTTCATTGTCGTGATCGCACAAATCAATGAGCATAATCCCGCATTTTTGGTACCAGATGTCTTTTTTAAAAATTCTTTCTAGCCCTGCCATGGCAGCTTTGATGAGCTCGCGGCTATCATCGGTGGGGTGAGGTAGCGGTATTACTAACCGTTTACTGTAGCTCGGCAGATCTTGCCGAAAGCGATTGGTGTGAACAAACACCATCAATGCCTGCGCCAAGCCGTTTTGTCGTCGTAGCTTTTCACCAGCACGTGATGCGTGCACGCGTAGGGCTTCGTGCAGATCGGTTTTGTTCGTCGTGAGCCGGCCGAAGGAGCGGGACACCATGATCTGTTTTTTTGGTTGGCTCATGTCGTCGAGTGATATGCAGTTTTCGCCCCTCAACTCATAAACCAGACGTTCCATGACCACACTGAAATGGCGCCGCAAATGCTTAGAGCTGGCGGTGCGCAGCTGCCAAGCATTCTCTATGCCTAGAGTATGAAGCCGCGCTGCACTGCGACCTGCTACCCCCCATATCTCATTAACGGGTAGCTGCTCCAGGAATTCCCGGGTGTCGCTGCTGTTAGGGTCCATCATGGCCACGCCATTGAAAACACTTTCTTTTTTAGCGCGGTGATTGGCAATTTTTGCAAGCGTTTTGCTAGTGCTTAAGCCAACGCTAACCGGAATACCTGTATCTCGCTTAACTTGCTGTCGCATTAATTGGCATCGTTCTTCTAATGTGTCTGGTTCAAAGCCCTCAAACGATAGAAATGACTCATCAATGCTATATACATCCACGTGAGGCGTATGCTGTGAGAGAACATCAGTAACGCGGCTGCTCATATCACCGTAAAGCGCATAATTTGAGCTGAGCAATGTGCATTGTCGACGAATATGCGGATCAATCTGATGGGCAGGCATTCCCATTGCCACACCTAAGTTTTTGATTTCTTGCGAACGCGCGACCACGCAGCCGTCGTTATTCGACAAAACGCCGACAGCTTGGCCTTCCAACCTGGGAGCAAAGACTCGTTCGCAGGAGACATAGAAATTATTGCAGTCGACCAAGGCAATCATACGGTGAAACCGGGTGCTAGCGGTTGGATGCTATGGGTGGCCACACCCCAATTGTGACAATCATGCCCAGTGAGAGGGATGGGCTTAAACTCTGGGTTAGAGGCCACCAAATACGGCCGACTGCCCATGATGCTTAGCTTTTTACACGTCAGCTCGCCGTCCACGCTCATGATCACGATATGGCCTGGCTGAGGATTGATAGACCGGTCGACAATTAACAACGCATTATCTTTAATGCCATCGCCTTCCATGGAGGTGCCTTTGGCTCGCAGAAAGAACGTTGCACTAGGGTGCTTAATCAAATGGGCAATAAGATCTAATTCGACCTCGACATAATCGTCTGCGGGACTCGGGAAACCAGCGCGGACTTCGCCACCCGCTAAAGGCAGCCTTAGCGGTCGAGCCATGGTGTCGACGCGTCCAAGAATGGTGAAATGCATACTCATGCCATGCTCCCCATCGCTCGCCATGTGCCTGGTAGATGCACCTCAATGTTTTCAAGCGGTGCGAGTAGCGCGTCTTGTTCAGTCCCCCAAACCGCCAACAACTGCGTACCTTCCTCTCTCAAATCATCCCGTTGAAGAGGAAATCCTCCAACGATAACTGGAAGAGTACGGGGACTACTGAATGGCCGTTGCATAGACCGTGGGTAAGTTTTCTTGCTCATAAGCGCCTCCCTATATAGCTGTTAATATATGGCTATGTTGTCATCTTCTGTTGATGTGCTTTAAATATACTGTATAAAATACTGTATGTGTAGCCTTCGTGTGGAGAGCGCCATGAAGCAAGCAGACTTCAAAATCCTTGAGAGGACACTTTCCAGCCTTCCTGTTGAGCGCAAGAAATACATAGCGGAACGACTTCTTGGGCAAATCAGCTCACAGGCAGACACTCTGATTGATACCTTAAGCCATCACTTTCCATGCCCACATTGTGGCGGCGAGCACGCTGTTAAGTGGGGACGCAGCGGTGGCCTACAGCGGTATCGATGCCGGAATCCCGAGTGTCACAAAACATTCAACGCCCTTACAGGCAAGCCCTTAGCCAAGCTGCAACATCGAGATAAATGGTTCGACTACCTGCGCTGCATGCGAGACAGCTTGACGTTGCGCGCCTCAGCGGCCCGAGTGGGTATTGATTTGAAGACGGCTTTCCGATGGCGTCATCGTTTCCTGAAAACGAGTGCTCAAGACAATGCCAACCCACTATCCGGCATCATTGAGGTAGACGAAACCTTCTTCCTGGAGTCCTGCAAAGGAAAGCGTCAGATTACTCACCGCAAACCTCGCAAGCGTGGGGGACAAGGCAATGTTAAGAAAAAAGAACAAAAAATTCAGGTGCTTATTGCGCGAGACCGTAATGGAAAGGTCAGTGATTTGGTTGATCCGGCGCTCCAAAAATCGACTGTTCATGAGTTTCTGGCGCCGATCATCGATCGCGACTCGATTTTATGCTCTGACGGACACAGCTGGTATAAAACCTTCTCTCGCGACTACGGCATTGCCCATCATCGACTCATCGTATTCGATAATCAGCGAGTGATCGGCAAGGAATACCACATTCAGAACGTGAACAGCTATATGAGCCGCTTGAAGGGGTGGATGGGGCGCTTTCATGGGGTGGGGACAGCGTACTTACCTAATTACTTGGCATGGCGACGGTTATTTGAAACCACAAGGCCAGCCGAGGAAGCGTGGCTTCGTGCGGCGATAGGCGCTGACCAACAGCAGATGCCAACATAGCCTAATATATACAGTATTAAGGGCTGACAATAAGCGATCAGCCTAGTGAATCGCAAGCACTCTTCTTCATTCGTTGGTCTTATCGTGTTGGCAAGCCCACCTTATTTTGACGGTGGTTAGATGAGGGCACCGCGATTTTGGTGCGTAGGCTGACTTGGGTGGCCAATTCTCGTCTATCCTGCAGCTATGTGCGGACGATTTGCTTTATTCACCCCGATACCTGAGCTGACCAAAAAGGTCGGTGCGGTTATGTCTGAGCGCGACATTCGACCGCGCTACAATGTGGCGCCGGGTACCTGGATCGCGAGCATACGGCAGGCGTCTGAGGACTCTGCTCCCACGCTTGAAGAGGTGTGGTGGGGATTTCGCCCATCGTGGGCCAAAGGGAAAGGCACGCAACCCATAAATGCGCGAGTTGAAACCGTTGCGACTAATAACTTTTTCAAATCGGCATTTGCTAAACACCGGTGCCTCGTACTCGCTGACGGATGGTACGAATGGATCAAGAACACGCCCCCTAAGCAGCCTCATTATCTGTGCCGAAGGGATCGAGAGCCCCTATACTTCGCCGCTATCTACGCAGAACGGGATGATGGAGGTCTAGGATGTGCCATTCTCACCGAGCCAGCTCGAGGCAGTGCTGCCGATGTGCATGACAGGATGCCGTTAATTTTGGACGACGACAGTCTTGAACACTGGCTTGCTACTGACCTGACGGATAAAGAGACAATCCGCAGCATGGTGCGGCATATCGATGCGGGACTAGTTGAACATTGGCCGGTTAGCACGGCTGTTAACAAACCTTCCGAGGGACAAGGTGATGAGCTGATCAATCCTCT
>NZ_JBQSVS010000010.1:0-29967 GCF_052376475.1 Halomonas sp. AOP5-B2-8 | reverse complement strand
ACTCAGGGCACGGGCACACAGCTCACCGAAGGTGAGTGTCTGCTCACCGGCAATCAGTGCCACGCGCTCGGGATACGCAGTGCCCTGCGCCAAAATCGGGGTCTGCAACAGACGTGGCGGCAACGCACAGGCGGTCGCATTGGCTTGCGCGCGAATACTGGCCTGTGGCAATGGCAAAACAGCGCGTGGCTTGCCGCCCCATTCTCCCGGGTTGGCGGCAAGCCACTCGATGAGATGAATATATGTCGAAAACATGTCGTCAAGCAGCGACGTCGGGAATAGATCCTCGACGGCATCCCAGACCAATAATAAACCACCCTCGTGATCGTAGACCTGGTGATCGAGCCAGACCTGTGGCGTTTGAGAGATCATGTGATGGAGCTCGCCCAACACCGCCTTTGTCGGCGCATCCACAAGTGGCGTGCCCAGGTTACAGGCAAAGACGACCGGCGCGATGACCCCTTCATTTCGATGATGGCGTCCCAGATCACGCTGCACTTCCACGCCGGAGTAGCTGGCGTGAGCCATATCGGCGTGAAGGCGCGCTTGAATCTGCTGTAGGCGGTGCTCGAAGGATAGTGGCTCGGTGAAGTCGCAGGAGAGCAGAAGCAGATTGGTGAAATCAGCAACGACATGCTCGATGCCCGAGTCCTCGGCCTGCCGGTCGAACAGGGGAACATTGATCAGAAAACGTGGCTGGACGCTCCATCGCGACAGCACCTCTGCGTAAGCTGATAGCAGGAGATTTGCCGGGGTCACATAACTTAGGGCTGCTCTTCGCTTCAGCGCAAACCAGGCCTCGGGTGCCAGAACATGCTCGCGACGCCGAAATGTGGGAGGTGTCGTTGTTTGGCCTGCGCCCGCGGTCAATGGCAGCCCTGGGGCGCCTGGCATATCAGGGAGCTGTCTGGACCAGTATTCGCGATCACGGGCGCGATCAAATTGCTTCGCCTGTCGCTCTCGTGCCAGATAGCGGGCAAAGTGCCAATCGCTGGCGGCGGGTAACGCAGCCATCTCGCGGCCACCGGCATACGCCGTGGCCAGATCCCGCAGGATGATATGCAGACTCTGAACATCAGCCACCAACAAGTCGATATCGACGTGCAGACGTGTCCGCTGCTCATCCATAAGGCTGAGCTCCAGGCCCATGACTTCACCCTGGGAGACATCCAGCCGTCGGTGGGAAAGCCGTGCCCGAATAGCCGCCAACGCCTGATTGAGTTGCGTCGGGTTAAGCCCTCTCAGATCATGCGATACCACGACGGGATCTATGTTCTCGGTACTGATCCGCTGCTCACCATCTTCGGTGAATCGTGCACGCAACATGCCGTGATGTTGGCGTAGCACCTTCCATGCCCGCATCAGCCTTTCGGCGTCCAGGCCCGTGCCGTCGAGTTCAAGATACGCATGACAGCCGACACCGCCGAGCGGCTGTCCGTTCTGACGCCCTATCCAATAGGCATGCTGAACGTCGGTGAGACCAAACGCCAGCGTGGGGTCAATATCTGGGAGCATTTCATCGGTTGCCACGGGGTCTACGGCATCGTGACCGGGCTGTGCTGGGTCCAGCTGCGCCCACCAGGCAGCCAGTGTGGGGCGCTCAATCAAGCTGGCAAAACTGACGTTGGCACCCTGCTTACGCCAACGGCTCGCGAGTCGCATGACCGCCAGGGAGTCCAGCCCCAATGCGATGAGATTGTCATCGCCGGCGACCCTGTCTGGCAGAGTCGTCACCTCACGGACGGCTGTCAGCAGTTCATCTTGACCAGTCAGCGATATACCATCGGTGCAGGAAAAACGGCTCATTGGATGTCCCCGTCAACGATAAGAGCGGGATGCGGTTTGGCATGCGTACCGGCGACATCAGCGATCAGGCAGTGCGCCAGCGAGCTGAGCTTTTCTCGCGTTTCTTCCAGCTCGCGTTCGGGCGTGGATTGAGCCACGATGCCTGCACCGGCCTGCAGCCAGGTTTTACCCTTTCGCTGGAACAGAGAGCGCAGGACCAGAGCAGCATCTAGCGACCCGTCACAATCGGCCATCAGCACACAGCCACTGTAGGGGCCACGGGGTTGTTGCTCGTAGCGGCGGATGGCCTGCAGCGCTTCGCGCTTAGGGATACCGGAAGCCGTAACAGCCGGAAACAGCGCCTCAAAAGCATGCCAAGCCGTCCGGCCCTCAGACAGGCTTCCTTTCACCCGCGAGGCCAGGTGCTGTACGGACCCTCGTTCCCGGACATGCATGAACTCGGAGACGTGCACCGTTTCGGGTAGGCAATGCGGCCTGAGTTCGTCGATCGCCAACCTGACCGAGACAGCATGCTCGGCGATCTCCTTGACGTCAGTTTCCAGTTCATGCCGCAGCCGCTTGCGCTCGTCACTGCTGGTGCCCATGGACCGGGTACCCGCCAACGGTTGCGTGTTGACGCCACCGTTGGCATCGACCTCGACGACGGTCTCCGGGCTAAAACCCAACATATTCAACCCCGAGCAACGCACCAAGAATGAGCGAGCCGGTGTGTTCTGCCGCCGACCATGAAGATAGGTCGCAAACAGGTCAACAGGCTCGGGCACCGGCACCTGACGAGAGAGAATGACCTTTTCATAGCGCCCAGCACGGATATCACTCACCGCTTCCGCCACCTGAAGTCGATACGCCTCAGCATCATGGTTAGCGATCAAGCCCGCCATACCGATCAAATGATTTTCCGAAGGCCGGAAGATATCCCCCCCCGCCTGGTCCAATGTCGCAGTTTGTGCCGCCAACGCGGTCAGCAGGTGCTCGTCCGTCGTTCGCAATGTGGCTTCACCGGCTCTTAGCCGAATTTCCAGGCGTGGAACAAACAGCTCAAGCAACACATTCCCACTACTCCCTGGTACGCCATGAAAGCTATCCGCGAGTTCGAATGACGCCGAGCCATAAGCCCGCCAGCCTGCGGTCTCTATTTCACCCAGCGCCACGGCAATTAACCGGCAGATGTCACGACCTTCCCAGAAACGTTCAGCATCACCCTCCTGAAGCGAAACCCGATCAGATGTGACCTTGAGCGTCGCCAATCGGCCAGTGGCAACCAGCCACTCGCCCTCGCGCTCGTAGATGACATGGTCCTCATCCGCAGATGCCTTAGCAAACGCCACCGCCAGCGCCATAGGGTCGCTATTGATGGATTGTACGCACTCGATAAAGCCAGAGGATGACGAGGATGGTTCCATGACTCGCTCTGCCAGCTTCTGCTTATCGATCTTGCCCAGCGGCGTCAGTGGCCAGTGACGTGTAAAAACGACCTGATCAGGGCATTTGTATGCCGGCAATCCATGAGTAATCAGAAAGGTACGAAGTTCACTGACGCAAAGCGCGTGATTCGAGCCAATCAGGAATGCACAGCTACGCTCACCCAAGCGGCTATCCGCCACCCCGACGAGTGCTGCACTCTCTATTTCGGGATGACGACATAGAGCCTCCTCGACTTCTTCAGTCGCAATCTTCTCTCCAGCGCGATTGACCTGCTGCTTGATACGCCCCTCGACCTGCAGATTGCCGCCGACCGACCAGCGGGCCAGGTCTCCACTGCAATAAAAGCCGTCGGGTGTGAACGACTGCACATTGTGTGCGGCGGCCCGGAAATATTCCCTGATGGTGTAAGGGCCACGCGTCAGCAGTTCTCCCACTTCGCCCTCAGCGACATCCTCGCCCTGTTCGTTGACCAGCCGCACTTCGTCGCGGGGCGAAAGCGGTCGGCCCTGGGTATTCAGAATTTCGTCCAACGGGTCATCAAGTCGGGTATAGCAGAGCAGGCCCTCGGCCATACCGAAGACCTGCTGTAGTGAACAACCCAGAGCGGGCGTTATCTTTGCGGCGAGGTTGGCATCACAACGCGCCCCGCCCACCTGAAGGAATCGCAGTGATGAGAGATCCGTATCGTCCCACTCTCTTGCTTCTATCCATAGCTGGACGAGCGGTGGCACCAGCGACGTAAACGTCACTCGCTCACGAGCAATCAGTTCAAAGCACTCATCCGGACTAGGGGTCTGCGCCAGAACAACACGCCCGCCAACGCTCAGGGTTCCTATAATGCCGGGACAAGCCAGGGGGAAATTATGGGCAATCGGCAAGGCCGCCAGATAGACACTGCTGGCATCGAGATCACAGAGATGTGCGGAAGCGGTGGCATTATACAGATAATCAGCGTGAGTCCGAGGGATCAGCTTGGGTGTGCCAGTGGTGCCACCCGATAGCAGCAGTAGGGCCACGTCTTGTGAAGATGGCGTGTCACTGATCGTCGCGGCCGCCGCATGCCCCAGCTGCCTAATCTCATCAAGCTCATTCCCGCTATCGGATACTCCATCGATGATGACATGACGAATACTGCCACTGGTCTCTGCCACCTTGGCAGCGAGCTCCGCATGATCAAAACCAAGAAAGCTGTCTTTAGTGATGAATGCCACTGGTTCCGCCAACTGACATAACGCCTCGATATCCTTCTCGCGCTGCGCGGGCATCGCAAGGATCGGCAGCGCCCCCATACGAAACAGGGCAAAGCAAGTTTCGATGAAGGCCAAACCATTGGGCAACTGCACCAGCACACGATCACCACTCACAATGCCCAATGCCAGAAAGGCCCGCGCCAACTGATCGACTCGCGCATCCAGCTCAATATAGGAGAGATGCTGCTCCCCTTCGACGAGTGCAGTCGCGTGGCCGTAAAGACTAACCCAATGCTTGAGAGACTCACCCAGAGATGACTGTTGCCAATGCGCCAGGCGCTCGTATTCTGCCCAAACCGGCTCGGTGTGAGGAACCCTATGTGCCATTACGACGGCTCTCCTGTATATGTCATTTTCCGGCCTGACAGGCGCATCCATCACATGCAGTTAGCATCCTGTACATCAGGCCTTGCATCGGCAAATGATAAGCATTCTCACGGATAGCAACACCCTGGATCGTTCGCTAAATACCCTCAACGGTATTTTTTGACACAAAGACGGAAAGTAACGCGGTATCGAAGTGATAACGCTAAGTGATGCAAACAGCACAGCCGAAGGCGTGAGGACCAACCGCCGCAAAGGCCGTCGGAATAATGTCGTGCGCGGGTACCCACGCACCCAGAAAGCCGCCCACTAATCGTCGCAGCCGACGGTAGCGAGCTGCGAAAATCCAGCCTAGACACCGCTTGGCAACGTTTGATTAAACTGGCAATTGAAGAGGGAGTGATTACAGAAGAAGAACGCTTCGGCCTCCATGACCTAAAGCGACGCGGCATTACCGACACAAAAGGCAATCGCCACGAGAAACAGGAAGCCAACGGCCACCGATCTACTAGCATGATGGATACTTACGACCTAAGCGTGCCGCCAGTTCATCCAGGCGATCATAAATGGCCATTGAGCCAGCAACGGCGGACTGGAACTCTCCCAGTTCTTCAAAGGAAAGGTCAAAACCGTAATAATCGGAAATGGCTGCCAACGTATCAATGCCGGGTCGCTTCACACTCATAGTCAACTACTCCTATACACGGACGATTGCCTGAAAAGGCATTTAGCGAGGGAAGTACAAGCTATCGCTCCAACAATTTTGGATAGTGGTGTGGCAGGCGCATCACCACTAAGTCCTTTCGGCGCACAGCGCTGTTTGGGTAAGCCGAATCCAGGTTACTCGTGTCGATAGCAAGCTGCACGCAGCCAGTGGCGCTGGTTAACAATGCTTCTTGGCGAGGAAAATGAAACGTATCCGGGCCGAATATACCGCTTAGCCCCGGTAATCCAGCGTCGGGCATATGCACGTTGGCGAAAGCGAAATAGCAGTTGTTCTCGCCACCGCGCACCCGATAATGGTGCCAATGGTAATCGTCTGGGCCGGTGGGAATAGGTGCTGGCTGACGAATCTCAGTACCGGGATGGACGCAGTGAAATGGCCCTGGCAGGGCAGCAGGACAAGCGATGACATCGCACCCCCGCAGCGCCAGAATGCGCCCCGCTTCGGGAAAATCAGCATCATGGCCAATCAATAATCCTAGCCGTCCTAGCGGCAGATCGAAGCTTACCCAGCGATCGCCAGGCGTCGCCCATTTACGGTCTGCCTCGCTTAAGTGGATTTTACGATAAACCGCCATAACGCCCTGCGCCCCTACCAGAGCGGCAGCATTATAGAGATGTTCCTCCGACTGTTCCGCGAAACCTACCACATAGTTCTGTTGACGCTCCTCAGCGAGTCGACGCAGTGTGTCGAAAACACTGTGACGCTGTGAGATGGGATTGATACCGCCAGTGTCTAACCCGGTAAGCGCCAGCTCAGGAAAAACAATCAGCTCGGCACCCTCTTCTTGGGCAATCAAATCAGTACATTTGGAAAGGTTATCGTCGAGATTATTCGATGGGGAAAATTGAGCAACGGCGATGGTGCTTGCTTTTCCATTGGGCAGTGGCTGATGGCCATAAAGCCTGAAAAAGTCTAGCGGGTTCCAAGCGTGTGTTTGATGAAGTAGCTCATGATAAAGGTCTGGGCGACGCTCACTGGTCAACGGCCCCGTTACTCGTTCAGTATCAATTTCACCCAGCACGATGCCATCACCGTCATCGCGGCTAGCCTGGATATGTCCATCTGGATCAATCACGCAGCTACCGCCACTGAATTGAACGCCGCGCTCCACCCCCCAGCGATTGCTCTCAATAAGATAGCAGCCGTTTTCTTTGGCACGACTAATCCAATAGGGTGCTGGCGCTCTCTCAGCCAGCCAATTACTCAGATGGCAAATGACCTCGGCCCCCTGCAGCGCGACCAACCGTGCAGTTTCAAGAAAATGAATGTCCATGCAGATGAGCAGCGCGATACGGCCCAGTGACGTCTCGAACACTTGATGGCCAGTGTCGCCTGAAGCCGCCCACTTTGGCTCGGCGATATAAGGGTGGCTTTTACGATGTTTTCCTAAATAGCCCTCAGGGCCAACTAAAACAGCCGTGTTGTAGTAAAGCCCATTGCCAGCATCAACTTCTGGCAGCCCGATAACGATATAGCAGTCAAGCTTCGCCGCCAGAGCGGCGAAGCTTTGGGTTGAGGGTCCAGGCACTTGTTCGACGTAGGGTGCAACCTCCTCTCTGTCATACCAGCAATAGCCGGTAAGCCCCATCTCCGGCGTTATGATTAGCCGCGCACCAGACGCAGCCGCCTCTTCCACTAACCGCTTTAGAGCATCAATATTTCGCTCTTTTGCAAACATTTCAGGCTCAAACTGCAATGTGGCGGCAAGGTATTTCATATTGTCCTCCCCGCTCGCTAGCGTGCTTGCCCAACGATGGACTTGAGGATGGAAGCGCCTAAGGTATATTTTGGATCCACCATATTACCCAGCCGCACTCGTCCTGCCTGAGTAAGAAGCATGTAAGCCTCTATTTCATCGAAATCAAACTCTGCCGCTAGCCAGCGTACCAGCTCTCTGTAGGCAATCCGGGTGGCATCTTCCATGGGACGCGCTGAACCAATGGTCATATAGAACTGTTCATTTTCCAGACGCGGCCATTTGAACGTCCAATCTTTAATCAAGTCGACCTGAACGGTGGTCACGGTAGGATGCTCGATAGCCACGCCACACAACTCACCATCACCCTGCGCCGCATGGCAGTCACCTAGATAAAGATAGGCACCTTTGGTATGTACCGGCAGATAGATCACCGCACCTGGTGCTACATCAGGTAAGTCCATATTGCCGCCGTAATAATCGGGCACCAGCGAGCTAATCGACTCAATCTCCGGTGACACCCCAATGGTGCCAATAAAAGGCTGATAAGGAAGGGTTATTTTATCGCTCCACTTCACGCCGGTTTCCGCGTCAACCTCCACCTTTTTTACCCGCTCCGGTAGTGGCGCGTTGAGTAGCGCGGTATCACCGGTCGCCACTAGTCCACCAAATTCGGTAATCAGCGCTGTCGTACCGCAGGGCTGCGGGCCGCGGGGTTTCATATCGCGGATATAAACCGCCAAGCAATCGCCCTTCTCCGCCCCCTCTACGTAGATCGGTCCGTTCTGCGGATTCAGATAAGGTAGATTAAGCAGTTCGCTGGGCTTGTCGCTTTCCGAGCGCAACTTTCCTTCGAAAGCATCATGGGTTTCAGCACTGACGATATCGCCCGGCTGGATATGCAGTACAGGCTTGGGGTTAGGCCCAAGCGTATAGTGATACTGACCTTGAGCCGCCTCAGTTAGCTGGTGTGTAGTACCCGGTTTACCTTTGGCGACGGCGCGACGCGCCATGATGGATTGATCAAGCCAACTCATTGTTCTACTCCTTTTTAGGTGTTTTTCAGTCATCGCTCCAGCAACTGCAGACCGGAGTTTGAGTCATGGTTAAATAGTGCTGATGGGTACCCATCCTGCTTATACAGCCAGAATTCGACGCATGGCGTCACGATCACGGAGTTGCTCCTTCGCAAGCTCATGGGTAATTTTCCCCTTATCCATGACGTAGCAGCGTTGCGCCATGGTCATGATCATGTCCAGGTTCTGCTCTACGAGGAGAATGGTTACGCCCAGTTCGCGATTGAGCTTGAGAATGTTGCGTGAAATGTCCTTTACGATGTTTGGCTGAATACCTTCCGAGGGTTCGTCGAGTAGCATAAGCTTCGGCTTGCCCACCATGGCACGGCCGATCGCAAGCTGTTGCTGCTGTCCGCCGCTGAAGGTGCCCGCTCGTTGATTAGCCCGCTCTTTCAAGATGGGGAAGAACTCATAAACCCGCTCATAGTCAACTCCCTCGCCAGCCTGTTGGAGCATTTCGCCGACCTTGAGATTTTCCCAGACGGTCATGCGTGAGAAGACCTCACGCCCTTGCGGGATATAACCAATGCCCAAACGCGCACGTTCGTGAGATTCGAGCGAGCTAATATCCTTACCATCAAAACGGATAATGCCTTGTCGATTCTTGATAAGACCAATCAGCGTTTTCATTAATGTCGTCTTGCCGACGCCATTTCGGCCGATGACGGCTACCACCTCGCCGCAACCAACATTCAAGCTGACCTCTTGCAGCACTGAGGTGGTACCGTAGCCAGAAATGACACCTTCCACGCTCAACAGATTTGTACTATTCGTCGTCATCGGCTGTCCCCAGATAAATACGTGCAACCTCTTCGTTAGCCTCAATCTCGTTGATCGTGCCTTCCGCAAAGATTTCACCGAAGTTCAGTACAGTGACCTTGTGGGCAATCTGGCGCACAAATTCCATGTCGTGCTCAACCGCTAAAATCGACATACCTTTGCGATTGAGCTCCTGGATCATCTCGCCCGTGCGCGCCGTTTCTTCTGGTGTCATGCCAGCTGTCGGTTCATCAAGAAGTAGTAAGCGCGGCTCCGTGCTCACCGCCATACCGATCTCAAGCCACTGCTGTTCCCCGTGTGAGAGTTCTCCAGCAAGTTCTCCTGCTTTATCGGTAAGCCTTACAAAGGCGAGTGCTTTATCGATAGCCGCTGTCATGGAATCACCATGCAGGTGGTTTTGAACTGCTATTTGCATGTTTTGCCAAACGGAGAGTTCGGAGAAGATACCCGGCACCTGGAACTTGACGGCAATTCCCTGCTTCACGCGCTCGAAGGAACGAAGCTTGGTAATTTTTTGACCTGAAAAGTAGATATCACCTGAGCTTGGTTGATGCTCACCGAGTACAAGCTTGAAAAACGTGCTCTTTCCAGCGCCATTCGGACCTATCAGGCATCGGATCTCACCATGCTCCATTGAGAAGTTCACATCCTGAGCAACTTTGACGCCGTCGAAATGTTTATATAATTTCTCAGTTCGCAATATGGTCACGACATGCCCTCCTTACGCTTACGAAAGCGACCAAAGAACTTGACCAGCCCCGGGATCAACCCTTCCGGCAAAAAGACCACCACGACGACCAGCAGCAACCCCATAATGACAAAGGCGTAGTAGCTACCGTAAATAGTGAGGTTCTGGAAGATGCCAAGCACTACCAAGGTGCCCACCAGCGTTGCGGTGAGGTCTTTACGCCCGCCCACTGCTACCCAAATAATGGGTAATGCAGCGGCCGCTAAATCCATATTGGATGGGCTGATGTACTGTCCCCAAGCGGTATAGAGCACACCTGATAGACCCGCTAAACCGCTGCCAATAACAAAGACAATTAACTGATAGCGGCGTATGTCGTAGCCAAGCATTTCAGCGCGGTGCGGATTTTCACGAATTGCGACTAGCACATTGCCGAATCTCGAATTGACGAGAACCCGTAAGCCCAGATAACAAACCACCAGCATGGCCAAAAGGAGGTAATAGAGTGGCACGCCCGAATACAGCGCGATATCTCCTCCAGCCCAAGGGATTGTTAACGGCGGCATACCGGTCATGCCATTGTCGCCACCCAGTCGGGCATTGCCGATCGCCCACTGGGACCCAGCCGTCTGTGCCATGAAGGTGGCGAAAACCAGCGTGGTCGACAGCGTGATAATACCGAGGAATACGCCGCTAATACGCCCATAAAAAAGAATGTAACCAAGTACAGCCGCCCCCAAACAGGACATGCCAACGCCTAGAAGCACGCCGACGATGGTCAAACCGTAAGCTGCGCCAAAGTTGATAGTGACGACACCATACGTGTACCCGGCAAGCCCGAAGAAAGCAGTCTGACCGAAACTGAGCGACCCGGCATATCCCCAGATGAGCGACAACCCAAGTGCCATAAACACCCAGCAAAAGAAGTAGGCCGTATTACCTACACTCCAGGCATCCGCGAAAGCGGGATATACAACTGCCGCCCCAATCGTTAAGACAAAGACAACCCAATACACTGGGCCACGCCCCAGCGTTTGCGGGCCATTGATAAGACGCAACCAGCCGGTCATTCGACCGTCCGGACGAGACGCTTTCAAATCTTCCCGTTGTAACATACCCATTTATGTACGCCCCTTGAGCAACCAGCCAGACAGGCCTTGTGGGAGAATACGGATGACCACCATGACAGTGATTAACAACCCCACTTGGCCCATCAGCTGCCCTTGCCACCCAGTCAAAAAGGCCTTGATAACCGCGAGCGTGGCTGCCGCTGGCGCCGTGCCCAAGAACACATCAGCCCCACCAACAACCACCGTCACGAAGCTTTCAACCAGGAAGTTGGCGCCCAGCGTCGGGACGATGGAGATCGTGGGGGCATAAAGCGCTCCGGCTAAGCCCGCCAGGGCTGCGCCGAGACCGAAGGTGAGGGAGTACATACGTCCGGTGTCGATTCCCGCGGCTTTCGCCATGTGCGGTGCTTGAATTGTTGCCCGTGAGTGGATACCGAATGTCGTATGATGAAACAGCACATACAGCCCAATAAGCAGTAGCACTGCGACGCCAAGCAGCACCATTCGATAGGTAGAGTAGCTGTAGCCGCCCACCGAAAAACTGCCGAGTGGCGTGCTGATACCCGCCATACTGGATCCAAGTACGATCAGCGTGCCCTGGGTAAGGATCAGGCTAATCCCCCATGTGGCAACAATGGAGTCCAACGGACGGTGATAGAGGCGATGAATAATTGTGCGTTCAAGCACAATGCCAAGTATCCCGGCGGCAAGGCTGCCACATAGCATCGCGATAGGCAGTGGGATCCCTAGGCGTGCCGTTGCCACCGTTACATAGGCACCGCACATGATAAATTCGCCGTGAGCTAGGTTGATGATGCCCATCATCCCGAAAATCACCGCTAACCCCATGGCGGATAGCACCAAGAAGGCAAACGCATCCCCAAACTGATAGAACGCAGTAAACGCTAAATGTATATATTCCATATCCAGCTCCTAGGCAGGAAACACCCGCGAGATTTCCCGCTTAATGGAAATTCACAGACCAGGCAGGATGAAGCTCATCACCCTGCCGGTACGATGCGTGATATTTACTCGTTTGGAGGGTTAGAAAGAGTGTACTGAGCGCTTGGGTCGTTCTGGGTCAGGTCGCAGCCGTTGTCACCCAGCCAGTAAGGCTCAATATTTTCCCAAGTTTCGGGGAAGGATATCTCGTGATTCTCATCCACTTGCGCCAGAAAGATATTGTGAGACATGTGCTGGCTCTTAGGATCTAGGCAGACGGTGCCTGAAGGGCCATCGAAACAGACATCTCCCTCCGCAATAACGTCGCGAAGGTCTTCTTTATCGGTTGAGCCGTCAGCACGCTCAACCATCTGCTTATAAAGGTACATCGCGATATACGAGTTAGCCGCTTCCTGGTTCACATAGGGCGTATCGGGGAAGCGCTCATAGAACTTCTCAACGAACTCATTTGCTTCAGGGGTATCGACTTCTTCAATAAAGTTCGTCGTCACGAACATGTTTTCAAGGCTTGGCGGCGCAAAGCGCTTATGCTCGTAGCCCTGCCCAACATTTACCGATGAGGCCATGGGAAGCCCCAGGCCGGTAGATGCTGCCTGCTCGTAATAAGACGCCTGATTGGAACCGACCAGTAGGGTGACGACGAAGTCCGGGGACTCACCCTGGATATTTTGGATGGTTTGCGAGAACTGGGAAACATCCAGAGGGATGAACTCCTCACCCACGATTTCACCACCTTCCTCTTCTACTATCTGTCGTACCCATTCCGCCGAAATCTGACCAAAGTTATAGTCTGCAGCGATCGTATAGACGTTTGGTCCGTACTTTTCTATCATCCAAGGTATCAGCGTCGAGAACTGCTGTTCAGGAACTGCGCCAGTGACGATCATGTTGGCGTCACACACGCCGCCTTCATACTGATTGTTATAAAACGCCAACCCATCAAATTGGTTAACAATCGGTCGATACGCTTCTCGTGATGACGAAGCAAAACCCGCGAAGACGGTATCTACTTGATCACGCTGGAGTACCCGTCGCATCAACTCTTGGTAACGACGATCATCAGACTGAGTATCGTAAATAACAAGTTCCACTTCGCGACCAGCGATACCGCCCGCCTCATTTATTTCTTCAGCCGCTAACTCAATAGCATTCACTTTCGCCTGCGTCACCGCTGCAAAGTTGCCAGACTGATCTTCAAGCACACCGATCTGGATAGGATCATTCGCTGAAGCGCTGGTCACTAACGAGCCCGCTAACAACGTTGACAAGGTTGCCGTTCTCTGAATTGTTGAGTATTTCATTTGTATACCCCTGATGTAGTTTTACTTTTACTTCCTCGCCGTCCGGCAGCAACACAACTCCCTAATCACCTCTCCATAAAATGAGAGACGACCTTTTGCTCTTGAAGCCTGTCTACCTATACCGCTTCGATTAACCTCAATAAACGTGCTACGAATAATGGTTTAACCGGGATTCCCTAAGACGATGAATGGCATCAGCCTCTTCCTTTAGTACCACCACTGCGATCTCACCCGAGACGATCATTGCAGCGAAATCCTCAAGGGACAGGCGTCGGCTCATGCTCGCCGAACGCAACAGTGCAAAGGCGTCATTGACCGAAATTCCCATATCTTCAATGAGCTTGATCGCCGCCGTGCATACGACTTGGCGGGCACGAACCTGCTGCTCCAAACGGTGGAGTTTTTGCTCCGTCTCATAGCACTGATTAAATGTTTGGTAAGCAATAATAAGGCTCGCGAGAATGCCGCCCTTACGTAGCGGTTTGGTGAGATAGCCAGACACTTGGCGCTCGATGAACCAATTAACCGAGCTCGGTGCATCTGAACCGATAAGTGCAATCGCCGGCCCCTGCACGCGATCTATCATGTGCGTGATGTCGCTAAACTGGCGTCCCAACTCATCGTCGAAAAACACCAGATCAAACGGCCTATCAGACACAGCCTCATCCTGGTTTTCATGAACAACTGGCGTGACGCCAAGCTCCACAAGGAACTGAGTCAGCACCTCTCGATCTCTTTCAGCGGCACACACAATCAATGCACGATGGCCCCTGAAATTGCGTCGTGTGGTAAGCGTCATCGCACGATCCTCAAGCCAATATTGTTTTGAGCAATGGGCGTTTCCGTGTGAGCAGAGCTTTCACCACATGCTTCAGCCCAAACGAGATAAGGATCCGGGCGAACGGGGGCGTTTGCTTCGGAGATCACCTTAAACGTCGCATCTTCGCGGGAGATTCCTAGCCGGACGGTCAAATAACTGTGATTGCTCTCAGGATCGACATAGATCTTTCCCTGAGGTGCTTGGAAGGACGTTCCATGCAGCGCTTTTTTCACCCGGTCGATATCAACGGAATCGGCGCCAGCCAAGGCAAGGGCAAGTAAGTGAACGGTGTTGTAGGACGCCTCTGCATCTGCACTAGGCAAGGCATCATGTCCGTAGCGTTGGCGGTAGCTAGCGACAAACTGCTTGTTAACTTCTGTCTCGATAGTGGAGAAGTAAACGCTGGATGCTAAATGCCCAGCACACGCCTGCGGACCAATTTGAGCAAGTTCGGGTTCGCAAAGCGTGCAGCTGCCTACCACCGTTTTTTGAAGGGCGGCGTTCTCATCGCGCGCCTTGGCCAACGCGCGGTAGAATGCATAGCTAGACTCACCGATCAGCATGTTCATAATGAAGGCAGGCCGCTTTTCGTGAATCTCTTCGATGATACGCGCCACATCCAGGTCACCGACCTGCAGGTAACGCTCAGCGATCATCTTCCCGCCATGCGCCTTAGTCAGCTCTCTGATAATTCGGCCATTTTCCCAGGCCCAGACATAGTTAGAGCCCACGAAGTAAACATCGCGAGTGATATGCTCAAGCACATGGTCCATCAGCGGCAAAACATGCTGGTTCTGAACGGCGCCTGTATAAATAACGTTATTATTGGTCTCAAAACCTTCGTAGTGAGACGGATACCACAGCAAGCCATCGTATTTTTCAAAAATCGGTATGACTTCTTTGCGGCTTGAAGACGTATAGCAACCAATCACGTGCTTTACGCCCTCATGGCGTAGCAAACTCCGCACGTGATTGCTGTAGGCAGCGGTGTCACCGGCCGGATCGCATTCTATAGGTACAAGTTCAAAGGGGAATCGTGTGCCCTGGTTGACCTCTTCAAGCGCCAGCATCGCCCCATCGCGCATTGACCGGCCAACAGTGGCGTATGGCCCTTGAGTAGAGAAGAGTATGCCAACCGGGATACGACTGTTCATTGACTCACCGTCCTATTTCCAGACATAAAAAAAGGGCTCACAGCGCTACCTGACGGTAACGATGGGAGCCCTATTGCTCTGTGCCCTTTCGGTGTATGCCGACGCACAATATGTCAAATACTAAAACTTAGATTGTGACCCCTAATCGACTTTGTCAACTCATTGACGCTATTCTTAAGTCGAAGGCCATAACCACTAAACAAATGTAAATAATTTAAAGCAACAAGCGTGCCAATTACACAAAACTCCACAATAGCGGCTTTGAAACACGTTTAGTGTAGGTGTGGCGCCTCTTTTTGATACATGCAAAAGAATTTATGCTGTAAAAAGGTGCGTTCAGGCTTTCCATGCTTGCACAACCATGCAAACCAGGGAGCCAGAAAAATCAGTTGTCGGCGAGATCGTAAGAGCACAACTTACTCTGTAATCCTAAAAAACCGCCCTAACAGACAAAGGGTGAAGGGCTTGTAGAATCTACTGAAAGCCACCGACTTATCAGGTGATTTTGACTACTTAGAAACGGTTTGCAGCAACGAAAAAAGCAGGCAGAATGGGTCTTGAGAGAAACGGTACACACTACGGTACGCAGATGCAGAATTTGGGGAAGGAAACAAAAAAGGCCGCCGATGAAGGCAGCCTTTTTAAGTCTCTAACATGTTGCTTTTAACCATCTTTTGATGGTGCCGACACCAGGAGTCGAACCCGGGACCTACTGATTACAAGTCAGTTGCTCTACCAACTGAGCTATGTCGGCGCTTCACGTTTTCTTGAGAAAATGATTGTTTTGCTGCTAAGCTCTGCAATCAACAAGAAATTTTGTTGGCAATGGCTGGGGTACCAGGATTCGAACCTGGGAATACCGCTACCAAAAAGCGGTGCCTTACCACTTGGCGATACCCCAACTGCGTGGTGGCCAGAGACGGAATCGAACCGCCGACACGGGGATTTTCAATCCCCTGCTCTACCAACTGAGCTATCTGGCCGCTGCCAACGGTGCGTATTAAACTAAAAACACCGCTTTTCGTCAACACCTTTGTGAAACTTTCTTTCGATACCGATGCTTATGGGTATTTCACGCCACTCCCTTGACTAGAGTGGCAGCAACGCTTATGCCTGTGTAGGCGGCACATACCCTTCAGCCTGGTCGGTTTCCTGATTATCCAGGAAGCGCTGCATCTGATCCATAAGGTAGGCCCGCGACTCTGGGTCGAGCATATTGAGATGCTTCTCGTTAATCAGGCGAGTTTGCAGCGCCTGCCAGGCTTCCCACGCAGGCTTGGAGACCGTTGCCTGAATCTCCTGGCCTTGCTTGCCCGGCAAGGGTGGGAATGGCAACGCTTCTAACTCTGTCTGGTACTTGCGGCAAAAAACGGTATTGCTCATAGCATGCTCCTGGTTATGCGATGTTATTCAATGTCCTCTCCCATACGGCTAAGCATGGCCTACGGCTGGGTGAGGGTAAAAGGTGTTAGCTGACTCAGCAACGCTTTGACCGGCGCCGCCAGCCCCAGCGCAGGCGGATCGTTGATGTCGTACCATACGCCGCTTTCACGAATACCGCCCAGCCTATCGCAGGTCACCGGCTGGGGGGTAATCTCTAAGCGAAAATGGCTAAACGTATGATAAAAGCTTGGCGATGCACTGCCGCGCTCAGGATTGACCGCGTGATCCTCTAGCCAGTCGTTAAGTTCGCCATGCTTATCAAACTGCGGCAAGCTCCATAGCCCGCCCCAAAGGCCACTTGGCGGTCGTTTTTCTAGCCATACCCGGCCCCGTGAGTCGCTCAGCATGAGCATAATGGTCTGTCGTGTGGGCAACGCTTTTTTCGGCTTTGATTCAGGATAGCGCTGTGGCTCGCCCTGGGCATAGGCCAAACAAACGTCATCAAACGGGCAGCTTAAACAGTCAGGCTTGCTGCGTTTACACAGCGTCGCACCAAAATCCATGATCGCTTGAGTGTAGTCGGCTAAGCGCGCGCTGGGCGTGTAATACCCGGCCAGCGCCCAAAGCTTTTGCTCCACCGCCGGCTTGCCCGGCCAGCCGGGCAGCGCATGCAGGCGAGTAAGCGAGCGTTTGACATTGCCATCTAGGATCGCCGCCCGCCGCCCTGTGCTTTGCGCAACGATGGCACCCGCGGTAGAGCGGCCAATGCCGGGCAGCGCCGTTAGGGCATCGACACTTTCGCTAGGTAGTTCTGCGCCGTGCTGCGCTACCGTGAGCTGAGCGGCCTTGTGCAAGTTACGTGCACGGGCGTAATAACCTAGCCCGGTCCATAAGTGCAGCACCTCATCTTGCGGCGCGCTGGCAAGCGCCTCCAAGGTCGGAAAGCGCACCATAAAGCGCTCAAAGTACGGAATGACGGTCGCAACCTGTGTTTGCTGCAGCATGATTTCCGACACCCATACGCGATAGGCGCTGCGCGGTGACTGCCAGGGCAAGTCGTGGCGGCCATATTGATCGAACCAGTCTAATAGACGACGTTGGAATTCAGCGGCCGTCAGCCGCGGTGCGGGCATATCTGCCATGCACGTTCCTCACACAGAAGTATGTAAACGATCCACGATACTCATAAAAAAGCGCCGGCATTTAGGCCGGCGCAGAATGAACATGCATCGTTACTCAGTTAAATAAATTACGCAGCCCCTCACGAAGCTTCTGGCCCGCTTCTTCGCCAAGGCGCTCGTCTAGCTGATCCAAAGAATCGCTCAGGCGCTCTTCAATCTCTTCATCCACACGATCACCGGCTTCGTTACGTAGCAGGTCGACAACGGCCGTCTGGAATACCTCTCGGTCGAAGCGGCACCACTCGCTGCGTTCATCGCTCAGGTTGCCCTCGCAGCGCATGGGTAGCGGCAATTGCGCCAGACGCGGATTAACGCTGCAGGCCGCGTCAGCCGTATCAACCAAGCGTGCGTTGGCGTGCGTATCAAAGGCCAAGCTACTGAGATTAAGCTCGCCGTCGCCCTGAACATTGATACCCGGCAGAGTGATGAGCAGATCATCGCTTTCCACCAGTCCATTGCTAATTTGGAAGGTGCCATCGAACTGCTCGAAGCGGGTATCATCATGCCATTCGCGAACGGTGCCTTCGCCTTCTAGCTGAGCGACCAGCTCACACATTTGCTGTGAAATATTGGTCTCTAAGATCGCCCCGTCATTTAGGCGCGCCGTCAGCTGGCCATTCAAGTTGCTCTTCAGCGCTTCCCGGGTGTTGCCAAGGCTGGTGAGTTCGCCAGACAAATCAAAACGACCGCGTAGTGGTGACGTTTTTTCACTCATCGCCTCAATCAGCGGCGCTACTTGCACGTTGCTAATCGTTGGCGAGAATGCCCATTCAAGCACAGACTCAGAGGCATCCACCTGGCCGGTAGCGTTGAGCTTACCTTCATAGAAGCCGGATTCAAACGCTGTTAGGCGGTGGACGCCATCATCTCCGCGCAGCTGCAAACTAGGCTTATTGAACGTCAGCCCAGCGAAAATCAGAGTATCAATACTCAGATCACCTTCTAGCGCCAACCCTTCAAGCACGGATTGCGGGAGCAGCGAATCACTGCTTTGAGCAAAAGCGCTGCGCAGCAAGCCGCGGCTTGCTTGCTCAGCCGTGGCCTCGCCGGGCAAATAGCGGTCAAGCGACAGCTGATCACCTGCCAAATCAAACGCCAGACGTGAGCCGTCTAACGCCGCCGATAGCTCTCCAGTAAAGGTGCTATCGTCGATGACTAATGAAAGCCTGGGCAGCGAGAACTGCTCGGCATCGCCTTCGATAGGGCTGGTCATTGCCACATCACTGAGCGCGGCTTCACCCGCGGTAGTGAGAGTAATGCCCGCGCGTGCTAGCCAGGGGCGCAGCGTGAATGGCGCTGCGGTTAGCTGCCCACGGTAGTTTGGCGCGTCAAGCATCTGTTCAATATTAAGATGGCCGCTCACTCGTAACCCATCAGGGCCCGTGAGCTGGAGATCCTTAAACTGAACGGTCTGCGCTTGCCAGTCGCCTTCCAAGCCAAAGGCAAGTGCCAGCGCCAGGCTGCCCTGCCAGCTGCCTGCATTGCGCAAACCCGCTTCCAGTAGCCCTTCTTTAATCGACAGCTGCTGTTCACCCATACGCGCCACCATTTCGGCGGCTTTCAAACTAAGCTGCTGCGGCTCGTTGTCAGTTTTTGTACTGGTACGCGTCGTTAATGACATGTTTTCGAGTACAAAAAGCTCTTCCTCTAAACCGAGCCGCATGCGCGTTTCAAGATTGATGTCACTGGTAATATCCGGAGCGCGCTCCAATACCTCGGCATCCAGGCGGTTGTGCTTAGTCAAGGTGAACATGGCTTTCAGTGGGAAAGCACGCACCGGATTAACATTGCTACCTGATATATTCAGTTGTTGCAGCCGCCACAGCGCTTGGGTTTGCTCATCACGAAAACGTATATCGGCATTTTTCACTTCCACGCTCGCAATGTTTAGCACTACCGTCAAGCTACCGGCGTCGGCATTAGGGCCCGCGCTGGCAGGCGCCAGCACCGTTTCAGCGGCATCGTTTGTCTGTTCGGACAAGCGATCGACCAACGGTTCCCAATTGCCTTCACCTTCAGCATCACGCTCTAAATTGAGTCGCATGCCGTCCAATGTCAGCCCATCAACGGCAATCTCGCCGCGTAGCAACGGGGCAAAGGCAACGCTCACTTCAGCGCGGTTAATCGCAGCAAACGCGGCACTGTCTTGATCTTGCTCAGGTAGCCACGCGCGCGCCTGCTCTACGCTGACCCCAATACGCGGATAGAACGACCAATTAATCGGGCCTTCCAACACCAAGTTCAGTCCCGTTTGCTCTTTTACAACGGCAGTTAAGCGCGGCTTGAAATCTTCTGGATCTAAAAAGGTGGTCACGTAGACCACCGCAGCGACCGCCACGATGGCAAGAATGCCGACGGCCGCTAGCAAAATACGTAATAACTGTTTCATTACCCTTTCCCTTGTGGGTCTAACTCAACAAAATCGCTGGTGGCGGGCATCCCCGCCGGAGTCATTGGATTGGACATGGGCCGATAACCTAACTTGGAAAGCAGCACACGGTCCGCCAGTGGCAATGAGGAGGTTTCAATACGCAATACGCGCCCTTCTTGTTTGGCTTGCTCACCCAGCAGTGCCATTAAACGCGAACCAACCCCACGGCGGCGAGTGGTTGTACGCACGCAGAGCTCAGATAGCCACCAAGCACGGTCGGTGCCCTCCTGTATCGCGACGGCTCCCAGCAGCCGATCATTGAAAAGCGCGCAGGCAAAAAAGTGCCGGCCGTTAAAATGTGCATCGATAAACGGCTCCACCGTTGGAGTAGGAATGCGCTCTTGAGGCGCGTCCTGGTAAATGCGCACTAGATCAAGGCGCACCTGTTCATCGGCTTCCCAACGGGCCTGGTCGACGTGGTGCAGTGTCACCGGCATGATGAAATCCTCTTCGCCAAAGCAGTCTTGCTGCTATTTTTCTATCATTGATAACGGCTACATTGCGCGCATTGTAGCGGATGAGGGCGTCGATTCACTATAATGGTCGCTTCGCCAGAGGTCATGCCCTGATCAAATGGTGGTAAGTTGATGCAAAACCATCGACCATTCTTTAGGATCACCCCTTAGGATCGTTCCTCAGGGCTCCCCTCAGAGTGCGCTTCAGCCTAGGAGATGCAACATGTCAGCGCGTATTGCCACGGTTAGCCGTGACACCAACGAAACGCAGATCAAGGTCAGCGTCAACCTCGACGGTGAAGGCCGCCTTAGCTGCCAAACCGGTGTTCCGTTTCTGGATCATATGCTTGATCAAGTTGCCCGCCACGGAATGATCGATCTCGACATCAATGCCACCGGCGACCTACATATTGACGACCACCATACCGTAGAAGACCTGGGCATTACGCTAGGCCAAGCTTTCTTTGAAGCCATTGGCGATAAGCGCGGCATCTACCGTTACGGACATGCCTATGTGCCTTTGGACGAAGCGCTTTCGCGCGTGGTGATCGATTTTTCCGGACGCCCCGGCCTCTTTATGAACGTTGATTTTACTCGCGGTACCATCGGCAGCATGGACACTCAGCTTTTCTGGGAGTTTTTCCAAGGCTTCGCCAACCATGCCCGCGTGACGCTGCATATCGACAACATTAAAGGCTTTAATGCTCACCATCAGGCTGAAACTATTTTCAAAGCCTTCGGGCGGGCGCTGCGCATGGCGGTGGCAGAAGATCCTCGCATGGCCGGGCAAATGCCCTCAACCAAAGGGAGCTTGTAATGCTTTTCTTCGCCACTAGCGCCTCCCCCTTTACTTTCACAAGGAGCGCTTCATGACCATTGCGGTGATCGACTATGGAATGGGCAACCTGCATTCCGTAGCCAAAGCGCTGGAACACGTGACGCATGAAAATGTTGTCATTACTCGTGACCCGCGGCGCATTCTGGGCGCGACGCGCCTAGTGCTACCGGGCCAAGGGGCTATTCGCGACTGCGTTGGCGAACTTGAGCGCACCGATTTACGCGGGCTGGTGGATGAAATTTTAACACGCCAAGATAAACCGCTGCTGGGTATTTGCGTGGGTCAACAAATGCTGCTGGAGCGTAGCGAAGAAAACGGCGGCGTGGCATGTCTTGGGTTCTTTAAAGGTAGCGTAGACCGCTTTCCTAGCGATATGCGCGATACCCACGAGCAGCGCTTAAAAGTCCCTCATATGGGCTGGAATGTTGTCGAGCAGCATCACGATCACCCGCTGTGGGCAGGCATTGATAACCGTGAACATTTCTATTTCGTGCACAGCTACTATGTTAATGTCGATGACGATACTCAGGTGTTTGGTACGACTCAATATGGCAAGGTAAGCGCCCACGTCGCCATTGGCCGTGATGCTACCTTCGCGGTGCAATTTCATCCCGAAAAAAGCTCCCGCGCCGGCCTTCGCCTACTCGAAAATTTCGTTACCTGGACGCCCTGAGAGGATTGTTTATGTTAGTCATTCCCGCGATTGATCTCAAAGACGGCCAGTGTGTACGGCTGAAACAAGGCCGCATGGAAGACGCTACTTCCTACGGCGATGACCCGGTAGCGATGGCGGCACGCTGGGTAGACGCCGGCGCACGCCGGCTACATCTGGTGGATTTAAACGGCGCCTTTGAAGGCAAGCCGGTAAATGGCGGCGCCGTTACCGCTATCGCCCGCGCCTATCCCAACCTGCCGATTCAAATTGGCGGCGGCATCCGCAGTGCAGAAACGATTGAGCACTACCTAAGCGCCGGCGTCGCCTACGTCATTATCGGCACCAAGGCGGTGAAAGAGCCTGCATTTGTAAGCGAAATGTGCCGTGCATTCCCAGGCCATGTGATTGTTGGACTAGACGCTAAAGACGGCTATGTCGCCACCGACGGCTGGGCAGAAGTGTCGACGATTAAAGCCACCGAATTGGCCAAGCGTTTCGCCAACGATGGCGTATCCAGTATCGTTTACACCGATATTGCCCGCGACGGCATGATGCAGGGCGTCAACGTTGACGCCACCGCGGCCCTGGCTCGCGAAGGCGGCTTACCAGTGATTGCCTCCGGTGGCGTGACCAATCTAGACGACATCAGAGCGCTGTGCGATGTCGCTGACAGCGGCATTTTAGGCGCTATCACCGGCCGTGCCATTTACGAAGGCAGCTTGGATGTTGCGCAAGCACAGCACCTGAGCGATCAGCTGACGGGAGGCCGTTCATGAGCCTCACCAAACGTATTATCCCCTGTCTGGATGTAGACGCCGGGCGAGTGGTTAAAGGTGTTAATTTTGTCGGTATTCGTGATGCCGGCGATCCAGTGGAGATTGCCCAGCGCTACAACCAGCAAGGTGCTGACGAAATCACTTTCCTGGACATTACCGCCAGCCACGAAGACCGCGACACCACGGTTGAAATGGTGGAGCGCATTGCGGGCGAGGTTTTTATTCCGTTAACCGTGGGCGGTGGGATTCGCACCTGTGACGACATTCGCACCATGCTTAACGCCGGGGCGGATAAAGTCTCGATCAATACCGCAGCGGTCACCAACCCCGACTTCGTGCGCGAAGCCGCGGAACGTTTTGGTAGCCAGTGTATTGTCGTCGCCATCGATGCCAAGCGAGTATCAGCCGAGGGCGAAACGCCGCGCTGGGAAATTTTTACCCATGGTGGGCGTCGCTCAACGGGACTCGACGCCATTGAATGGGCGAAGAAGATGGTGGAATTCGGCGCTGGCGAACTGCTGCTTACCAGCATGGATCGCGATGGCACCAAGGTTGGCTTTGATCTAGGCGTCACTCACGCGATTGCCGAAGCAGTGAGCGTTCCTGTGGTTGCTTCAGGCGGTGTTGGCAACCTGGATCACTTCGTGGACGGCGTGCTGAAAGGCGGTGCCGATGCGGTGCTGGCCGCCAGTATTTTCCACTTCGGCGAGTACACGATCCCTGAAGCAAAACGCTACATGGCGGAGCGCGGCATTGAAATGCGCCTTTAAGATGCCTCTTTTCAGCCAGGGGCGGCGAATGCGCCGAGCATACCCATGGATGGGGTGGCTAGCGGGCATCGCGCTGAGCACGCCCGCTGCCGCGTTTTCGCTGCCAGACTGGCCGCCTGCGCTGGAGTGGGATCACACGCTGGTACAAACCAGCCTGTATACCCGGCACTTCAACCCAGATCCTGAGCATAATAATCATCAGAATCTGATTAGCATTGAACTGCACAACCCAGACCGTTGGCTGACGGGTGCGGCATGGTTTAAGAACTCATATGAGCAGCCCACGTGGTATTTCTACGCGGGCCGCGAGTTTCCTGTTTGGCAGTTTAGCCAGGGCTTGAACGTGCGCGCCAAAATAACGGGCGGGCTTTTACACGGCTACAAAGGCGAGTATCGCGATAAAATCCCGCTCAATCACCTGGAAGTGGCACCGGCCGTCTTGCCCAGTATTGGCGTGCAGTGGGGGCGGTTTGAGTCCGATCTCATTATATTTGGAACCGCCGGAATGATGGTCACCGCAGGCGTGCGTTTTTAGCTGCTATTCATCACCCTCATCAAGCGTTAAACCCAAGTTACTGATACCGCCATTGCGGCCCAGCTGACGCACCTCTTTCAGCGCTGCTTTATCCAGCGGTTCGCTGACCGCTTCCAGCACGGCATCTTGGAAGTCATTTTCATCGTCCATCAGCGGATGATCACGAATAATCAGCGCCAACGCCTGAGCATCTTCTTCACCTTCCGTGAGCTCGATAAAGGCACGCACGCCCGCACGCGAAGTACGGCTCACATCTAGCACTGCCTCTGGAGAGTCGCCCTGCAGCGTATCAAGCAATGCTGAAAGCGACACTACCGCGTCTAGCGCACGGCGTGCACCAAAGCTGTCGTCGCCTTCAGGCGGTTCACACTCGGCTAACTTTTCCGCTTGACGGGCAAAATCGATACTGGCGCTAGGCACGCTCAGCCGCTCCCAAACCAAGCTCAGCACCACGCTAAGCGTGTGACCGTCGCCCTGCCCAGTGGTTTGCTCATAGAGGGCGTAGTTGGGCAACAAGCGTTCGCAAAGCGCCGCCATAAAGGCCTGCTGGGCGGGTAACGAAAGTTCTTGTAGTCGTTGATAAAATCCTATGGGTTTAGGCGCCATGCGGAGTTCCTAAAGCTTCTTCTACGAAGTATTGGTGAAAAGTAGTGGGTGCGTTATGGTCATCAGATGATGGAACGGTCGGCGAGGAGATTACCATGCATATTCATCTGCTACAGCACGGCCCTGACCATGGCCCCGCCCGTTTAACGGATTGGTTAGCCAGTATGGGCCATAGTTACAGCACTTTTCATCTCTATGCGGATGAATTAACCCCACGCCATAATGAAGCTGACGCACTCATAGTACTTGATGGGCCCGAGGAGCTACTCAGCCAACCTCCACGCTGGCTCAAAGCTGAAGATAAACTAATCAATCGCTACCTAAATGGCCAAAAGCCGCTACTGGGCATTGGCTTGGGCGCCCATTGGCTAGCGCGTGCGCTGGGAGCAGTGGTCGCACCTGGAACCTATGCCGAGGCTGGCTGGCACACCGTGACGCTGGCGCCTGAAAGCACGTTCGATTTGCCAGAGACGTTTAGCGCTTTCATGTGGCATCGCTTAGTTTTCAGCCTGCCGGATGAAGCCATTGCGCTCGGCGGTAGCGAAGCAGCGCCGCTACAGGGGTTTGCTTGGGACAGAGGCCGCGTCATGGGTCTGCTATGCCATCTAGAAGCCACTCCCGCTAGCGTCAATCTGCTACTGAGCAATACTCAGCGCCCTCACTCAACATCTAAAACCGGCGACCGCTATGCCCAGGATGATGTACAAATCACTGAAAACGCTGACCGTTTTATTCAGCTAGCGCCGCTACTGGATCGATTAATGACGCAGTGGCTTACAGCGGCATAATTGACCAGGCACGCCGCTAGCGGCCCCAGTCGCTGACATGAATTTCTGCCGGGGAGATGAATGTCACCCAATCACCTCAATGCTCACCTTAGCGCTTCGCGAGGCCATAACGCCAAATGACTGTAAATCCAAGCCGTACTCTCGGCCAATGCGCATCACATCATCCTCCCAGGCAGGGTCAACGCTAATCAGCAGCCCGCCAGAGGTCTGTGGGTCGCATAGCCACTGCCAGTGCACCTCATCCATGGCGGGCAAACTCTCACCCAGGGCTTCGCGATTTTTCAGCGTATCACTCGGCACGGCGCCTTTACGCCGATATGCTTCAGCTCCGGCTAAGCGGGGCAGGCGGCGAAAATCAATGCGCGCCATCACGTTGCTCGCTTGACACATTTCAGAGAGATGGCCGGCTAAGCCAAAGCCGTTGATGTCTGTCATGGCGCTCACTCCTTCGACCTCGGCAAGCTTCACGCCAATACGGTTAGCTTTCAGCATGGTTTCACGGGCCAGGCCATGATGGCCGACTTCCAACCAGCCGCGCTTTTCAGCCGTGGTTAGCATCCCAACGCCCAGCGGCTGAGTTAAAAATAGCAAATCGCCGGGCTTGGCGGTGCTGCTCAGCTTGAGTTTTTTGAGATCAACTAAGCCCTTCACGGCGAGCCCGAAAATTGGCTCGGGCGCGTCAATCGAGTGGCTTCCAGCCAGCGCAACTCCAAGCTCGCGGCAAACCGCCTGAGCCCCCGTCATTACATCGCCTGCGACTTCCGCACTTAATTTATCCAGCGGCCAGCACAGTATGCCCAATGTCATCACCGGCGTGCCGCCCATCGCATAAACGTCGCTTATCGCATTGGTGACAGCGATACGGCCGAAATCAAAAGGGTCATCAACTATGGGCATAAAGAAGTCAGTGGTCGCAATCATTCCGCGTCCATCGCCTAGGTCATACACTGCGGCATCTGCGCGCCCTTGATTGCCAACGATAAGCTGCTTATGGCCCGCCTCTGGCCAGGCCTTGGCTAGCAGGCTGTCCAGCGCGTCGGAAGCAATTTTGCAGCCGGCCCCAGCACCATGGCTATATTGGGTTAAACGAATGGAACTCATCGTGTCTCTCCCTGGCACATTCATAATATCAGACGCTTTAAGGATAGCTCATGCTAGAGCGCGTCTAAGGCGTCACTTAATTTATCCACGGCAATGACCTCCATACCTTTTGGCGCCTGCTTGGGAGCGTTCGCGCGGGGTACAATAGCGCGTAAGAACCCGTGCTTGGCGGCCTCGGCAATGCGCTCTTGGCCGCTTGGCACCGGGCGTATCTCGCCTGACAGCCCCACTTCGCCAAAAACTACTAGCTCTTTTGGCAGCGCCCGATTTTGCAAGCTCGACACCACCGCCAACAGAACGGCTAAATCGGCGCTGGTTTCAAGCACCTTCACACCGCCGACAACGTTTAAGAAGACGTCTTGATCGCCGGTAAACAATCCGCCGTGTCGATTGAGCACCGCCAGCAGCATCGCCAAGCGGTTTTGATCTACGCCCACCGCCACCCGCCTTGGATTACCCAGTGCGGATTCATCAACGAGCGCCTGCACCTCAACTAAAATTGGCCGCGTACCTTCCCACACCACCATTACCAAACTACCCGGCGCCTGCTCTTCCTGGCGGGAAAGAAAAATCGCGCTGGGGTTTTTAACCTCTTTGAGGCCCTGCTCTAGCATCGCGAAGACGCCTAGCTCATTGACAGCGCCAAAGCGGTTTTTCTGGCCGCGTAGGGTGCGAAAGCGTGAGTCTGCGCCGCCCTCTAACAACAGCGAAGCATCAATCATATGCTCAAGCACTTTAGGCCCTGCCAGGGTGCCATCTTTGGTTACGTGCCCAACCAGCAGTAGAACGGTATTGGTTTTTTTGGCGAAGCGTGTCAGCGCGGCAGCAGATTCACGCACCTGCGCAACGCCGCCAGGCGCCGAGCTGATATCTTCCAGGTGCATCGTTTGAATGGAATCAATCACTAGGATTTCGGGTTTTTCACGCTCAGATACCGCCAGAATGGTTTCTACGCTGGTCTCGGCCAGCATTTTCAGTCCGTTGGTAGGCAGCTGCAGGCGATGCGCACGCATCGCTACCTGAGATAGTGACTCTTCCCCGGTAACATACAAAATGCGTCGTTGCTGCGCTAATTTGCAGGCCGTTTGAAGCAGCAGCGTCGACTTCCCTGCCCCAGGATTACCGCCCAGCAGCACCGCCGACCCAGGCACAAGCCCGCCGCCCAATACGCGATCAAACTCCGCAAAAGTGGAACTCATACGTGGCACTTCGCTGAGGTCAACGTTGCCCAGGTCGATTACCTCACGCGAAAGATCTCCCGCGTAGCCTGACCGGCCGGAAGCCGCTCCGCCGCCTGGACGAGCACTCGCCAAGTGCACTTCGCTTAGCGTGTTCCACTCCTGGCAACTGCTGCACTGCCCCTGCCATTTGCGATATTCAGCACCGCATTCGGTACATACAAAGGCGCTTTTGGCTTTGGCCACTGAGATTACGCTCCCATGGTTGCTATGTCTGAGTCGCTTCTGGGCCGTCATATCCGACCCATTCTCTTCAAACTAATCTTTATTTAACAGAGCTTGATTGAGCCAACAGATATATATACAAAAGGCGGCCATCGGCCGCCTTTTGTACTACTGATTAACGCGTTACTGACGCGTTAGCTGCAGCTTCTCACCATTTTCAAAACGGCGACGCTCAGGATCGATCAACTCCAACGTGCGCTCATCAATGCGCATGAAGTAGTAAATCTGGCCTTCGCCATTCGGCGTTAGCTCGTAAACGGTAGCATCTGGATCAGACGGCGTGCCTGTCAGTACTTCCCAGTTCCCGGCGTAGTTTTCATCCGGCGGTGTTTGGGGATGGTTACGGTAAGTCGCGTTTAGCGTGAACGTGCGTTCTTCAGCGGCGCTCATTTCTTCACCGACCATCGTGACATCCAGGTCAATACCGTCGCAGTTACGGCAAGGCAGTGAGCCTTTGTAGTTAGCCTGCGAGGTAGCAGCCTCTTCCTGCTGCTGTTCCATTTGGCCGCTCGCACAGCCAGCCAGCAGTGCCAACATAGCCGAACCGGCTAGCAAACTCCTGAGTTGCATAGAGTGTCTCCTTAATCTCGTGTTGGACATCACATTTATTTACGCGCACTTGTGACAGCATAACTGCTACAAGGTGCGACGCACACCCCTAGCGATGCGAATGCTTGCGCTTCGTTAGTCTTCAAGCGACCATGGCATACCATCGCTAGGATAATCAGGTTACCGTCATGAGCCAATACTGGAGTCCGGCCGTTCGCGAACTTACGCCTTACGTGCCCGGCGAGCAACCACGCGAGCAGCTGGTGAAGCTCAATACCAATGAAAATCCTTACCCGCCGGCACCCGGCGTTGGTGAAGCTCTGCGTCATTACGCTACCGACCATCTCCGCCTCTATCCTGACCCAACCTCTGCCGATCTTCGCGAAGCGCTGGCGGAGAATTTTCAGGTGACGAGTAGCCAGGTGTTTGTTGGCAATGGCTCTGATGAGGTCCTCGCGTTTGCCTTTCAGGCTTTCTTTTGCCATCAGGCAGCACTTGATGTACCGGCCATCACGTATAGCTTCTATCCTGTGTATGCCAACCTTTACCGCATAGAGCTGCGCAAGCATCCGCTCACGGCGAACTGGGAAGTCGATACAGATGCGCTTGCGGCAAACACAGAGCGCGGCGGCGTTATTTTCGCCAACCCTAATGCGCCGACTGGCCATGCGCACTCTCTAGAGACGATTGAGGCACTGCTTAAGCGCGTGACAGACCGAGTGGTACTCATTGATGAAGCGTACGTCGATTTCGGCGCTGAGAGCGCTGTGACGCTGGTTAATCGCTATCCTAACTTGCTAGTCACAGGGACATTTTCTAAATCTCGCAGCTTGGCGGGCTTACGTTTAGGCTATGCGGTGGGCTCAGAGGCGTTGATCGACGGCCTAGAGCGAGTAAAAGACTCCTTCAACTCGTTCCCCGTGGACAGCTTAGCCAGCGTTGTCGGCATCGCTGCCCTAAAAGACACCGAACACTTCGAGGCATGTCGCGAATATGTCATCACCACGCGAGAGCGTACTCGCCAGCGCCTTGAAGCACTAGGGTTTGAAGTGTTGCCATCGAAAGCTAACTTTGTGCTTGCCCAACATCCGAGCTTTGCAGGTGCTCAGCTGTACGCAGGCCTACGCGAGCGCGGCATTTTGGTGCGTCACTTTAATACCCCAGAGCTCAACAACTTCTTACGGATTACCATCGGCACCGATGATGAAATGGATAGTTTGATTGAGGCGTTACAGGCGATCTGCGCGTAACGCTTTAATTTGTAAATCCTTAACTGGGCGGCGCAAGCCGCCTTTTTTATCGACTGCTTTTCTCGCAAATTAAAAAAAGATGCAAAAAAAATCCCCCGAGGCGTTA
>NZ_JBQSVS010000009.1:0-31208 GCF_052376475.1 Halomonas sp. AOP5-B2-8 | reverse complement strand
GACGGGTTGGCAAGGGCTCTGGTGAAAAAAACACATCTCATATTATCAGGACACCATTGCGAATTAAACTTAGCCGTGCGCGGGCCATACATCAGCGCCTGCTCACGCAAGATCGCGAGGCAAATCCGATACCAATGAATTCGCGCCCAAATCGGCAATACTTCTCGCTCCGGTGAGCGTCATCGCCACGCGCATTTCCTTTTCAAATAGCTCGAGCAAATGCGTGACACCCGCTTCGCCAGCAGTGGCAAGCGCATAGATGAAGGCGCGGCCCAGCAACACGCTGTCGGCACCCAAAGCGATCATCCTCACGACGTCAAGCCCGCTGCGCACGCCGGAATCAGCAAGAATGGCCAGATCCCCCTTAACCGCGTCGGCAATCGCCGGCAAGGCCCGCGCAGTCGAGGGAACGCCATCAAGCTGACGGCCGCCATGATTAGAAACAACGATGCCATCTGCACCAAAGCGCACCGCATCGCGGGCATCTTCAGCATCAAGTATTCCTTTAATAATCATCGGCCCGTCCCAGAGTTCACGAATCCATTCCAGGTCCTTCCAAGAGATAGCGGGGTCGAAGTTAGTAGCCAGCCAGGCAATGTAATCCTCAAGCTCGGTTGGCTTACCGCGGTAATCAGAGACGTTACCCAGGTCATGGGGACGACCATTAATACCGACATCCCATGCCCAGAAAGGATGCATTGCAGCCTGAGCCATCCGCCGGATCGGCCCATACTTACCGCTCATTCCAGAGTGAGCATCGCGATAGCGCGCGCCCGGCACAGGCATATCAACGGTAAAGATCAGTGTCTTGACCCCGGCGGCCTTAGCTTGCTCAAGAACGTGCTTCATGAAGCCCCTGTCCTTCAGCACGTAAAGCTGGAACCAGATGGGTCGATCAATCGCCGAGGCCACCTCTGCAATGGGGCACACCGACACCGTCGACAGAGTAAACGGTATGCCTTTCTTGGCGGCCGCTCGCGCCGCCTGGACCTCCCCGCGTCTAGCGTACATACCTGCTAGCCCCACCGGAGCCAGCGCAATCGGCATGGCCATCTTTTCACCGAACAGCTCGGTTTCCAGCGATAGCGAGGACATATCCTTCAGCACACGCTGGCGCAACGCGATACCGGAGAGATCCTCTACATTACGTCGCAGCGTATGCTCGGCGTATGCCCCCCCGTCGGCATAATGGAATAGAAAGGGAGGAATGCGCCGCTTAGCGGCTTTTCGGTAGTCCGTGGAGGCTGAAATAATCATGGCGAGCCCTATTTAGTAGATGCGCGCAGTCGACGCGCTATACATCGGCTTATTCAGAATTAATAATTGGTTTTACCAATTGACAAAAATATGGCATCAACATTAGTGAGACGCCATGAAGGTGTCAAACAATGATGCGGCTTTATAGCCCTACATAGCGCTATACTTTAGTTCAATGCTACGACTAATAATGTTTGACCAATAGCCACCCATCAATGCCAGCGCTTGAGCTGTCTGTTCAAAGCTTCTAATATTGGTCTTACCAATTGAAGGAGCTACCAAACATGAGCTATCCACCGCTCCGCCAGCAGCGTTTGGCCGATGTTATTACCGAGCGTTTAGAAGCCATGATGCTGGAGGGCAGCTTAAAACCTGGGCAGCGCCTCCCACCAGAGCGTGAATTAGCAGAGCGTTTTGGCGTATCACGCCCCTCTTTACGTGAAGCTATTCAAAAATTAGCCGCGCGCGGCTTACTGACCAGCCGCCAAGGCGGTGGCACCTTTGTGAACGACGACCTTAGCAATGGCTATACCGACCCGCTTTTGGAAATGCTTTCTCGCCACGGCGAGTTCAACTTAGACCTACTCGAATTCCGCGATGCAATAGAAGGAATATCCGCCTATTACGCTGCGCTGCGCTCAACGCCCGCTGATAAGGCGGTCCTCATTCAGCGCTTTGAAGAGCTCGACGGCGGTTTTGCCGGCGCCGACCCTGTTCATGAAGCCAAACTTGACGCGGCGTTCCATCTTGCCATCGCCGAAGCCGCCCACAATGTTCTGCTGCTACATACCATTCGCGGTATTTTTCATCTGCTTGAAAAGAGCATTGTTAATAATCTGGCCCACTTGTTTGCCAAACCAGGCTCACGCAGCCAGCTGATGAAGCAGCATCGCGCCTTACTTGACGCCATCTTGGAAGGGCGTGCAGAAGACGCCCGCGCTCGCGCGCATGAGCACCTAGCGTTCGTTGAAGAAGGACTTCTTGAAATGGCGCGTGAAGAGGCGCGGGCCCAACGCGCCCTTCGCCGCGCCCAAGGCAGTCGAAAGACACCGGCATGAGTAACACGGATATGGGCAAGGCTGACATACACAGCCAGACCCCCGCTCGCTTGCCACCACGCTGGCGTCGCCTGTGGCTGCTGGTCATTTCGCTCGGTTTATTGCTGTGCATGTGGCAAGCCGCCCAGCTGGCCCGCGAGCAGGCGCTTTCTAACTTACAAGACGATGCCGAAAACGAGCTGCGCCTGTCTGCTGCCAATTTAAACGGCTATTTACTGCGCTACGACTACTTGCCACAAATGCTCGCGACAAGGGAAGGTGTGCAACGTTTTTTAGCCTCCCCCGACAGCCAAGACTCGATGCCGCTGAATATGTTGCTGGATCGCTTCCGCTTCACCGCAGGCGTTTCAGACGTTTATTTGCTAAATCGTGATGGCGATACTATTGCCGCCAGCAACTGGCATCGATCTAACACCTTTATCGGCCAAAACTATGCTTTTCGCAGCTATTACACCGAAGCCATCGCGGGCCGGCAAGGTAGGTTTTATGGCTTGGGCACCCAATCACTTGAGCGGGGCTACTTCTTTTCAGCACCGGTTTGGCTCGATGACACCTCGCCCGATGCCAAACCTGACGGCGTATTAGTCATCAAAGTATTGCTTGATGAGGTTGAAGAGAGCTGGGCTGAGCAAGATGCCGAGCTGTTTGTCACCGACAGCGATAACATCATCTTCATGGCCAGCCACCCAGGGCTGCGAATGAACGCCCTTTACTCGCTTTCCGATGAGCAACGTCGAGTCCTGCGCGCAACGCGACGCTATGCGATGGAGCCGCTAGCGTCCTCCGGCATCGGCGTCATTGCGCCTTACGGCCTGGGCAGCCAATTAGTAAGTTTCTCCCAAGGCCCTTTAAGTAAAGGCAACTACCTAAGCCTGACGCGACCTATTCCTGAGTTTGGCTGGCAGATGCATATTTTAAAGCCGCTAACACCGGTGATCAGCGCCCAATGGGTCGCTGCTCTCATGGCGGGCAGCCTCTACAGCCTGATTGCACTTGGGGCCGGCATAGGCTGGCAGCGGCTGAGGCTTCGTCGTGAACGGGAAGCGTTTGCCGATCGAGAGCGCCATACTTTGGCCCGCGTTCGCGATGAGCTGGAAGTTAGCGTAGAAAGGCGCACCCGTGACTTAGTCGCCAGTAATCAGCGGCTTTCTGATGAAATTGAAGAGCGCCGCCGGGCTGAAGCCAACTTACGCCAAACGCAGGATGAGCTTATTCAAGCGGCTAAACTGGCCGTATTAGGGCAGCTCGCCGCGGGCATCAACCATGAGCTTAATCAACCGCTGGCCGCTATTCGCGCTTATGCAGAAAACGCCCGACGCTTTATGGCACTAGCACGCCATGAAAAAGCCGACGCCAACCTTGAGCAAATTGTTGAGCTGACCGAGCGCATGGCCGATATCAGCGCACAACTGCGCCAGTTTTCACGTAAGAGTAGCGAACGCCAAGAGACCATTTCCGTACAGGCCTGTATCGACTACGCCTTGCGCTTATTTCAAAGCCGTCTGCGCGAAGGCAACATTACGATTATTCATGAGTGGCCCGATGAAACGCTATGGGTGAAAGGCGACCTAGTGCGCCTTGAGCAAGTGCTGGTTAATCTAATCGGCAATGCCCTGCAGGCTATGAAAGCCGAACCCGTACCGCAACTGACACTAAGCGCTAGCATTCACCATCAGCAGGTGCATATTAGCGTTGCCGATAACGGACCCGGCATTCCAGCTGAGCATTTAGGGCACGTGTTTGAACCCTTTTTCACGACCAAAGCGCCAGGCAGTGGCTTAGGCTTGGGCCTCTCGATCTCTTCACGCATTATGGACGATCTAGGCGGTAAGCTGCAGGCTGCTAATCGACCCGAAGGGGGCGCTTGCTTCACTATTACGCTACCCCACTCAACGTTAACGCATGTCCAGGAGCGCTCTCACTATGCATGAACCGTCGACCCTGCCGGTCATAGTGATCGACGACGAACCACACCTTCGGATCACCGCTAGCCAAACCCTCGAGCTTGCAGGCTACACGCCCTACTGCTACGAATCAGCCGAACAAGCGCTCGCCGCCTTAACGCCCGACTTTCCGGGCGTGATCGTCAGCGACATAAGGATGCCCGGCATGGATGGCATGGCGCTGCTGCACGAGCTACATAACCGCGACGCCACGCTGCCGATCATTTTAATTACCGGCCACGGCGATATTTCGACCGCCGTAGAGGCAATGCGTGCAGGGGCGTGGGATTTTCTTGAAAAGCCCTTCGCCGGTGATCAACTATTGGATGTGGTGCGTCGTGGCATCGAGAAGCGCCAGCTCAGTTTAGAAAATCACCGCCTAAAAGCCGAACTGGAAGTACAGCAAGCCGCGCTGGGGCCTCGCCTGGTTGGCCGCACACCCATCATATCGCGACTGGCCGCTATGATTCAGCGCATCAGCCAAGTGGAGGCCGATGTGCTGCTGTTTGGGGAAACAGGTACCGGCAAAGACTTGGTGGCCCGCGCTATTCACGAGCGCAGCGGGCGGCGTAATAGCCCTTTTATGGCCATCAACTGCGGCGCAGTGCCCGAAAACACCATTGAGTCCGAGCTATTTGGCCACGAAAAAGGTGCCTTTACCGGTGCAGTAGAGCGGCGTATCGGCAAATTCGAACATGCTAACGGCGGCACGGTATTTTTGGATGAAATTGAATCCATGCCCATGGCGCTTCAGGTCAAACTGCTGCGGGTGCTGCAAGAGCGCAGCGTGGAGCGGCTGGGCGCTAATGAAACGGTACCACTCAACATTCGCGTCATTGCCGCTACCAAGGTGGATCTAAAAGCAGCGTCTGAAGAGGGCCGCTTTCGCGAAGATCTGTATTACCGTCTTAACGTGGTCACTCTGCCGTTGCCAGCCCTGCGCGAACGGCGCGAAGATATTCCCTTGCTGTTTCAACATTTTGCCGTAGTGGCTGCCAATCGCAGCGGGCTGGAAGCGCCTATCATAGACAGCTCGGGCATTGCCGTTCTACTCGCACATGACTGGCCCGGCAATGTGCGCGAACTGCGCAACCTTGCCGAGCGCTACGTACTGCTGGGCGCCGCCTTTGATTATCGTCTGGATGCACTGCTGGAAGGGGTTAGCGCCGACACTCAGGAGCCCACTTTGCCCCGCCAGGTGGAGCTGTTTGAAAAAAGCCTGATCAGCCAATCCCTGGCGCGCTATCACGGCCGTGTCACCGATGTGTGTCGCCACTTAGGCATTCCGCGCAAAACCTTTTATGACAAGCTTAAAAAGCACGGCCTCAATGCCGATGACTATCGCCACAGCAGCGAGCCCTGATGCAACAGCTCACCCAATACTGACCAAGGCGGCACCCAGGGCACCAGCGTTAACGTGGCAATCAGCATCAGCAGATTAGACATGGGCCGCCGGCTATCGCCGAGCTTTAGCGCCGTTCCGAACGAACGCTTTAGCCGAGCGCCTTCAAGATCCACGCTGTACATCTCATCTAAACTCAGGTGAATTAAAAATCCGACCAGCGTGGCGGCGCCATGCGACCAAGCAAGCCATGCCGGCTGGCCGAGCAGATTAAAACTCAGCGCAGCGGTGGCCAGGCTACATAGCCCACCCGCCAGCAGTGAGTGCCAGATACCGCGATGCACGGTAAAACGCGAAAATAGTACGCTGGCTAAATAACGCACGCAGACATAGATTCCACCGCAGGCAACCAACAGCGCACCGGGCGTGAGCCATGGCTGCAGTAGCAGTGCGCCAAAGACCAAGGCAGGCACTGAAAGAAGATTAAAAATCAATCGGATAGAATGTGATCGGTCGGCATCGATGTCTGGCAAAATGCCCCCAAACGTAACCAGCGCAACCATCACCACCGCTTGAGAAGGCGGCCACCAATGACCTTTCCAAGCTGCGTAAGCTATCAGCATGCCACCCGCCGCTGCTACGGTAATATGCGTGCGAAAGTTAGCCATGACGCGGCACCCCAGAAAACTGGATAAATTAACAGATTTCTGGCCGACGCGACACGACTATTTACCAAAAAAGGTTGGCAGGGCAACCGCTTAGAGAAAAGGCATTAAACTGGTGGTTCGGCCAAAAAGCGGTCTTTCAATTTAACGTAGTTACCGGCGGTATAGGGGAAGAAAGCACGTTCGGATTCTTTCAGCGGGCGCAGCGGTTTAGCCGGGTTACCGGCATACACATAGCCGCTTTCCAGATGCTTACCCGGCGTTACTACGGCGCCAGCGGCAATAATGACTTCATCTTCAACGACCGCACCATCCATCACAATCGCACCCATGCCCACCAATATCCGACTACCCAGCGTGCAGCCATGCAGAATCGCCTTATGACCGATGGTCACATCGTCGCCAATAATGAGCGGAAAGCCTGCCGGGCTAAAGTCACTTGCGTGGGTAATATGCAGCACGCTGCCATCCTGCACGCTGGTACGCGCGCCGATTCGAATACGGTGCATATCGCCACGGATAACGCTCATCGGCCAAACGGAGCAATCATCCCCCAGCACCACGTCTCCAATGACCACGCTTGCCGGATCAATATACACGCGCTCGCCAAGCGACGGCTCCATGCCCTGATAGCGTCTTAACGCACTACTCATAATTTGCTCCTGCGGTTCTCGATAGACCGTATAAAGAATATGACTCGCTGACTATAGTGCTTAATGACAACCAAAGAAGCCTTATAGCAATCCTGTCAGTAGCACGATAAAGGTCAGCGGAATCGATACCCAGCGAAGAATATTTCGCCACACTAGGTAGCCGCGTTCACCGGCACCCAATGCACTGGCGACTCGTTCTTGGGGCATCACCCAGGCGGCAAAAATGGCGATCATCAATCCGCCTAAGGGCAGAAAAACATCCGGCGGTATACTGCTGACCAGCTCGAACACGTTGCGCCCAAAGAGCGGCCGGAATTCAGAAAGCGTCGAAAACGAGAAGGCGGATAGCAGGCCGATTAACCAGACGCTGACCGCCACGACCAGCGTCGCAAGGCTGCGGCGCAGCCCCAGCCCCTGAAGCGTCGCGACCATGGGCTCGGCTAAGTTAATCGCTGAGGTCCAGGTGGCTAATAGCAGTAATAAAAAGAACACGCTCAGCCATACCGAGCCCCACGGCAATTCAGAAAATGCGATTGGCAGCGTGACAAACATCAAGCCCGGGCCTTCAGCGGGATCCATGCCTTGAGCAAATACAACCGAGAAAATCGCAATACCCGCCAGCAGTGCAACGCTGATATCGAGCACCGCTACCGCAAACGCGGCTTTGGGCAGGCTTTGCTCTTCAGGCATATAAGCCCCGTACGCCATTAAGGCACAGGCCCCTACCGCCAAGGTAAAAAACGCATGCCCCATCGCATGGACAACCACCGATGGCGTTAGCGCATCGAAAGAGGGCAGAAACAGCCATGCCAGCGCGGTGCCAAAACCATCCGTCGTGGCGGCATAGCCTGCTAATAGCAGCAGCAAAAAATACAGCAGCGGCATCAGCAAATTGTTAAGTCGCTCCAAACCTTTGGCAACACCGGCCGCCACAACGGACATGGTCATGAATAGAAACAAAGTGTGATTAAAAATAAGCAGGCCCGGGTTAGCCAAGAAAGCGTCAAAGCCCGCACCAATCTCCTCAGCGCTCGCGCCGCTGAAATTACCGTTCACGGAGGCAACTAAAAACTCAATCGACCAGCCGGACACCACCGAGTAGAACGATAAGATACAAAATACGGTGAACGCGCCGAATAGCCCTAGCCAACGCCAATGAGGCGAGGCTCCCGCCTCTGTTGCCAAGGCCCCTAACGCCTGCATTGGCCCGCGACGCCCGGCTCGGCCAATTAATATTTCCGCCATCATGACGGGAATACCTAGCAGCAGCACAAACGCTACATAAACCAGCAAAAATGCCGCACCGCCATTTTCTCCAGCCACGTAGGGGAAGCGCCAGATGTTGCCTAAACCCACTGCAGCACCTGTTATTGCCAAGATAAAGGCCCGCTTCGACCCCCAGCGCTCCAGCGTTTCGCTCATCGTGTGCTCCTGCCGTTAGAGGCATTAAAAGGCGGCAAGACTAGCAGGCACTTGCACGCAGGCCAAACTCTGACCTGCAGCCTAGCATTGAAACGCGGCCCCACTGCCCGCACTGTGTCATCATTATCGCGCGTTTTGCGCTTCCTACACGATTTTAAAAACGATGCCAACTGAGGTGCCTATGTCCTCCACCCCCTTGCCCTCCAATCCGTTGCTTGAGACGCACAAGCTCCCCCCTTTTGCTGACATTCGCGCCGAACACGTAGAGCCTGCGGTAGAAATCCTGCTCAGAGAAAGCCGCGAGGCCATTGATCTCCTCGCCCAGCAGGCCGCCGCCACGCCGCCCACTTGGGACAATTTCGCGGCGCCGTTTGAGGCCGTCAATGACCGTCTCACCAATGCGTGGTCACCGATTTCTCATCTCAACGGCACCATGAACTCCCCCGAATTACGCGAAGCGTATCAGGCATGCCTTGAAAAGCTTTCTGCTTTCGGCACCTGGGTCGGCCAACACGAAGGGCTTTTCCATGGTTGGAAAGCGCTGAAAGAAGGCCCGGCCTGGGCATCGTTAGATGCCGCACAGCGGCGCACCGTCGAGAACGCCTTACGTGATTTCCGGCTAGCCGGTGTTGACCTGCCCACGGACCAAAAAGCGCGTTACGGAAAAATTCAGTCGCGTCTTTCACTACTCTCAAACCAGTATTCAAATAACGTTCTGGATGCCACCCAGGCATGGCACAAAGATATTGATTGCTTAGATGCGCTCGCAGGCGTCCCAGCAAGTGCCTTAGATACCTTAAAAGCCACCGCCGAGGCGAAGGGCGTGCCGGGCTACCGGATTACCTTGGATTTCCCCAGTTTTTTCCCTGTCATCAGCTACGCCGACAGTCGCGAGCTGCGCCGTGAGGTGTATACCGCGTTCATTACCCGTGCCTCAGACCAAAGCGCGGATGCTGGCAAGTTCGACAACGCTGCCATTTTGGAAGAGATTCTGTCGCTACGTAGCGACATTGCCCAGCTGCTTGGCTTTGCCACCTACGCGGATTATTCACTGGCCACTAAAATGGCCGAATCTCCCGAGCAGGTGCTTGAGTTCCTCAACGACCTAGCCCGTCGTGCGCTGCCTCAGGCTAAAGAAGAGTTTGCTGAACTGAGCACCTACGCCCGTGACGAACTGGGCCTGGAAGTACTTGAGCCGTGGGACGTTGCCTACGCCAGCGAGAAACTGCGCGAAGCACGCCACGCCATCTCCCAAGAACAGCTGCGCCCTTACTTTCCCGCCCCGCGCGTCATTGATGGCCTGTTTCAAGTGGTTGAGCGCCTCTACGGCGTACGCTGTGAAGAAGATACCGAGGCGACTCGCTATCATCCAGACGTCCAATACTTCCAGATTACTGAAAACGGCCAGCCGATTGCCGGCTTTTACCTTGATCTCTACGCCCGTGAAGGCAAGCGCGGCGGTGCCTGGATGGCGGACTGCCGCGTGCGCCGTCAAACCGAGCAGGGCCTGCAGCTGCCAGTGGCCTTTCTAACCTGCAACTTCACTGCGCCGGTAGGTGGCCGCCCCGCGCTGCTGACTCACGACGAAGTCACGACCTTGTTTCATGAGTTTGGGCACGGTCTTCACCATATGCTCACCAAGCAGCACATTGCAGATATTTCCGGCATTAACGGTGTGGCCTGGGATGCGGTCGAGCTACCCAGCCAGTTTATGGAAAACTACTGCTGGGAGCGTGAAGGACTAAACCTGCTGGCCAAGCACGTGGATACCGGCGAACCGCTTCCCTTCGATCTACTAGAGCGCCTGCAGGCAGCCAAGAACTTCCAGTCGGCCATGGGTATGATGCGCCAAATCGAACTCTCGCTATTCGATCTACGCCTGCACCATGAACTCAGCGCCCCTAGCGCCAGCGACGTGCAAGCACTGCTCGATGATGTGCGGGCCGCGGTATCGGTGCTGCCCAAAGCCCCCTTCAATCGCTTCCAAAATAGCTTTGGGCATATATTTGCTGGCGGCTATGCGGCCGGTTACTACAGCTATAAGTGGGCGGAAGTGCTCTCGGCAGATGCCTGGAGTGCCTTTGAAGAAGCTGGCATCTTCGACCCAGAAACAGGCCAGCGCTTTCGTCGCGAAATCCTGGAGCAGGGCGGCGCTCGTGATGCCGCCGACCTGTTTGTTGCCTTTCGCGGTCGCGAACCCAGCGTTGAGCCACTGCTTCGCCACTGCGGCATTCGCGCCGCTTAACACACGTTATCAGGTACACGTTGCAAACCATTATTTCATGCGTGGCGCCTTGGGCGTCGCGCATCTGATGCATAGGAGCCCACTATGTCGACGGTTAAACGCTTTATTGCCGGCGTGATCTGCCCGCGCTGTGCGGAGATGGACCGCATCCGCGCCTGGGAGCAGAATGGCATTCGCTACCGCGAATGCGTCAGCTGCGATTTTTTTGAGCAGTTGCCTATTGAAGAAGATGCCCTTACCGAAATGACCACCCGAGTTAATCAGGTGCGCGACGACCAGAAGCAGCAAGATGTACAGCCCGTACGCATCATGGATCCCGGCAAGCCCCCTCGTTAAACCCACGTTTCATCCCGTAAAAGGAAGGCCTAACCAAGCACCGCGAGCCTAGCGTCTTCCTTTTCAATGTGCCGAATGCTGGCTAATGGCGCTCGATCGATCGCATTAGTGTGTGGCTATCCGCACATGCAAAATAATCATCGTGCGGACACTCGGACACTTTGCCTGCCTAAGCCTGCCACGAAAGTTTAATAAGATCTTCTTAACCAACTGATTTTAAAATAACAATATTAAAATGGCACAACTATCGCTGTTATAACCACTGAATAGTCTGATTCATGCCGTACTAACGAGCAGCATCGAACACGACCGTCAGTCAATAACCCCAATAACAGCTAGGAACTCTCGCCATGCGTAAACATATGCCTAAGACCTTCACGCTACTTGCCAGCAGCGCCCTGCTTGTAGCAGCTAGCAGTGCCCAAGCAGACCGCTCCGAGTGGCCAGATAACTTCACCGTTGGTACGGCCAGTCAAGGCGGCACGTTCTTCGTTTACGGCTCAGGCTGGGCGAACTTTATTGCTGAAGAAGTTGGCGTATCTGGCGGCGGTGAAGTCACCGGTGGCCCCACGCAAAACTTAGCGCTAGTACACACCGGTGACATGGCATTTGGTTTAACCACCATGGGCCCTGCGTCTGATGCTGTGAACGGTGAAAGCCCGCTGGCACCTGGTATGAAGATGGACAACGTCTGTGCCATGTTCCCCATGTACGAAACGCCGTTTTCAATTGCGGCACTCTCTAGCAGCGGCATCGAATCCATTGCTGACATTCCGCCTGGCGCGCGTATCGGCTTTGGCCCCGCGGCGTCCACGTCTGACACCTACTTCCCCGCGATCCTAGAAACCTTAGGCGTGGACTTTGAGCGCCGTAACGGTGGCTGGTCTGATCTAGGCGGCCAGTTGCAGGATGGCCTGCTTGACGTCGTTGCGTTCGCGGCCGGCATCCCGATCCCCGCCGTGAGCCAGTTGGAAGTACAAACTGACGTCAACATCATTGAGTTCACCGAAGAAGAGCTAGCCACCGTGCTGGAAAACTACCCGGTCGCTGAGTTTATGATTCCCGCTAATACGTACACAACGCTTGAAGAAGATGCGCGCGCCGTTTCCATGTGGAACTTTGCGATCGCTGGCTGTGATCTTCCGGAAGACTTCATTTACGAAGTGACCAAGGCGACCATGGAAAACAACGAGCGCATGCGCTCAATACACCGCAGTGCTGAAACCACCATTCCAGAAAACATTGTACATAACACCGTACTGCCCTTTCATCCAGGCGCTGCGCGTTGGTACAAAGAGAACGGCTATGAAATTGCTGATGACATGATCAACTAAGCAACGTTTACCGCTCTAACTGCCCCGTCTCGGCCTTGCCGGGCGGGGCAGATTTCGCTCCTGCTATCCCTTTGTCTGCTTTTGCTGTGAGGGTGAACTCTAATGAGTCACAAAAACGACCAAGAACCCAATGGTCTCAAGGATGATGCCAACGTGGCGTCAACAGTACCCGACTCCATTGCTGATGGTGTCGATGACGACATTGTTGAATCTAATCGCCGCCTGTTTACCGGCTGGCAGTTCTTATTATTTTCGGCATTAGCCATTGCTTATTCTAGCTTCCACCTGGTTTCCCTGAACGTGTATCCGATGGAAACCTGGTCGTTTCGTATTGTGCACATTGCCGGGGCGCTTATTCTGGGTTACGGGCTATTTGCTGGCGCTCGTTTTGCCGACGAGGAGCACCAAACGTCAGGTGCAGGGATTAAATGGGTGAGCTACGCGCTGCTTATTCCTGCGGCCTATACGTTGGCGCAAGTCTTTTTAATGCACCAAACACTCAGCGGCGGTGCGATGCGCATCGACCCCAGCGTTGAAAACTGGCATTACGGTTACCCACTGATGGCGACCACCGCCTGTGCCGTTGTGCTGTCCTGGTTTTATCGTCAGGCACGCCATCGCTTTAACCCTGCCGACCTAGTGCTCATGGTATGCGCGCTGGCCAGCGCCGGTTATTTGCTGGTGGCTTTCAACACGAATATACGCATGTCGACAGGCACCTCCTTTGCGCCATCAGGCATCTCTTGGGCGGCGATTGCGGGCTCTCTGCTGATTCTTGAGCTTACCCGCCGCGTGGCCGGCTTGGCCTTAGTCGTCATTTCAGCGGTGTTCTTAGGATATGTTTTTGTCGGTCCTTATTTACCTGGCTTCTTGGGCTACCCAGGGCTGTCGCTACAACGCTTCTTCAGTCAGGTATATACCGATGCCGGCATTTTAGGCCCCACCACCGCCGTATCATCGACCTATATTATTCTGTTCATTATTTTTGCCGCGTTTCTACAAGCGTCTAAAGTGGGCGACTACTTCGTCAACTTTGCTTTCGCTGCCGCAGGGCGCGCTCGCGGTGGCCCGGCCAAAGTGGCTATTTTTGCGTCTGGCTTGATGGGTATGATTAACGGTACCTCTGCGGGCAATGTGGTTTCCACAGGCTCGCTGACCATTCCATTGATGAAGAAAGTCGGCTATCCGGCGCGTAGTGCCGGGGCGATTGAAGCGGCTGCTTCAACGGGTGGGCAAATCATGCCGCCGATTATGGGCGCCGGTGCGTTCATCATGGCCGAAGTGACAGGCATTCCGTATACCGAAATTGCCATTGCGGCGATCATCCCGGCGATTCTGTATTTTGCCTCTATCTATTTTATGGTCGATTTTGAAGCCGCCCGTAAAGGCATGCGGGGCATGCGCAAAGATGAGATCCCGCTGTTCTCCAAACTGATCAAGCAGGTCTATCTGTTCGCGCCGATCATCATTCTGATCGCGGCACTGTTCATGGGCTATTCGGTGATTCGTGCGGGCACGTTGGCCACCGCTTCAGCAGCCGTCGTGAGCTGGATTTCACCCAATAAAATGGGCATTCGTGCGATTCTTAAAGCGCTGCAAATCGCGGGCACCATGTCGGTTCAGATTATCGCCGTGTGCGCCTGTGCAGGCTTAATCGTGGGGGTTATCTCACTGACCGGCGTTGGCGCTCGCTTCTCATCGCTGCTGCTTGGCTTAGCCGGTGTTAGCCAGCTTCTCGCGCTGGTGTTCGCTATGCTAATTAGCATTTTGCTTGGTATGGGCATGCCGACCACCGCCGCTTATGCTGTCGCCGCCTCAGTGGTAGCGCCTGGCTTGATCAATATTGGCATTGAGCCGCTGATCGCTCACTTCTTCGTGTTCTACTTTGCGGTGGTATCGGCGATTACCCCGCCCGTTGCGCTGGCGTCCTATGCAGCGGCCGGCATTTCTGGCGATAACCCGATGGGCACGTCCGTGGCGTCGTTCAAGATTGGCTTGGCCGCCTTCATCGTGCCGTTTATGTTCTTCTACAGCCCTGCCATGCTGATGGAAGGCACGCCGATGGAAATCCTGCGCGTTGGGGTCACCGCAACGCTGGGTATTATCTTGCTCTCAGGCATGGTTCAAGCGTGGTTCTTTGGGCCGGTCAACACATGGCAACGCCTGCTGATGCTGGTCGGCGCCATGTTTATGATCTATGGCGGTATTTATACCGACGTTCTGGGGCTTGCGATTGGTATCGGGCTATTTGTCATGCAGCGTAAGCTGCATGGCAGTGGCAATAAAACGGCTCAAGCTGGCTAAACACGCTAAGCAGCTAAACGCCAAGTGTCAAAAAACCCCGCTCAATGGCCATTGAGTGGGGTTTTTAGTTACTTGATGAAACAACGCACCTTAGTCGGTCAGGTTGTCGACTATTTTGAGCACGGGTGCCGCTTGGTTAAGAGTATAAAAATGCAGGCCGGGGGCACCGCCATCCAACAATCGCTGGCAAAGCTGGCTCACCACGTCGGTTCCAAAGGCGGCAATCGCTTCACTGTCATCGCCATAGGACTCTAGCTGCTTGCGCATCCAGCGAGGAATCTCAGCGCCGCAGACATCAGAGAAACGCGCCAACTTAGTGTAGTTAGTGATCGGCATAATACCCGGAATGATCGGCTGTTCGATGCCAAGCGCACGGACTTTATCGACAAAATTAAAATAGGCATCGGCGGTAAAAAAGTACTGGGTGATCGCCATGTTGGCGCCAGCCTTCATTTTGCGCACGAAGTTTTCTACGTCTTTATCTAGATTAGCCGCCTGTGGATGAGACTCCGGGTAAGCCGCGACCGCAATCTCGAAATGATCGCCGGTTTCAGCACGAATAAACTCCACCAGCTCGTTGGCATAGCGTAATTCACCAATGCTTGCCATGCCCGACGGCATATCGCCACGTAGAGCGACCAGACTATTCACGCCCTCCTCGCGATACTGAGCTAGCAGATCTCGCAGTTGAGCTTTTTCACTGCCAATACAGGATAGGTGCGGCGCGGTCGTAATGCCGCTTTGGCTAACAGTGCGTACCAGTTCGCGTGTGCGCGCCTGCGTCGACCCACCAGCGCCATAGGTAACTGAAAAAAATCGGGGCTGCCGCGCAGCTAGCTCATCACGAACGTGTATTAGCTTGTCGTGCCCAGCATCGGTATTGGGCGGAAAGAATTCAAAGCTGATACCCAGCGGATGCTCAAGGCTGCTCATGGAATTTCCTTTTTAGGATCAATAAACGTGACATTTTGAGGTATTCTCGCTGTTCAGATGCGCTAGGGCTAATGAAAGATTTCACGCTCGGCCTTTAATTCGGCTCATGTTAGCTGACCAGACTACATACGAAGCACCACGCACTCATACGGGAGAATCAATGGATCTTGCACCTGAGGCACTGGCTGGACCGTTATTAATGTTGCTCAGCTATGTGGGGTTAGGCTGGATCGCCGCCCAACGGCTCAAGCTAGACCCTCGTCCCATCGCGACACTGCTGGTTTACCTGATTGCACCCTTTACTATTTTTCGCGCGCTAATGAATGGCGGCTCAACGCCGAACTATTTATTACTCACATTAGCGCTGTTCATCCTTTCAAGCCTCATGGCCCTGATTGTCCATCGCCTCACGCGTCATCGTTTTGGCGAGCAGGAGGCGGCGCTACTGGCATTTTCTTCGGGAACCGGCAATACCGGTTATTTCGGCTTACCGATTGCATTTATATTGCTGCCCCCAGAAGGCGTTACGCTTTATCTGTTCTGCATGCTGGGGATTAATATTTATGAATTTACCGTCGGCTTTTATCTCAGCGCCCGCGGTCGCTTTTCGGTACGCGAAAGCCTGATCAAGATTTCTCGCTTACCGCTGATCTACACCTTCCTATTAGCGCTCCTGCTGAGCAGCCTTAACATAATGCCGCCCGCTGAGGTAATGCATGCGCTAGAAGTGTTCCCCGCCACCTACACGCTGCTAGGCATGATGATTATCGGCATGACGCTGAGTCAGGTGACCTTAGCAGCCTGGGATACGCGTTTTGTCGCTAGCTGCGTAGGGTTGCGCTACCTGCTGTGGCCTTTGGTGATGCTGGCTGCCGTGCTGCTGTTGCAGTGGCTCGGCCCTCTTTCGCCTGAACTGGGTATGGCGATGCTTTTACTAGGCGTAGTGCCCATGGCGTCTAACGTGGTGGTAGTCGCCATGGAGCTGGGTATTCAGCCGCAAAAAGGCGCGCTGGCCGTGCTGGTTTCAACGCTGCTGGCACCGCTGCTGATCCCGCTCTATCTCGGTTTCATGCTGCATTTGACGGGGCTAAGTTAACTGGCTAAAAACCATCAACGCCCGCTTGTTGAAGCCTTTGCGCCATGCGCTGCACCTCTGGGTGGCTAAAAAATGCCACTAACGCATCAGCGCGAACCGGGCCCACGCCGCTAATGGCCTGCCACTGCGCGTGCTGATAATCCGCCAAGGTAGGCCAGTCACCAATGTGCGCACTCCCGCCTGGTGGCATGCCAAGAGCGGCCAGCCAATCAGCATAAGGAGCCGAGCGGGCAGCCTCAAACTGATCAGTCAGCGCGCCTGCGCTGGTCTCACCGATGCCATTCACCTGTTCCAGCTCACCGGGCTCAACGCTCATCCAGCCCAGCAACTGCGTTACCACGTCGGCTTCCAGCAACGCTTGCCAGGTGCCCTCACCAACGCCTTGCATACCGAGCTGCTCACCGAGATAGGTAAGCCGTGCCAACAGCTGGGCATCGCAGCCAGCGGTTAATTCAAAACAGCTGAGTAGATGATAGCGCTGCGGCGATGGCGCACTCAGCGGTGCGCGCGCCTGGGTATGCCATACCACCTCCGTTAGCTGAGGGATGGTCAACCCTGCCAGCGTGACCGCCACTTGGTCGCCAGGGCGTACATCCATTGACGCCCAGCGCTCAAGCGATCCTAGCGAGACGCGGCTAATTCGCCGCCCCTCAAGCCGTACCGGGTTGAGCCACACCAGCGGCGTCACGCGCCCGGTGCGTCCAACGCGAAACTCAATGCCCCGCACCTGTGCCAGCGCCTGCTGTGCAGGGTATTTCCAGGCCAGCGCCCACCTCGGCGGTGATGACGACCAGCTGGACACGCCGGGGCGCTCCGCTTGTTTAATCACCACGCCGTCAGTGGCAAATGGCAGTGGGCCGTTGAACCAGGTGTCGCGCCAGTCGGCGGCGTCACGATGACTATCAAGCGCCTGGGTATAGTCAGCAGTATCAAAGCCCAAGCGAGTCAGTTGCGCTAAACCCTCGGACATGCTCGTTGGGCCATCGGGCCAATCCCACACAAACAGCCCAATACGCTCAAGCGTGGCATCGGTAGGCGATGACTGCGCCATCGCGCCTGCAACCGCGCCACGCGCGCCCGACGCCGGCGAGCTTGACTGAATGTGTTGCTCTAATCGCCAGTAAAGTTCGCCTTGAAGTATCGCCGACAGTGGTTCGGAAAGCGTATTAGGAATAGCAGGAAGCTGGCGCACGCGTGCCGTCCAGTCTTGGCCGCGCTCGCCGTCACCACGGCTAACGGCATCGACCAGCTCACCCTGGTCATAACGTAGTGTGATCGCCACGCCGTCAACTTTGGGCTGGATCCATAGGCCGTCGCGACGGCTGATAAAGCGCCTAACACCGCCTTCATCGGCTTTATGAAGCCCGCGTTGGGCCATCGGGTGCTCAAGCGTTCCGTCGCTAGACATCAGCGGTGAAAGCGGACGATGCTCAAATTCATCACCTAAACAGCGCTGCCAGGTGGCAAGGCGCTCAACGGCTTGATCGTAAAGGGCGTCGTCGATCAGTGATACACCCTCATCATGGTAGGCGGTGTCCCAGCGCTGGACCTGCTCGGCTAATGCGTGGCTTTCGCTGGCTAAGCGCTCAGCCTGCCAGTGGGGGCACTCACTAGCCTGTGCGGAAAAAGTGACAAGCCCCATAAGACCACTGAGCATCCAGATTGCGGTAGTGCCTGACACTGCTCCACTAAACGTTGCTCTATTAAACGTTGATCCATTAAACAATGCCCCATTAAACGTCGCGCCGTTAAACATTGCGGTCCCCTTACCCGTGCAAATAATGATCGGCAAACAGAACCAGCCTAGCGCAGGGCTTGGACATAACGCATAAAAAAAGCCCCCGGTCGAAGCCAAAGGGGCGATCTCTTACAAAGCGTGTAGCGAAACGCTTACAAATTAGCGGCCTGGCGCAGCGCATCGGCTTTATCGGTTTTTTCCCACGGAAAAGCCGTAAAGGTTTCCTTATGCTGCTCGCCTTTATCATCGCTCCAGGTGTAGCTGTGCTCGAACGGCGCACGGCCAAAGTGACCATACGCGGCGGTGAGCTGATACATCGGGTGCAGCAGATCCAGCATTTTGGTAATCGCGTAAGGGCGAAGGTCAAAGTGCTCACGCACCAGCGCCACAATCTGCTTGTCTTCAATCTTGCCGGTACCAAAGGTGTCGATCGACACCGAGGTCGGCTCAGCCACACCAATCGCGTAGGAGACCTGAATCTCGCACTTATCAGCCAACCCTGCCGCCACGACGTTTTTCGCCACATAGCGGCCCGCATAGGCGGCGCTACGATCTACTTTCGAGGGATCTTTGCCTGAGAAAGCACCGCCACCATGACGCGCCATGCCGCCATAGGTATCCACAATGATCTTACGTCCGGTCAGCCCACAGTCACCGACCGGGCCGCCGATAACGAATTTGCCGGTTGGATTAATATGGTACTGGGTGTTGTCGTCTAACCAGTCAGCGGGAATAACGTGCTCAATAATCTCGCGCTTAACCATCTTGCGCAGATCTTCTTGCTCAATGTCTGGATCGTGCTGGGTAGAAAGCACGATAGCATCGACACCGCAGGGGCGGCCCTGGGCGTTATAGCGGATAGTGACCTGGCTTTTTGCATCAGGGCGCAGCCAAGGCAGCAGGCCATTTTTGCGCAGCTCGGCTTGGCGCTCGACTAAACGGTGAGAATAATGAATGGGTGCGGGCATGAACGAGTCGGTTTCATTGGTCGCATAGCCAAACATCAGCCCCTGGTCGCCTGCCCCTTGATCTTCTGGCTTGGTACGATCAACGCCCTGGGCAATCTCAACGCTCTGCTTGCCGATGAGGTTAATCACGCCACAGGTAGCGCCATCGAAGCCTACTTGTGAGGAGCTATAGCCGATGTCCGTGATCACATCACGGACCAGCATTTCCAGATCGACCCACGCGGACGTCGTGATTTCACCGGCAATAATCGCCACCCCGGTTTTTACCATCGTTTCACAGGCGACGCGCGCCTGTTTATCACGGGCGATGATGGCATCTAATACGGCATCAGAAATCTGGTCAGCAATCTTATCAGGATGACCTTCGGAGACCGATTCGGAGGTAAACAGGGAATATTCGCTCATCGCGCACTCGACCCTCTGTATGACGGCTGTAGCAAATCCACAGCATCAGCAGGAAATCATGGCAGGTGCCCCTGCCCGTATATAGAGGCGGCAGCATCACGTTCTCTACCACCTCGGGAGGCAGAGTCTACACGCTGTAGGCGGTGCTTCCCAGAACGCGTGCCCCAGAATTTACCGGCACATTTATCTCTGCATTTGCCGCCACATGGGAAGTCAGCGACAATAGCGCCTTTATAATTTCTGTTTTCAGGCGAGGAGCACTCCCATGCCGTCCCGTTTTGAGCTAGCCAATGCCATTCGCGCCCTTTCCATGGATGCTGTTCAGAAGGCCAAATCCGGCCATCCGGGCGCTCCTATGGGCATGGCTGATATTGCCGAGGTGCTATGGAATGACTACCTCAAGCACAACCCCGAAGACCCCAAGTGGGCCGATCGCGACCGGTTCGTGCTCTCCAATGGCCATGGCTCCATGCTGCTTTACTCGTTGCTGCACCTCAGCGGCTACGAGCTTAGCCTGGAACAGCTGCAAAATTTCCGTCAGCTGCATTCGCCCACGGCAGGGCACCCGGAGTTTGGCTATGCCCCAGGCATTGAAACCACCACGGGCCCTCTCGGCCAGGGTTTTGCTAACGCGGTAGGCTTTGCCATTGCTGAAAAAACATTGGCGGCGCAGTTCAATCGTCCCGGCCATGCCATTGTCGATCACCATACCTGGTGTTTCTTGGGCGATGGCTGCTTGATGGAAGGCATCTCCCACGAAGCAGCATCACTGGCGGGAACGCAGCAGTTGGGTAAGCTGATTGCGCTGTACGACGATAACGGCATCTCAATCGATGGCGAAGTGGAAGGCTGGTTTACCGACGATACCGCCAAGCGCTTTGAGGCTTATGGCTGGCACGTAGTGCCGAACGTCGATGGTCACCAGCCTGAGGAAGTTAAAGCGGCCATTGAACTGGCGAAGAGCCACGACGATAAGCCTAGCCTGATTATCTGCAAAACCATTATCGGTTTTGGCGCGCCTAACAAGCAGGGCAAAGAAGACGCCCACGGCTCACCGCTGGGTGACGATGAAGTCGCCCTGGCACGCACACAGCTGGGCTGGGAGCACGCGCCATTCCATATCCCTGAGCCGATCTATTCTGCCTGGGATGCTCGCGACGCTGGCAAAAAGGCGCAGCAGGCGTGGGAAGACCGCTTTGCTCGCTATACCGACGCTTTCCCAACGGAGGCGCGTGAGTTCAAGCGTCGCATGAAGCGCCAACTGCCTCCTGAGCTTGCCACTGAAGCATTGATTGAGCAGGCCCAAGAGAAGGGAGAAAGCATCGCATCGCGCAAGGCATCCTTTGAAGCGCTGAATGTGATTGGCCCACAAATGCCGGAACTGTTGGGCGGCAGCGCTGACCTCGCACCGTCTAACCTAACGTTCTGGAAAGGTGCCAAGGCGATTACCCCTGAAGATGCCAGCGGCAACTACCTGCATTACGGCGTACGTGAGTTTGGCATGGGCGCGATCATGAACGGGATCGCGCTGCACGGAGGCTTAGTGCCTTACGGCGCGACCTTCCTGATCTTTATGGAGTACATGCGTAACTCCATTCGCATGGCATCGTTAATGGGCCAGCAGGTGATTTACGTGTTTACGCATGATTCCATCGGTCTAGGTGAGGATGGCCCGACGCACCAGCCGATTGAGCAGCTCACTAGCCTGCGCACGACGCCGAATCTAAACACCTGGCGCCCCTGCGATGCGGTCGAAACCGCCGCCTCTTGGGATGCGGCGATCAAACGCCACTCCGGCCCGACCGCGCTGGTACTCTCACGCCAGAATCTGCCGCACCAGCAGCGCACTCAAGCGCAGCTAGCGGCCATTCAAAACGGGGCTTATGTTCTTAAAGACCCGACTATTAAAGACAGCCAAGGCACGCCACAAATGCCGGAGCTGATTCTGATTGCCACAGGTTCGGAAGTATCGCTCGCGATGGACGCCGCTGCCGAACTTGAGCAGCAGGGTAAAGCCGTTCGCGTTGTGTCCATGCCCTCGGCGTACCGTTTCAATGGCCAAGACGCTGACTACCGTGAAAGCGTACTGCCCAAAGCGGTCACCAAGCGGATCGCGATCGAAGCGGCACATGCCGACTACTGGTACAAATATGTGGGTCTGGAAGGTCGTGTGATTGGCATGACGACCTACGGCGAGTCTGCACCCGCGGACGATCTGTTCAAACACTTCGGCTTCACGGTCGACAACATCGTCAAGCAAGCTCACGAACTGCTCGGCTAGGCCATGCCAGCACTCAGTGGCTTTTTATGGCTGATTAGCTACTGGCTGATCGGTGAAGTGGTCATCTACTTCACCGGGCTGCCGGTCTCTTCAGGCGTGATCGGCATGCTGCTGCTGTGTGCTACGCTTGCGCTGTACGGTCGTGTACCTAGCAGTATTGCCGCGGCCGCACAGCCGCTCATCGCGCTGCTCGCTATGCTGATTATGCCCGGTGTCGTCGGTGTGTTTTTTATCATTGGCGAATTAGCCGGGCAGTGGACGGCTATCCTGATCGCCTTAGTGGCGGGCACACTGCTTAGTGTTGTCACCACCCTTTGGTTGCTTAAGCGACTGATCGGGCAATCTTATGACCGCTGACCTATCGCTATTAGAGCTGCTCACCGCCACGCCGCTATTTGCTGTAGGGCTAACGCTGGTTGCTTATTTGCTTGGTAACCGGCTATTTCAGCGCCTTAAGCGCCCTTCTTGGCTACCCGCTATCTTAATTGCGGCGCTGCTACTTGCCGGGGCGCTCGCGCTGATAGGGCTGCCTTATCCGATCTATCAACAGGGCGCGATATGGCTGACGGTATTGCTGGGGCCCGCGACAGTGGCGCTAGGTATGCCGCTTTATCAACAGCTGCCGCGGATTGTTGAACTCTGGCGGCCGCTGGCAATTTGTTTACCCATTGCCGCCACGCTAGCGGCTTTCTATGCGCTTGCTATTGCCTGGTTGCTGGGCAGCTCCAACACCATACTTGCCTCCATTGCGGCCAAGTCCGTGACGGCACCGATTGCTATCGGCATTACCGAACAGCTTGGCGGTAAGGTAGCGCTGCTAATGGGGGCACTGCTGATAACCGGTGTTATCACCATTCCATGCGTCAGCATTGCTGCACGTTTGCTGCATATCGACGATGAACGCTTGATCGGTTTCGCTCTTGGCCTGAATGGGCACGCCATTGGTACCGTCAGAGCATTCGAGATCAGCCCCGCGGCGGGGGCGTTCGCGTCACTAGGAATGAGCCTTACAGGCATTTTCACTGCCATACTCCTGCCGCTTGCGTGGCGACTGCTAGGCATGAGCAGCGGATACGCATAGCCGACTGAAATACGCTACTATCGCGGGGTTTGCTACCCCACTTTTGATCATCGATTTACTTTTAAGAGCCGCCTTTGTGTATGGCTAATTCCGCCTCTACGTATCGCATCGCTATTAACGGTTACGGACGCATTGGCCAATGCGTGCTGCGGGCCCTCGTCGAGCGGCAACCACCGGACATTGAGATCGTTGCTATCAACGAACTCTCTGATCTCGCTACGATTACGTATCTGACGCGCTACGACACAACACATGGCCGTTTTCCAGGTGAGGTCGATAACGATGGCCAGGATCTCATCGTTAACGGCCAGCGCATCCAGATACTGTGCGAACAAGATCCGCGCAATTTACCCTGGAAAGCACTCGATGTAGACCTAGTGTTGGAGTGTTCGGGAAGCTTTAAAGACCGCGCCTCGGCCGAACTGCATTTAGCCGCGGGCGCCAAGCGGCTGCTGTTTTCTCAGCCCGCAGAGAATGACGTTGATGCCACCATTGTGTGGGGCATTAATGAAGATCAGATGACGCTGTCCCAGCGCATTCTTTCCGCTGCATCGTGCACGACCAACTGTCTGGTGCCGCTGTTAACCGTTTTAGATGAAGCGCTAGGGCTTGAGCACGGCGTGACGACGACGATCCACTCGGCGATGAACGATCAGCCGGTGATTGATGCCTACCATCAAACGGATCTGCGCCTCACTCGCTCGGCGATGCAGTCGATTGTTCCCGTCGACACCGGCTTGGCGCTCGGTATTAGCCGCCTAATGCCTCACCTAGCGGGCCGCTTTGAGTGCTTACACGTCCGCGTGCCGACGATTAACGTCTCTGCGATGGACGTGGCCCTCACGGTTCGTAGCGATACTCACCGTGATGCGGTGAATGCGCTGCTCCTGACCGCCAGCCAACAGCGTTTGAAAGGTGTTCTTGGCTACACAGAAGCCCCCATGGCGTCGATTGATTTTAATCACGATCCACGCTCAGGCATTCTGGATGCTACCCAAACGCGAGTCGCTGGCAAACGCCTCATCAAACTGCTGTGCTGGTTCGACAACGAGTGGGGGTTCGCGAATCGTATGCTCGATATTAGTCATCGACTGGCCAGACTTTCGACAGAAACGTAAATCTGAACACGAGGAAACCGCTCACATGAATGTGAAGAAAATGACTGACCTTCCCTTGGAAGGACAACGCGTGCTGATCCGTGAAGATTTGAATGTGCCCATTAAACATGGTCGCGTCTCAAGTGACGCCCGCCTGCGCGCAGCGCTGCCCACCATTCAGGCAGCAGTGGACGCTGGCGCAAAAGTCATGCTGATGAGCCATTTAGGACGCCCCACTGAAGGCGAACCTGCCGATGAGTTTTCTCTTGCCCCCGTTGCTGAGCATCTGAGCGGCCTATTGGGTCGCCCGGTGCCTCTAGTGACCGCGTATCTAGGCGAAACGCTGGCACTTGAAAAGGGTGATGTCGTGCTGCTTGAGAACGTGCGCTTCAACAGCGGCGAAAAGAAAGATGACGAGCAACTGGCGAAGCAGTACGCCGCGCTGTGCGATATTTTTGTTATGGATGCTTTCGGTACGGCCCATCGGGCACAGGCCTCGACCCTCGGCGTCGCCCGCTTTGCACCAAGCGCCTGCGCTGGGCCGCTGCTGGCCAAAGAGCTCGACGCGTTACAAAAAGCGTTGGCGAATCCGGCTCGCCCTATGGCCGCAATTGTCGGCGGTTCAAAAGTATCAACAAAGCTAGATGTGCTCACGACGTTAGCTGATAAATGCGATCAACTGATTGTTGGGGGAGGAATCGCCAATACCTTTATTGCCGCGGCGGGCTACAATGTCGGTAAATCACTCTATGAAGCTGACCTGATTGGTCAGGCTAAGGCGTTGATGGAAAAGGTCTCGATCCCACTCCCTACCGATGTCGTTGTGGCCACCGAGTTTTCTGAATCAGCGCAGGCGGTTGTCAAACCCGTCGATCAAGTAGCCGACAATGAGATGATTTTAGATATCGGCCCTGAGACGGCGGCTCACTTAGCCACCATGCTTAAAGACGCTGGCACCATTTTATGGAACGGGCCGGTCGGTGTGTTTGAAATAGATCAATTTGGTAACGGCACTCAGGTTATTGCCCAGGCCATTGCCGATAGCGCGGCTTTCTCTATTGCCGGTGGTGGTGATACGTTAGCGGCCATTGATAAATACGCCATTGCGGATCGCGTTTCCTATATTTCTACCGGTGGCGGTGCCTTTCTTGAATATGTTGAAGGCAAACAGCTACCGGCCGTGGCAGCCCTCGAAGCGGCTGCCAAACGCGGCTAATTTGTTGTAAAAAAACGCATTAGACAACGTGAATCCGTGTGCTTGCAGCACGGGTTCACATAACCAGTTCTTCACAACGTCTACAGATAAGGTGATTTCATGGCTCTGATCAGCATGCGCCAGATGCTCGACCACGCTGCCGAATACGGCTACGGTATTCCGGCTTTTAACGTCAATAACCTTGAGCAGATGCGCGCCATTATGGAAGCCGCCGATGCCACCGACTCGCCGGTCATCGTGCAAGCATCTGCGGGTGCGCGTAAATACGCAGGTGCGCCGTTTCTGCGTCATTTGATTTTAGCCGCGGTTGAGGAGTTTCCTCATATTCCGGTGGTCATGCACCAGGATCACGGCACCAGCCCTTCCGTCTGCCAGCGCTCTATTCAGCTCGGTTTCTCCTCGGTGATGATGGATGGCTCGTTGGGCGAAGACGGCAAAACGCCGACTGACTACGAATATAATGTTGACGTTACCCGTCGTACGGTAGAAATGGCACATGCCTGTGGCGTCTCCGTTGAAGGTGAGCTGGGCTGCTTGGGTAGCCTGGAAACCGGTATGGCCGGTGAAGAAGACGGCATTGGCGCTGAAGGCAAGCTGGATATGGAGCAGATGCTCACAGACCCTGAGGAAGCCGCCGATTTTGTTAAAGCCACGCAGGTCGATGCACTGGCCATCGCCATTGGCACCAGCCACGGCGCTTACAAATTTACCAAGCCACCCACGGGCGATACGCTTTCAATCCAGCGCATCAAAGAAATTCACGCGCGTATTCCAGATACCCACCTAGTGATGCATGGCTCGTCTTCTGTGCCGCAAGAATGGCTGGAAATCATTAACCAGTACGGCGGCCAGATCCCCGAAACTTACGGCGTACCGGTCGAAGAAATTATCGAAGGGATTAAACACGGCGTTCGTAAGGTCAATATCGACACTGACCTACGCCTAGCCTCTACCGGCGCAGTGCGTCGTTTTATGGCTGAGAACCCCGCTGAATTCGATCCGCGTAAGTTCTTGAAGGAAACCGTCACGGCGATGCGCGACCTATGTATCGCCCGCTACGAAGCGTTCGGTACCGCCGGCAATGCCAGCAAAATCAAGCCGATTAACTTAGAAGAGATGTTCCTGCGCTATGAGCGCGGCGAACTGGCGCCTAAGATCAAATGATCGCCTAACTAAGCCTGTTAAAAAAGACGACCCATAGGTCGTCTTTTTTGTACCGCTCTCTTTTCATAACCCAGGTTATAGTCCGCAAAACGCATATTGCAATGCAGCATTGATGCGCTGACACTGTGTATTAGGCCACGAGGTTTCGCGGCCCAACACAGAGGCAAGCCGCTTATGAAACACTCATCCACCCTGTCATTGGTCCCCACCACGCCAGTGGCGATGTTCGATATATGGAAAGTCGGCCTGATGGCGTGCGAGCTATGGTCTACCTCTCTGTCCACCATCACTATGCGTAACCACTTATGGCAAACGCAGCCGTTCTTCAGCCCTAAAATGATGCAAGAGCATCAACGCATGGTTACCGAAAAACTCGAGGCCAGCATGGAAGCTGGCCTCGTCATGCAAAAAGCACTGTTTAATTCAATGAATGGTCAGCTCGCCCCATGGTGGGTCACTAGCAAGCGTACAATGAAGCCTTATTACCAGCGTAGTAGCGCTAACTCCCGCCGGCTTGCCCAGTAGCATTACTTTAGGCACTGACGCTACTCGTTGTCGTCAGTGCCATCATCGTTGTCATTGTTTTCTTCTTCACTGCTGTGGATTGCATCATTTGGACTGCCGGTGCCTCCGGTGCCAGCGCCAGGGCTTTCTTCTTCCCCCGTTGAAGGCGCAAGCTCTACGTCATCCTCGCCTGCGCGAGTTTGATCACTCGCCTCACCAGCGTCGTTAGACGAAAGCTCTCCATCGCGCTTTACCGATCCTGCCTTTATGCCGTACTCCTCCTCCAGAGCTTTATCATTTAGTGGCGCGTGCTGCTCGTTTTCTGGTGCGTGATTATCGGCAAAAACATAGCCCGTCGTCGCGAGTAAAGCAGCGCTAAACGTAAAGAGAAGAACCCAGGCAGTTAATCGCATAGCGCGATCTCCATTGGTGATGACAGGGGATATTGCATACTATATCGTCAACGCAGTCGTCGTAAAATTGAGCATGGCTATTTTAAGCTGGCTCAAGAGCAATACGCTGGCAAGCAAAAAATAACAAAACAGTGTTCACAAAAGGCAAAAAATCCCGTTCAATAGAGGGTGATTGGCTTAACTAACACTGGCAGCGCTTGAGCCGCTGCAAGGAAATGCAATGCCGCTCCCACTTTTGCTGTTTGACTGTGATGGCACACTCGTTGACAGCGAACCCATTCTCGCGGAAGAAATGGCCTTAGGCCTCAATGCAGTAGGGCTGCCTTTTGCTGCCACTGACTACCTTGGCGAATTTCGCGGCGCGCGCTTTCGACGGATTGTTGCCGAACTGCAAAAACGACACGGCGACGTCGATCCAGACAAGCTCGACAGCATGGAAACTCACATGCGGGCTAACTTAGCCACGCGACTTTCCCAGGAACTAACGACGATACCCGGTGCCCACGAAGCACTGGATATATTGGCTGGCTACCCCAGCGCCGTGGTATCCAACGGCCCAGAAAGTAAAATTCACACCGCGTTAAGTGTTACGGGCCTTGGCGACTATTTTGGGAACCGTTTATTCAGTGGCTATACCGCCAATTGCTGGAAGCCTGAACCCTGTTTACATCTACATGCAGCGAGTATCATGGGCTACTTGGCACGTGACTGTATTGCCATTGATGACGCACTAGTGGGTGTTCACGCGGCCCAGCAAGCCGGAATGACGGTCATCCATTTAAATCGTTTTCCCGATGCCGAGACAACGCCTGAAAACGCTATTATGATCAGCAATATGTATCAGTTACCTGCAGTAGTGGAGAGACTCACTCGTGAATATTGGCAAATCCCTGTGCCTCAACACTCGGCTGGGGGGCGGTAATGGCGTCTTTGCGTGATCAGTTAGGTGGGCTGGTGTATTCCACCGAGCACGGTAAAACCTGCCCGACCTGTAGAGAAGCACTTGATGCATGTAATTGCGATAATGCAAGTGAGCTGGAGCGGCTAGCGGCTCTCGATGGCGTGGTTCGTATTCGACGTGAAACCAGCGGCCGCAAAGGCAAAGGCGTGACTACCGTTAGCGGCATTCCTTTGCCAAGCGACGATCTCAAACGTTTGGCAAAAACGCTTAAACAGCGGTGTGGAACGGGTGGCGCGGTTAAAGAGGGTATTATCGAAATCCAAGGCGATCATCGAGACACCCTACATCAGGCGCTGAGCGCTCTCGGATACCAGGTCAAATTCGCTGGAGGTTAATACCTCTATAATACGATGACTTATCGCTAGGTAAGTCGCAGAGCAAGGCACTGCAATGGCTTGGTTGGAATATTTGCTACCGCTAATTTTTTTATTCCCGATGGCGGCAATGGGCAGCATCGTGTTGGCGCTACGTAGCTTACATGACGCCCGTGTTCACTCTCCTTTCAATGCGCCCCTTCATGAACCAGGCCAAGCATTGCGCTACCGCCTTGACCAAGCGTTTTCTAGCCTATTTTTAAACGGTGCGCTAGGGCCCATCATCAGCCTGGCGCCACTCGTTTACGGCATGGGGCGCATGCTATTTGTCGAACGACAAGACTGGGTTGAATGGGCACTGTATGGCCTGCTAAGCACATTACTCGTTCTAATATTTTCATTGCTATTAGTACGTGACTACCAGCGCATACGGCGATTAAAGCTTGGCTTGGCTTGCGAGCTTGCCGTTGGGCAAGAGCTTGCGAGACTCGTTCGCCCCGACGCACACCCCTACTACGTTTTTCACGATGTGCCCACCGATAGCTTTACCATCGATCACGTCGTAGTGACGCCTCACGGCATTTTTGTGGTCGAAACACGAGCTAGAACGCTGGCTATTGGCACCGATGGCCATGAGCTCGATACAGTGGCCGTAGAACGAGAGCGTTTGCGCTTTCCTCACTGGCAGGAGCGTAGGCCGCTACATAAAACACGCCAGGGCGTGTGCTGGCTCTCTCACTGGTTAGAGCGACGCTGTGGCGTCCCTGTTGCGGTGCGCGGCGTGCTGGTACTCCCTGGCTGGAAAATAGATAACAGTGATGCGGCTACCGATATTCTGGTGGTGAGCGGTGATACCCTCGCCAAGCAGCTGACCGAGCTAAACACCGGCCCGCTCAATGATGTCATACATGATAAGGTCATCAACGTTTTGCTTGAGCGCGCCAGACTCTTGGAATTAAAGCACCTCAGTCAGCCATCGGTGTAGAGGAAAGATGGTTAGTCGCCGCGTAAGCGACCGCCCATCTCCTGAGCTAAGTCCACCGCGTAGTGGTCGGTCATCCCGCCGATAAAGTCCAGCATCCGTCGATAGCTATCATAGAGCGGCCAAGACGGCAGCGGCGTATTTTCACCAATAAGAGCCAGTACACGCTGATGCTTAAACGATGAATGCCCCGTATGGTGCAGCTCGTGAGCCGCCCCAATAAATGCCTCGAGAAGGATCCCTAGCGTTGTATAAGCGCCAATTTCTAATTTTGCCTTACGCTCGTTTTGGAAAATACGCTCGCGGGCTAACTGCTTGGCGGCCTGTACACCCCAGCCTAAATCCGGGTGGCACAGCTCTAATAGATCATTGCTAAGCGTACCGTTCAGCAAAGCCTGCTCATGCTGAACGAATACCGCACCCACATCATTGACGGCACGCTCCATGGCGGCGCCACGTAGTAATGCGATGCGGCGCCGCTGGGATACGTTGCGGTCTTGCATGTCGGTATATTCGGGTGGAAACTCTCCGGCAATCTGGCGCAGAATCTCGACGACTTCTTCGTAACGCAGAATGCCCATTTCTAAACCATCTTCAAGGTCCAGCAGCGCATAGCAGATATCATCAGCAGCCTCAACGAGCCAAGCGAGTGGATGACGGCACCACCGCTGCTCACCCCGGGGCAGCAACCCTACCGCTTCAGCGACCTCTTTGAGCAGTGCCTGCTCCGATTGATAAGCGCCGAACTTACCTGCCCGCCCACTATAGCGGACAGTCCACGGATATTTAAGCAGGGTTCCAAGCGTGGCCGACGTAAGCCGCATACCTCCATTGAACTGATTATATTCAATTTGAGTAATAACGCGAAAGCCTTGAGCATTGCCTTCGTAAGTCAGCAGATCTTCTCGTTCAGCATCGGATAGGCCCTCAAGCAGACCACTGCTCTGGGCACGCTGAAACCAATCGCGGATAGCATACTCACCGGCGTGTCCAAACGGCGGGTTGCCAATATCGTGGCCAAGGCATGCCGTTTGCACTATCACACCCAGGTCTGCCGGGGTAATCCATTCGGGCAGCTGATCACGCAGCAGCTCACCTACGATCATTCCCAGTGAGCGACCGACGCAGCCCACTTCTAACGAGTGAGTCAAGCGGGTATGAATATGATCGTTTTCTGTCAGCGGATGGACCTGGGTCTTGCGTCCAAGGCGTCTAAAAGAACCAGAGAAAACAATTCGGTCGTGATCTTTATGAAAAGGGCTACGGCCTATTTCTCGAGTGCTTTCTGAGCGTTGGTCGTGAAGACGACGTGGGGAAAGTAGCTGTTCCCAGCGCATCTGTGTCATAAGCATTCCTCCTGAAGGAGTGCATTCTGCCATAAAAATAGCCACGGGCAGACGCGCGACTCAACATTAAGATGCTTTAACCCTTATTGGTTAAAGATGATGCAAAAAAAATCCCCCGGGGCGTTAGCCTCGGGGGATTTTTCGTATAAG
>NZ_JBQSVS010000008.1:0-106083 GCF_052376475.1 Halomonas sp. AOP5-B2-8 | reverse complement strand
GCAGGCGACGAGGCGTCGTTCCTCGCGGCTCTGACACATTCGCTGGAGCAGGCGCTGCCGGACTACATGATTCCGGGTCACCTGCTGGTACTGGATGAATTGCCGCTGAGCGCCAATGGCAAGGTCGATCGCGTCGCGATTAGCCGTCATTTGCAGGCATTGAGTCAGGAGTCACTATCACTCGAATCTCCGCGTCAGGGGCTAGAGACAGATATCGCTAACACCTGGCAAGCGGTGTTGAACAACGATGATATCGGGCGTAACCAGGACTTCTTCGCTTTGGGCGGCGATAGCCTGAGTGCGACTCGCATTGTGGTGGCCCTACAGCAGCGATTCGGCAAGGAAAGCCTGTCACTGCGGGAGTTTTATGCCAGCGCGCCAACTATTGCCGCGTTGGCTCGCCATATCGAGAGTCATGCGGCGGTTGCCTCAACGTCACCGGCATCCTCCCAAACTGCTCAGGTTCTGTTTGAAGAGGGCGTGTTATGAGTTCTACCGAGACGCAATACCTTTCGGCATTTATCCAACAGCTTAATGACAGCGGCATCCAGATCTGGCATCAGCAGGGCGAACTGCGCTTTCGGGCACCGGTTGGCGCATTGCGTGATGAATGGCGAGAGACACTCAAAAGGCGCAAGCAGGACGTGTTGAAGCATCTTGAAAAGGTCGCGAGAGACCAAGCTGCGAGTTGGTTTCGTGCTTGGCAGCCAAGGCACGAGCCTCGGCAACGACTTATCTGCCTGGCCCATGCTGGTGGTGCCGCCAGCTTTTTTCGGGAGTGGGGGAATATGCTGCCTCAAGACATAGAGGTGGTCTCGGTACAGTACCCAGGGCGAGAGGAGCGAATCGAAGAATTGCTGATCGATGATCTACCAAGGCTGATTGCGCAGTTGGCCAATGCTCTGGTCTGCATGCCGCAATGGCTGGACCGGCCTTACGCGTTGTTTGGCCATAGTATGGGAGGCGCCGTGGCCCATGAGCTTTGCCTGGCGCTGCGCGAGCGAGGCCTCCCTCTACCTACCCACTTACTGGTATCCGCTTGCGAGGCGCCGTCGCGGCGCAAAGATGAGCGCTTTCATCTTGTCTCTGATGCCGCCTTACAGGACGAAATCTCGCGCCTTGGCGGTGCCAGCGCGGATTTCGTTAGCTCGTCGGAATTGATCGAGTTGGTCCTGCCGGTCATCCGCAGCGATTACCAACTTATTGAAACCTACCGACCGGACCCAGACCGTATCCCGCTTGATATGCCTATCACAGCGCTGACGGGCGATGACTACGGAGAGCTGGACCCTGCCGATGCTCGCGCTTGGTGCGAGGAGACCACTCACGCCTTCCAGCACCTTGAGTTCACGGGAGGGCACTTTTATCTGATAGGCCAGCGACGGGCAGTGTTGAGTGAGATCGACGGCCTGATCCGGTCTACGCACGACGCGGGGAATTCAACAGCATGAGTTTAACGAAGACCGAACAGCCCGTTTTGATTCTGGGTGGGCATGGCCGAGTGGGATACGAGGTACTGCGGTACCTGATCGACCATACGTCGGCGCCCATCCAACTGGCTTCCCGGAGCAACCCGGCGAGCGATTACCTGGATTTGGCAGAGCATGCACATCGCCTTCAGGGAATCGCACTGGATGTTCATGACGCCGACGCCCTTCAAGTCGCGGTAGGCAACGCACGCTTGGTCATTGCTTGTATCGGGCCGTCCGGCGTGATTGGGGATCGGGTCGCCAAAGCCTGTGCCCGAGCCGCCGTTCCGCTAGTCGATGCCGGGGGGTACGATCCGCTGTTGAAAGCTCTGGAACAGGAAGAGCGCGATACGCCTGCGAAAGTGCCCTTGATCATTAGTGTTGGACTGATGCCGGGTTTGACCGGTTTATTTCCCCGCTACGTGATGGAGCAGACCGCACATGGGCGCGGCGTGAAGCGTTTGGAAAGTTACTGCATCGGTCGCGATGCTTGGACCTACAATTCCGCCTGGGACATCGTGCACAGCTTGGGTGATTTCGGACAGAATCGTGGCTTCCCCATCATTCGCGATGGTCAGCACCAGACGGTGGGGTTTTTCAAGGCGACGCGAAAAGTCCGATTTGAGGGCAATGCCAAACCGGTTACAACGATGCTCATGCCATCAGAAGAGCTGGCTCGCCTGGCCAGGCAGGCCAATGTGGCGGAAGCTCGCGCCTATGGCAGTAATGTCGGGCCACGGGCAGCGTGGGTCTGTGGGTTGGCCAAGGTATTAGGGGCCTACCGGACGCCGCGTGGTATCGAGCGCGCGGCGCGTTGGCTAGTGCGTGCCTCCGAGGCGGATATGAAGCGTTTACCGCCGATATACCAACTCAACGTTAATGTGGAATATGTTGATGGTGAGCAGGTCAGCGCAACCTTGCAGATCGAGGATACCTACCGCGCCACCGGTGCGGTGGTCGCTATCGCCGCGCGTGAGGTGCTCGCGGGTATCGAAATGCGCAAGGGTGTTCAGATGCTGCACGAGGCGGTAGATAGCCAGCGTTTCATGGCATTGCTCGAGGCAGAAAATTTGGTATCGGTCGCCTGGTCAGGGACCCTGAATAATGCTCAGGAGTATCGAGTATGACGGCGTCCGATCGCGTTTTCGTGAGCACGCCGCGTATCCTGGTCATCGGTGGCACAGGAGAAACCGGGCGTCGCATCCTGCAATCCCTGCATGCGCACCACCCTGATTGGCCATTGACCTGTGCGTCGCGAAGCGGTGGCCTCCCCGCGGATCTCCCAGCTTCGATCCATGAGGCTGCACTGGATGTGCATGATGCTGAGGCGCTACATGCTGTGCTCACACATCACGACCTGATCGTGCTTGCCGCAGGTCCGATGGATGTGCTGGGAGCGTGCGTGCACGAAGCGTGTCTGGAGGTGGGCGTCGACTGTGTGGACATCAATGACAGCTTGTCGGCAGCGGATGCCATCTTTGCTCTCCATGCCAAAGCCGAAGCACGTCACTGCCGGTTACTGACCGGAATGGGGCTGACGCCTGGGCTGTCGGGCTGGTTGCTGATGAAGCTGATAGGTGAGAAAGCATCCGCAAAAGGGGTCTATCGCAGCAGATTCTATGCCGGCGCTGCCTATGGGGGTGGGATGGCAAGCCCTCATATACTGCTGGACAGCTTTGCACCGACACAAACGCAATGGTGTGATGGCCAGCGTGTGACGCAGCGATCTCCGCGCAGCGATGCGCATTGCCTGTTCCACTTCCCAGGGAAACCGAAAGCGTTGCCCTTATTCCCTTATTCGGCCCCTGAAATTGCCGGTCTATCAGCGTCTCGGCCGAGGGGGGGGAAGAGAGATCAAGTGACAGATTCATGGGATGGCGCGGTCCGAACGCTGGACTATCGCTATCACATTCAATTCCTGACACCTCGCATGGCTTCTGTATTTGGTCGACTGGACCGGGTGAGGGGTATGCGCCGCTGCCTGACCTCGATGTTTTACAAGAGTGGGCAGTCGATGAAACATCGTAAGCAGGCGGATCATGACTGCAGCCTATGGGTCTATCCTGATGATCGACCCGAGGCGGGTTGGGTGTTGCACGGGGAAATATCCTCGTATGACTTCACGGCACTGAGCGCTTGCGCGGCTGTAGAAGCATTGCTCGAAGCGGATGTCAAAATACCCCCAGGGGTATACGGCATGGAGCAGTTGCCCGAGAAGGCCTTGGCAAGCGTTGAGGCCTCCTTGCGTGGCTATGGCATCAGCGCACGGCGTGGAGATGATCTCGAACGCCCCGACGATCCATTGCCGTTCGGCTGGTGCAGTGTCGTGAATGGTGAGGTGCAAGCACTACGCCATTACGGGCAGTGTTGGTACGACATTGAACCCCACCCCCGCATGAAGTCACTCCAAGTGTCGTATTTGAAGCAGTCGGCGATCTGGGCGGCATTGCAGGCGTCGTTGTCGAAGTCCGCTTTTGCCGGTTTTGTCGCACGCTTTTTATGGCGATGGCAGCGTCACCACGCGGGTCTGAAGGAGTATCGACGTCAATATCTCGATCAAGCCGGCACGTGGGCGCGTATCACTCGGGACGTGAGCATGTTTACCGCTGGATATAGTCTCGCCCGTGATGTGCTGGGGCAGGAAAAAGCGCTGGCTGGGTACCGGCGTATGTTTGCTGAGACCGGGCGTATGGAGATGCGTTGGCTGTGGCCGTCACCTGAAGTCATCGCGGTTGTGGAAGCGCCTCGTGAAGCCGTTTGGCACTATTGGTCGGCTTTTGTGGAGCGCTATCGGGCTCTGGGATTATTGCAGGCGCAAGTGACTGACAATAGCCTCGATATTCAACAGTGTGCGTTCGCCGAGATGTTCACCCATTTGGGCTGCCCGGAACTCACCAGCCTGATGCGCGACATGGAGCGGGAGGCCCTTGAGCACCTGGGGTCGCTTGTGGATGTACGCATCGACTGGCAGGCAGGTGATGATGGGCAGGCCCGAGTCCGAGTCATTGATGCCAATCCTCAACGATCTGACGTTCGTGTCTTGTCATCTTCGCGAAAAGGAATTCAAATATGAAAACTGCCATCGATACGGCCCAAATTATCCCGGCCTTAGCCGGTGTTCCCGAGACGATGTTGTGGACCATATGGACACGCTCGGCTTATGCACAAGGTCCTGACAGCTTGCTGCATGATCCACTGCTGATCGATCTGATGGAGCGTATCGACTACCCGTTTCCGGAGCACTTCGGGCGCCCCAGCGCGATCCACGCCATTCGCTCACGCTATGCAGACGAGCGTATCCGTGACTTTCTGAAACGTAGCCGGGGGGCTGCCGTGGTGGTGTTAGGCGAGGGGCTGGAAACTCAGTTTTGGCGAGTTGATAACGAGACGGTGCAGTGGTATTCCGTCGATTTACCTGAATCGATAGCCATTCGGCGGGAACTGCTCCCCTCGCATCCTCGTAATCACCTGCTTGAATGCTCGGCACTCGACTTTACGTGGATGGAGCGTATCGAGGTGGCATCTCGACAGCCTGTGTTCATCAGCGCGGCTGGGTTGCTGATGTACTTTTCCGAAGGGCAGGTCGTCGACATGTTCCAGGAAATCACTCGCCGCTTCCCAGGCGGTGGGGAGATATTCTTTGACACCATCCCTCCCTGGTTTTCACGCAAGACCCTCAGGGGTTGGCGCATGTCTCCCCACTACACTGCGCCACAGATGCCGTTTGGATTGGCGCTTGGCGACTTGCCGGCACTCATCGCTCGTGTACCCCAACTGCATTTGCTGACGGCTCTCAACTACTCTCAGCCGTACCCCGCGCACATGCGCTCCTTTAATCTGTTGTCGCGCATTCCCCTGATCCACCGTCGTCTCGCTCCGGGACTGATCCACTGTCGATTCGGGGAATGACGTATCGCGAGGCTTGGACATCGCCAGACGGCGGTGTCTTCTCGCTATAGTCCCTGCTCCCTACTCGTTTTAGTCCTGTCTTTCCTGCGCCCACAGATGGGCGTAAAGAGGAGAGTGGCCCAGCAGCCAGGCATGATCGCCTTGTGCGACCAACTCGCCTTCCGCCATGACCAGAATGCGGTCTGCATGCCGAATGCCGTTGAGCTTGTGGGCAATGATGATAACGGTGCGACCCTGTATCAGACAGGATAGCGCCTGATGGATCGAACGTTCGGTTGTGGCATCGATACTGGCCGTGGCCTCGTCGAGCAGAATGATTGGGGCATCCTTGAGCAAGGCGCGTGCAATCGAAAGACGTTGGCGTTCGCCGCCAGAAAGGTTGCTGCCGTTTTCCTCCAATAGGGTGTCGTATTGCAGTGGCAAGCGCGAGATGAACTCATGCGCCTGCGCCTGACGTGCCACCTGCTCAATGTCCTCACGGCGGGCATTGGGGGCGCCTGCGCGCAGGTTCTCGAGGATACTGCCTGAGAACAGTTGTGCGTCCTGGAAAACCATTGAGACGTATCGAGGTAAATGTTGGCTACCGATGTCTCGAAGGTCGACACCGCCGATGCGGATACTGCCTTCGCTGACGTCCCAAAGCCTGGCGATCAGCTGCAGCAAGGTCGTCTTGCCGGCGCCCGAAGGCCCTACGAGGGCATTCAGGCTATCTGACTCGAGTGTGAAGGAGAGGCCCTGAAGAGTGGGCGTTGAACTGTCGGGGTAGCAAAATTTAACCGCGTCGAATGTGATGTCGTAGTGCCCAGGCTGCTGGGGTGTCGCTGGCTGGGCCATGGGACGAACGGCGAGCAGTGCCCGGGTACGCTGCAGTGCCTGGTCGGCAAAGCGCAGCAGCAGAAAGGCCAGCCCGACCTCGTAAAGCTGCCGATAAACCGGCAGTGCGAGAATGGCAAACAACAGGATATTGTTCGAGGTCGTCTGGCCGGTCGACAGCAACTGAACACCTAAACCGATTGCGATGGCAAAGCCGATTTCCACGGCAAAACCAAATCCGCCGACAAGTGGTGCGGGCCAGACATCAAGCCGGATGGCGGCGCTCCGCAAGCGTGAAAATTGGTGAAAAAGGCGCACCCGATAAGCCTCTTGCTGCCCCAGGCTCCGTAGTACAGTCATGCCTTGTAGGTACTCCAGAAGCTCTGTATTGACGGCTGTGCTGACATTGGCCAGCTTGTCGCTTTGGCGCATCAGAACCCATTGCCCGCCTATCAGAAAGGCGAGCGCGATGGGCAGGCTGGTGAGCATCAGCAGGCCCAGTTGCCAATCCATCCACAGTAAAAACACGCTGAGGAGTGCCGGTACCAGTAATCCGCCACAGAAAACGCCGAGCGAATGTGACCATAGCTCTTCGATGATCTGGAGATCGCGAGTCAGGGTGGCGCTCAAAGCACCGCTGTGCTGCGAACTCAGCCAGCCAAGCGGTACCTCGCGAAGATGCGCTGCTATACGCAGACGCGCCTGGCCCATCATCGCGTAGGCACCTCGGAACAGTGCCGGTGTCGCGATATGCGCGCAGAATAGTCGAGCTATGAGCACAAGGAACAGGGCAATGCCCAGGGCTACCACCTCATCGAGAATAAGCGTCCCTGTCAGTAGTCGGTCGATCATGATGTAGATCAACGGATAGGGCAGGAAGGCGAAAATTGCCTCGGCGACCGACCATGCTAGGCCACGTCGTAAGCGGGGGTCGGTATAGCCGGCAAGTTCCTTGCCCGAGCGTAGAAAGTTCAGGAGCATTGAGGGGATTCGCCGTCGGGTAGGGGGGGGGGCCAACTCATGGTGGATTGTTGGTCTTGCCAGAGCTTTTGATAGACATGGCACTCAGCTAGCAGGTGATCGTGATGGCCCTGGCCCACGACACATCCGGCATCCAGCACGATGATATGGTCGGCTTGCTGGGCGGTGCGCAATCGGTGGGTTGTCATCACTACCGTACAGCCATCCTCTGAACCGAGCAGTGCTTGGTGGATCAGGTTGGCGTTGTCGTTGTCGGCGTGAGCCGTAGCTTCATCCAGCAGTAGCAGGCAGGGCTTGCGCAAAATGGCTCGAGCCAATGTCAGGCGCTGACGCTCGCCCCCCGATAGTTGTGCGCCACGCTCACCCAGCAGGGTGTCATAGCCTTCAGGGAGCCGCTCTATGAATGCATGCGCCTGAGCCAGTTTCGCCGCTTCGCATAGTTGATCCTCGGTGGCACTGGGGCAAGCCAGTAACAGATTGTCACGAATACTGCCTCGGAACAGGAAGACTTCTTGGGGGACGACACCCAACCGTTCGAGCAATGTTGATAGGGGCCAGTCTCGTAGCTCTCGTCCTGCCAGCAGGATGTCTCCATCGCTGATTTCATCCAAACAAGCTATCAGACGTAGCAGTGTTGTTTTGCCCGCGCCGGAGGCGCCAACGATAGCGGTTGTCTGGCCGGCAACCGCAGTGAAAGTGACATTGTCGAGAACGGTTCGGGCATCTCGCGTGAAGTAAACATTGCGCAATTCTAGTGTGTGAGGTGAGTCGAGAGGCGGCGGCGGTGCGTATTCGGCGACGGCCATGTCGGTGTTTTCCAGTAGTGCACTGATTCTCGCCAGGGCCGCATTGCGGCGCTGCTGTTCACCCAGTGCGAACGTCAGTCTCATCAGTGGCTGTAGCATCAAGGGTGCGATCAGCAAAAATAGCACCACTGTGGATGCTGAGACCTCGCCCCTGGCGTGGAGCCAGGCACCAAGCGGGGCCACCAAGATCAGGTTGGCGGAGAGCAGCACCACGAACCATGCCCAGCCGATCGACATTCGGCCCGAGTGACGATCCACCCAGGTCACGATGGCGTTGACTGTGTCGGCCAACTGGCCGAATGAGCGTGCGTCCAGCCCGAAACTTCGGATCATTGGCATCACACGCAGATATTCCAGTAGCCGAGTCGACATTCGGGTCTGCATGGCGTTCCAGTCATTGATCTGGGCTCGTCCGCCGCGCAGCATCAGAATTTGTATGACCACCGCGATGGGGAGTGGCGCCAGCGCTGCCAGCGCCAGCAGCCAGTTAGCGCTCAGTAGATAGGTAAAGGTGAACAGAGGAACGAAGATTGCAGCTGCGGCATCCGGCAGTGTGTGAGCGAGCATACCTTCGAGTGATCCCACATCGTCCATGACAACTTTTCGCAAATCAGCACTATTTCGGCCTGAGTTGCGGCTGAGCGGTGCGTTGGCGAGAGCATCGAGCAAGCGTAGTCGCAAACGGCAAATGACATCAAAGGCCCCCAGGTGTGCGAGGCAGTGGCTGATGGACATGAGGGTCCAGCGCAATAGAACTGCGAAAATCGCATAAAGCACCCAGTCCTGTACGGCATCCAGATCGGGTGTCGCGGCGGATAGCAGTTCGGCAATACGATAGAGACAGTAAAACGGCAATAGACTGGCCAGCCCTGAGAGAACCGCAAATAACGATGCGCTGCCCAGCGAGAAGGGGGCCATGGCCAACAGCGATAACAAGCCCCACTTCTTCATCGGCTCTCGCCCTGCAGCTCGATGCGGCTCAGGCAGCGAACAATCAGCACCCAGGCCAGAATGCCGATTATCCAGGCGCCGCCGAACGTTGGTAAATAACCAAAATGCTGCCCGAGGACGCCGACAATGCTGGCTCCAAGCATATTGGTCAGGCTCTCACAGCACTGCATAGTGGTGTAATCGGTGCCCGGTCGTTCAGGCGAGGCCCAGTTCATGAGTAGCGCCCAGACCGATACGTAGAATGCGCCTTCAAAAAGGCCCTGGAGGCCAAACAGCAGATAGTAGAGACGTAGTTCGTGCCAGCCTGATATTTCGAGCAGCAAGGCGACGCCGAGGAAAAGCATGGCCAGCGCACCTGCGATACCAACTGCGGATCGATTCCCACAGCGCCGGACCAGGGGAATGCCGATCACGATACTCCCCAGTGCCATGAAAGTGAGATTACTGGCTTGTAGTGCCCCGGCGGTGGAAAGATCCAGCCCACGGTCGATCAGCCAGGCTTTGATCAGCGTCGAGACTGCGGTGCTGGCGAGCTTGAACGACATGGCGATGAGAATCGCGAAGATCAGATCATCATGCTGAAGTAGGTCCTTCAGCTTCACGACTGCCGTAGGCGTTTGTGGCTGATGCCGCCGCCAATCACGGCGTAGCCACAACGGTAGATAAAGCGCCAGCATCAGGACAGCGAACACCAGCATCAGGCCGCTCCAACCTAAATAGGGGTGGACGATAAGCAACCCCCCTCCGCCAGCGAGCATCCCCATGATGAATCCGCCGACTTGCATGGCATTGGCGGGGCCAGCTCCTTTTCCCTGTAGCCGGCTGACGGCATAGGCGTTGGTGGCGATGTCCTGCGTGGCGCAGATCAGATTCAGCCCGACAACGCCCATCAGAATCAGCGCCAAGTCTGTCCTGAAGTCGAGTGTTGACATGCCTAGGCAGGCGATGGCCACGAGGGCCTGTGTGACAAACACCACTCTTGAGATCCCAGCCTTGCGACAGAGGTTGTCGATATGGCTGGCCCACAGGAATTTTAGTGCCCACGGAAGAAATGCAAGCCCGACCCATCCGATCTGTGCCATGCCATGACCGCTATGGCGGATGAGCGTCGGGAGTGCCTCGAAAGCGAGCCCCATGGGTAACCCCTGGGCAAAATACATCAGTGCCAGGGCGAGGTAATCGCTGAGGCGTCGATGGTGGACCGCCTCCCGCAGAGGGTGAGTATCAGACACTATTAGAAGTCCATGCTCAGGCTGATGCCAACGGTTCGTGGAGCGCCGGCCACGAAGGTATCGCTGAGGGCACGGGTAAAATATGTCTCGTCCGAAAGATTTTTTCCATAAAGGCCGACAGCCCAGTTATCGAAGCGATAACCCACGTTGGCATCGATCAGGGTGAAGGCATCGTTGGTATGATGGCTATCGGGGTAGAGGAAGGACTGAGCCTGCCGGACTGCGGAGAGCCCCAATGACCAATGATCACTAGGCTCCCAGCGCGCCGAGATGCCCTGGCTGTTACGTGGTGCATTAGGGAACTGAGTGCCGGCGTAGTCAATGCCGCCCGTTGCGTACTCGTCGTACTCGGCTTCCACCCAGGCCGCAAATGCCTGGAGTTCTACGGAGTCCCAGGGGCGTAACGTGGCGCTAAGCTCCACGCCAGCATTATGCGACTTCCCCGCGTTGTCAGTCAGACTTTGGTTCTGGTCGCCAATGAGCACGACCTGCTGGTCGCGTAGTCGGGTATAGAACACGTTACCCTCAACTTCCCAGACCCCCTTGGCGTCACGTAGTCGATAGCCGAGCTCGGCGTAGTTGCCATACTCTGGTGCATAGGATTGACTCGCAGAGTCGGCATCAGTGGCATAAACGTTGAATCCAGAAGCCTTGTAGCCTCGAGCCAGGGTTAGCCAGGAATAATGACGATCATCAGGCTGGTATTCGAGGGTCAGTCGGGGTAGGACAACGGTGTCACGAACCTCGAGATTATCGAGGCGTTGCTGTTGAGAGAATCCGTCACCGGCTTGTAGACTCGTCCAGCCCATCTCTCGTCGATTATGCTCTGCGCGTAGCGCGGCAGCGATGCGCCATTCCGGCTGGAGGTGCCAGCCCAGCTCCCCGAAACCTGCTGCGGTATTGCCTGTCACATCCGCCGTGGTGGAGCTAACGAATGCTGGACCCATGTCGTACAAGTAGGGAGCTTCGCGTTCGAGATGGGACGCATAGCCACCCACCAGCCAGTCGAAATCGCCAGCAACGCCCGAGAGACGCGATTCGGCGCTGAACTGGCGTGTCTTCGCATCAAAACCGTTTTTGGCGCCCAAGGCTGAGTCCGGCATCCAGTAATTCCAGTTGCTCTGACTTCCACCTAATAGCACCACAAGATTGCGATCATTATCGAGCTTTCGGCGATATTCTCCCGACACTAGCGTGTACTCGATATCATTACGACCCGGTGTGGTGTTATCCGACTGATGATGGCTTGCCAATGATTGAGCAGTAAAGTAGTCATTGCCGCCGCGACTCTGAAAATGATGCAGCCCCAAACGCCATTCACCATCATTGTCATCGATGTGTAGCAGCTTGATTCGTCCAAAGCCACTGCGCCAATCGGCGCCCTCGTTATTCAGTCGCGCATTTTCGGTGTAGCCGTCGGACTCCTCTCCACCGGCGACCACGCGCACGGTGGTGCGATCACTGAGAGGGAGGTCGCCGGCGACTTCGACACGTTGGCGCTGATAGCTTCCATAGTCCAGTTGGAGATGCCCTCCCGCCTCGAATCCTGGATCCCGGCTGCGTAGTGCGACGACCCCCCCCATGCTGCCTTGCCCATACAAAGTGCTCTGTGGACCGCGCAGAATTTCAACTTGCTCCAGATCGAAAGGCTGGCCGAGCGCCATCCCTGTGACGGGAATGCCGTCAATGAAAGTGCTGGTGCTGGTGCTATCGGATTCGTCGTCTGAAAACCCCAGGCCGCGAATAGTCAATTGGGGTGTGCTTGGCGCATACGCAGTGAGATAAGTATTCGGCGTACGTACGGCAATATCGCCCATATTCTCGTAGCGATAGGTTTCGAGCGGGCCGCTGTCGATAATGCTAACACCGTTAGGTGTGTCGAATCTGGTAGTCCCCTGCTTGGATGCCGTCACGTTCAGTACCGGCAATACCGCGGGGGCGTCTCGCTCTGCAGAATCATTCACGTTCTGGGCTAGGGCAAGACTGGGGATACAGTGGGCAACGATCAGCAGGGCTCTGGAGAGTGGGGTACGGCGCATGGTGGGATCCTGGAGGGTAAAGGCCAACAATACCTTGCATAATATTGATTCTCATTTATAGTTCTACTCCAAGCAGCCACTTAAATGCCCTCATCGGTATTTTACTCACCAGGATTTCCTTGATGTCTGAATTGAGAGTTGTCGACCTTACGGGTTTGTCGCCGGTGGACTTCTTGGGGAAAAAACGGATATGGCCGGGCACACCTCAAAAAATGGGGGCCTATATGAGCGATTCGGGACTGCAGAGCTTTGCGAGCCGCCGTGACTATATTGGCCCGGTTGATATCACCGTGTGCGATTCGGATCCTCGCATTCATCTCAGCGTGTGGCTGTGTGATGGCGTGGAAATCCGCGCCGGCGGGGTGGCAAGAACTATCAATGGATTAGATTCAGTTGCCGGGTATCTGCCCGGCATTCCAATAGAAACTCGCGTCCAGGGTAAGGCACATCATGTTGGCTTGATGTTCAGCCCCGATACCTTGCGTACGCTTGCAGGTGATGATGGTGAAAGGTTCTTCGAGAGGCTGCACCGACATGCCGGATTGCATATTGCCCCTTGTGACTCACAGACCCTGCGAACGGCGCACGAATTGGACCAACTGCTTCTCTCAACAAGTCCGGCCAAGTTATTATGTGAAGCCAAGAGCTTGGAGTTGTTGGGTTGTTTCCTATTGCGACAGCAATCCTGTGCTGCTATCAGTAAGGCGGATAAAGAGCGCCTACGGCACGCAAGGGAATTATTGTTGAGCGATATTGCCAGCCCCCCTACGACTGCCGAACTCGCACGTGCCAGCGGAATCAATACACTAAAACTGAAACGCGGCTTCAAGGTTTTGTACGGTTTTCCTATCCACACGTTTTATCAAAAAGAGCGTATGCGAATAGCCTGGGAACGGGTGCATGAAGGAGAGATGAGTATCACGGAAATCGGGGCGTCAGTGGGATATCATAATCTAAGCCACTTCAGCGCGGCTTTTGTACGACAGTTCGGTATGTTACCGAGCACTGCAAGAAAGCTCGCAAGAACCTTCCTTGTCGAGTGAGATATTTCGTTGCAATATGCCCTCAAAAATCTGAGATATTCAGGATGGCGCACTCGGAATTTTTTCAATGGCAACGACGCTAAAAATCAGGTCATTGACCCAATTAAAATAGGCATCAAATCGATAAGGGGACAGCCACTGAAGCCCCTGGCCGGGGTTGACGCGTAAGCTGGCCTGACCGCTTCGGTCCCAGTGTGTGATTTCCATCTCCTTGAAGTCAAGCCGCTGTTTTATTGATGGATAGAGCGCCTTGAAAAGACTTTCTTTGAGAGAAAATGCTGATGCAATAAAAGCTTCTGAGCTATCTGTTTTGCTCTTCCCCAGGTGTCGTCGTTCGCTGGTGGTTAAAATTTCATAACTGATTTCTGAAGCTTCCAATAGGGTCAGTTTCCTCTCTATATCGATTCCTATCCCCATATAACGTTGCCGCGGGGCGGCTATCGCCGCCGCGTACCCATTGCTGTGACTAATGGAGCCTACGTAGCTGTCCGGCCAGAATGGGGCACCATCAATATCGATACCAGGTGCGGCAAGCGATGGGTCGAATTTATGCAGCGCCCCGCGAGCACAGAGCCTTCCAGCGAGGAATTCGGCTTGACGCTTTCGGGCAGCCGACTGCAACGTCGGTGGCATTGTTATGTTGCACGCTTCCGGGTCTTGCACACTGAAATCCTGGGGGGCAAAGCGGTATGCGACAAGGTGAACATCACGCCAATGCATCGGCCAAGGCCAGAAATTAGCTAAGGGAGTGCAGAAGCTAGGGTGAAGGGAAGATGAAAAATGTGACTTGATAAGGCGTTGTGTCATAAGGATATTTTATCTAATTAGGATGATTTATAGTTAAGTTTATTTTGGATTTGCTACTTTTTTAGCGAGATCAGCCGGCGAGCATAACCCCGGACTTGACCCAGGAGTGTCACAAGGATTTCCTTCAGGAAACGGAAAAGACGATCAGTAAGTCACTGATAGACTGTAGTGGTCAACTAGTCCCGGGCAGTAATTTAAGATTTGGAGTGCCCCAGATTTCCGGACACGTCGAAGCCTCACGCTAAGGGTGTCTAGAATACTCGGGGCGATTCACCATTGCGTCCGACACAGCCGCGCCGCGACTGGGCGGGAGGATTGCCGAGGATGAAACGCCTGCATAATCCACGCGCCGACTCATTGTGCATCTAACGTATGTATAACTGTAAATGACTGTTCTTTAACTGCATGGACATCCATGGGCTGATTAGTCTTGGCGCATGCGCTACGAGTTCCAGTACCAGCCTGTAATGAACCCACTGGTAGTCCATTGCTTCATCAGGATTGAGTACGGGTGTTGTACTGGTTTTTGCAATAAAAACAGGGCAATACTCATTCTCTTTTATGCCGTTTGTATCTGTCGCTTCATATCTGAAAGAGTTGTCGATAAGCTGAATATCTTGAGCGTCTATGCCTAGTTCCCATTGGCCACGCCGATGCACCGCTGAAGATAGCGATTCATCTGGCAATGGGTGGCCACAAAATGAGTTACTCCACACCCCCGGCCATGCTTTCTTGTTTAGTGATCTACGGGTCATCAGTAGCTCGTTCTTGTCATTCAGCAGGTAGCAGGAAAACGCCAAGTGTAAGGGTGTATTCGTGGTATGTACTTTGCTTTTAGGCATTACGCCACAGGGGGCAAGGCTTTCATTCAACAGCACAACTTGTTCCATGGAGTTTCCTTAGAATGAGTAGGTTATGAAGGATGCACAAATAACGGTGTACCAGTATTCCACTAGCCGGAACGACAGGTGATCGTGATCGCGCGATGGGTTTCTTCTGAACATACGGACAACGATTCACAAAAGGAGGGCAGCGCTAGTCAGCTCGAAACCAAGACTCGCGAGTGGGAGTGGAGCGCCAGGTGGACGATTAAATATCGCGACGTGGGCTATAAGAAGATAGACAAGACAGACCTGAGCAATGCTTAGGCGTGGTCTGCGGGCACCGATCCGAATGGGTAGCGTTACCCTGCCAACTCTTCTGTCCCCTTCAACATCGCGGAAATCCTGAATCCCGAAGAGCAATGTCATCATTATAAATATGTTAAGTAGCCACACTCCAATATCTAGCAGAGGTACGCCTGCGATGATGGCGGCTGGAAGCTGGGTTTGTATGCCAATACTGACCAATAAACACTTGAGTCACCAATGTCTACGACAGCCAGTATAGCTATAGAGCCAAGCGAGGCCAAATCATAGCAGTGCCCATCGCTCTACATTGAGTAGAAAGGCATAAGCGATGAAAGGCGCAGAGATGATAACGGCGCGTTTTTCCCCTGTTTTAGTGTAATGGCGCCTGCAGGTAGCGGTCTCTCGGGTTTGTGGATCCTATCTTCTTCTTATGCCAAAAATTTGGCTGTTTATCTCGAATACATCAATAAATAAGGAAAAGTAGCTACAAGCAATTGTCGTGTTGGCGATTATTAATGATGGTGGTTGATTTGTCGCAACATTTAAGCCAAATGAGAATAGCGTCAGTGGGGAAGCTGTCGTCCATATGTCGGTGCGAATGAATCGCCAGGAAAGCCATGCTTCAAAAAACGGGGTTCACCGCTTTGATGTAATCTCTATAGCTACTTGATTAATTTGATAAATATCTTTATTCGTAATCAATAGCTCCTGGGTTCGGTTCCTAGTGTCCAACACTTAAAATGGATAAAAGAAAAGCATTAGAGAGTTCAAAAGTGCTATCTGAAAAAAAATGGCTTTTTTGTATTTAAGACTTCTATAAGGCACCTCTTTTATCCATGTCCATCATGTTAATAGGCTTGTTTTTAATATAATTATATTGTCCCTAATGTAATGAAGTTGTTGTTAAAAAAGATGCACTGCTTCAAAGCTGGCAAGCTGTTCGTCACTATCTCCGAATAGTATCAACTTATTTCCATTCACCTCCCACTCCACAACCTGCCTGAGAGCGACCAATAAAGCGTGCTCGGTTTCCATTTGCTGTGCGGGGCAGGCCATCATGGTGGTGGCGATTTGGCTGAATGTGATGTGCTTATTCTCAAGATGGTAACTGCCCATCAGCGTATTGCAGCCGGTAGCACCCGCCAGACGCGAAGCATCTTGGTGAAGAACCAGGTGGGCTTCACGGACATTCTCTCGCGTCACGACAGACTGGTCGCCTAACGTGGCAAGCTTCCAATACGTATTGATCAACGATTCATTAGGCATTGTGGCAGGTGGCTGAGTATTCATCGCAGCTGTGCAGCCTGCCGTTATTAGTAGCGTGCCGGTCAACCAGTAACGCGCTAATGGGTGTTTCAATGTGTTATTCCTTGTTCAATTATTTACAAAGGTTATTACCATTTTCGTTAAATAAAATTACTTCAGTAGCGCTTAATAGTCTGGATGTTGCTTAAAAAAGCATCCTTCAGTTTTTTTCATGTAACCTACATTATCAAACCGGTAACCGCTCCTTGCGAGGAAACTTTAGTCAACTAGGCTGCCCTCTGTAGAGTATCTTAATTGTGCATTTATAAATATGTAAAGAGTTCGATCTGTAACCTAATCATACAAGGAGTGGATTAGATGACAGTCAAAAGCACACCGCTAAATTCTGTAACCGCCCATAAGCTCTATAGCGAAATGGCCGATACACCTAATGTTCACGGCAAACAGGCTGAACGCACACAGGCACAAGATCCTTACCCGTCGCGCTTGGCTTATATGCCCGAGAAGCGCTGCAGCCGCGCCAAGATGCGGTCGTTAAGGGGCACCAGTTGCCTGGCCCCTTAAGTCAGGCACAGCTCGATGAGTTCGAGCGTAAAGGTTTTTTATTCATCCCTAATCTCATTGAAGGTACTGAGCTTGATGAACTGCGCCGGAAAATGCAGGTGCTAATGAGTAACGATGACTATCGTAATGAGGACTTCATTACTGAGCCAGCGAGCCAGGAAATTTGTTCACTGTTTGCGGTACATTTCCTGTCTGAGCGCTTAGGTAAGCTGGCGAGCGATGAGCGGGTCGCGGGCGCAGTGCGCCAAATTATTGGCGACGACCCTTATGTGCATCAGTCTCGAATCAATTATAAACCGGGGTTTGCCGGTAAAGGCTTTAACTGGCACTCCGATTTCGAGACGTGGCACTCTGAAGATGGCATGCCCGCGATGCATGTGGTTAGTGCATCGCTGATTCTGACCAACAACCATGAGTTCAACGGCCCATTAATGCTGATCCCTGGCTCACTCAATAAGTTTTTGCCATGCCAGGGGGAGACGCCGGAAGATAACCATAAAAGCTCACTGAAAGCCCAGGAAGTGGGGGGGGGCGAGCCCTGAAGCGCTTTCACTGAGTGAGTGGCTGAACACGGTATTGAAGCACCCAAGGGTAAAGCCGGTGGCTTATTACTCTGCATGCCTCGAATGCTAATCTGTCGCCAGACCCGCGTAGCAACGTGTTCTTTGTGTTTAATCGTTCCGATAATTGCTGTGGTGAACCTTATGCGGCGGCTAAGCAGCGCCCGGATTTTCTGGCCCACAACCCGAGTAAGCAGGCGCAGCAACATCGATAATAGTCGTAGGGAGGATAAATTCATGGCTGAAGGGTGTGGAACCTTAGTATAGGTGGGGTAAACTGTTGCGCCTGTCGTTACGAAAGCGACACGCATAATGAGAAGGAGAATACCCGCCATGAGTTTTGTTCTACAGTTTACAGATGGTCAGGAATTTCCCCACGCGCTGGGCAAAGTCATCTGCATCGGCCGTAATTATGCCGCACACGCGAAAGAATTAGATAATCCTATTCCCACTGAGCCTCTGCTGTTTATTAAGCCGTCGACCAGCGTGGTGGATTTAACCAAGCCGCTAGATCCGCCTTTTTCACGTGGCGACGTCCATTATGAAGCAGAGCTTGCGCTGCTGGTAGGCGAAACGTTAACCCATGCTACTCAAGATGAAGCCGAGCGCGCCATCGTGGGGATTGGTTTGGCGATGGACCTGACGCTGCGTGATGTTCAGGCAAAGCTTAAAGAGAAGGGGCATCCTTGGGAAATTGCCAAGGCCTTCGATGGCGCTTGCCCGCTGTCGCCTTTTTTGCCGCTAAGCCGCGTTCCCAACTGGAACGCGCTGCGATTTACGCTTGAAATTGACGGGGAAGAACGCCAGCACGGTGAAGGCGCCGATATGATTTTCGCCGTTCCCACGCTGGTTGCAGAAATGAGCCGTCACTTTACCCTAGAGCCAGGCGATGTCATTTTGACCGGCACGCCGTCAGGCGTCGGTGAGTTGGTGCGTGGCTCATCGTTGCGCTTTACGTTGACCGGTGGTTTGGAAATCGAAACCAGCGTTGTTGAGTAATCAGTGATTGAATAAACGCTACAGCTAAGCCCAATAGCAACGCCACCCTGGATTAGGGTGGCGTTGCTCGTTTGGAACGTTGTAAACCGCTTATTTACAGCGATCTATTCAAGATAGGTGTATCCCTCAAGGCCTTCGCTTAAGCTCGCCGCAAAGTGCGCCTGCTCATCGGCAGAAAAGCCGCTAGCTGCGAGCTGGTCGGTTAGCTTTTGCTTGAGCACATTGGCATTGAAGTTTACGTACGCCAGCACGTCTGCGACCGAGTCACCTGCCTGCGGGTTCGAAAGCATCCATTCGCCGTCTGCATTGAGCGCGGCATCGACAGAGTCGGTGTCGCCAAACAGGTTATGCAGGTCGCCGAGAATTTCCTGGTAGGCACCCACCAAGAAGAAACCAAGCCAGCGCTCGTCATCCGACGTCCACTCTGGCAGTGGCAGCGTGCTTTCTACCCCCTGGCCGTCAACGTAGCTGTCGATTCGGCCGTCGGAATCGCAGGTGATATCTTGAATGACGGCTCGGCGAGTGGGCGCTTGGTCCAGCCCGCTGAGGGGGAGCACCGGGAAAATCTGCTCAATGCCCCAAACATCAGGTACCGACTGGAAAAGCGAGAAGTTAACAAACAGCTTGTCGGCGAGCTTTTCCGCCAGCTCATCCATGATTTCGCGATGGGCGCGATTGCGGGTATCAAGCTGGGTACGCAGCCGCGCGCAGGCCGCCATGTAAACGCGTTCGCCTTCAGCGCGAGCGGTGATATTGCTTAGCCCCATCACAAAGCGATCCTGCAGTTCACTCACGGCTTGCAGCAGGTCATGCCATGCTTCGACCAGCATGCGCGGCTCTTGAGTGGTCGCTAACTGCTCGAACACTCGCCACAGTAGCTCTACTTGAGGATCTTCTTGGCTTTCCTCTGAGGCATGACGCTCCGGTAGCGTGTCGTCTATACGCTCTTCACCAATGACATTGGTGATAAGCACCGCGTGGTGGGCGGTTAGCGCACGGCCGGATTCACTGATCAGATGAGGCTGTGGCAGCCCCGACTCTTGGCAGAGCTGAGCAAAAGCACTCACCACGTTACGCGCGTATTCGCGCATCGAGTAGTTGGCCGAGCAGAAGCTGCGCGAGCGCGTGCCTTCGTAGTCGATGCCTAAGCCGCCGCCGACGTCCACGGTGTCGATGGGCGCACCTAGTTCCATCAGGTTTTGGTAGAAGCGCGCGCACTCGCGCAATCCGCGTTGAATATCACGAATATTGGCGATCTGAGAGCCCAGATGAAAGTGCACTAGCTGCAGGCTTTCCAGCGCATCCTGATGGCGTAAGGTGTCTACGACGTCAAGAATCTGGCTGGCGGTCAGTCCAAATTTTGACTTTTCACCGCCAGTGTTCTGCCATTTGCCTTTGCCAACGGAGGCTAGGCGTGCGCGCAGCCCGATACGGGGCGTCACCTCCAGCTCACGCGCCTCTTCTAAAATCAGCTGCAGCTCAGAAAGCTTTTCGACCACGAGATATACCTTATGGCCAAGCTTTTCACCCAGCAGCGCTAAACGTACATATTCGCGATCTTTGTAGCCGTTGCAGACAATCAGCGAGGAGCCACCGTCGGAAAGCGCCAGTACGGCTAGAAGCTCTGGTTTGCTGCCTGCCTCCAGCCCCACGCGGCCGTTACCGCGCTCGGCGGTGGCTAAAATTTCTTCGACCACACGACGCTGTTGGTTCACTTTAATAGGGTAAACCGCGGTATAGCCGCCCTGGTACTCGCAATCGCTCATCGCAGAATCAAACGCGCCGCAAAGCTGCTCAACGCGATCGTGAAGAATATCGCTAAAGCGCACCAGTACCGGCAGGCGCAGCCCGGCACTTTGCAGTTGGCGAACCAGTCCGCTCAATGGCAGGGCGGGGCCTTCTGCATCGCTACCCAGCGGGCGTACGAGGGCTTGGCCAGCGTCGTCGACATCAAAATAGCCGCTGCCCCATTGATCGATATTCCAGGTGCGCCGAGCGCGCAGCGCGGGGCTAGTAGTGGCCATCACACTCATCCAGAAACCTCAGGCAGCGGCAGTGCGCCATGGGCAATGCGCGCATGTAAAATAGTACGAAAACGCTCGGGATCATGAGGCGTCAAATCGTGGGCTGGTGGGTCAACGTAGACCACCAGTAAACGCGACAGCCAATAGCGCAGCGCTGTCATACGTAGCATGGTAGGCCATAGTTCTCGCTCCGCTGTGGTTAACGGGCGGCGCGCTTGATAGGCGTTCAATAAGGCATTGTAGCGCTCTGCGTTGAGCGTACCATCCTCGTTAGAGGCCCAGTCATTGATCACTATCGCAAGGTCAAACAGCAAGTCACCGGTACAACCGTTGTAAAAATCAATGATACCGCCAAGCTGGTCACCCTCAAAGAGCGTATTGTCGCGAAATAGATCACCATGCAGGGCGCCTTGAGGCAGCTCATCGTGCTGAATAAAGGCGCTCTCAAAATCGTCGACTTCATTTTTCATCAACGTTTGATCCGCAGGGCTTAAATAGCTCAGCACCTTGTGGTGCATCACCTGTAGCCAAGTCAGGTCGCGCGGGTTCGGGCGGTGACCGTGAAAGTGCTTTGACACCACGTGCAGGCGACCCAATGTATCGCCCAAGGCTTGGCATTGGGCTAGATTAGGCGCTTCTGGATGGCGGCCAGGCAGGCGCGGAAATAACAGGGCCGGTTTGCCTTCAAGGCAATGAAGGGCAATGCCTTCACGATCATGAATCGTACCAGGCACCGGTAAACGGTGTTCGTCTAAATAATCCAACAGTTCGACAAAAAATGGCAGCTCTTCATGCTCACCCTGTTCGAACAGAGTGAGCACCAGTTCGCGGCGCTCGGTGGTCACAAAAAACGTCGAGTTTTCAGTGCCGCCTGCCACGCCCTGTAAGGAAACGAAACTACCAACATCAAATTTTTCTAAAAACGCGGCGACCTGTGCGTCGCTAAGCGGGGTAAATACAGCCATGAGAGTCTCGCCCAGGTTGCTAAGCCCACTATTGTAGCGGCTTGAAAGCTCAGTTGGCAGCGTTGTTGTAACCGTTATAAATAGAGATGAGGTGGATTGGCTCTGCAGGTAGTCTGTGCAACGCGTATTATGGGGGGAATTCTTTTAGCAATTCTTTTTAACGCATTTTTTTAGCACTTTTTTCAATAATGGAACTTGGTTATGGCTCGCGCTCCGATCGTCCTTGTAGATGGCTCCTCGTATCTTTACCGTGCATTTCATGCGCTGCCGCCGCTAACGACCTCTAGTGGTCAGCCTACCGGGGCGGTGAAAGGTGTGTTGAACATGCTCAAGCGGCTGATCAAAGATTATCCGCAAAGCCCCATGGCAGTGGTGTTTGATGCCCCGGGTAAAACCTTCCGCGATGATATGTACAGCGACTATAAGGCTCATCGGCCACCAATGCCTGATGACCTGCGCAGTCAAATTGCCCCGTTGCACGCCTGTGTGAAGGCGTTGGGCTTGACGCTGCTGTGCATTGAAGGCGTGGAAGCAGACGATGTGATTGGTACCTTAGCTCACTATGCCACTCAGGCCGGGCGCGATGCGGTGATCTCCACGGGCGATAAGGACATGGCGCAGTTAGTGAATGCCCATATCACGCTGGTGAATACCATGAAGGATGAAACCCTGGACGAGTCAGGGGTAGAAGAGAAGTTCGGTTTGCCCCCTGCGCTGATTATCGATTTTCTCGCCCTGATGGGTGACAAGGTCGATAACATCCCCGGCGTACCCGGTGTGGGCGAAAAGACAGCGATTGGGCTACTGCAAGGTATGGGGGGCGGGCTTGAGACTATCTATGGTGATTTGGAACGCGTCAAAACGCTTACCTTCCGGGGCGCGAAAACCCTGCCCAAGAAGCTTGAAGAGCATCGCGATCAAGCGTTTCTCTCCTATCAGTTGGCCACCATTAAAATCGACTGCGATTTGCCGGTGGGCTTGGATGATCTGGATATTGCCCATCCTGACCGCGAAGCGCTGGTTGCGCTATATAAAGAGATGGAGTTCCGCCAATGGCTAGGTGAACTGCTGGACGGAAAAGACGAGGGTGTGGATGACGTTAAAGGTGGCGAACCTGTGTCCGCTAGTGCGGGGGAAGTGGATAGCGAGTCCGAGGTGTCACGCGCGTCTGTACAAGCATCTGTGCGTGAAGATCACATCATTCTGGAGCAGGCAGACTTCGAGCGCTGGCTTGAGCGGCTGCAAAATGCAGAGTGCTTCTGTTTTGATCTGGAAACCACCAGCCTCAACTATATGGATGCGGAAATTGTTGGCGTTGGGCTGGCACTGGCAGCGGGTGAGGCAGCCTATATCCCCCTTGCCCATGACTATCTGGATGCCCCCCAACAGCTTGATCGAAAAGCGGTATTGGCGGCGCTAAAACCGCTGCTGGAAGACCCGGAAAAGACCAAAATTGGCCAAAACCTCAAGTACGATATTTCGGTATTGGCCAACTACGCCATCTCTGTGGCAGGCCCTTTTTCCGATACCATGCTGGCTTCCTATGTGCTCAACTCCACCGCCACGCGCCATGATATGGATTCGCTGGCGCTGAAGTATTTAGGTGAAAAGACCATCTCGTTTGAAGAGATTGCCGGTAAAGGCGCTAAACAGCTGACCTTTAACCAAATTGCCTTGGAGCAGGCCGCGCCTTACGCCTGCGAAGATGTCGATATCACGTTAAGGCTTCAGGGGGCACTACGCCCTCAGGTCGAAAACGAAGGGCGCCTGGCAGCGGTGCTAGATCATATTGAGCTGCCGTTGATCAAAGTACTCTCTCGCATCGAGCGTAATGGCGTTGCCGTGGATGCTGAGCTACTGCACAAACAGAGCCAGCAGCTAGAAAAGCGTATTGGCGAGTTAGAGCGCGAAGCATTTGCGCTCGCCGGGCGTGAATTTAACCTGGGCTCCCCCAAGCAGCTGGGGCAGATTCTGTTTGAAGAGCAGAAAATTCCGGTGCTTAAGAAAACACCCAAAGGGGCACCTTCGACTGCTGAAGGTGTGTTGGAGGAGCTGGCGCTGGATTACCCGCTACCCAAGGTCATCATGCAACACCGAGGCTTGGCGAAGCTTAAATCCACCTACACGGATAAGCTGCCTCGCCTGCTCAATAAAGCCACCGGGCGAGTACATACTAGCTATCATCAGGCGGTTACCGCGACAGGGCGGTTATCATCGTCAGACCCCAATTTACAAAATATCCCCATTCGTACCGAAGAAGGTCGCAAAATCCGCCAGGCGTTCATTGCCCGGCCCGGCTATCGCATTGTGGCCGCCGACTACTCGCAAATTGAGCTGCGCATTATGGCGCACCTTTCAGAAGATAAAGGGTTGCTGGAAGCATTTGCTGAAGGGCGCGATATCCACACCGCCACGGCGGCGGAAGTTTTCGGTACCTCGCTTGAGAAAGTGTCCGGTGACCAGCGACGCAGCGCCAAGGCGATCAACTTCGGGCTGATCTATGGGATGAGTGCCTGGGGGCTTTCGCGCCAGCTGCACATTGATCGCAATCAGGCCCAAACCTACATTGATCGCTACTTCGACCGTTATCCTGGCGTGGCGCGTTACATGGAGCGCATTCGCGCCCAGGCGGCTGAAGATGGCTTTGTTGAAACCGTACTGGGTCGGCGGCTGTATCTACCGGAAATTCATTCACAGAACCGTAATCGCCGCCAAGGCGCTGAGCGCACCGCGATTAATGCGCCGATGCAGGGCACAGCCGCCGATATTATCAAGCAGGCCATGATTGATGTGGATGCGTGGTTAGCGGAAGGCGAGTTTGATGCGCTGATGGTGATGCAGGTGCACGATGAGCTGGTGTTTGAGGTGGCTGAGCAGCATGTCGATACGTTTATCGAGCAGGTTCAAGCACGTATGCAGGGTGCTGCCAAGCTAAAAGTGGCGCTGATTGTGGAAGCCGCAAGCGGTGCTAACTGGGATGAGGCACACTAAGGTGATGCGTATGTGACGTTAAACGTAACCCCCCCGCAGCCTAGGCTGCGGGGGGGGCATAAACGTTATGCTTAGCGTTTAACGCCAGCCGACGCGATCAAAAATACGGATGGCTTCTGGGTTGTTTTCACCCAGCACGCTCATGTTCAGGTCATCTTTTTTGAAGTCGCCCCATGATTCGAGCACCGGATCTTTTTTAACGCCGGCCACTACCGGGAACTCATAATTCCGCTCGGCAAGTACTTCCTGGGCAGTATCAGAGGCGAGGAATTCTAAGAATCGAATGCCATTTTCAGGATTCTGGGCATTGGCCACTAGGCCCGCACCACCCACGTTAATGTGCGTTCCGCGATCGTTTTGATTAGGGAATATAACCCCTACTTTACGGGCTGCATCGCGCTCTGCCTCGTCATCGGAGTGAAGCAGGCGCACATAGTAATAGTGGTTAGCCACGGCTAGGGTACATTCGCCGCTGGCCACGCCTAGAATCTGATCGGTATCGCCGCCTTCGGGCGTACGCGCCATATTATTCACAACGCCCTGCGCCCACTCTTGCGCACCTTCTTCGCCGTGGTGCTCAATCATTGAGGCAAGCAGAGATTGGTTGTAAATATTGTTTGAAGAGCGGATGCACACTTGGCCTGCAAACTGTGGGTCAGCAAGGTCTTCGTAGCTTTCCAGCTGGCTGGGGTCGAAGTTTTCACGGTTGTATAAAATCACCCGTGCACGCTGGCTAAAACCAAACCATAAGCCTTCAGGATCACGCATTGACGCTGGGATACGCTCATTGAGCACGTCAGAATCAACGCTTTGGAAAAGTCCATCTTCCTCGGCGCGCCATAGGCGGCCGGCATCAACCGTCAGCATTACGTCAGCAGGGCTGGCAATGCCTTCGCGCTGCATGCGCTCCATCAACTGATCGGAGTCACCTTCCAGCACGTTTACGTCAATGCCGGTCTCATCAGTGAACGCCTTATAAAGAATTTCATCAGAATCGTAATGACGAGCGGAGTAAATGTTGACCGCGTCAGCAAGAGCGCTACTCGCAAAGGCAGAGCCAGCCATGATGGCGGCTACGGAAGCCGTTAGGCGTACTTTTTTCATCACCAAGAATCCCAAATGTTTATGATAATAAGTTTCATTAGCGTCGAGCTGCATTGAAGCGCTTCTAGCTAACGCCGTCAAGAGAAATGCCAGTCACGCCTTGATTAAAGCGGAAGCGTGCATCTGGTTGTGATTAAAAATAGAATGCAAATAACTTTCAAATGTATTGAATCCGCGTTTAGGCATTTATCGGCGCGACGTGCTCACCTGTAAAGCGATGATTTATGACCGCAACTCTGAAGGTAACCCAGCCCGCGTCTAACGCAACAGCGTTAACCCTTCACAATGTGCGCCATGCTTACGATGGCCATACGGTTGTGAAAGGCGTTGACCTGAGCGTCGCGCCGGGTGAAGTGGTATGCCTTTTAGGTCCTTCTGGGTGCGGGAAAACCACGTTGCTACGTATTGCTGCGGGGCTTGAAGTACTGCAAGAGGGCAGCGTCACTTTAGACGATACCTATATTGCTATGCCGGGCCAGCGTCATTTGCCGCCGGAAAAGCGCAATGTAGGCTTGGCGTTTCAGGACTCGGCGCTGTTTCCACACCTCAGCGTGCTGGAGAACGTGACCTTTGGGCTGAAACATTTGGCGTCTCGACAGCGCCGTGAGCGTGCCACGCAGCTACTCGAACAGCTGGGTATGGCGAAGTATGTTGATGTCTATCCGCACATGCTTTCCGGCGGGCAGCAGCAGCGGGTAGCGCTGGCAAGGGCGCTGGCACCATCGCCTCGCCTAATGCTCTTGGATGAGCCATTTTCAAGTTTAGATGCGCGGCTAAGAGACCGTATTCGCGACGATACGCTGCATGTGTTGAAAAAAGTGGGCGCGGCCACGTTGCTGGTGACCCATGACCCCGAAGAGGCCATGTTTATGGCAGACCGTATCGCCTTGATGCGCGAAGGTCAGATTGTGCAGACGGGGACACCGCAAGCGCTTTATTGCACGCCTCAAGATCCGTTTGTGGTGACCTTTTTTGGTGATGTGAATGAGCTGCAGGGCAGAGTGCACAATAGCTTCGTGAGCACTCCGGTAGGTCGGGTGCCTGCCAATGGGTTAACTGAAGGCAGCGATGTGCAGATCATGATACGCCCCGAGGCGCTGCACATTGTTGAGCGAAATCTGCCCGTTGAAGCACATCGCCATAGCCATGTGGTGATGTCGAAACTGCTGGGGCGAACGAGTCTCTTGCACTTGTGCGCGCATGATGACAGCGGCCTTGAGGCGCACCTTCACGCCAGAGTACCTGGGGTTTTTCTACCCGCGGAGGGGCAGCCGGTGGACATTCACCTCGATCTTTCTCAAGTATTTGTTTTCCCGCTCAAGGCTTAAAGCATCGCAATCAGTGCTTAGCGCCAGGGCGTGAGCGGCGCATAGCCATGCTGAGCAGGATAACCGGCAGGATACCCACCACCACAATCGCCAACGACGACGTCGATGCTTCGGCAAGTCGCTCGTCGGATGCTAGATTATGTGCCCTGACTGCCAGCGTATCAAAGTTGAAGGGGCGCAGAATAATCGTCGCGGGCAGCTCCTTCATTACATCCACGAAGACTAAAATACCTGCCGCCAGCAGGCTGCTGCGCATCATTGGTGTATGGATATGCCGCAGCGTGCCGCCAGCCGTTTGGCCAAGGGTGCGTGAGGCTGCATCCATGCTAGGCGTGACCTTGCCCAGGCTCGCTTCAACCGCATTGAAGGAAACGGCTAAAAAGCGTACCACGTAGGCGTAAAGCAAGATAAACGCCGACCCGCTAAATACTAAGCCTATGATGTAGCCGTAGTGGCTGTGAAGCCACGTATTAAGAGCGTTATCTAGCCAGGTAAAGGGAATCAAAATACCCACGGCAATGACGGAGCCAGGAATCGCGTAGCCCATCGAGGCCACCCGGGACGCCACGCGTGCAAACGCCGTGTCGTGCATGCGCACGCCATAGCTCAACACAACGGCTAAGCCCACGGCGATAAGCGCGGCCACTGTCGCCAGGCCTAAGCTATTCCAGGCGTAGCCGATAAAACGTGTGCTCCACTGAGAATCACCCCCGTTTAACGCTAAATTCAGCAAAATACCGCTGGGCAGTAAAAAGCCAACCAGTACGGGCAGCAGACATGCCAGCGTCGCTCCCAGGGCTCCCCAGCCGCGCAGCGCATATTCGGGCAGTTGCTGATAGCGATTGGTGGTATGAAAATAGCGCCGCTTGCCCCGCGACCAGCGCTCCAGCAGTACCAGGATAATCACAAACGTCAGTAAACAGGCCGCTAATTGAGCCGCGGCAACCTGCTCGCCCATGCCAAACCAGGTGCGGTAAATACCGGTGGTAAAGGTATCGACTCCAAAGAATTGGACTGCCCCGAATTCATTCAGCGTTTCCATTAGCACCAGTGATACCCCGCCCACTAGCGCCGGGCGTGCTAACGGAACCGCGACGGTCGCAAACAGCTTCCACGGGCCGCGCCCTAGTGTACGACCTACATCCAGTACGCATACCGATTGCTCTAAGAAAGAGGCGCGCGCCAATAGGTAGACGTAAGGGTAAAGCACCAGCGTAATCACCGTCGCCGCACCGCCTAGCGAGCGCACGTTGGGAAAGTAGTAGTCGCCATATCCCCAGCCAAACATGTCGCGCAGCATGCTTTGCAAGGGGCCCGCAAACTGCAAAAAATCGGTGTAGGCGTAGGCAATGACATAGGTGGGTACGGCCAGAGGCAGCAGCAGCGCCCATTCAAACCAGCGCTTGCCGGGGAAGCGGCACATAACCACCAGCCATGCAGTGCCTGTGCCGATAATTAACGTGCCCAGACCGACCGTTACCACCAGCCAAAAAGTGTTGTTGAGATAGCGGCCTAGCACGGTGCTGGCTAAGTGCTGCCAAACGCCATCGGTGGGCATCACAATATGAGCAAACACTACCAGTACCGGCAGCGCAACGACGAAGGCAACGGCGATCAGTGCTATCGACCAAGGAGTGGCGCGATGGCTAAGCGAAGAGGAAAAAGCGAATAGCCCGCGATAGCCGGATCTGAACAAGCGCACACTCCTTGCAATAGCAGTATTAGTCCAGCAGTCGCCTAATGCGAATCACTGACGGCTGGGAATAGTAGCACTAGCCGTTAGCGGCTGCAGCGTTCCCAACTACCCTTGACGCAATAAAGCCCGCCGAAGCGGGCTCTTAAATGCACGTTTGTTAACGGGCAGGCTAGTAGCTCAGCATCATGCTAGGCAGCCCGGTAATCAGCCAAGGGAAGAATGACATGAGTAAACAGGCCAGGAGAATCAGCGCGACGAAGGGCACAACTGCTTTATACAGATCGACGATTTCTACCCCGGGCGGTGCGACGCCTTTTAAATAGAACAGCGCGTAGCCAAAGGGCGGAGTGAGGAACGAGGTCTGGAGTATGACTGCCACCATGACCACAAACCACAGCATATCCACGCCCATTGCATCGACAATGGGTAGCATGATCGGGAAGCTCAGCAGCACAATTCCAGTCCAGTCCAAAAACATGCCCAAAATAAATACCAGTAACAGCATAAGAATGAGCGCGCCAACGGTGCCACCAGGCATCGCCATGACTAAATCGCTGATCACTGTCATGCCGCCACCGCGGGAGAACACACCCGTAAAGGCGGTGGCACCCACCAGCACCAGCATCACCATGGTGGTGGTTTTGCCGGCTTCCACCATGGTCCAAAAGCAGGTGGATATTTTGCGATCACCGAAGATCAAAAACAGAATGAAGGCGATAAATACACCGATTGCCGACGCCTCGGTGGCTGTGGCAATGCCGGTAAAGAGAGCGCCTAGCACCCCAAGAATTAATGACATCGGTGGTACCACGTACTTTGCCAACATTATAAGTAGCTGTTTTGTGCTGACTGCTGCGCGCTCTTCTGCCGGTACTTTGGGGCCATAGTGCGGCTTAAAATAGCAGATGATCAGCACGTAAAGTGCATACATCACCCCCAGTAATAAACCAGGGATTAGCGCGCCCGCGAACAGTGCGCCCACCGAGACCGGTGAGTAGCTCGCCATTAAAATCAGCATGATGCTAGGCGGAATCAATATGCCCAAGCAGCCGCTGGCCATAATAACGCCCGCGCTAAGTTCTTTGTTGTAGCCATACTTAAGCATGGGCACCAAGGCGATCATGCCCATTACTGCAATAGAGGCGCCAACAATCCCGGTGGTCGCTGCGAGCAGAACCGACACAATGACCACGGTTAGTGCCAAGCCGCCGCGTAGGTTTGCGAGTAGCAGGCGCATGGCGTCAAACATTTTCTCGGTGACGCCCGAGTCGTTTAAAAACCTCGCCATCAAAATAAACAGCGGTATTGCCACCAGCACATAGTTGTCCATGGCATTACCGAAGATATTGTTGATTAGAGTGCCAAGTATGCGCTCACCCGGGCCCAAAAAAGCGCCAATAACGGCCACGCCACCAAGCACGAACGCTAGTGGATGTCCCATAAATAGCCCGACCAGCAGGCCGCCAAACATCACCAGCGTGAGTAGTTCAGGGCTTAAATTCATGCTGATGTCTCCTCGCGAAGCTGCATGATGGCACGCAGCACAATGGCAGTCGCCTGCAGCAGGATGAGCACGGCGGCCACCACAATCACCCCTTTGATCGGATAGACGGGAATTGAGATCATGCCATACGTGGTTTCACCGCGGCTCCAGGCGCGTTCAAAGAATCTCCAGCCCAGCGTGATCAGCATCCAGATAAAAGGCACAAAGAAAATTAGATAGCCCAGTACTTCAAGTGCCGCCTGCTTCTTACGCGACAGCAGACGCTTTAAAACGTCGACTTCAACATGCGCATGGTGGCGTAAGCCATAGGCTGCCATCAGCATAAAGTGGGCACCAAACAGCATCTTGGTAACGTCAAACGCCCAGTCGCTGGGCCGGCCAAACAAAAAGCGTGAGGCAATATCGTAAAGAACGATGAGGGTAATGATGGCAATCAGCGGTGCGATGATGCGCCCAAACGCCTCGTTGATGGCATCGATCGCCTTGGCAATCGCATTCATGGAAGATCCCCGCAGTCAGCACAAAAAAACCGCCTCAGCAAAACCGAGGCGGTGCATAAGCGCCTTATAGGCAAGCTTCGATTTCTTCCAATGACGGGAGATTGTCCATCACTCGGCTCATGTTGAAGGGCGCCGATACGTCGCGCCAAGTGGCGTAGTGCTCAAGATAAGCAATCATTGATTGATACACTTTGGCATGGTCAGCATTCTCACAAGCGCCGCGTAGAATAACGTCGTTGGTGATTTCTTGAATGCGTGCCAAATCTTCTTCAGAGAACTGGTTAATCGTCACGCCCGCATCAATAAATTTCTGCGTGGCTTCGGTTGACTGGCGCTCAGACCAAGCAAGTGACCATGCCATGGTGGCATCTGCAGCAATGCGCAGTTTCTCTTGCGTGTCCTCTGAGAGTGCATCCCAGGCATCTTTATTGATCATTACGCCAAACACGCTAGCGGACTGGTGCCAGCCTGGCGTTGCCCAATAGTCAGCGACTTCTGCGAAACCAGCCTTGAAATCAACGCCCGGGGTCGAGAACTCGCCAGCATCAATGACGCCGCGCTCGATGGCTTGATACACTTCGCCACCGGCAAGCGTGACTTGTGAACCGCCCAGCTCTTCTAATACGCGGCCCTGATCGCGACCCGACAGGCGCAGGCGTTTGCCTTCAAGATCAGCGATACTTTCGATTGGCGTGCGGCCCATAAAGCCGGATTCGTTGTTAGTAATGCCGTAGGGCAGATAGATCATATTGAACTGGCCGTAGATCTCTTCGTATAACGCACGGCCGCCCCACTGCTGAATCCAGTTAAGGTAATCAACGCCATTAAACAGACTGGTCGTCGTCGCCAGCGGCGAGAAAGCTGGGTTTAAGCCTGCCCAGTAGCCCGGCCAGTCGCCCGCCGCTTCAATGCTGCCTGTTTCAGTGGCATCAAATACTTCGGTGCCGGGCATTAATGTACCGCCCGCGCGGAAGTTGATTTGCAGTTCGTCACCAGCCAGCTGATTGACCAGTTCGGCCCAGTGCTGGTCAATTTTGATCAAATCAAGGTTTTCCGGCCAGGTAGAGGTCATCGTCCACTCTTCTTGTGCTTGGGCGGTGGTGGTGAAAACAGCGAAAGCGATACCAGCAGCAAGGCCGCTGAGGGCAAATTTTGTGGTTTTTTTCATGATGTATTTCCTGGTTTGGCGTATGGCGTTATTAGTGTTTGTTACCTGGATGCAGGAAAGTGCAGCGTAGCAAAGATTACGTTTACGTAAACAAGGAGGTTTTAGTGCTGCAACGCTAAACTAGCACACTCACCCCGCTGCAATGCAATATCAGTTAATTAAGAGGTTTCGGTTGATTCTTGTGCTAAGAAAATAGCTAATCATCTGTTAAGTAATGAATTACCTTTGTTTTTAAGTTTCCCTGGCAAGGGCTGAGTAGCGAGTCAGCGTTGAAATGAGCCTAATCATGCAACCAAAGTTGTAAGTCAGAGCCCCGCCATGAGAGGCTCGGCGACAGGTTTGATGGGGTGACGCTATGGGAAGCGGTGGCGGCAAATAGAAAAGGGAATAACGGTGGGCGCAGAAACACAGATAGAGAGTCGCGCGTTAGATGGCCAGCAGCTTCGCACAGTGGCTACGTTGGCTTATCACGCCCGGCGTTTAGCCCACAGGCATTGGCGTCAACTGGTCTGGTTAAACGGCGATACCCAGCAGTGTCGGCATCTCGCGCGGGCGCTGTGGCAAGCCCACCCTTGGCAGGCGCCGGTGTGGGTAGGTAGCGACAAAGAGACGAACCAATGCGAGTCGTCTGCTTTTTCGCCGGTACTCTCACCTCGTAAAGTACGCACGCGACTGGGGGCTGAGCATCAGTTAGTCGTGCTTGATACTCATAACACCGGCTTTGATCCTGAGGCGCTGGGAGCGCTGTCTGGAACCCTCATCGCCGGTGGTTTGCTGATGCTGATCACGCCACAGCCATGGGGGCAGGCACCCGACCCAGACTACGCCCGCTTCACGGACCATCCGCTGCGCTGGGACGGTCTCAGCTGTCATTATCTTGCGCGATTAGCACGCCAGCTGCAGGCTTCTGATCAGATCGTGCGCTGGGATGCGGGCGGCGAGCTGCATTTGCCACACTTATCTGCACGTAACGTTCATGGCAATGAGCATAGCCACAATGACGCTAATAATGGCTGCCTCAGTGGCGATAGCGACTGCTTGACGGCCGATCAGGCGCAGGCTGTCAGGGAGTTAATCGGCCTGAAACGCCGCCGACCGCTGGTAATGACCGCTGACCGTGGGCGTGGAAAAAGCGCGGCGCTGGGGATTGCCTGCGCTAGGCTGCTCGCTCATAAGCCCCGTACGGTCGTGCTCACCGCGCCGCGCCTTAGCTCGGTCGAGAGCGTGTTTGAACGTGTGGTGGCTCTTTGTCCGAGCGGCAGCCGCGTTGCCCCGGGTCACTTTGTGCTACCCCAGGGCAGCGAGCTGCTTTATCTAGCGCCGGATGTATTAACCGAGCAGATCAATGCGCAGCAGCAGGGCGGCGATGGCAGCTACTTGCTAGTAGATGAAGCGGCGGCCATTCCTGCTGCTTTACTGGGCCAGTGGCTTGGCGCTTTTCCACGGATTGCGTTTGCGACCACGGTGCATGGCTACGAGGGTTCTGGGCGCGGCTTCGCGCTGCGCTTTCGGGCCACGCTAGACCGGCTGACGCCACAGTGGAAAGCGCTCACGCTTAAGGCTCCGATTCGCTGGCGTATCAATGACCCGCTGGAAGATTTGGTCAATCGACTGCTGCTGTTAAAAGCACCGCTGCCTATCGCACAGGCGCAACAAAGCGCTGAAATAACCACGGTCGTTGATCGCGCCGCGCTCGCTCAGCAAGACGCCAGGTTGGAAAAACTGTTTGGGCTGCTGGTGCAGTCGCACTATCGCACGTCGCCTAACGACCTGCGTCAATTGCTTGATGGCCCGGGTGTTGAGCTGCGCACTATCGAACAGGCTAGCGAGCCGCAGGCTGTATTGGTTACTCGCGAGGAGGGCGGTTTTGAGGCGGACCTTGCTGACCAGGTCGCCCGCGGCCTGCGTCGTCCGCAGGGGCACCTGCTAGCTCAGTCGCTCGCCACTCATACGGGTAGCCGCGCGGCGCTGACCGCTCGCTGGCGCCGGGTGGTGCGTATTGCCACTCATCCCGAACGGCGTCGCCAAGGGCTGGGGCAAGCGCTCCTACAGGCAGATATGAACGCCGCGAGACAGCAGGGCGTGGCGTTGTATGGGGCCACTTTTGGCGCTGAGGCATCGCTGCTGCAATTTTGGCTGGCGCAAGGTTTCATCCCGGTACGCTTAGGTATTAGCCGCGAGGCCTCGACCGGTGAGTTTGCCGTGATGGTCGCAAAAGCGTTGAATGAGCAGGGAGAGGATGTGTTGGTTGATCTTAGCGCGCGCTTCCAGGCAGCGCTTTTAGGCCTATTGGCGTTTGAACTTAACACGCTGCCCGCATCAATGGTTGCGCTGCTGCTCGCTGCATTGCCTGGCGCGGCGCTGAGTGCGCGTGATTGGCAAGATATTGACGATGTGGCCTTGGCGCATCGCGATCCTGTGCTTGCACGACCGGCGCTACAGGCTCTGGCGCGCGAAGCCAGTCGCTGCGTTTTAACGGAGTCGCAACAGCTCGCGCACTACCAATTGGCCGCATGGGCATTTCAAAACCGACCGCTGGCGAAGGCTCATGGCGAGGCAGTTCAAGCCTTACGCATCGCTGTGCATATACTCATTGAACCGGTAAAGTAGGCCGGTTGCCTTAACGAAGAGTCACCATGAACGCACATCTTGAAGCACTGGCGCCCACTATCGTTTGGCGCCACTTTCGAACGCTTTGTAATACGCCGCGCCCATCTGGGCATGAAGCGGCGCTTGTAGCCATTCTTGAGTCTTGGGCCGATGCGCAAGGCTTTGCTCATGACCGTGACACCTTTGGTAATTTACGCATACGTAAAGCCGCTTTCCCAGGCTGCGAACAGGCGCCCGGCGTAGTGCTTCAGGGCCACCTGGATATGGTGGCGCAAGCGAATAGCGACCATGCGCATGACTTTACTCGCGACCCAATCAGCACCTATGTTGCCGATGGCTGGCTGCACGCCGATGGCACCACCCTAGGTGCTGATAACGGTATGGGCGTAGCGGCGATTCTGGCCGTGCTAGAAGATCCCGATTTACGCCATGGGCCGCTGGAAGCCCTGTTCACCCTGGAAGAAGAAACCTCCATGGGCGGGGCGTTGAATCTAGCCGAGAATTGGTTAGAGGGTTCGCTACTGCTCAACCTGGACAGCGAAGATCGCGGCCAGGTCTATATTGGCTGTGCTGGCGGGGCTGATGTTGAAGTGGATGCTCAGCTACCCAGCGCTGCCGTGAATGATCATGAGCAAGTGATTAGCATTGCGCTGACCGGTTTAAAAGGTGGCCATTCCGGCATTGATATCCATAAACCGCTGGGCAACGCTAACCGTCTATTAATCAGAGTATTGCGCTCTCTAGAGTCGTTTGATGCACGCCTGATAAGCTATCACGGTGGCACTTTGCGCAATGCGATCCCTCGCGAAGCGTTTGCCCAGGTGGCGCTGCCTGGCGATGAAGTCGATGCGGCCATGGTCGCTATCGCCGGGCTTGAAACTATTCTGCTGAGAGAGCTTGGGAGTGGTGACAGCGGTCTTAAAATCAGCGCCCAGCGTGTGAAGGAAACACCTGCTGCTGAGCCGTTAACCTTAGATGCTAGCTTAATGCTGCTGGCCGCGCTGCATGCCGCTCCCTGTGGGGTTGAGCGAATGAGTGCCGATGTGCCAGGCGTGGTAGAAACCTCCAATAATCTTGGCGTGTTAAGCCTGGAAAACGGCCGGCTACATCTTTGTGCATTGGTGCGTTCACTGCACGACAGCGCGGTCATTGCCATGGGCGACCGTTTTCATGCGCTGTTTGGGCTCATTGGGGCGCGGGTGAAAGTTGAAAATGGCTATCCCGGCTGGGCGCCTAATCCAGATGGCGAGCTGTTGGCGACGTTCAACGCACGCCATTTGGCGCTGCTGGGCCGCGAGCCAGAGGTAAAGGTAGTTCACGCAGGGCTCGAATGCGGCATTTTGGGCAGCAAGTACCCGCATCTAGATATGATCTCGTTTGGGCCGCTGATTCGCGGTGCCCACTCACCGGATGAGCGGGTAGAGCTTGCGTCGGTGGAAGAGTTCTGGCTGATGTTGCGGGCGTTGATTGAGGATCTTGCCGAAGCTAAATAACGCGCTGAAGCGTATAAAGATACGTGTATAAAGATGGCCTATTTCAAGCCCTTGGTGTTGTTTATCCCAAGGGCTTGAAACGTTAGAGGCCGATGTCACTATCGTTAAAGGACGCTATGCCTGCTTACCAAGCGCTGATTGAGATGGCTGGCTATTGCTACCGCGCCGTGCCACATAGGGCAACAGGCTAAGTAGCCCAAGAACGGCCAGCAGTGTGCCGACCCAAAGCGGTGAAAGCAGGCCATAGCCTGCGCTGATGCCGAGACCACCTAGCCAAACGCCCATTCCCAAGCCAATATTGATTACCGATGCATGCACCGTGTTGACCAGCGTGCCCGGCCGGGCCGTTCTCATCACCCGTGCCACCATGGCAGGGTTCATTGTGACACCCACCAGCCCGATTAAAATGATCATCATAATACTGACCGTGGCGCTTTGCGCTAGCAGCGAAAACGCCACCAGTGCCGTGATCAGCAGCAATAGCCCGCAAACCATTACCGAATACGTGTGCTTATCCGCGTAGCGACCCACCACTGCATTGCCGACGATATTAGCGACGCCATACATGCCAAGCAGCCAAGGAATGGCCGTTATGGAAAACCCGGTTACTTCTGTCAGGATTGGTGTGAAATAGCTGAAAGCTGCGAATGTCGCGCCGATAATGAAGGCGCTGGTGGCATAGGCAGACCACAAGTGGCCATTCTTAAACTCGGCCAACTCCTTGCTCAGCCCAATGGGGGCTGACGATTTAGATAGCGGCACTCGAATGCTAATGGCAACGGCACATAGCGCCGTGAGCGCCACCACGAGCCAGAAACTGGCGCGCCAGCCTACATTCTGATCAATCAGTGTGGCGATAGGTACGCCCAACGCTGCCGCTAGCATTAACCCGCCCAACACGATTGAAGCAGCGCGTCCGCGCGCCTCGACAGCGACGACCTCTGCACAGATGGATAACGCGGTGCCGATACAGGCTGATGCCGCCACGCCTGTCGCGATGCGCGCTAATGTCATGATCGTATAGCTGTCTGTCGACGCGGCAATAGACTGCGCGGCGGCGTACAGCGCTAGCAGCCAAAGTAGCGCCGATTTGTTGGGCACACGAAGTTTGAGCAGGCCAGCGGTTAGCAGTGGCCCGCCAATCACCATGCCAAAGGCATACATTGAGATGAGAGAGCCGACCTGCTCTAGCGAAATATCAAACGCTGCTGCCAGCGATGGCATCATGCCCGCGACCATGAATTCCGATGTGGTCAGTGAGAAGATAGTTAGTCCAAGAATATAAACAACGAGGGGCATGAAAATTTCCTGCCGTGTCACGGGCGTTAAAAGTGAGTAGCTAAAGCGCTGGCTTAATATTGCTTGCTTAGAAACATAAAAACGGCACCCTTAGTGGGTGCCGTTTGACGTACCTATTGCTAGGCGGTTATTTAACCACTTATTTACTCAAGTAAGCGTTCAGCATCCAAATGGTTTTTTCCTGCTCACGGATGTAATCACCGGCTTGAGAGGCCGTGCCTTCATCGTCGGCGTCCGACGCTAGGGCTAGCAGTTCACGCTGCAGTTCAATGAGCGTTTGGTAGCCTTTCAGAACACCTTTGACGCAGGTTTTGCCGTCGTGAACATCCTTTTCTTCCTGAATGTTCGAAAGCTTTATGTAGTCGCTGTAGGCGTGTACTGGCTTGTGGCCTAGAGTCAAAATTCGCTCGGCGACTTCATCGACCTTGGTCAGTAGATCGGTGTAATACTCTTCAAATTTGACGTGGAGTTCGAAGAAGTCACTGCCCCTGACGTTCCAGTGATAGCCACGTACGTTCATGTAAAAAATCTGATAGTTGGCCAGCAGATGGTTAAGCTTTTCGGCGAGCTGGCTAGCGCTGCCTTCGTGTAGGCCAATGCTATTGGTGTCTGTCATATCCTGCTCCCTATCGGTGCCGCTGGCGCGGCGGTTAATGCGTGATATGCAGCATAGAGCGTATTGGACGCGATGCAAAACAGGTTTTATGTATCGCTTCCATAGCGCCACGACATTACGTCTGTGTCGGCTGCCTGTGACTGATTACTAAATGCTGGCAGCCATTGATTTTTTCAAGGCCTGAGGAGAAACATTCACTATCGCTGGGAGGTTGCCCATAGCCGTAGCAGGCTTTCACAGCGTGCCTCAAGCAGTTCGGCGGTGCGTGGCAGGGCATCTTTTAATGCCATGGGGCCATCGGCTAACGCAAATGCCGCGGTCACGCCTTCATCAAAGCAGGCTTCCCAGCCATCGCCGAGGCTGCCTGCGAGCACAATCACCGGTTTATTGGCACGCTGGGCCGCGCGGGAAACGCCGATGGGTGTTTTGCCAGCTAGGCTTTGGCCATCCAGGCGGCCTTCACCGGTAATTACCAAGTCTGCACGGGCTAGCCGCTCCGCCATACCGGCCTGCTGCATAATCATCTCAATGCCGGGTTTTAGAGTGGCGTTCAAAAACGCCTTTGCAGCAAACCCCATGCCGCCGGCTGCTCCTGCACCGGGCAGCGCCCGATGATCGCAGCCCAGCGTTTGCGCACTGATGTCCGCAAAGTGGCTAAGTGCTTGATCGAGCTGCTCGACTTGCTGCAAAGACGCGCCTTTTTGCGGGCCGAATACCGCACTAGCCCCGCGTTTCCCTAGCAGCGGATTATCCACATCAACCGCGGCCTCTAGTGTGAGGCTGGCTAGGCGATGGTCCAGTCCCTCAAGTTCTAAACGATTTAACTGGCTAAGTGCCGCCCCGCCGAGGGGGAGCGATTTACCCTGCTGGTCGAGCAGCTGGGCGCCCAGCGCCTGCAGCATGCCGGCACCGCCGTCGTTAGTGGCGCTGCCGCCGAGTAGCAATAGTGCCTTTTCTGCGCCTTGGTCAAGCGCTGCGAGTAGCAGCTCACCGACGCCAAACGTCGAGGTCGTTAAAGCGTTACGCTCCTCGGCGGTGAGGTGTTGTAAGCCGCTGGCTTCTGCCAATTCGATAAACGCGGTACGCTGGTCGCTTAGCCAGCCCCACGTTGCTTGGCGCGGACGCCCCAGAGCATCTTGAACGCTCAGCTGGCGCCGTTCTGCGCCGGTGGCATCGATCAGTGCATCTAGGCTGCCTTCGCCGCCGTCAGCCAAGGGGCAGGTCTGAACGTGTGCATCAGGCACCGCGCGTTTTACACCCCGCGCCATGGCTTCAGCGGCCGCCTGGGCGCTCAGCGCATCTTTGAAACTGTCAGGGCAAAGCAATATATTCATTGGTACGGACTCCGCAAAACGTTCTTATCAAAATATTGTCATCATAATACGGCCATTGTTGGCGAGCTCAGCGCGCTAATCAGCGGTCAACCAGCGGCCTCGTCCGTTAGAGGATCTAACATGAAGTCGATACCGATAAGCTTAACCTGTCTGCTGACACTGGCTGGCTGCCAGGCGGTCCCTGATCGTTTGCCACAAGCCGAGCCTGCCCCCGCCGCCGCTTGTTATTTTCCCACCTCAGCAGAGGGTGCGCTTAAAACCAGCGTGGATGTGCTAATCGAAGAAGGGTTTACCCTAAGCTCTACCGATACCACATTAGGTCTGATTAGCGCCAGTCGTGAGCGTGCGCTGCAGGGGTATTATGATCCTTACGACAACGCCTACGGCTACGGGCGGGGAATGCGGGTATTCGGCGGATTGGGGTTTGGGCGGGGCGGATCAGGTGTGGGTATCGGGCTCGGCGGAATTGGTTTTGGCGGCGGGGTAGGCCAGCAGCCGGTTGAGGTGGAGCGCGTCTCATTACTGGTGAGCGACGCCCATATACGCATATCTCGAGATATTCGCCGCTTTGATCACGTAGGTGATTTACGTGAATCCTATAGCGCCAGTAACGCCGATTTCTGCCAACGCTTTCAAACCAGTTTTGAACAACGTGTGCCGGCAACGAGGACACCGCTATGATGATTCGCCATTGGCTGCTGATAAGCCTGCTGGGCGGGCTGGCAGGCTGCGCAACGACGGCACCGCTTGAAACTCGCGAGCTTTTCTATGCCACTGCGCCTGAAGAGACCTTTCGCGAAGCGGTAGAACTCATGGTGGAGCAGGGCTACGTCGTTCGTCATGCGGATATTTCACTGGGGCGAGCGGAGGCATCGCTTGCTCGTTGGCCTGAATATCGTTTGCAGCTGCAGGTCAGTGAGGAGCGCAGCGGTAGTCGGGTGAGTGTTTCCGCGCTGCGGGGTAATCAGCCGCTGCCTCCCTACGTATTAGACCCATGGCTTGTATCCTTACAGAGCAAACTAGGCGTTGCGCCATGAGGCTGGCGCACGCTGCTATGGCATTAGGAATGGGGGTGAGTGGCTTGTCTGTCAGCGCGGAGGCACTCGCGCACCCGCATGGCTGGATTGATCTGAGCGTTCAGGTCATGACAGATGATCAGGGCGTCGCTAGCGGTTTATATCAAACGTGGCGAATGGATCCATTTTACAGCCTGGTTGTCTTTGAAGAGCTTCAGCAGGTAGAAAATGCAAGCCTTGAACAGGGGCTTGATCAGCTGGGAAAAGAAATTCGCGACAATCTCTCTGGCGAGCACTACCTCACCGAGATAAGCATTAACGGTGAGCGTCAGGCGCTGGGCGAGGTGAGCGAATATACCGCTATGGAACGCGATGGCCGGTTAGTTTTCATGTTTATTCTGCCGCTGGAAACGCCTCAATCCCTGACCGATTCAACCCTTACGTACCAAGTGTTTGACCCCACCTACTACATCGAAGTAGTGCATGAGGCGGACGATAATCAGCCCACCGATGATGCACTAGTCCTCCAGGGGGGGCCTGCCTGTGAGCTGAGCATTCTGCCCGCTAACCCTGATCCCGAACTGGTGATGCAAGCCGCACTGCTTGATAAAGGCGAAAGCGGTGAACCAGGGCTGGGACGCTATTTTGCGGAAACGGGCAGCGTTGATTGTACGGGTCGCTAAGAATGTTGTTTTTCACAAAATCCCGGCTGACAATTGATCGTGATGTGTTACTTTATAACTTTTAGCGGTGAGACATTACGATGCCCTTAGCACGGCCTTTAACGCGATCCTTCACACGCCATTCTGGCTTACTACTTTGCTTTCTGCTGGTGGGCGCAGCGCTGGCCCTTATCGTTTGGACTGGTGCGCTACAGGGCGTGAGCTATCAATTGTTGGCCTGGCAGCGAAGTTTGCATCGTTCGCTCACGATGGCGATTACCGAACTGTCAGGCGCGCCCACGCTGATGACATGGGTGAGCCTGCTGAGCATTAGCTTTGTTTATGGTGTTTTTCATGCCGCTGGGCCAGGGCATGGTAAAGCCGTGCTGGCGACCTATTTAGCCACTCATGGCGGCGCGGTGAAGCGTGCGCTAGGGCTCTCTTTTGCAGCCTCCTTACTCCAGGGGCTGACCGCCATTATGCTGGTGGTAGTGCTGGTGTACGGCTTGGGCTGGGTAACGCGCCAAGCGATGGGCAGCGTAGTGTGGGTTGAACAGGCAAGCTTTCTACTCGTAGCCGCCCTGGGTGTATGGCTATGTTGGCGAGCCATCAAGCAGCTTCGGCGTGCTTATAAGCCTGCCGTCGCGGCGCATAGTCACAGTCATCAGCACAATCACAGCCATAGGCATGATCACAATCATGAGCCCCATGTTAGCCATGACAACCACTGCTGCGGCGGAGCCCATCATATTGAGCCCCAGCAAGTATTGGACTGGCGTACGGCGCTGATGACGGTGGGGGCCATTGGTATGCGCCCCTGTAGTGGCGCAGTGCTGATGGTCGGCGCTGCTAGTTTGCTAGGCCAATTCTACGTGGGCGTTGCGTCAGTGGTCGCGATGTCGGTTGGCACGGGCCTCACCGTTTCAGCGCTTGCAGTCGCCAGCATTGTGGCGCGCGGATGGGCGCAGCGGCGCTTGGCTACGCAGCAGCATAGCGAGCGTCGCGTTCAAAAAGCCGCTGGTTGGCTGGCCTTAGCCGGTGGGGCGTTCATCGTCTTGCTAGGGGGTTCACTCAGCGTTGCGGGAATAGTCGAGCCTGTCGGCGGGCCGCTGCTTAACGAGCCGCCCGCCCGAGTGGGCCACCCTCTTAGCGGGTAAGCGCTGACTAAACATCTAGCGTTTGAATGTGTGCAAGCAACTGGTCACGCATGTGAGCCTGGCCTGCTAAGTCATAAGGTTCCGGCGTGCCGTTGCCCCAAACGGGCGCAGGCCAGGTAGCATCGCCATGCTGACGTATGACGACATGCACGTGCAGTTGGCTCACAACGTTGCCAAGCGAGGCAATATTAAGTTTGTCGCCTCCCAGCGCTACCTTCATTGCTTCGCCTAGCTGGGTTGCCTCACGCCATAGCTGCTGTTGATCCGCCGCGGGCAGTTCAAATATCTCGCTGATCGCTGGGTGGCGCGGTACCAGAATGACCCATGGGTAGCGCGCATCATCCATTAGCAGTACGCGGCAAAGAGGCAGATCCGCCACGGGGAATGTGTCGCTGGCAAGGCGTTCATCAAGCGTGAAATCGTTCAAGTAATAGGCTCCCGTATACTTACTAGGTGTTTATTAGCATAGCAGCCACGGCGTGGCGTAGGGAAAACAAGCGCAATTGCGAAAACGCTGTTACCCTAAAAAAACTCCCAGGCGGTGAGTCGCATTGCCAGTGGAGTTCCCCCCGATGTTGAATGCCTCGTTAAGGAGAACGTAAATGAAAAAATTATTGGCCATGAGCTTTATGCTGCTGATGACGGCAGGTGTTCTGTCCGGTTGTAACACTATTTCTGGCGCTGGTCAGGATGTGCAAGAAGGCGGTAAAGCCGTCCAAGATGCAGCTGAATAATTAGTTAAGGCTGGATTAGAGATAACGCTAGTATTCCCACGGGCTAGGCTAATGCCTAGCCCGTTCGGGTTCATTAGCTCATTTTTTCATTACGTTTTGGAGACTCAAGGATGAAGCCTCGCTTTACCCTGTCTAAAGTTGTGGCCATGGGCGCCTTCACTATGCTGCTAACGGCGTGCGTTAGTTCTCAAATGCCGATTTCACCGGCTAACGATGATGTAGATGCCGCGCCGCCCCCGCCAACGGTCACTTCCAGTAATGCCGCTCAAGAGCAGGCCTCAACCTGTGATTTAGAGGCTATCAACGATGCGATAGGTGAGTCATTCGATGAAGCTGGGGTGTCCCAGCTGCAAAGCGAAAGCGGCGCCAGCCAGGTGCGTGTCTTGCGTCCAAACGATATGGCGACCATGGACCATCGTCCTAATCGTTTGAATATTCATCTTGATGATCAAGATGTTATTGCCGATGTGCGCTGCGGCTAAGACGCTTGACGCTTTAACCCATGCAGCGTTAGCGTAAAATCAGTACAACGCAGGCGGCGGTCAGCGCGCCCATCGTTATATTGAACGAACGCCATGCGCGGTCGCTTTTGATCCACTGCCCAATGGCACTGCCAAAAGCGGCCCATAGTGCAATGCAGGGTAGGCCCACCAATTCCGCAAAGCCGGCAAGCATCAGCGCGTTAAGCACCGGAGGGCCGCTTTCCGGCAGAAAGCCCGCCATCAAAGCAAGCCCCATCACCCACGCTTTAGGGTTAGCAAACTGAAACGTCGCCGCCTGCCAAAATGTAAACGGCACGCTATGTTCTTGGGCCTTAAGATTGGGTGGCGGTGCGGTGGCAATCTTCCACGCCAAATAGAGCAAATACAGGCTGCCGAGCCAGCGCAAGGCGAGCTGGAGCGATGGATAGCGCTCAAACAGCACACCTAAGCCCAGCGCAATGCCCGCGAACAGTACAAAGCAGCCACCCAAAATCCCCCACATATGCGGCAGCGTACGCCGAAAACCGAAGTTAGCCCCAGACGCCGTGAGCATGATGTTGTTTGGGCCAGGCGTTAGCGTCATCGACATCATATAGAGTGCGGCAGGGCCCAGAATTAACCATTCACTGTTCATTTTTTGTATCCATACAATGTGCGCTTTAAGATTGTCTTGAGGCTGCTTTTGCTAGCATAATGGGGATTAAAATGACGTCAAAGGTTTTATTGTCACCATGACAATCTGGGTGCCTTCATTAAACGAGTTTTCTGGATCGCGCTATCGTGCTATTGCCAGCGCCGTCGAATCCGCCATTCAGGACGGGACACTGCTAGCTGGGGAGCGTTTGCCGCCTCAGCGCCGGTTGGCAGATGCGCTAGGGGTGACCGTCGGCACGGTGACGCGTGGTTATGCTGAGGCTGAGCGCAATGGGTGGGTGTCGGCCAGGGTAGGCAGTGGCACCTATGTGAAGAGCGAATCCCAAGCCAGCGCTTTTAGCCCGACATTTCATAGTGATGAAACGCCCGGCATGATCGATTTAAGCCTTAGCATACCGCCACCACATCCGTTGCGTCAGTCGCTGCTGAGCGAAGCCCTGGTTGCCTTAAGCCAGTCAGGGGCCGCATTAGCCCGGGGTGTTACCTATCAAGAAGCCCAAGGCCGTCGTGAGCAACGTGGTGTGCTGGCGAGCTGGTTGAATAGCTTGGGAATGCCGTTTAGTGCCGATGAGCTATTTATTACTCAAGGTGGCCAGCACGGTATTAGCTTAGCGCTCAGTACGTTACTGCGGCCGGGCGAGCTGCTGGCTGCTGATGCGTTAACGTACCCTGGCGCTATTAGCGCCGCGCAACAGGCGCACCTTAAACTGGTTGGAATCGGTCAAGACCATGAAGGAATGCGGGTGGATCTTCTTGAAGCTCAGTGTGCCCGGCAACCGCCTCGAGCTATCTACCTGACACCGGATCAGAACAACCCCACCGGTGCCTGTTTAAGCGAGCCACGTCGCGAACAGCTGGTGGCGTTAGCAAGGCGTTATGATATCTGGCTGATTGAAGATGGCGTGCAATATTTGCCGGTGGAGCAGCGCGGCACGCCGCTTTATCAACTTGCACCGGAGCGTACGCTGTTTGTCTTCAGTACCGCTAAAGTACTCGCGGGCGGGCTGCGTATTGGGGTGCTTCGAGCGCCGACATGTTTGCATGAGCGACTTGCGACGGGGCTACGCTCGCAGAGTTGGATGGTACCTCCATTAATGGTTGATGTGGCATGTCACTGGGTCAATCAGGAGGCGGCTAAGGAGCTGCTTACTTGGCAAACCCAAGAATTAGCTGAACGTCAGCGGTTAACGGCCGAATGGCTGCAAGGTTTTACCCTAAGCGGACGTTCACACAGCAGCAATGTATGGCTCACGCTACCCGAGGGTCGGCGCGCGGTGGAGTTATGTGAGCGACTCCTGCAGCGAGGCGTGAAGGTCAGTAGTGCAGAGCCATTTTGTGTCGGGAGTACGCCAGCGCCACAAGCGATTCGTCTATGTATTGGTGCCGCGTCGAATCGTAGCAAGCTTATTCATGCATTGAGCATTGTTGCTGCCTGTTTAACTGAGCGCCCCCTGGCGCCCGCCACGTTGTAAATTATTCATAACGGTCTTTCCACCCTTGATGGCGCACTTGGTCTTTTAGCATTTCGAGAACATCGTATAGTACTTGCTCTGTCACGCGGCTGCTGCCTTCATCGACCGTTAACCAAGTGTCAAAGCCGCTATCGGCGGTGCGCTCTACTAGCTGTCTGAATTCGTCAGAATGAATGCCGAGCATCAGCTCATCGACTAAGCGCTGGGCAACGCCGCTTAAAGAGACTTCCATCGCGCTGGTTGCCTGCTGCCCCATCGGCAGTCGGTGCAGCCGCTGAATCTCTGGGCTTTCGCGCAGGGTGCGATGCACCAAATCACTGATTGCCGCCATGATGGATTGACGATTATGCTGGTAAGCCTCACCGACAGTGCTCTCCAGGCGCTGAACAATTTCCTGAATTAGCTGTGCTTTGCGCGGCATAATCACACGCTCAATGATCCGCTCGGTCAGCGAATCGCTGGCGCGGATCTGCTGTTGCACATTGCCCAATAGGCGAAGGGCAATGCGATCAGAAAGCTCTTCAAGCAAAATATCGTAGTATTTGGCAAAAAACAGAGTGATATCCCAGCGGGCAACATCAATAAGGCCGAGGCGATGCAGGCGGTGGATCAGCGACACCACGCGTAGAATCCGCAGCAGGCGGAAGCCCGCCAGAGGAATACAGCCCAGCACGTCATACCAATGTACGAAGGGATAAAAGAACCACCGGTGGTAGCGCCGCTCGGCAATCGCGATGGACCAGCCCAGCAGTACATCAACGATAAAAAAGCTGACAAATATTAAATCGATAGTCGTAAAACGGCTATGTATCACGTCAGCGTAGAACGTGTGAAAACTCGGTGCGATGCTGGCAATGCCTTGATTGATAGGGCCTAGCAGGAATAGTGAATCAAATAGCAGTAGCCCAAGGTTGATGACTACCGCCGCCAGGATAAGAAAATCCCAACCGATGTGGGTATATTCAACGGCTTTAGGCAGGTGCGGGTAGCGTTCCCTAGCGGGCATACGAACTCCTTGTCGTTGGGCGATGCAGTGCTCTGCTACTGAGCCCGCGACTGATACTGTTGCTGGGTCAGACGCTCTTCTTTTTCTGCCTGCTTGCGCAGCTTCTTGCGCAGAGCGGCCTTTTCAAATCGCAGTTTCTGCAGCGGGGTTGCCAAATTAAGCGGCGGCACGCTGGCGGGTTTGCCATCAGCATCGACAGCGACCATGGTCAGGTAGCAGCTGTTGGTGTGACGAATCAGCTTATTGCGAATATCTTCAGCCACGACCTTGATGCCAATTTCCATTGATGAGCGCCCAACGTGATTGACGCTGGCTAAAAAGGTGACTAGCTCGCCAACATGAATCGGCTGTTTAAACAGCACCTGATCCACTGACAGTGTCACCACATAATGGCCCGAATAGCGGCTGGCGCAGGCAAACGCGACTTCATCAAGCTTTTTAAGAATGGCGCCGCCGTGAACTTTACCACTGAAATTAGCCATATCCGGCGTCATCAGTACGGTCATCGACAGTTCGTGCTGCCCGGGCAGGGCGCTGTTCGCACTTATTTCGGCGTCGGTCATGCGGTGTTCCTGCGGTTATCTTAAAACGTTAAGGGTTGCCCGCCGCCTCTCAATGGTGAATTAGCGGCGGGCAATGAAGAAGTGCTAGAACCACACCAGTCCGATGGAGATAATAATACCGGTGATAAATAGCTGAATCAGGCAGAAGCCCATTATGTCTTTCGCCTTTAACCCGGCAATGGCGAGCACCGGTAATGCCCAGAAGGGCTGCAGCAGGTTAGTCCAGGCGTCGCCCCAGGCAACGGCCATGGCAACGCGTGAAATATCGGCACCTAGCGCTTGAGCTGCAGGTAGCATGACCGGCGCTTGCACGGCCCATTGGCCGCCACCAGAGGGTACAAACAGGTTGACGATGCCCGCACTAATAAATGACCAGAACGGTAGCGTTGTCGCCGTGGCAAAGGACACCAGCCATTCGGACATGCTTTCTGCTAATCCGGACTGCACCATGATTGCCATAATGCCCGCGTAAAATGGGAACTGAATAACGATACCCGCGCCGCCTTTAATCGCCTCGTTTAGGCTGTTCAATAAATTACGTGGCGTGCGGTGCAGCACAATGGCCAGGAACAAAAACAGGAAGTTAACTACGTTAAGGTTCAGGCTGCCTCCGCGCAGTAAAAAATGATCCAGCAAAAACAGCAGTCCGGGTACCCCGACCAGCAGCGCGAGAGCCATGCTGTTTTCGAGCTTTTCAGCCGGCCGTGTAATACGCCCCATCTGCTCTGGCTCATCGTCGAGCACTTTAGGGTCTACGTAAACGCTATCCTTTTCATCCGGCAGCATCATGCGGTTGACGAGAGGTATAGCAATGAACAGGCAGATCACGATCGCGATGTTGAAGAAGGCAAAAATCGTTGAACCGGTGCCAATAACGCCAATTTGATCAGCGGCAAAGTGACCCTCGGTCGCAATCGTCAGCGGTATAGAGCCCGCTAAGCCGCCGTGCCAAACGACGAAGCCGGAATAGGCGCTGGCAACCAATAGCCGGTAGTCAACGCGAATCAGACGGGCCAGCTCTTTCGCAAATAGCGCGCCGACAACCAGGCCAAATCCCCAGTTGATCCAACTCGCTGCCAATGAGACTAGCGTGACTAAAATGATAGCACCACCGGGCGTTTTGGCGGTGCCGGCAATTTTTTGCAGAATGCGCTTTACCGGTGGAGAGCTTGCCAGCATAAAGCCTGTCACCAGCACCAGTAGCATCTGCATGGAGAAGGTCAGCAGGCTCCAGAAACCGTCACCCCAAAACCGCAAGACAGCCAGCGGTGACTGGCGCTCAATAGCAATCGCGGCGACTGAGGCGATGAGCGTCAGCAGCAGAACGAAAATGTACGGGTCAGGCAGATAGCGCTCCACTAGCTTAACCGCCGGTTTTGATATCATTTTAAGCATGGGATGCTCTCTTTTTTCATTATTAGGAAGTGCGTGGCTGATCCGTGGCTAATATACGGGGGAGGGCGGCATTTTTCACCTTGAAGCTGCACGCTTCATCTCACGTTAGCTTAGTTAACGCTAATTGCCCCGTTTTAGCGCCAGCGGTTTAGCTGGTAGCGGCGATGGTAGTGACGGTGATAGTAATGGATCAATACCGCCGAGCGAACCAGGGTGAACAGAATAAACGATAGCCAGAGCCCATGATTGCCGAGCCCTTGGGTTAGCCACCAGGCGGGTAGGTAAGCGGCAAGGCCGATAAAAATACTGTTGCGCATTTCGCGCACGCCGGTGGTGCCGATAAAGATACCGTCGAGTAGATAGCTCCACACCGCAATCAGCGGCATAACCACCATCCACGGCAGATACTGCGCCGCGGTTATACGCACTTCTTCAAGGCCGGTAAGCATGGCCACCAGCCCATTACCCCCCACGGCGAACAGGCAGGCCGCCGTGCCCGCGGTCCAAAAGGAAAAACGTGCGGCGGCGCGCACGGTAAGCGCAAATTCGCGCCAGTCTTTGCGGCCGTAAGCGCGCCCCACCAGCGATTCTGCCGCGTGGGCAAAGCCATCTAAAGCGTAGCTGGTCAGCATAATAAATTGCAGGAGTACCGCGTTGGCAGCCAGTATGGTGTCACCTTGGCGCGCGCCCTGAGCGGTAAAAAAGGCCATGACGAATAATAGCCCTAGCGTGCGCACGAACAGATTGGCATTAACGTGAAAAAGCGCCGTGTAGGCCGCTAGCGCGAGCAGACGTTCGCGCAAAAAAGTACCTTTCAGCGTGGCTAGCTGGCGCAGTACTAAATAGCCACCGAACGCAAAAGCCGTGTAGTCAGCAATCACGCTGGCCCAAGCGACGCCGTTGCTGGTCATGCCTAGTCCCATCACAAACCATATATCCAGCGTGATATTGACACTATTGGTGAGTAGCAAAATCATTAGGGTAACGCGCGAATTTTGCTGGCCGAGAAACCACCCTAAAATCGCATAGTTAGCGAGAACGGCTGGCGCCGACCAGAGGCGTATTTGGGCATATTCACGGGCTAGGTGGGTGGCCACGTCACTACCATCTAATAGCCATAACCCTAGTGAGATTAGCGGGGATGCAAATAGAATAAGCAGGACGCCGATCACCATTGCCATGATCAGCGACTGGCCCAGCAGGTTGCGCACGTCAGTGTCATTCGCGCGCCCCATGGCTTGAGCAACCAGCCCTGTGGTGCCCATGCGTAAAAAGCCAAACCCCCAGTAAAGGAAGCTAAATAGCATCGCGCCTAGCGTGACGCCTGCTAAATAGCGAGAGTCAGGCAGGTGTCCAACCACGGCGGTATCCACCAGGCCCAGCAATGGGACGGTGATATTAGATAAAATGATTGGCCAGGCGAGGGCCCAAATACGCACGTTAAGGGCTGAGCCGCTTAAGCGGCAGTGATGATGCGGTACTTCGTCATCAGCTGTTCTTGGCTTTCGTGGCGCTCAGGATCGAGTGGAATACAGTCTACCGGGCATACTTGCTGGCACTGCGGCTCGTCAAAATGACCGACGCACTCGGTGCACTGGCTAGGATTGATGACGTAAATCTCCTCGCCTGGGGAAATAGCGTCATTGGGACATTCGGGCTCGCAGACGTCGCAGTTAATGCACTCGTCGGTAATCATCAGGGCCATGGGCGTACCTCGCGGATGGCTGGCGCACTCAAGGGATCAATACCTGAGTGTTTTACTCAACAATGGCGTTGGCTAGTTAGTGTAATGCTTACGCAGCGCCTCGGCGACCTGCGGATGAACTAATGGTGAAATGTCGCCGCCGAGCTTGGCAATTTCCCGCACAATGGTCGAAGAAATATACGAATTTTCTACCGCAGGCGTGAGGAACACGCTTTCGAGCTCCGGATTTTGAGCGCGATTCATATTGGCAAGCTGCAGCTCGTACTCAAAATCGGATATCGCGCGCAGGCCGCGCAGTATGATCGATGCACCCTGTTCGTGCATCATGGTGGTGAGCAGGTTTGAAAAGCCAATTACCTCAACGTTAGGCAGCGCCTCACAAACCGTTTGCGCTAGGGCTATACGCGTTTCCAATGAGAGGTTCGGCCGTTTCCCTGGGCTTTCTGCGACCGCAATCACCACCTTATCGAACAGTCGTGCACCGCGCTCAATTAGGTCGAAATGGCCGTTGGTGATCGGGTCGAAGGTGCCTGGGTAAACGGCGATATTGGCATTGCCGATACTCATGACGACGTTTCCTCATCCAGCCGGCCAAACGGATTGTCGCTGGTTAACGAGATAGCGTGATCGTAGCCGGGAATGTGAATTCGGTCAGCATGGATATCCAGCTCTGGGCCTTCAAGCACCGCTTCGCCAAATTGATAGCGTGGGGCGTAATGGCCAGAATCAGCCTGGGCAAGATAGGCCGCCGCCGTTAGACGAGTTGTCTCGCGACGCTCTTTCCAGGCGCTCACTGCAGCGGCGCCATGGCGCTGAGTCAGCAGGCGCTCAGTCACCGCAGGGGAAAGCACCACGCCGGTGGCATTGTTGCCCCCGAAGCCTTTGGCATTGATAAAGGCGGCATCGGCATGAAATGCCTGCGTCGTTTGCGACAAGCGCAGCCGCTCGGCATAGACATCGTCGGCCACCGCGTCAAGCGTGGGGATTCCCGGTAGCAGGCCGTGGGCAAAGCTGCCTAAGGCGCTCGCTAGCTGGTCGCCTGCAGCTGAACCTTGCGAGTGGCCGATAAACGCTTTAATGGCGACCACGGGCCAATCGGTGATCCCGTTGGCGCGAGCAATTTCATCCAGGACATGAGATTCAGTGGTGCGATTTTTGGGCGTGCTGGTGCCATGGGCGTGCACAAAACTGCGTTCTTTCAGCGCTTTTTCACCAAGCATGTCGCGCACTAGCGCGGCCGCTTTACCCAGGGTGATGTAGTTGCCAATGCCCGGTGCGGAGATCGAGCGCTTATAGCCATCAGCATTGACGAATACATCGGGCACAGCGCCCAAAATGTCGGCGCCGACATCCATCGCTAACGTATCGTCCATTAACATTACGAACTGGCTGGCTTCTGCCATTGTAAAGCCGCAGTTGCGTGCAAACGGCCGACAGGCGCGCTGGTAGTCAGCATCAGTGAGCAGCTCCAGAGCATCTAGCGCTTTCAAGCCTGCATCGTCAGCCAGCGCGCCCATGGCCCGAAAGCCTTCAATAATTTCTGGCGTAATGGGGGCATCGGCGGTGCCTACCATCACTACCCGCCGGCGTCCGGAGCGAATGTCGTCAATGCCAAGGCGCAGGTTATAAAGGAAACTAGCGCAAGCGCCTAATGCTGCGCCGGTGCCGCCTACGCTGCCAAGCACGTAGGCGTTTAAAAAGTCGGCAGGCATTTGGCCATAGCCCAGCGGCATCTGCTTAGACGTAGCGCGTTGGCCGCTCACCAGGCTCTTCAGTAAGCCACCCCAGCCTTGATCGTCCAATTGACCAATAGAGTTCCCAGCGTACACGGCAATATGATCCGGGCTCAGCTGCTGTCGTAGTGCTTCCCAGGAAAGGCCGCTGGCGCCTAAGCAGTCGCTGGCGCCAAACACCGCTAGAGATAATCCGCGAGGGTGGTGCACGCTGCGGTAGAGGCTGGCGGGGTCAAAGCCGCTGGGTAGCTGGGCCGCTGCACGTACTTTAGGAACCTGTGCATCGGGCAGCAGCACCTCTAGCACGCCTGCGGGCACGCTGACCTCTACCTCTCGGGCATCAATGTCGCGCACCTGCCAGTCAGCCGGCAGGTGGTCGGGCAGTTGGCGTCGACGCAGCGTAAAGCGCATCGGCTCAGCAAGATGCATGCTGGCTTGCCGATTAGACGGCATCCCCGGGGCGAGAAAGCGCGGGTCTTCATTGCGGCGGATCAGGGTATGGTTAAGCACCTGTTCACGCAGCGACTCAGCAGGGGCATCTACAGACTGGCCAGACTGATCAAGCCATCCTTTGTCGGAGTGCTGAACAAGACGCATAAGCGCCGCTAAGCCTTCCAGTGTCTGGCGTTGCTGGTCAGCAGGAAGAGCATCAAGCACGGTGCGGCGGAAGGCCTGATGGCCAGATGTTCTGCCTGCGGGATTGATGCCACCCATGCCGACAATCACCGGTAAGTGTGACAAGCCGGGTTCCTCGTGGTGCGATGGTGGTAATAACGGTTTTTGGCAATACTCGGACCGTATAATGACCAGAGTCATGCGCTTCATAAGCAATTAAGGCGTGATGATAGCACCGGGCGCGCAATGGCGTCATGCCGCAAGCGTTCTAGACTGATAGAATCACTGCTTTTCAGCCGAGAGATGGCATGCAGCATAATTCTCGATCAGTGATTTCTAATCAACCTGGCCCTCATCACGATCTAGCGCGCCAAGTCAGCCGAGCGTTAGCGTATCCGCTGCGCAAGCCAATTGCCGACCATACCAAGCGCAGTTTTGCGCAGGCAGCCGAGTGGTTTCAGGCCCGCCAAACGCCGCTGATACTTGATTCAGGTTGCGGTGTGGGTATATCGACACGTCAACTGGCGCTCCAGTTCCCAACCAGAGCGGTGATTGGCGTTGATCGTAGTGAGCATCGGCTGGGTCGTGATCACGGTGACCTGCCGGCGAACGCTCTGCTGGTTCGGGCGGACCTTGTCGATTTCTGGCGACTCGCCCACCAGGCTGGCTGGGCACCCGAGCGTCACTATCTGCTTTACCCTAATCCTTACCCTAAGTCTGGCCACCTAAAAATGCGCTGGCATGGTCATCCTATTTTACCCACACTGTTGGCCCTTGGGGGATGCCTTGAGTTGCGCTCCAACTGGCCAATATATGTTGAGGAGTTTGCTTCAGCGGTGGCTCAGGTGACCGGTAAGCAGTCGAGCATTGCCGAAATTTTCCCCAATGGTGATTATTTAACCCCGTTTGAAGCTAAGTATTCGCAAAGCGGCCAGGCGCTGTGGCGTTTACGCGTTGATTTGGAGCGAACATGACGCATTTTTTTAACCTAGCTGCGCGTCTGCAGCGTGGTATTTCTGTTGTTAGCATCACCACCGCGGCACTGCTGGTCAGTTCCCCGCTGCTTGCCGACTTTAATCGTCTCGGGCAATTAGAAGATAAAGGATTCTCGATCAGCGCTGAGGCGCGACTACTTGACGCTGACTCAAACGCCAATGCGCTGCTGGGTAGTTTGAATCCTGACCGTCAGATGTCTCCAGCGTCGGTGACCAAAACGTATTTAGCCGCTGCGGCGCTGAATCGTTTTGGCCCCCAGCATCGCTTTACTAGCCAATTAGTGAGCTCTGGCCGGGTGGATAATGGCGTGCTGCATGGTGATTTAGTGTTTGAGGGCGGGGGAGACCCGGGCCTGACCACTGAAAATTTATGGCGCCTGGTGCAGCGTTTGCACCTAGCGGGGGTTCGCGACGTTGACGGTGCATTGGTGGTTAGCCAGTGGCGCTTTGGGCCTGTCGATTGCATTACCACTGATCGCTGCAATGCCCTGACCCAGGTCACTAACGCCTATAGCGCACCGCTTTCTTCGGCAGGCGTTGATTTCGGCACCTGGTGCGTTAATGTTGCCCCCGCCGCCGTTGCCGGTGAGCCTGCACGCGTTGGCCTGTGCGACAGCCAGGCACCGTTGATCACCATTGATAATCAGGTGACGACTCGCCCGGCGAACAGCGGCACAGAGATCAGTGCTGAGCGGGTGACGGATGAGCGCGGCGATGTCATGCGTCTCACCGGGCAGATTTCAACCAATGCCAACGCCCAGGATGTCTATCGCGGCGCGGGCGATGCTGCCGAAAAAACAGCACAAGTATTGCTGAGCATGCTCAATCAGGCGGGTATTCAAGTGCGTGAGCCGTGGCGGGTTAGCTCCACCCAGCCGCCCAGCACGGCCCAGCGATTGGCGGCGATCGACGGTCAGCCGCTACAAGAGATACTGCTGCGGATCATGAATTACTCCAATAATTATATGGCTGATGTGCTGGCGCTGGATCTAGTTGAGACGCCACAAGCGCAGCTGCGCCAAGCGGGCCAAGCGGTCGAAGCATACGCTCAGGGTCTGCCTGGGCACGGGCCGTTAACGCTATACAGCGGCAGTGGACTAACGACGGAAAATCGGACGTCTGCGCAAGGTGTGAACGTGATGCTAGAGGACATGTTTCGTCAGAGCGCTCTTTTTCCAAGTTTTGTAGCGGCGTTTCAATCGCCGGCTAATGGGGTGATGCGTTTTATTCGACGTGGCTCAGCGACGTTTCAAAACAATGTCATGTTAAAAACAGGCACGCTAAACCAACCGTTCGCAGTTCGCGCTGCCGCGGGTTACTTTCGTACGGCGGAAGGGCGCTGGGGAGTGTTTAGCGTCCTGGTCAACGGTAACGGCAGTACGCCTTACCTAAGCTGGCCCGAGGTGCTGGATCCGCTGTCTCTTGATCTAGATGCAATGATTTTAGCGAACTGATTCAACTTTACGCTCACAGGGTGAGGCAACGTGTATGAAACCAGGGCATACCGGCTTAACACATTTGGTTCACTCCATGCGTTATTCATGGAAAGGCCTTAAAGCTGCGTTTAGAAACGAATCGGCTTTTCGTCAGGAAGTTGGCATCACGGCGGTTATGCTGCCGTTTGCTTGGTGGATTGGTGAGGGCCCCGTTAGCTGGCTGCTGCTAGTGGGAAGCCTGTTTTTGGTGCTGATAGTAGAGCTGCTCAATAGTGCGATTGAAAATGTGGTCGATCGCATTGGCACCGAGCACCACGAGCTTTCTGGGCGGGCTAAGGACATTGGCTCTGCGGCGGTTATGCTGTCGCTGATTATGGCCGGACTTACCTGGGGGCTGTTAGGTTGGGAAAAATTCTATAGCTAAGTCGGGGTTGGAAGGCCAAGTTTAATAACTAGCTAACTAGGCGAACTTTTTCAACGCTGATAAACGTGCTTGGCAGCGAGGTGATTATGCAAGTGAACAACGATTTTTTACCGTTGTCGACGCTGCCAGCGTCGTTACAAACAGTGGCCCAATCTGCTTGGCAGCGCTTGGTTGAGGCGCTAGCCCAGGCGGATAATGTCGCCGAGCTGACTCAGCAGGAGCTGCCTTCAAGTAGCTGGCAGGGGCTTTCTGAAGCCCGCCGCGAGGCCCTGGCTAGAGTGCTGTCGATCTCAACCTTCTTTGTGGATAGCCTTGCCCGATACCCGCACTGGCTGACTGAGCTTGATGTCGCCGGCGAGCTAGACGCAAATCCAGGGCGCGAGGCGCTGGAAAACTGGCTGAATGAGTCGCTTGAGCGTATCGATGACGAAGAGGGTATGCAGCGAGTAATACGCCGTTTTCGCCGTCAGCGTATGCTGGGCATTATCTGGCGTGATCTTAACCGAGTGCCCAACCACGCCATGTGGGATACCGCCACGGCGGTGTCTGAACTTGCCGAGCTATGCCTTGAAGCTGCGTTAAGCTGGCTTGAGCAGTTTTACGCCACGCGTTGGGGCACGCCCGCTCCACGCAAAGACGGGACGCCCCAGCGTCTGGTGATTTTGGGGATGGGCAAGCTGGGGGCCGGGGAGCTTAATCTTTCCTCTGATATTGATCTTATCTTTGCTTTTCCCGAAAAAGGCGAAACCCAGGGCGGGCGCAAGCCGTTAGAGCATCAGGAGTATTTTACTAAGCTGGGCCAAAAGCTAATTGCCGCGCTGGATGCTATGACCGCCGATGGTTTTGCCTTCCGCGTTGATATGCGCCTGCGGCCACTAGGCGATGGAGGCCCGCTAGTAGGCAGTTTTGCGATGCTTTCCAGCTACTATCAAGATCAGGGCCGCGAGTGGGAACGTTATGCCATGCTGAAGGCACGCCCGGTGGCGGGCGGTGTAGACGCAGGGCGTGAGCTGCTAGCAGGGCTGCGTCCCTTTGTGTATCGCCGCTATCTGGATTTTGGCGCGATTGAGTCGCTGCGCGAGCTGAAAGCGATGATTAATCGCGAAGTAAAGCGCAAAGGTATGCAGAGCAATATCAAGCTTGGCCCTGGCGGCATTCGCGAGGTTGAGTTCGTAGTGCAGGCCTTTCAGCTAATTCGCGGCGGTCGCGATACGGAGCTGCAGGTGACGTCGCTGAAAACCGCGCTCAACCGATTGCCCGAGCTAGGCTTGTTGCCTCAAGCTGTGGTTGATGAGCTACTGCCCGATTACGCTTTTTTACGCGATATTGAGCACGCACTTCAAGCGCTGGAAGATCGCCAGACACAGACCTTGCCTAGCGATGATAGTGATCGTGAGCGGGTGGCCTTTGCCATGGGCCATGAAGATTGGTCTGGCTTGATGGCGCAGCTTGATGAAGTGCGTGAACGGGTGCGCCAGCACTTTGATGCGGTGATCGCGGACCCCGAAGACGATGTCGACGAGGCAAATGATGCCAGCCAGTTGGGTTTGGCTCAGTGGCGGCTAATGTGGCGCGGCGAGTTAGACGCAGACGAGGCCATCGCGCATCTTACCGAGGCAGGTTTTCACGAACCCGAAAAAGCCCTGAAGCGGCTGCAGAGCCTGTATCACTCGCGCCAAGTACAAAGCATGCAGCGGATTGGCTTTGAGCGGCTGGACGCACTAATGCCGCTCTTACTGGATGCCGTGGCGAGTAACGATGCGCCGGACACGGCCCTTGTACGCGTGCAGCCGTTGATAGAAGCCGTCCTACGGCGTACCGCTTACCTTGCGCTATTGCGTGAAAATCCGCATGCGCTTGAGCACCTTATGCACCTGTGCGCTGCCAGCCCCTGGATTGCCGAACAGCTGTCGCGCTACCCCATTTTGCTCGACGAGCTGTTGACGCCGGAGACGCTATATACGCCTGCCGATAAGGCACGCTTGGCGGACGAGCTGCGCCAAACGCTGAACCGCTTGCCCGAAGATGATGAAGAGGCGCAGCTGGAGGCGCTGCGGGTCTTTAAGCATGCCAAAACGCTGCACGTCGCTGCCTCCGATGTTGCGGGTACTCGGCATTTGATGAAAGTAAGTGATTACTTAACCTTTATTGCCGAAGTGATTCTTGACGCGGTGCTGGCGATGGCGTGGAAGCACATTACGCGTAAGCACGGCGTGCCTGAGGGGGTCAATGCCAGTGAGGCCGAGTTTTTAATTATTGGCTACGGCAAGCTGGGTGGCATTGAGTTGGGCTACAGCTCCGATTTAGACCTGGTGTTTTTGCATGATAGCGACGGCAAAGGTGCGACTGACGGCCCCAGGCCCATTGATACAGCGATGTTTTTTACCCGCCTGGGTCAGCGCATTATTCACCTGCTGACGGCGGTGACGCCGGCGGGCAGTCTTTATGAGGTTGATATGCGCCTGCGACCTTCGGGCAATTCAGGGCTACTGGTCACATCATTGAAAGCCTTTGCCGATTACCAGCATCAGAATGCCTGGACCTGGGAGCATCAGGCATTAGTGCGCGCACGGGTCGTGGCAGGCAGCGGTTTACTCGCCGAAAAATTTGGCAGCCTTCGGGGCGACATTTTATCTCGTCAGCGTGATAACGCCGCGTTGCGAGACGAAGTCGTCAAAATGCGTCAGAAAATGCGCGATCATCTGGGCAGTAAAGCCACCAGCGATACGTTCAATGTTAAGCATGATGCGGGCGGGATGGTCGACATCGAGTTTCTTTGCCAGTACGCGGTATTAGCGCTTGCTAACCAAACTCCGGCGCTGCTGACCTACAGTGATAATATTCGGATTTTAGAGAGTCTGACAGAGAGTGGGTACTTACCTTTCGATGAAGCAGAGCGTCTTCGAGAAGCCTACCTTGCCTATCGTAGCGCTACTCATCGTGCAGCGCTGACCGGTGAAAAAACGCGTAGCGATGGTGAGGAATTTAGCCGTCAGCGTGAAATAGTGACGGCCCTTTGGCAGCGTTTTCTTGAGCCGCCCATGGCTAACGATCTCTAGCCAGCCGTCGCTATCAACATAATCTGGAAGAATAAATGATGCTAAGGCGCAAGGCAGGGCGAGCCACATGATTGGGCATATTCTGGGCACGCTGCTGCCGGTGTTTTTGATCGCCGGCTGTGGCGCTGTTTACGGGCGCTACCGCACGCCGGATATTCGCAGCCTCAATACGCTAAACATGGAGCTGTTCGTCCCTCTACTAGTGTTTGCCGTGCTGGCCGACCGCCAGGCGCCGCTAGCCGAATACGCTTGGCTCGCCACGGCGGCAGTTGCGGTGGTGCTAGGGTCGGGGCTGGTACTGTGGCCACTGGCTAAATGGCTATCGTTAGACATCAAAACCTTCCTGCCTCCGATGATGTTTAATAATGCAGGCAATATGGGCGTGCCGCTATTGGTGCTGGCCTTTGGTCCTGAGGCGCTGCCCGCGGCGGTCGTGGTATTTATTGTCGAAATGCTGCTGCATTTTTCGATAGGGATTTACATGCTCAATCCGCGCACGTCGCTGTGGCGCATGCTGCGCATGCCGATTGTCTTGGCGAGTGTGGCGGGCTTAGCCGTGAATATTGGTGATTTAGCGCTGCCGGGCTGGCTGCTAGAGGCCATGCATATGCTGGGCGGGGTATGTATTCCGCTCATGCTGTTTGCATTAGGGGTCCGGCTGCTGGAAATCGACTTTAGCGATTGGCGCACGGGCATGCTGGGGGCGGTGCTGTGTCCGCTTTCCGGATTAGTGATTGCCTTGCCGTTAATGTGGCTGCTGCCACTGAATGCGCTGCAAACGGCCGTGCTGCTAGTGTTTGCAACGTTGCCACCTGCAGTATTGAATTACTTGGTTGCAGAGCAATACCAGCTGGCACCGCAAAAGGTAGCTTCGCTGGTGCTGATTGGTAATTTAGGGAGTTTGGTCGTAATGCCGCTAACGTTAGCCGCGGCATTTACCTGGATATACGCACCCGTATCATAAGGCCTATCTCATAAGCCCCGTGTCATAAAGCATCGCTGCAAGCACGATAACCAATAACAGCGATGCCTGACGCTTAGATGCTTAAAGTGACAGGCTAATTAGCGATCATCTTTTACTTCATAACTACCGTCTAATGCGTCCTGGTGGCCTGGGCGCTGTGATGGCGCATGTGGGTTAGCATAGCCGCCACCGATGTCTTGCGCTTGTTCTGCGCGCATTTGCTCCATGCGCTTTTTCATCTTATGGCGCATAAACGGCATCATCGCCCAGCCAATCAATAAGAAAAACAGACCAAGCACCACGCCGACGATCATTAGCGCTCCAAACGCCAGCCATGTAAAGAGCAGCTTTAAACTGCCGGCTAAACCGGTGGGCTGAGTTTGCGTTGCGCGAGCACGCCATTGGTTAGCCGCTTGCCATGCAGCATTACGTTGGTCGCGATTCATCTGTGGCATTAGAGCCTCCATCATTGACTTGCACAATTGAGTGCACAGTACGCTTTGGAGGCCAGCTTAGCGAATAAGTTCACCTCGGTATGTTGGGCGTATACACAGAGACGTTGCGTTTTACTGAGAGCGCAACTTTGCCAAAAGTTAGCCATTGCTATGTTTGTTTCCATGTGTGAATATAAATTGCTTGAGCTTATCTTGTTGCGAGTTGTTGACTAGCCTCAACGTTCTGGTTTCAGCATCGAGAGCTTTATCGATGTGTTGTGAACATAAGATTTGGACATTCTTGGGGGAAGAGAGCGATGAAGCGAGTAGTAGCTTTACTGGGGATGATGTCCTTTGCACCCTTAATTTCAGCCAATGAGTCACCGCTAAACGTGGTGACAACTATTGGCATGATTGCCGATGTTGCCCAAGAAGTGGGTGGCCAATGCGTTGAAGTAGAAGCGATGATGGGCCCTGGCGTTGATCCCCATCTGTATCAAGCGAATGCCAGCGATGTCGCCATGCTGAGACAAGCAGAGCAAATTCTCTATGCAGGCTATTCCTTGGAAGGCCAGTTAGGCGCTGTGCTGGAAAACTTTTCGCACAGTAAACCGACGCTAGCGGTAGGGCCCTCAGGTATTGATCCCGCTGAGCTTATGACGTCTCAAGATGTGTACGGCATTGACCCCCACTTGTGGATGGACGTTTCGCTTTGGGCGCAAACAATACCTGCAATCAGCGACGCTTTTACGACGGCAAGGCCTGAGTGCCAAGCATCTATCGAAGCCAATGCCACGAAATACGAAGAACAGTTGAACGCGCTGCACGCGTGGGTGGCTGAAAGTATTGAAAGCATTCCAGAGCGTCGGCGCATTTTGGTAACCGCCCACGATGCCTTTGGCTATTATGGGCGCGCTTACGGTATTGAGGTGGAAGGTATTCAGGGGATTAGCACTGAAACCGAAACCGGTATCGCAGATATTCGGAGCATGACCGATGTGGTGGTGGAGCGTGAAGTCCCCGCTATCTTTGTAGAAAGCACGATTAATCCGCGTACCATTCAAGCGGTCATTGATGCAGCTCGCCAGCGCGGGCATGAGGTTGCTATCGGCGGCGAGCTGTATTCCGATGCAATGGGCGATGCCAATACCGCAGACGGTACTTATATCGGCATGATCTACGCCAACACTCGACATATTGTAGACGCGCTGGGAGGCACCTTAGCGCCCATGCCAGACGCGCTTTCTGAATGGGCAAAGCGTTGGGAGATAGCCGAGTGAGGGCACGCAACAGTTTAGCTGCGGAGAGCGTTTATGGTGCGTGATGAGCGTGTCGCGTTAAGTGTTAATGATTTGACTGTCAGCTATCACAGCCAGCCCGTGCTGTGGGATATCAATATCGATATTCCATCAGGTGTTATGGCCGGTATTGTCGGTCCTAACGGTGCGGGCAAAAGCACACTGATTAAAAGCCTGCTGGGATTGGTGCCTTCGCTTTCCGGGGAGGCCTTTATAGATGGAAAATCGTATAAGTCGCAGCGCAAGCGCGTGGGCTATGTGCCCCAGCGTTCAAGCGTTGACTGGGATTTTCCGACCACCGCACTCGATGTAGTGACGATGGGCCTATATGGTCGGCTGGGGTGGTTTAAACGGCCCGGACGCAAGGAACGCGAAGAGTCGCTTGAGGCGCTCGATATGGTGGGGATGCGCGCGTTAGCGGATCGTCAAATCAGTCAGCTATCCGGTGGCCAGCAGCAGCGGGTTTTTCTCGCTCGCGCCCTGGTTCAGAAGGCTGATGTTTATTTTCTTGATGAGCCAATGGCCGGCGTTGATGCGACCACCGAGCGTGCCATTATCGATATCTTGCGGCGTTTACGTGATGAAGGTAAGACCTTGATTGTGGTTCATCACGACCTGCAGACAGTGCGCCGTTATTTTGACTGGCTGCTGCTGTTAAATGTTAGCGTTGTGGCGATGGGTAATGTTGATGACGTCTTTACCGCCGATAACTTACGCAAAGCCTATGGCGGGCAGATTGCCCTGCTAGATGACAGCAATTCACTGATGTTTGCTGCCTCAAAAAGGGATAATTGACAGTGCAGTGGCTAAGCATTTTGCACGACTATACGTTTCAAAACGTGGTGATTGGGGCTGCGTTGTTAGGCCTGATTAGCGGACCGCTGGGAAGTTTTGCAGTGCTGCGACGCCAAAGCCTGCTAGGCGATGCTATTTCTCACGCGGCACTGCCGGGGGTTTGCCTGGGTTTTATTATCGCGGGCAGCCGCGAGATGGGCAGCATTATTGTAGGCGCAATGGTGACGGGCGCGTTAGCCGCGCTATTGATGCTCGTTTTAACGCGTATGAGCAGGCTTAAAACGGATGCCAGTATCGGTATCTGTTTGAGCATTTTTTTTGCGATCGGTCTGGTGCTGCTTACCTATATTCAGGGCAGCAATAACGCATCGCAAGGCGGGTTAGAGTCCTTTCTTTTTGGCCAGGCTGCCGCGACGCTGCGCTCAGATTTATGGCTGATGGGGGGCATTACGTTGTTTTCATTGACGCTGCTTGGCGCTCTATGGAAACAAGCCAAGCTGGTGACGTTTGACCCTGAGTTTGCGCATACCGTAGGGCTGCCAGTGTCGTTGATAGAAGTGCTACTGACCACCATGGTGACGTTGGCCGTGGTGGTCGGGCTACAAATGGTAGGCGTGGTGCTAATGGCCGCCATGATTGTGGCGCCAGCCGTTGCTGCTCGTCAGTGGAGTCGTCATTTGGGAGCCATGGTGTTTATTGCCGCCGGTGTCGGCGTGGTAAGCGGTGTTTCTGGGGCATCGATTAGCGCGCTGTCTCGCGGGCTAGCAACAGGGCCGCTAATTATCCTATCGGCGTCTATTATTGTGCTAATTTCGCTGGCGATAGCGCCACAGCGTGGATTGTTATGGGGGCTGCTTCAGCATCTTCGCCAAGTGTCTCAGCTGCGTCGGCGCCAAATTCTTTATACCCTCTATAAAACCCAGTCAACGCGTGATCAAGAGGTTCACAACTTGCCGTTTAGGCTGAATTTTTCCGCCGCGATAGCGCTTTGGCAGTTACGTCGAAAGGGGTTTTTGGTTAGTCAAAAAACGCCCTGCCTGCCAATGTCGGCAGGGAATCGGTGGCTGTTAACGTCATTGGGCGTTCGCGAAGCACAAAGCGTGATGGCTGAATTGAATGGGAAGACCACCTGATGCTGGACGTGTTTTTCAGTAGCATTGAGCTACAGATAATGGCCGTTGGCGCACTGGTGGGCATTGCATCATCCGCCGTTGGAACGTTTTTAGTGCTCCGCGGGAATAGCATGCTAACCGATGCGATCAGTCACTCCATTGTCTTTGGGATCGTCATTGTGTGGCTGCTGACGCATCAGCAAAGTGGCTGGTTTCAACTGGTGGGAGCTGCGCTGACAGGCCTACTCACGGTGTTTTTAACGGAACTTTTGGCCAATACTAAGCGCGTTAAACAAGATGCGGCCATTGGCCTTGTCTTTCCTGCGCTATTTTCGATCGGCGTGCTGCTGTTAAATCTGTATGCCAACGATGTTCATATCGATACACACACGGTTTTGCTCGGTGAGATTGGCTTCATATGGCTGGATACCACCACGATAGCTGGCTACAACGTGCCGCAAGCCTTGGTGTCGATGGGTATAGTGACGGCTATTAATTACCTGTTTATTATATTGTTTTATAAAGAGCTAAAGCTGGCAACGTTTGACCCTGCATTGGCTAAAACACTGGGCTTTGCCCCGAGTATTCTTTTTTACGTTCTACTGATGCTGACCAGTACCACTGCCGTCGCGGCTTTTGATGCGGTAGGTGCCGTGCTCTTTATTGCCTTTGCCATCGTTCCACCTTCTGCCGCATATCTTCTAACCGACCGTCTGTGGCTAATGTTTCTAATCGGAGCCTTTATCTCGATTGCCTCGAGCGTTACCGGCTACTATCTCGCGGTGCGCTGGAACGTTTCGATTGGAGGCATGATGGCGGTAATGACCGGTGCTTTCTTTGTGTTGGCGTTTATTGGCGGCCCACGCTACGGCATTGTGAGTCAAAAAATTCGCCTCATGCACGCACGTCGCGCGAATGCTCTTTGATACAGGGCGTATCGCGTTACTAAGAAAATAGTGGAGCACGCCTCTTATAGAATGATTTCAGCTTGCCTTGCCTTGAAATGCGCCTGCCATCCTAAAATGTTAGCATTTAACTGTACAAGCACTCTCTTTGTGCACAATGCTTATCTAACAGGAAGGTTATATGGCCAATCATGGAGGCAAGTCGGTTTTCATCGCATCAGTGGTGATTATCTTGGGCTTGGTAATTGTGGGAGCGTCGTTTCCTGAAGGTTTTGCAAGCCTCGCAGAAAGGGCGTTATCCACGGTTACCGAGATTTTTGGTTGGTTTTATTTATTTTCTGTCTTCGGTTTTGTGATTTTTTTGTTCGGCTTGGCGCTGAGTAAATATGGCAAGGTCCGCTTAGGGCCTCAGGACAGTCGACCCAGCTATAGCTTTTTCTCATGGATTAGCATGCTGCTGGCCGCGGGGTTTGGCGTAGGTTTGGTTTTTTATGGTATGGCCGAGCCAATGTCTCACTACATTGAGCCACCTTATGGTGATGTCACTGCGGAGACTGAAGCAGCGGCACGTTACGCCATCCAGTACAGTTACTTTAACTGGGGGATCCACCAGTGGGCGGCGTTCTCGATCGTGGGTTTAATCATCGCCTACTTTCAGTTTCGTAAAGGCCAGGCTGGGCTTGTTTCTTCAGTACTTTCGTCGGTCACCGCCAAAAACCCTAAGATACGCCCCTATGCCTCATGGCTAGACGTATTTGCGGTAGTTGCCACGGTAATGGGCGTTGCTACCTCACTGGGGCTAGGCGTGCTGCAGATGAACGGTGGCTTAAACGCCGTATTTGGCTTGCCTGAAAACGGCTTATGGCAGTTTGTTATTCTCTTCGTTATGTTCTGCGCCTATATGGCATCCACTTGGTCGGGTTTGGATAAGGGCATTAAGCGTCTATCTAACCTCAATATGATCTTGTGCATCGGGTTGATGCTGTATGTGCTCATTACTGGCCCTACGCTTGCGATATTGGAAACGATTACCGTCGGTATCGGCGATTATCTGCAGAATTTTATTGGCATGAGCCTGCGTATTTCTCCCTATAGCGATAATGAGTGGGCGAGCTCTTGGACAATTTTCTATTGGGCATGGGTTATCGCCTGGTCGCCCTTTGTGGGAACCTTTGTCGCCCGTGTATCCCGTGGTCGTACTATCAAAGAGTATGTGTTTGGGGTGTTGCTAGTACCGCCGCTGCTTGCCTGTTTATGGATTGGCGTATTTGGCGGTGCGGCGCTGCATATGGAACTTAATGGTACTAATATCGGCCTAGCCGCCGCGACGCAGAATAATATCACCGCCGCACTGTTTGAAATGTTTGATTTAATGCCATTTTCCGGCGTGCTGTCCGTTGTGGCAATGATGCTGATCTTTATTTTCTTGGTGACATCCGCTGATTCGGCCTCGTATATTGTGGCGCAAATGACGGATAATGGTTCCATTAATCCGCCGTTGTACAAGCGCGTGGTTTGGGGTGTATTGATTGCCGCTATCTGTTTCACCTTGATTGCGTCGGGAGGGTTAGCCGGGCTTCAGTCTGCTGCTGTGCTGTCAGCGCTGCCGTTTACCTTTATTTTGTATATGATGATCTTTGTATTGGTGAAAGAGCTGCGAGCAGATCGTAAAGCCATGTTGATGCAACTATACCGTCGCCATGGAGATACGCCAGTGGGTGCCGATGCCTTTGAAGCGGAGCTATTAGGTGAAGAGGAGCGGCTGCGTCGCGCGCCCAATGTGGTCAATCGGCGCATTAAATAGTCAGCATCAATAGAGATAAGAAAGCTTTCTATTGCGGGAGCTAGCGTTTAAAGCGCTAGCTATTCTAGGAGCAAACCCACATGCGGCAAAGATGCTAATGGCTCGGCAAGGACGCCACGGGGCGACTAGAAGGCAGCCTAAAGGGGCTGCCTTCTCTAAAGGAATAGCCTTTGATCGCTGGCTTGATCGGGTAGTGACCATTGCGGTCGTTACGGCGATGGCCATTGGTTTTGCCGCGGTTATTGCGCACTGGTTGCTCTAACGTTAGCGATAGAGCTTGTTCTCTTTGCCCATGCTTTTCGTGACGCCCAGCGATGCTGGGCGTTTGCGTAGCGCTGAAGAATGTTAATCAAACACCTGCTAGGCTTACGATTCCCCCTGCGAGAGAGACCCAATGCTGTCAGCTAACACTGCTAAGGTGACCGGTGCCTATGCGTCGCGCCGAGAAATATTCGGCTGGGCGATGTTTGATTTTGCTAACCAGGCCTACACGCTGCTGATTATTACGGTGGTATTTGGCGAGCTTTTTACCACCGTGATTGTCGGGGATCGTGGCGACAACTTCAGGCTGGCTAATTTTTTATGGAGTCTTGGCCTGGCGATCAGCTATTTGATGGTAGTGGTGACGGCACCACTGTGCGGCGCGATTATGGACTATCGGGCGGAGAAAAAGCGTTTTCTGCTGGTGAGCTACCTAGCCACCGTGGTGACCACGGCGATGCTTTACTTCGTTGAGCCAGGCTACGTCATTATGGGGCTGCTATTAATTGTGCTGTCTAACTACGCCTATTCTATGGGCGAATCATTTATTGCCGCCTTTTTGCCCGAATTAGGGCCACCTGAAGCGCTGGGCAAAATTTCCGGATTTGGCTGGTCGTTAGGGTACATTGGCGGGCTATTTGCCGCGGGATTTACGTTGGTGGTACTGGGTGAGGCCAGCGCAGAGAACTTTGAGCGCATCCGCTGGGTGGGTCCCTTTGCTGCAGGGTTTTTTCTGATTACCGCAATTCCTACCTTCCTCTGGCTGAAAGAGCGCGGCACGCCTCAGCCATGTGGCGTGTCTTATCGCCACATTGCCCTGAACCGCGTGACGGTGACGTTTCACGAGTTACGCCATTTTAAAGACCTGACGACCTTTTTGATTTCACTGCTTTTCTCAATGGCCGGTGTGTACATCATCATTGCGTTCGCTTTCATCTATGGCGCTCAAGTGATTGGTTGGGAAGAAAGCGTGCGCAACATCATGTTCATTATTGTTCAGATCACCGCCGCCGCAGGGGCATTAGGGTTTGGCTGGCTGCAGGATCGGCTAGGCGCCAAGCGCACCTATCAAATCACGCTGGCGCTGTGGGTGCTGGCGATTATTGCTATTTGGGCAACGCCTGAGGTAACGCAATGGGTGAACGGGCATTTTGAGGTGCAGTGGCAGGCTCAATACGTCTTCCTGGTCGTCGGTTGCTTAGCGGGAGCGAGTCTAGGCTCTAGCCAATCGGCAAGTCGGGCGCTGGTAGGCTTATTTTCACCGCTGGAAAAGTCAGCGGAATTCTTTGGATTTTGGGGGCTGGCGAATAAATTAGCGGGCGTGCTGGGCATCGTAATGCTGGGCGTGCTGCAAGCGCTGATTGGCCTACAGGCATCTATTTTATTATGCGTTGCCTTGTTCGTTATCGCGATGTTGATTTGTGCCAGAGTCAACGAGCGCCGTGGCCGTGAAGCTGCGCTGGCTTGGGGAAAATAGCGGTAATGCCCATAACGACCAAGCCTATAAAGGAGCCCTTATTTCAGTGAGGAGGCATATGGTCTCGCAGTCGGCACAGCGCGGCGGCATTGGAATGATGCTGCTCTTTTGGATACTGTTAATGGCGGTTGGCACCTGGTGGATACACGGTGGTCTGGATGCAATGATGCGTCCTAATGCCAACATTGTGCACACGCTGCCTGCGGGTGAGCCTGTCACGTTAAAGCGAAATCGCGCAGGGCATTTCGAGTCCCCTGGGCGCATTAACGGCTCGCCCGTCACTTTTTTACTTGATACTGGTGCCACTTACGTAGCAGTGCCCGCCGACTTAGCGGCAGAGCTAGGTTTGGAGCCAGGGCGTAGCGCTTGGTTTAATACCGCCAATGGCAGAGTTGAAGGAGCGTTAACGGAGTTGGACGAGGTGTCGCTGGGAGGGCTCACCGTACAAAATGTTCAAGGCTCGATTAGCTCGGGCATGGAGCGCGATACCGTATTGCTTGGAATGAGTTTTTTGAACCTTTTCTCGATTGAAATGCATGCAGGTGAGATGAGGCTGAGCCTTCCAGAGTAATGATTTCCACTTTATTAGGTAACGTTAATATGCGCTATAGTGTTACTATTTTTCCCGATGGTTGGCTTAATCTCGTGACTAAGTAAAAAGGCAGGCCTGTGATGGCCTGCCTTTTTAGTATTATGAGTATTCGTTACTCAATGGCGTCGCTTGCATCGCCCGGTGGTGATTTGTAATGCCCGGGAGTTTTTAATTTTTCCCCGTTGGGCAGATCGCGTACCTGGGCAGGCACATACACACGCTTAATGACACTTTTCGTATTATTACTTTTCATGGCAGGATCCTCCTGTCAGATTGTCGACAGTTAGCGCTTCTACATTAGCCCTCGTGGGTAGGGGAATCAAGTGCCCGGCCGCACGCATTCGCCAATAAGCGTAATGATTATGACATTAGAGGGCATTTTCATGGTTTTGAGTTATCCTTAGAGCCAACAATATATTATCTGTGCTGATGCTGGGTTAACCGGTGAAAACAGACAGCCTAAGTAGAGTGAGTAAAGAGGATGATTGATCACCTGGAACAGCAGTTCCAGGCGCTTGAGTCCCAAGCGCCTGTCGTGCCTGATTACCCCGATCAAGATCATGTTCTGATCATTGAAGATGATAAGCGCCTTGCCGAGCTAACCCGCGAATATCTGCAAGCGAACGGCTTCCAGGTCTCGTTGGAAGCCGACGGTGCTAAAGCGGTTGATCGTATTTTAACCTTGCAGCCAGACCTAGTTATTTTAGATTTAATGCTGCCTGGCGAAGATGGTTTAGCGATTTGTCGCCGCGTCAGGCCCAACTTTTATGGCCCTATCATGATGTTGACGGCACGCACCGATGACCTAGATCAAGTCTTGGGGCTTGAAATGGGAGCCGACGATTACGTACCCAAGCCCGTTCAGCCCAGGGTGCTGCTTGCCCGCATGCGGGCATTGCTACGCCGCGCTGAAGGCCCTGCGCCCAATGGCGAAATACGGCTACGTTTCGAAAATCTGGAAATAGACAATGCGACGCGTGAAGCGTGGCTCTCCGGTGAACGTATTGATTTAACCAGCGCTGAGTTTGATCTACTTTGGCTGCTAGGCCGCAACGCAGGTCGTGTCCTTACCCGCGAAGAGATATTCAGCGATTTGCGGGGAATTAAGTACGACGGCCAAGATCGGTCGATTGATGTGCGTGTATCACGAATCCGGCCCAAAATTGGTGATGATCCTCACCATCCACATCGCATCAAAACGGTACGCAGTAAAGGCTATCTCTTCGTTAAAGACAGTTAATTTTAGAGGCGGTGTCATGCGGCGGGTGTTCAGCAGCGGGTCGTTTTTGCGCTTCTATGTGCTGCTGGGCCTCGCGCTACTGGTGATGTTGGCGATGGTATTGGCCGGGTGCTCGTTTATCGAACAGGTGCGCCGCGAGGACTATCGCGAGCAGCTCGCCGCGCTGCCGATGTCACTGATGACGCGCCGGCTAGCCGACACGCCTGTAGAGCAACGCGGTGGCCTGCTGGATCGCTTTTCAGAGCGGCTGGATTTACAGCTTACGCTATTGCCCATCGCCGATGCTGATCTTGGCTACTTTGAACGCTCCCGCTTAGAACAGGGCAAAATACTGGTTGCAGAGGATCCTTGGCGGTTGCAGCAGCGTTTGCCGGAAAGTAACCAGCTGTTACAGGCTTGGCTGGCGGACGACTGGAGCGAGCACCAGTGGCACGGCAGCATTTCATTGCTAGGCGACTGGCTTGCGGTAACCCCCTTGAATGAGCGTGAAAGTCTTATAGAAGAGCTGCGTTCGGGGAGCTGGCCGCTGCAGCTACTGGCCACCGTGCCGGACCGGCTAACTGCTGAGCAGAAAACGCTGTTGGTTAGCGGTGGTATCGTGACGCAATTAGTGTCCGACAAGCTATCGATTACGCTGCTTTATCAACTGCCCGGTGAATCGGCGTGGCTACAGGCGGGCCCCATTTCCCGTGGCGATACCTTACCGCTGAATTTACACCTTCCCCTATTAGTTGGGCTGATGATCGTACTCAGCCTTATCATCTATTTAATTATGCGTAGCATTGAAGAGCGCATGGCAAGGCTTGAGCTGGCCGCTACACGGATTGCTAGCGGGCGATTAGAAACCCGAGTAAAAGTTGAAAGCGGTGATTTTCTAGGCCGGTTGGGAATGGCCTTTAATGGCATGGCTAATCAGGTGCAGAGCCTGCTGCGGGGGCAGCAAGAAATGATTCGCGCGGTTTCTCATGAACTGCGCACCCCGGTGGCGCGCATTCGTTTTGCCGTCCAAATGGTCGAAGATATGACTGACCAGCCCGCTATCCGGCGCCAACTACAGGGTATTGATGCTGATATTACGGAGCTTGATGAGCTGGTCGATGAAATTCTGACCTATGCAAGATTAGGCGGCGAAACGATTAACGGCGCCGAGCTTGAAACCGGGCTGGTCGAGTGCCGGGCCATGGCAGAGCGCGTGATTGATACACTCTCGCCATTGCACGAAGGCTTAACATTCACACTACTGCAAGGTGACGAAGTCGAGCTTCTGGCGGAGCCTCGCTATTTACAGCGTGCGCTGCAAAACTTAGTGGGTAATGCCTGCCGTCATGCCACGGCTCAGGTGGTCGTCCGGCTATGGGATGAGCCCAGGCTCGTCCGCATTGATGTAGAGGATGACGGTCCGGGTATTCCACCTGAAGCGCGTGCCGATATTTTCAAGCCATTTGCCCGGTTGGATGACAGCAGGGCCAGGAGCTCCGGCGGCTACGGGCTGGGGCTTTCGATTGTGCAGAAAGTTATGGCTAGCCACGGCGGTAGCGTTACCGTCGATAATAGCCCCCACTTGGGCGGGGCGCGTTTTACGCTGCTGATTCCGCGTCGAGATCCGCCGGCTTAATCCCTGAGAGCACCGCAAAAGATGTCTCGCGAGCAGTGCGTAAGAAATCCTGCATCCAGGGTGCTTCCCGCGTTTCTTCGCGAATCGCCGCGTAAAGTGTGCTCCATACTCCGTGCTCGCCCAGTTTCACCGCGCTAACATAATCACGCTCCAGGTACTCGGTTAGCGCCCAGCTAGGCAGTGCGCATACGCCGCGTCCGCTCGCAACCAGCTGCATCATCATAATGGTTAATTCTGCTGTACGGATTTCACGCGGGCGGACGTTGGCTGGATGTAAAAATTGGCTGAAAATATCCAGACGCGACTGCTCGACGGGATACGTGATCAGCGTTTCATCCGCGAGCGCCTGAGGTTCAATAAACCCTTGGCCCGCAAAAGCATGCTGTCGAGCGATAGCCAGTAATCCTTCATAGCGGAACAGCGGGGCATAGTGAATGCCGTCAAGCGGCTGAGGATCAGCGGTGATGACGAGGTCTAGCTGCTCCCGGGCGAGCGCCGGTAGCGGGTCGAAATGATGGCCACTGGGGATGTCGATTTCAACTTCTGGCCAATGGTTGCGAAAGTAGTCCACCGTCGGCATCAGCCATTGGAAACAGCTGTGGCACTCGATTGCCATATGCAGCCGGCCCTGCTCGGTACCCGCTAAGCGCGCTAAGTCCCGTTCTGCCTTACGTACCTCAGGCAATAACTGATCAGCCAAGGCGAGCAGGCGCAGTCCCGCGCGCGTAAATTCCACCGGGCGCGTTTTTCGTATAAATAACGCGCTGTCGACACGGCCCTCTAAATCTTTGAGCTGGTGAGACAGCGCCGATTGAGTCAGATGGACGCGTTCGGCAGCATCGACCAGCGAGCCAGTTTCGCGCAGAGCAAGCAGCGTGCGAAGGTGGCGCAGTTCAATCATGGCTTAACCTGTTTGTGTGAATAGATTTCATCTTTGTCATTAAAAGCGTTAGTTTAGTTCATTTTTGTCTGGCGACCAGACTATGTGAAATTATTCACGTTGGCAGGTATCATCATGACAGCTTCTCATGTTCTCGGCTATCCCCGCATGGGGGCCTAGCGGCGAGCCCGCTGCGGCTGGGTGCAAAGCTATGGGGCACGGTGCGTAAGGCCGCCGGTTATCTTTGATGATGTGCCACGCACTACGCCAATGCGTTCGTTATCTAGCTTTTGACGCATAGGCGTAAAGCAGCGTTTCTTGAGCACTGATGGGGTTACTCTCGCCAGGGTTTTGGAGCTGGTAGCTGCCGTCGGTTTGTAGTAGCCAGCTCTGGCAGTTGTCGACCAGATAGGTTTCAAGGTCTTTGCGCACGCGGATAGCGAGTTTTTTATCTAGCAGCGGAAAGCAGGTTTCCACTCGATGAAACATGTTGCGTGACATAAAGTCGGCGCTTGAACACCATGTTTCTGATTTGCCGTCATTGTGAAAATGAAATACGCGGGTGTGTTCCAGCAACCGGCCAATAATGGAACGCACGCGGATATTGTCTGACACGCCGGGCACGCCGGGTTTCAGGCAGCACATGCCACGAATAATCAGGTCGCACTCTACGCCCGCTTGGGAGGCGCGATAGAGTGCTTTAATTAATTTAGGCTCGGTTAACGAGTTGCATTTGATAATGATGTGTCCGCGTTCTCCTTGACGCGCAATGTGCGCTTCACGGTCAATCATTTCGACTAACCGCTCGTGCAGCGTAAAGGGGGCGTGGAGCAGCGTATCAATTTTACGCGCGCGGCCCATTCCCGAAAGCTGCTGGAACACTTTATGTACGTCAGCGCACAGCAATTTGTTCGCGGTCAGCAGGCTATAGTCGGTATAGAGCTTGGCCGTTTTGGAGTGATAGTTGCCGGTGCCAAGGTGCGCGTAGTAGCACAGTTCGCCCTTTTCACGGCGCACGATATGCAGCATTTTAGCGTGGGTTTTATAGGCCATAATGCCGTAAACGACGATGGCGCCGGCTTCTTGAAGGCGTGAAGCAAGCTGCAGGTTGTCGGCTTCATCAAAGCGTGCTCGCAGCTCAATCACCACGGTGACCTCTTTACCTTGGCTGGCCGCCTCCACTAGTGCACTCACAATAGGCGAGTCTGCCCCGGTGCGGTAAAGGGTCTGCTTTACCGCCAACACATGGGGGTCGCGAGCCGCTTCGCGCAGCAGGTCTTCAATCGGTGAAAATGACTGAAAGGGATGATGCAGCAGAATGTCGTTCTTCGCGATGGCATCAAAAAGACTGCCTGCCTTGAGTGCTTTGGGAATGCTGGGAATGAACGGGCGATAAAGCAGCTCAGGGCGGTCAACGTCGCCTAAGGCTGACATCATGCGCGTTAAGTTGACCGGACCTTTAACGCGGTACAAATCATCATTTTCAAGCTCAAACTGGCGCAGCAGAAAATTGGCTAAGCCATCCGGACAGTTGTCGGCTACTTCCAGCCGTACGCCACTGCCATAGCGCCGCGCCAGCAGCTCACCGCGCAGCGCTGAGGCTAAGTCAGACACTTCTTCGGGGTCGACGCTCATATCGGCATTGCGGGTCAGGCGGAATTGATAGCAGCCGCGTACGCGCATGCCGGGAAATAGCTCATCGGCGTGGGCATGAATCATCGATGATAAAAACACATACTCTGAAAAGCCTTCTTCGCATAGCTCCTTGGGCAGTGCCATTAGCCTTGGTAGCGAGCGCGGAGCAGGCAAAATCGCCATGCCGCCTACGCGGCCAAAGGCATCCTTGCCTTCCAGTTCAACAATGAAGTTGAGGCTTTTATTTACCAGCCGTGGGAAAGGGTGCGACGGGTCAAGGCCAATCGGGCTGATGACCGGCATAATCTCGTTATCAAAAAAGGCTCTGCCCCAGGCTTGTTGCGCTCTGGTCCACTGATCTCGCCGGCGAAAACGTAGCCCCTGAGCTTCCAGTGCGGGCAGCAGCATTTCGTTGAGAATTTGATATTGTCGGACAATTTGCGCATGGGCGAGCTGGGATATTTCCGCTAGTACTGCTTTGGGCAACCGGCCATCGGCTGCCGTGGTTGTATCGCCCAAGGCAATTTGATGTTTGAGGCCTGCGACGCGAATTTCGAAGAACTCATCCATATTAGAGGAAAAAATAAGCAGGAACATCAGCCGGTTGAGTAACGGATGCGCATCGTCTAGCGCCTGTTCCAATACGCGGATATTAAACTGTAAATGCGACAGCTCGCGGTTGAAGTAGAGTTGGGTGTCGTCAAGATCGGTTTCAGGCAGCGCTTCACGCGCCTGGACGCCGGTGGGCGTACGATTTATACGTAGCGGCATATCGCCGTCGCTGCTGGTTTGATCGGTAGGTGATAATGGTGGACTGGAAACGTGCTCGTCCATGGTGGATCTCCCCGCGTCGATGGCTCGAACGTATCATAGCCTGATACTGATAGATCAGCGCAGTATGCGGGGAGAAGATGACAAATACGTGTCACTGGATTGTCATCTTGTTCAACATCATGCCAATAAGCGGCTTAGCGACGCTGTACTTCATTAGCCTTGCTGCAATAGCCGGGCCGCCTCAAGTGCGAAATAGGTCAAAATGCCGTCTGCCCCGGCGCGCTTAAAGCACATCAGTGACTCTAGTATGACGGGTTCTGCTTCCAGCCAACCGTTGTCGAAGGCTGCGCGATGCATGGCGTACTCACCGCTGACTTGATAAGCAAAGGTGGGAACCTTGAGTTCATCCTTTACCCGGCGCACCACGTCTAAATAGGGCATGCCTGGTTTGACCATGACCATGTCGGCGCCTTCGCTGATGTCCATGGCCACTTCATGCAGCGCTTCATCGCTATTGGCGGGGTCCATTTGATAGGTGCGCTTGTCCGCTTTGCCCAGATTAGTGGCCGACCCAACCGCATCCCGAAATGGCCCATAGTAGTGCGATGCATACTTCGCGCTGTACGCCATGATCCGCACGTTGTGTAAGTTTTCTTGCTCCAGTACTTGGCGAATTGCGCCAATGCGTCCATCCATCATGTCAGAGGGCGCCACCACGTCGGCACCGGCTTCTGCATGGGAAAGCGCCTGTTTCAACAGCGTTTCTACGGTGCGGTCGTTTTGCACGTAGCCTTGCTCATCTAAAATGCCGTCTTGACCATGAATGGTATAGGGATCAAGCGCCACATCCGTAATAATACCAAGCTCAGGCAGCGCTTCTTTTAGCGCGCGCACGCTACGCTGCACCAGTCCGCTGGCGCTATAGGCCTCTTCGGCTAGCTCACTTTTTTGCTCAGGGCCGACGACCGGAAACAGTGCCAGAGCGGGAATGCCCAATGCAAACGCTTCGCGAGCTTGCTCAATGAGTAGGTCGATTGAAAGCCGTTCCACGCCGGGCATCGAAGCTATGGGTTCACGCTGATTTTTACCTTCAAGAACAAAGACCGGCAGTATGAGATCGGAGGGCGTCAGCGTTTTTTCTTGCATTAAGCGGCGTGAAAAATCATCACGGCGCATGCGGCGCATGCGCGTGGCAGGAAAGTGGCGGGGAGTAAGTGCACTCAAAGGTTGTCTCCATTAAGGATCGCAAATGAGGGTGTTAAATAAGAGTGCCCGAAGGCCTGCCGGCAGTATATCAGCCATACCCTGCGGCGAAAGACGCCTTGTGGCAAACAACCACACTGACTAAAGTGGGCAACAGCTTTGCGGTAGTGCGTTCGGCAAACTCTACGTGGTTTCGGATAATAAGGAGATAGGCATGGCCAAACAGGTGGCAGTCATTTTAGCCGGATGCGGCGTTTACGATGGTTCTGAAATTTATGAGACCACGCTGACGCTGCTGCGCTTAGACCAGTTGGGTATTGAGTATCGCTGCTTTGCCCCCGATATCGATCAGCAGCATGTTGTTAATCATCTTACGCAAGAGGTTGTTGAAGGCGAGCAGCGTAACGTGCTGCTAGAGTCTGCTCGCCTAGCGCGGGGGGAAATAAGCCCCCTAGAGGCGTTGGATGCGGATAACTTCGATGCGGTGATTGTGCCCGGTGGTTTTGGCGTCGCCAAAAATCTTTCAGACTTTGCCAGTGCCAGCGATAATATGCAGGTGCTAGACGCGCTGAAAGAGGCGCTGGCGGGCTTTCGTCAAGAAGCCAAGCCTATCGGCCTGATGTGTATTGCTCCGGTACTGGTGCCCCGCCTGCTGGGGGATGGTATTGCCGTCACGGTGGGGAATGACCCGGCGGTATCCGGTGCTATTAGCGCCATGGGCGGGCTGCACCGCACCTGTAGCGTAGAAGATATCGTGGTTGATTTTGAGCACAGCGTGGTAACGACACCCGCGTACATGCTGGCAACGCGCATCAGTGAAGCTGCCACCGGCATCTTTAAGCTCGTCGATCGTATCGCAGAAATGATGGATTAAGGACTATTGCGAGGTTGTTAACGGTAGATATAAAAAGCCGCCGCCATGATTAATGGCGGCGGCTTTTCGATATCTACGTCATTAGTGCCTTCGCTATAGCATGTCTTCTTGCTCTTCCGCCGCCTCTTTCTCCGCTTTGCGCTTGCGTACTAGGCGACCAAACAGCAGACCAACCTCGTAAAGCAGGTACATCGGAATCGCCAGCAGGCTCTGTGAAATAACATCCGGTGGCGTAAGCAGCATGCCCACCACGAAGCAGCCCAGCAGGATATAAGGACGCTTCTTGGACAGGCTTTCTACTGTGGTGGCGCCAGAAAGAATTAGCAAAAAAGTCGCGATAGGAATTTCAAACGCTACGCCGAAGGCAAAAAATAGTTTAAGAACGAAGTTCAAATACTGGTTGATATCGGTCATCACTGCGACGTTTTCCGGCCCTGTCTGGGTGAAAAACTCAAACAGCAGCGGGAACACCACGTAATAAGCAAACGCCGCACCGCCATAGAAGAGCGCAATGCTTGAGACCAGGATAGGAATAGCGAGGGCTTTCTCATTATCGTAAAGCCCCGGTGCAATAAACGCCCACGCCTGATGCAGTACAAAAGGAATGGCAATAAACACGGCCACGACTAAGGTCAGCTTAAACGGTGCTAAGAAGGGTGAAGCCACTTCAGTCGCGATCATCTGCGAGCCTTCGGGCAGCAGCGCCATCAATGGCTCAGCGACAAAGGTATAAATGTCGTTGGCAAAGGCATAGAGGCCCAAAAAAATCACCAAAATAAGAGCCACGGCGCGTATTAAGCGTGAACGTAGTTCGATTAGATGCTCAATAAGAGGGGCTTGTGGTTGATCTTGCTGAGGCTCCTTTGAATCGCCAAACATACTCATTGGTGATTACTATCCTTATTAAATGCAGCCCGCTCAGCTTCAGTGGCGTCTGTTTTGACTGAGGATGCGGCCGGGGGAGGCGCTGGGGAGGATGCAGGTGCCTCTTCGCGCACCGTTTCCAGCGCGTCATCTAAGTGAGAGTTGGCCTGGGCAGCGCGCTGCTGCATCTCGCTCTGCGGTGTTTCAGGCTGTGATGTTTCGCGTGGCGTTGCTGCGCTAGTCGGTTTAGCCCGGGTTGTCGTGGGTTTATCGACAATGCTTTCTACATCCAGCTTCGCTTTGTGCAAGCTGTCGTTGAGCTTTTTCTGCTGATCGTTAAGCTTTTGACGCAGCTCTTCCGCTTCCAACTGGGCGCTGATTTCGCGCTGCATACCAGATACCGTGCGCTTGATTCTGCCGATCCATAGACCCGTCGTACGGGCAGCGCGTGGCAGGCGCTCTGGGCCAAGCACCAGCAGCGCGACAATGCCAATAAGCATGAGCTCAAGAAAGCCGATATCTAGCATGCGTTACTTGCGCTCTTCGTTGCGTTCAGCGGCACGCTTCTCTTCAGCCTGCACATCGTACGTATTGCCAGGCTCTTCGTGGCTGACTTTGGCATTCGGCTGATGGGGATCTTCGCTATCAGCCTCTTTGTTTTTTTCTTCGTCGTGCATGGCTTTCTTGAAGCCTTTGACCGCCCCGCCGAGGTCGGTGCCTACATTGCGCAGCTTTTTGGTGCCGAAAATTAGGATGATGATGCCCAGAACAATCAGCAACTGCCAAATACTGATACCACCTAACATATGCGTTTCCTCATGGGTACAGGTTAACTTTCTTAGTCACTATATGCTTAGGCGACTGAATGCTCAGTAGCTACATGCTTCCTGACTACTGGTGCCGGTAAGCTAAGCCTACGCCAAGCGTAGCCATAACGTCGATATTATTGCTAGCGAGAGGCTTTTTCATCGTGGCCTGAAATGCCAAAGCGTCTTGCCAACTCGTCTAAAACGGCTTGATGATCAAGATCCAAATGAGACAGCATCACCAAGCTATGAAACCATAGGTCGGCCGTTTCAGAAATCAGCGCTTGGCGCTCAGCCTCACCGCCGTGCTCTGCATCTTTGGCCGCCAGCACAGTTTCAGTGGCTTCTTCGCCCACTTTTTCAAGTATCTTGTTCAAACCCTTGTGATGCAAGGACGCAACATAAGATTCTTCTGCTGCTGCATAACGTCGCTGCTTGAGTACCCCATTGAGAGTATCCAGCACATACGCATTGCTAGTCGATGATGCGTCGGTGTCCATGAAAATCCTTATAATCGTTGAGTCACGCCGCTTTATTGCCAGACTAACAGCAATAGGCCGATACCGGCGGCGGCCAAGACCGGCCACTCCTGGAGCTCAATCCAACCGCTTAACGGCTGCCAGGCGAGCGCCAGCGCCAGCACTATTAAACCTAACCGTAAGCGATACAGGCGCTTGCCTTGACGAGCCATGTGCTGGCGCATGGCGCTAATGGCATCGACCTGCTGATGCCGCTGGCGATGCTCATGCTCCATGCGGCTGAGCGCCTGATGGGCGAGTACGGGTAATTCAGGTAGCTGGCGCGAAAGCTCCGGCGCCTGGCGCTTTAACGACTCCCACAAGCCGCCGACGCCCGCGCGCTCTTTCATCCACTGCTCTAAATAAGGCTTAGCGGTGCTCCATAAATCTAAGTCAGGATAAAGTTGGCGACCTAGTCCTTCAATATTCAGCAAGGTTTTCTGCAGTAGGACGAGTTGCGGCTGCACTTCCATATTGAAGCGACGCGCGGTTTGAAACAGCCCTAGCAGCACCTGGCCGAAAGAAATATCTTTTAGCGGTTTCTCTAAAATAGGTTCACACACCGTCCGAATCGCGGCGGCAAACTCATTAGCACGCGTGTTTTCGCCCACCCAGCCAGACTCAATATGCAGGGCAGCGACTTCGTAATAATCCTGATGAAAAAACGCCAGCAGATTGCGCGCCAAATAGTCTTGATCTTCGCGTGTTAGGCTGCCGACAATGCCGCAGTCGATGGCGATGTACTGGGGGTCTTCGGGATTGTCACAATTAACAAAAATATTGCCCGGATGCATGTCGGCATGAAAGAAGTTATCGCGAAATACTTGCGTGAAGAACAGCTCAACGCCACGCTCGGCCAGCTTTTTCAAGTTGGTGCCGCGGGCGATTAGGCTGTCCAGGTCGGCGACCGGAATGCCACGAATGCGTTCTTGTACCATGACGTGTCGGCGCGTAAAAGGCCAATAAATGGTCGGTACAAACAGCAATGGTGAGTCTTTAAAATTACGCTTCAATTGCGAGGTGTTGGCGGCTTCTTTATACAGGTCAAGCTCATCAAACAGCGTCGCTTCGTAGTCACGAATGACTTCTACCGGACGCAAGCGGCGCGCATCAGGCACCTTGGACAGCAGTTTGGCGACTTGATACATCAGCGCCATATCTTGGCGCATCACGCGGTCTATGCTCGGCCGAATGATTTTAACCACCACGTCTTCGCCGCTATGCAGCCGGGCAGCATGCACTTGAGCAATAGATGCTGAGGCCAGCGGCACATGGTCAAATTCAGCAAACGCTTCCGCCAGCGACATTTCCAGCTCTTTCTCGACGCGAGCAGCAGCCTGGTCACCCGGGAAGGGGGGCACCTGATCCTGAAGGCGTTTGAGCTCATCGGCGATATCCGCCGGCAGTAAATCGCGGCGGGTCGAGAGCATTTGCCCAAATTTAATGAAAATTGGCCCTAAGGCTTCTAAAGCGAGGCGTAAACGCTCGCCGCGTGAGCGTTTGCCGATAGGCACTAAGCGTAGCGGCGAAAACCAAAGCAGCGCCCGCAGCCACCAAGGGAGACGCTCTAGCGGGAGTAATGTATCTAGCCGATGACGGCTTATCACCCAGCTAATTCGCAGCAGGCGCAGGCTCATGGGTGCGGCTCCTGCACCAGTGTCTGGCGCTGTGTCAGTAGTCGTTCTAAGCGTTTAAAGCGTGCTTCCAGGCGATCTGTTGCCACTTCTAGTTCGGTGAGGTGCTCGCGCAAAACGTTGCGCTGCTGTCGCCCTGGCAGTAGGCGCGCCTCTTCAAAGACGTACTCAGAAACGTCCTGGATCAGCTCATCTTTGGCGCGCAGCCCCCAGCGAGCCATGCGCCGCAAGCCCTCCGCTAGCGAGTGTGCGGGCATATCGCCCAGCCAATGGGCGAGTTCGTTTTCCCAATCAATATCCAGATCGAAAAGAAGCTCGCGGGTGGCTTCTAGCAGATGAATATGACCACGCACAGCAAGCTTACCGTCAAACATTAGCCGCTCAATTGAGGCGCCACTAATCCATTCGGACAATGTTTCGGGAGTAAGTTCAACCACCGCATTAGCGTCGGCTTCTTCAGTGTCGTCGCCCCGCAGTAGATCTACCCCGGCATGATGATAGTGGATAACCACGGCCAGATGCGGCTGCTCGAAGCGTACCAGCAGGCGGCTGCCCGCAAGCTTCGCCAAGCGGCCAGGGGCTGCCGGGTCACGGGCAAGAAGAGCATTGAGCGTGCGTTCACAACCGGCCAGCAGCAAGGTTGGGGTTACCAGCATGCTGACCCCTTGATGGAAAACGCCACGGGAGAGAGCGTCATAACTTAATGCCGCGGTGCAGTGCAACAATGCCGCCGGTCAGGTTGGTGTACTCAACGCGTTCAAGGCCTGCGGATTCCATCATCGCTTTGAGCGTTTCCTGATCTGGGTGCATACGAATGGATTCTGCCAAATAGCGGTAGCTTTCGCCATCGCCGGCTACCAGTTCGCCCATTTTGGGCAGCAGGCGGAAAGAGTACTCGTCGTAAGCTTTTGAAAGAAGGGGATTATTTGGCTTGGAAAACTCCAGCACTAAGAGGCGACCGCCGGGCTTGAGTACGCGTGCCATGGAGCGCAGCGCGGCGTCTTTGTCGGTAACGTTGCGTAGGCCAAAGGCAATCGTAATGCAGTCGAAACTGTTATCGGGAAACGGCAGGCATTCGGCGTTGGCCTGAACATATTCAACGTTGCCGCCCACGCCGTTATCCATCAGCTTATCGCGGCCTACTTTCAGCATCGAGGCATTGATATCGGCCAACACCACTTTGCCTCGTGGCCCCACAAGACGGGAAAATTTTAGGGTTAAATCACCCGTGCCGCCGGCAATATCTAGTACATGATGGCCTGGGCGCACGCCTGCACGCTCAATCGTCATGCGCTTCCATACTCTGTGAATACCCATCGACATAAGGTCATTCATCACGTCGTAGCGGGCCGCAACGGAGTGGAATACATCGGCTACTCGCGAGGCTTTCTCGTCAACCGAGACTTGCTGAAAACCAAAGTGAGTCGTGCGTTTTTCTGTGGGGCTCATGGCGTAGTAGCTCCCGAATTCGAGGCGGTGGCGAATCGACCCTGAGTCTTTTGACTGAGTGGCCGGTGCGATTAAAAAGTTAGCGCCATTGTAGCCTTGTCCGCCCTGGCTTGTCTGCCCAGACTGATGAGTGCCTTGGGTTGAGTGACGGTCACAGCTGCTTGAATTGAATACCCGCAGGCTCACGTGAGGCGCCGACGTCCTGCAGGCGCTGCAAGTAGTTGTTCCAGTAGTCCTGTTGATGGAGGGCGAGATCATGCAGGTAGTTCCAGCTAAACAAACCGCTGTCGTGGCCATCGTCAAAATGCAGCTTAAGCGCGTAGTTGCCAGCTTGGCTAATGTTTTGCAGGCCGACGTCTTTTTTACCTACCTGAAGTACGGCGCTGTCGCCGCCATGACCACGCACCTCTGCAGAGGGAGAGTAGACGCGCAGCAGTTCCACCGGTAGGCGGAAGGTTTCGCCAGTGGCATAGCCAAGCTCTAACTCGCGGGCCTGCTTATGGTAGTGAACGCGGGTAGGCGTAGGAGCAGTCATAACAAACCTCTAAACAGGTGGGGCGCAGGCAGCCAATCGCCACCTACGCCCCGCTTCGGTTATGTAAAGATGCGGACGCTTATAAGATATAGCGCGATAAATCTTCGTCAACTGCCAACTCGCCAAGCTGTGCATTGACGTAGTCGCCGTCAATCACCAGCGGGCCTTCCATGTCGCCACCTTTGAAGGAGGCCTCTTCTAGCAGCCGCTCCATCACGGTGTGCAAACGGCGAGCGCCGATGTTTTCAGTGCCTTCGTTGACCTGCCAGGAGATCTGCGCGATGCGCTCGATACCGTCTGGCGTAAACTCAATGTCGAGACCCTCCGTCGCCAGCAGCGCTTTATATTGCTTAGTCAGCGAGGCGGAAGGCTCGGTCAGAATGCGTTTGAAATCATTGGGCGTGAGTGCATCGAGTTCAACGCGGATCGGCAGACGACCTTGAAGCTCCGGAATCAGGTCCGACGGACGCGCCAGATGGAAAGCCCCCGAGGCGATAAACAGAATGTGATCGGTTTTAACCATGCCGTATTTGGTTGAAACGGTTGAGCCCTCAATGAGCGGCAACAGATCACGCTGCACGCCTTCGCGAGACACTTCACCACCGCTAGACTGGCCGCTGCCTTTGGCAACTTTGTCGATCTCATCTAAAAACACGATGCCGTGCTGCTCAACTGAATACACCGCACGCGCCTTGATCTCTTCTTCATTGACCAGCTTGCCGGCTTCTTCGTCGCGCAGCAGTACGAGCGCTTCTTTTACCGTCACACGACGGTTTTCGCGCTTTTGCTGGCCCATGTTGGAGAACATGCTTTGTAGCTGATTGGTCATCTCTTCCATGCCCGGCGGGGTCATGATGTCGACGCCTTGGCTTTGAGCCGATACTTCGATATCGATCTCTTTTTCGTCTAACTGCCCTTCACGGAGCTTCTTGCGGAAGGTCTGGCGAGTGCCGTTATCTTCACGGGGCTTGTCTTCCTGACCACGCGGCGGCGGTAACAGGGCATCGAGTACCCGGTCTTCAGCAGCATCGGCGGCACGGTGGCCTACGTCTTCTTTGGCCTGCTCGCGCACCATTTTGATGGCGTTTTCCATTAAGTCGCGAATAATCGACTCAACGTCGCGGCCAACGTAGCCCACTTCGGTAAATTTAGTGGCTTCGACTTTAATAAACGGTGCTTTGGCCAGCTTAGCAAGGCGGCGTGCAATCTCGGTTTTACCCACGCCGGTGGGGCCGATCATCAGGATGTTTTTGGGCGTGACTTCCGGGCGTAAATCATCGTCCAGCTGCATGCGGCGCCAGCGATTGCGTAGGGCAATGGCAACAGCACGCTTAGCATCCTGTTGGCCAATAATGTACTGATCGAGAGCGTGAACGATTTCGCGGGGTGTCATCTGAGTCATAACGGTAACCTTTGTGTTCTTTGAGCGGCGTGAAGAGGACGCGTGGGGCTATGAGCGCCCATCGATCGACAGCTCTTCGAGCGTCACGTGGTGGTTGGTGAACACACAGATATCACCAGCGATAGCCAGCGATTTTTCGGTGATTTCACGTGCCGACAGCTCGGTGTTTTCTAGCAGCGCTCGGGCGCTGGCCTCGGCGAAGTTGCCTCCGGAACCAATGGCAATAACGCCGTGTTCGGGCTCCACCACGTCGCCGTTGCCGGTAATGATCAGCGAGGTGGTGTGGTCGGCGACGACGAGCAATGCTTCCAGGCGGCGCAGCGCGCGCTCGGTCCGCCAATCTTTTGCTAGCTCAACAGCGGCTTTAGTCAGATGCCCCTGATATTTTTCTAGCTGCGCTTCAAAGCGCTCAAACAGCGTAAATGCGTCTGCAGTGCCGCCCGCGAACCCGGCAAGTACCTTGCCACGGTAGAGGCGACGGACTTTGCTGGCGTTACCCTTCATTACGGTATTGCCCAGCGATACTTGACCATCGCCAGCGAGGGCGACCTGATTACCACGACGAACGGAAACAATGGTGGTCATGGAGATAACTCCTTGGGGGAGACACGCTCCCGATGACTGGCTGGTCGCTTAGCAAGCGACCGTTGTGTAGGCGTTCACAACAAAATGCGGGCGGCTGATGAAAAATCAACCACCCGCAGGACATCGGGGGGTGGGTTTGTCAGTTTTGTAGCTGAATAAGTAGTGGCTCAATGCCTTGCGTAGCCATCAAATCCTGCGCGCGATTAAGCTCGCGGGTATCTTCATAGGGGCCAACCTGGACGCGGTGCCACGTGTTGCCATCGGCCTGTACTTCGCTAATTTGTGCCAGCAGGCTGAGATTGCGCAGCCGGCCGCGCAGCTGTTCGGCATCGCTTAGCTGGCGAAACGAGGCTGCTTGAAGCATGTAGCGGCTGGGCGTGCTACTGCTAGCAGCACTCTCCTGGGCAGCCGATACTTGATCCTCAGGGCGCGTGTTGGCGGCAATCACTTGCGCAATAGGGTCATCGCCCGCAGCTGCATCGGATGCGGTGCTGCTCTCGGTTGTCTGCTCCGTCACTTCGGGGCGGACAACGCTTGACGGCAGCGTAACGCCAGGCGCAATAACTTCGGTTTCAGGCAGCAGCGTATAAAACTCGAAGGTGGGCATTGAGGGCTCGGCTGGGCCTTCGGTTGCTCGTGCAGCGTCGCGCTCCTCGCTACCGGAAGGCTTCGGTAGCACGGTTGCCTGAGGAGGCTCACTCTGCTCCTGCCACGGCGCAGTGCCGTGTTGGTGCTGAGCAAGAAAGAAGCCAATGGCCATGCCTGCAAGGCCCCATAGCCAACCGGGAATGCGAAAGCCGCCGCCGCTGGCGCCTGAGGAAGACTTGCGCTGTGAGGTGGCGCCTTGGCGGGTAGGCTTTTTGCGCGGGGTGGCCATGCGTTACATCTCCTCTGGGGCGCTAACACCCATTAAATCGAGACCGTTGCGCAGCACTTGGCGGGTCGCAAGACCTAGCGCCAGGCGCGTGTTGCGCAAGGTGTCGTCGGCTACCATCACTTTGACGGCGTTATAACAGGTGTGGAAATCGCCAGACAGATCGAGCAGATACTGCGCAACCTGTTGCGGTTCACGGTTCTTAGCCGCGGTTTCGACGACGTCAGGGAAGCGTGCCAAACGGTTCAGAACGGCTTTCTCCTGGTCGCTATCCAATAGCGCTAAATTGGCCAGCGCTAGCGGATGATCGAATGGCTGGTCGGCATCGTGTGCTTTGCGCAACATGCTGCATACCCGGGCATGGGCGTACTGAATGTAATACACCGGGTTGTCGTTAGACTGCGAGCGGGCCAGGTCGATATCAAACGTGAGCTGGGAATCAGCGCGGCGAGCCGCGAGGAAAAAGCGCGTGGCGTCGCGGCCGACTTCATCGATCAAATCGCGCACGGTGACGTAGCTGCCAGCGCGCTTGGAGAGTTTTACCTCGACGCCAGAGCGGGTCACCATCACCATTTGGTGAAGCACGTAGTCGGGCCAGCCTTTGGGGATGCCTACTTCTAACGCTTGTAAGCCAGCGCGTACGCGGGTCACGGTGGAGTGGTGGTCGGCACCCTGCTCATTAATCACGGTTTTAAAGCCGCGCTGCCACTTGTCTAAGTGGTAGGCCACATCGGGTAGGAAGTAGGTATAGCCGCCGTCACGTTTACGCATCACGCGGTCTTTGTCATCACCAAAGTCCGTGGTGCGCAGCCACATCGCGCCGTCGTCTTCATAGGTGTGGCCCGCCGCTATCAGTTTCTCAACCGTGGCGGCTACCTTGCCATCGTTATAGAGCGAAGACTCAAGAAAATAAACGTCAAACTCAACGCCGAAGGCTTTTAAATCTAAATCCTGTTCGCGGCGCAGCCAGGCCACAGCGAACGCTTGAATCGCCTCTAAATCTTCTGGATCAGCTTTTGCGGTCACTTCGCGATCATCCGCGCTCACCGTTTCGCCGGCCAAGTAATCCTTGGCGACATCGGCAATATATTCACCGCGATAGCTGTCTCCCGGCCAGTTGGGATCGTCGGGGCCTAAGCCTTTAGCGCGTGCCTGAACAGAGCGTGCAAGGTTGGCGATTTGCGCGCCTGCGTCGTTATAGTAGAACTCGCGAGTGACGTCATAGCCGGTCGCTTCTAGCAGGCGGCATAGGCAGTCTCCAATCGCAGCGCCACGCCCATGCCCGACGTGCAGAGGCCCGGTGGGGTTGGCGGAAACGAACTCCACCTGCACTTTTTCACCTTTGCCGATCAGACTGCGGCCAAAGGTATCGCCGCAGTTGAGCACCTGAGCAACAATTTGTGCCGCCGCATCGGCCGCTGCAAAAAAGTTGATAAAACCGGGGCCGGCAATGTCAGTTTTTTGAATAGCGTCGCTTTCAGGCAGCGCCGATACCAGCATGTTGGCCAGTTCACGCGGATTTTTGCCAGCGGGTTTGGCCAGCATAAGTGCTAGGTTGGTGGCGTAATCGCCGTGCGCCTTATCTTTCGTGGGGTCCACTTTGATGCTGGGCTGAAGGTCGTTCGGCAACACGCCTTGGTGCTTGAGCGCGGTAACGGCGCCTTCGAGCAAAGAAATTATGGTGTCTTTCATTTCGGTATCCAGTTACGTCCATGGCGGCGTGTGCTAATGCGCACCTGATTAGATTTTTGAAATCGCTAGTTACTTGAGATCGTTAGGTGTTTGAGATCGACAGGTAATTGAGATCGATAGATGCGCAGCTTAAGCGGCCATTATCAGCAATTGCGCCGCAGTTTCAAAGCCGTGTCACGGTGAAGGCCTCATTGTTAATGCTGTGAGTGCTCATTACGCGAGCGTTTGGGGGTCGATATCAATCGACCAGCGGACCTTGCGCGCATCTCGATTAGCTTCCAGCCATTGCACCAGCCAGCTAGCGGCAGGATGCAGCTGGCTGCGTTTATCGGCTGTCAGCATGACATGTAAATGATAGCGATTTTGGCGTCGCTCCATGGGGGCGGGCACGGGGCCTAAGCATCGTGTTGCCACACTTGTTTGTTTTAACCACTCGCGCAGTGCCTGGGCCGCCTGCTGTGCCATTGCTAACGCGGCTTGTTCATTGGGGCTTTCAATACGCAGCAGTGCCATAAAACAAAACGGCGGAAGCTTCGCGATGCGCCGCTCTTCCAGCATGTTGCGAGCCAGTGCCCCATAGCCGTGCTCAGAAAGCTGGCCTAAATGAGGGTCGTCAGGGTGCAGCGTTTGCACCAAGACACGGCCAGGGTGAGCGGCACGCCCCGCACGTCCCGCGACTTGTTCAAGCAGCTGAGCGCTATGTTCAAGGGCTCGAAAATCAGCGGCGTAAAGGCCGCCGTCAGCATTAACCACCACCACTAGCGTGACGTGGGGCAGGTGATGCCCTTTAGCGAGCATTTGGGTGCCGACTAACACGCAGGGTTCGCCGCGCTGAATTTCTTTCAGTACCTGCTCAAAGCTATCCTTGCGCCGGGTGCTGTCTCGGTCTATGCGATGAATCGTCGTTTTGGGGAGTAGTGTTTGCAGTGTCTCTTCTGTGCGCTCAGTGCCACTGCCGAGCGCGCGCAGGTCGCCGCTACTGCATTCTGGGCAGGCATCCGGCAGTGCTCGGCGGCTGTCGCAATGGTGGCAGGCGAGCAAGGCGGGCTGGCGATGTAGCGTCATACGTGCGTCACACTGGCCGCACTCGGCCATCCAGCCGCAGGCGTGGCAGGCTAACGTGGGGGCGAAGCCGCGCCGATTAATAAAAATCAGCACCTGTTTGCCCGCACTTAAGGTGCTTTTAATTGCCTTGATGGCATCGGGCAGCAGGCCGCCTTGGCGACGCTGGTGGCGTAGGTCAATCAGCTCTAACTTGGCCGGCGGGTGACGGCTCGGACGCTGGGTTAGCCGCAAATGGCGGTAGCTGCCGGAAAGCGCTTGATGCAGGCTCTCTAGCGACGGCGTCGCACTGCCCATCAGCAGCGGAATTTTATGGTAGTGGGCGCGCGTCACCGCTAAATCACGGGCGTGGTAGCGTAAGCCGTCGTGCTGTTTGTAGGAGCCGTCGTGCTCTTCATCGACAATGATTGCGCCCGGGTTAGCCAGCGGGGTGAAAATGGCTGAACGGGTGCCAATAATGATCAGCGCCCGGCCACTGGCAGCGGCTTCCCATACGTCCAGACGCTCAGGATCAGTGAGGCCTGAATGCAGTGCCACCACGGGGACGCGAAAGCGGCTTCTAAAGCGAGCAAGCGTCTGGGGCGTTAGGCCAATTTCCGGTACCAGCACTAGCGACTGCTTACCTTTACTGGCGACGGCTTCAATAAGCTGTAGATAGACTTCCGTTTTACCGCTGCCCGTGATGCCTTCCAGCAGGCAAGGGTGATAGCCGTCTAGTTTTTCATGTAGCGCCGCCAGCGCAGTGGCCTGCTCACGGTTAAGCGGCAGGCTGGGCGTTGCCAGTAGGCTGCCCGTAGGCGCGCTGGGGGCGGTGAGAATGACTTCACGGCTGATGGCTAGTGCTTTCTTTTCTAGCGCTAACAGCTGATCGCGGCCGAAACCGTGGGCGCTGACCGCTCGGCTGGGCAAGCCATGGGGGTGCTGGCGCAGTAGGGCGTGCAGCTCTGCTTGCTTGGGCGCACGGCTAAGCGTGTCCTCTGTGCCTTCGCCTTTCGCTAGCCACAGTGTTTGCGTGCGGCCTGCCATGGTGTGGCCCTGTCGTAGTCGGGCAGGCATGGCATGGTGCAGCGTGTCGCCCAGGCTGTGCTGGTAGTAGCGGGCGGCAAACCGGCATAGCCATAGCCAGTCTTCCGGCAGCGGGCTTTCGTCCAGCGTTTCGCTAACAGCGCGCAGCTGGCTGAACGGTAAATCGCTATGATCAGCCAGCTCTACGATGACGCCGACGACCTCACGCCGCCCAAAAGGTACCCGCACTCGAAGCCCCGGCTGCCAGCCGCAGGCGGGCACAGTGCTAGCAGGCAAGTAGTCAAATAGCCGGCGCAGCGGCGAGGGCAGCGCCACTTTGAGCACTTGAACGGGTATCTGACCGGGCACTTGCAAGGGCTCTTGAGTAGGCTCTTGAGAAAGCACGTGAGACGGTGCCCGTAAAGAAACAGGATCAGGCAATTGGCCTCCGGCATTAGTTTTGCTAGAATATGCGACCGCTCTCAATCTTAACGAGTTATCTTGAAGCTTGCTTTAAGGATATATCGTACCGACAGAGCGAATAACCGGTTAGTCATTTTTCCAAACCCGTATGCGGTGCCTGGCAAAAGATCAGGTGGCGGCATATAGCTTAGTGAGGCTCGAGATGAGACAAGGTATTCACCCGAATTACAACATGGTCACCGCCAACTGTTCTTGTGGCGCTACCTTCCAGGTCGGTTCTACCTCTGGTCAGGACTTTTCTCTGGACGTGTGTTCCAACTGCCACCCGTTCTACACTGGTAAGCAGAAGCAAGCGACCACTGGTGGCCGCGTAGAGCGCTTCAACAAGCGTTTCGGCGCTGCTGTTAAGCGCGGCTAATCCATACCGGATAGCCACATCGCCGGCACGAAGGTGCTTGTGAAAAAAAACCCACGCTTAGGCGTGGGTTTTTTGTTTTGTTTTTATGGAAAGTATTTTCAAAAATGCTGCGCTACAACATTGGAGCAACGTACTGTATGCGCATCATTTTTTGATAAGTGTCATTAAATATCGACGAAAATCGACGAAAGTGAAGGTAAAATTCAGTTAAACGAGCGTTTTTATTTGAGTTGACGACGCGCTTGAGACGCATAGGTTTTTTCTATATTCTCAAATGACTTATCTACTTTATGTTAACTGGACGCTGACCATGACGGATTCACTTAAGCAGGCTGCTTTGGATTATCACGCTAAACCGATTCCCGGTAAGCTGTCAGTGGAGTTGACTAAGCCCACCGCGACTGCGCGAGATTTGGCGTTGGCGTATAGCCCCGGCGTGGCTGAGCCAGTACTTGAAATCGCTAGGGATGCGGAAAATGCTTACCGCTATACCGGCAAGGGGAACCTGGTCGCCGTCATTACCGACGGCAGCGCTATTCTTGGTCTGGGTAATCTTGGCCCGCTGGCGAGTAAGCCGGTGATGGAAGGCAAGGGCGTGCTGTTCAAGTGCTTCGCTGGGATCAACTCGGTCGACATTGAAGTTGATGCGGAAAGCCCGCAGGCGTTTATTGATACCGTTGCGCGCATTGCCGATACGTGGGGCGGTATTAACCTTGAGGATATAAAAGCGCCGGAGTGTTTTGAAATTGAGAAGGCGCTCATTGAGCGTTGCAGCATTCCGGTTTTTCACGATGATCAGCACGGTACGGCTATTGTTACCGCAGCGGGCATGCTGAACGCACTGGATATTGCCGGCAAGCGCATTGAAGATGTGAAAATTGTGTGCATGGGCGCCGGCGCTGCCGCTATTGCTTGCATGCGTTTACTCGTCTCCTGTGGCGCTAAGAAAGAAAACCTGGTGATGCTGGACCGCCGTGGCGTTATCCACACTGATCGCGAAGGCATTAACGAATATAAAGCCGAGTTTGCCCGCGATACTGAGATGCGCACTCTGGATGATGCGATCGACGGTGCTGACGTATTTATTGGTCTTTCCGGCCCAGGCCTGCTCTCTGCCGAGCAGGTCAAGAAAATGGCGCCTGATCCGGTGGTGTTTGCCTGTACCAACCCAGACCCCGAGATTCATCCTGACGTTGCCCGTGCGGCGCGCCCGGATGTGATTATGGCAACCGGCCGCTCGGATTTCCCCAATCAGGTCAATAACGTACTCGGCTTTCCGTTTATCTTCCGCGGGGCGCTGGATGTACGTGCCACCCGAATTAATGAAGAAATGAAGCTGGCTGCAGTGCATGCATTGAAGGACTTGGCTCGCGAGCCTGTGCCAGAAGAAGTGCTGAGCGCTTATGAGCTCACTGAGATGAGCTTTGGCCGCGAATACATTATCCCAACGCCTGTGGATATCCGTTTGTTGGCGCGAGTGACATCGGCGGTCGCTCAAGCCGCGGTTGATTCGGGCGTGGCGCGTAAGCCGTTTCCTGCGCATTACCCGCTAACGTCAATCAATGATGTCTATGGCGGCTAAGGTCTGTACCTAAGTTCGGTAGCTAAGTAGTTCTTACCTGCTCACTTACGCCCGCCTCGCAGCGGGCGTAAGTGTTTCTGAACAGTATCAATTTAGCTTGGCGAGTAGCGCGTTAGGCCTTCTTGAGCCGTGGAGGCGATTAGGCGGCCATCGCGGCTGTAAATATGCCCCCGTGCTAGCGCGCGAGCCCCGTCTGCCCATGGCGAGTCGATGACGTAAAGCAGCCAGTCGTCTAAACGGGTGTCCTGGTGTAGCCACAGAGCGTGGTCGAGGCTGGCGATGCGCAGTTTGGGGTCTTTGAATTGGATGCCGTGAGGCGCTAGGCTCGTGGTCAGTAGGTTAAAGTCCGAGGCATAAGACAGTAAGTGGCGATGTAATGCTGTGTCGTTTGGCAGCGTGCCGGCTAGGCGAAACCAAAGGCATTGACCTACCGGCGTGGCGTTGTCGGGGTTGCCGGGGAGGTGCAAAAATTCAATCGGGTGGCCTGGGAAACGGTCGTGCTTAGCCTCGCCGTTGGCAATCAGCGTTTCGGGCGACGGTACATTTGGCATGTTGCGCTGATGGCTGAAGCTTGCTTCTTCGCTTTGAAATGAGGCGCTACAGAAAAAAATCGGCCGCCCTTTCTGTATGGCGGTGACTCGCCGCGTCGTAAAGCTGCCGCCGTCGCGAATAGTATCAACCTGGTAAACAACTGGGCGATGAGGGTCGCCGGGGCGCAGAAAATAGCCGTGCTGAGAGTGCGGGCGGCGCTCGTCTGGCACCGTACGCGCCGCTGCTGCTAGCGCTTGTCCCAGCACTTGGCCGCCATACAGTTGCGGCAAGCCTAGGTCTTGGCTCTGGCCGCGAAATAGCGTTTCTTCAAGGGGCTCAAGCTCTAATAACTCCACAAGTTTGTTCAGTGCGTCTGTCATTCTCGGTATCCTTGATGCTATTTCAATGTGGTGCTAACTGACTATGATGCTGGCGATGATGGCGAGCTACCGCTGCGGTGGGTAAGCCTTTCATACGAACGTTTTGCTACCTTAGCGGAGTTTAGCTTTATGCGCAGCGATGAATTTTACATGCACCGAGCGCTTGACCAAGCACATCTAGCCGCCGCGGCAGGCGAAGTGCCGGTGGGTGCAATGGTGGTGGATACGCAGGGCGAGATTATCGGCGTCGGCTACAATGCGCCTATCGCTAGCTGCGACCCTAGCGGTCATGCTGAGGTTCGAGCGCTGCGCGAGGCCGCCAAGCAGTTGGGTAACTATCGCCTTGAAGGTTGCACGCTGTTTGTCACCTTAGAGCCCTGCATGATGTGCGCGGGTGCCATGATTCATGCGCGCCTAAGCCGCCTGGTTTATGGCGCCGCGGAGCCCCGGGCAGGCATGGTGGAGTCTAAAGCTAACTTGTTGGCGCAGCCTTGGTTCAACCATTCTATTGCGGTGTCTGGCGGTGTGTTAGCGCCAGCCTCGCAAAAGCTGTTGAAGCATTTTTTTGCCGCGCGAAGAGAAGTGCCCAGCGAATGAACGGCGGTTAATCAAGCGGTGGGACGAGCTCAAACAGTAGCAGCGGGTCATCATTCACCACCGTTTGTTCTAGTTGGAAAAACTGCTGCCGGCTACGCTCTACATATTGAATCATTTCGTAGTAACGCCGAATGTTGCGCACGTAGATAACCGGTTCGCCGCCGCGGGCGTAGCCATGCCTCGTTTGGCTGTGCCATTCACGCTGCTGTAAAAGCGGCAGCGCGGCGCGTACATCGTCCCAGCGATCAGAATTGCCGCCGCGCATTTCGACAATTTTTCGAGCGTCATACAAGTGACCCAGGCCCACATTGTAGGCGGCCATGGCCATGAATAGGCGGTCATCACCGGTAATGCTTTCCGGCAAGCGGTCTTTAATGCTGCGCAGATAGCGGGCGCCGCCATCAATACTTTGTGCCGGGTCGGTGCGATCACTTACGCCCATCTCGCTGGCGGTAGGGTTGGTGAGCATCATTAAGCCTTTTACGCCCGTCGGCGAGACGGCTTCTCGGTCCCAGTGAGATTCCTGATAGCCAACGGCGGCCAGCAGCTTCCAGTCAAATTCCGTCTCCTGAGCAGCCTGCTGAAAGAGTGCGGTGTACTGTGGTAGACGAGAATCTAAATGGTCGAGAAACGTGCGCGTACCGACATACTCTAAATAGTCGTCATGACCAAAGTAGCGGCTGATCAGCCTATCTAACGTGCCGTCTTCTTGCAGACCCTGTAGGAAGCTATTAGCAGCTTCAAGTAAGCCTAGCCCGCGCCCGCTCGGCACGGCCCATGCCATAGAAAGCGGGTCGCCCAGCGTAAAGCCGCGCTCGACATTGGGGAAAAAAAGCCTATTTAAACGAAACTGATGCTCAAAAATCACCGCGGCATCCAGCGTGCCGTTCTCTACGCGTGCCAGCAGTTCCGCGACTTCTAGCTCATGGGACTCTTTCCAGCTCAGCGTCGGGTAGCGGCGCTGCAGATCGCGTAGCGCATCGCTAGTGCCCGCTTCACTGAGCGTGCCTAGCTCCAAGCCAACAAGGTCGCCGGGTTCTCTAATGCCATTTAGGCCACGTCGATAAACCACCAGCGGCTGCATTTGAATAATCGGGCGGCTGTAGTGAATACCCGGTGTGTTGGGAAATAGCGGCAGTGTCGCTGCGCCTAAATCGCCGTTTTCACGCACGGCTGGCAGCACGCTTTCCGGGTGGTGGCTTGCATTTAGGTTAAGGCTTACCCCTAGGTAGTCGGCGAAGCGGTGCATCAGCTCATACTCAAAGCCAGTTGGCCCTTGGCGGCCTTCGTAGTACGTCGTAGGGGTATTACGGGTATGGGCGGTAATAAATTCTTTGGCAGTGATTTGCGTCAAATGCTCGCCAGGAGGAACCCTGGGCAGGGTGGGAACCATGACCAAAAATATAATGGTGATTAACGCAAAATAAGCGCTGGCACGGGTTACGAAATGTCGGCAAATCAACGTCAGCATGGCGTCTTGTCGGCATGGAACAAGCGGCCACGATACCCAGCCAGACTCATGCTGTCACCTTGTTGATTTCGTGTGGCGGCTGGTTTCCAGTATCATAGGCGTTTTCCGGTGACACAACTTAGGTTTTTCGATGCCGCGATATGGGGTTTTTGATACCACTATCTAGGTTTTCCAATGCCCCTGCTGTGGCTGTCCGGCACCACATTAGTACGGTCGCCATGGCGACCCGGTGATTTCCCTGCTCGAATTCCCTGCTCTAGAGGCTTCAGGATATGCTCGAACTGCGAGGCGCGCCCGCCCTTTCTGCCTTCCGTCATGCTCGGCTGTTAACGGTGCTGCGTGAACGTGTTCCCGAGGTGGAAGCGCTGTCTGCCCACTATGTTCATTTTATCAATGTTCATTCGAATGACCGTCACGACGAAATGGATGACGCCACTCTTGAGCGCTTAACGCAGCTGCTGGACTATGGCACTCACTCAAGCGTAGAAGTTCCCGAACCTGCCCAGCGCTTTTTAGTGGTGCCGCGACTGGGCACTCAGTCGCCCTGGTCCTCGAAAGCGACCGATATTGCTCACAACTGTGGGCTGCGCCAAATCAACCGCATCGAGCGCGGCATTGATTATCGCGTAAGCTTCACCGCTTCGCCGGACCGCGACAGCATGGCCGCCATTGCGGCACTTTTGCATGACCGCATGACGGAAACCGTGCTGGCCGATGCTGCTGCTGCGACCCAGCTTTTTGCCCAGCACGACCCGGCGCCGCTGGGCAGTGTGGATATTTTAGACGGCGGCCGCGAAGCGCTGGCGACGGCTAACCAAGCGTTAGGGCTGGCGCTGGCTGACGATGAAATCGATTACCTGGTGGATGCTTTCAATGAGCTGGGGCGTAATCCCAGCGACGTTGAGCTTATGATGTTTGCGCAAGCTAACTCAGAGCACTGCCGTCACAAAATTTTTAACGCAGACTGGGTCATCGACGGCGAGCCGCAGAGCCACTCACTGTTCAAAATGATTAAGAACACGTTTGCGTCATCGCCAGACAACGTCCTTTCAGCGTATAGCGACAACGCCGCCGTTATTAAGGGCAGCCAAGCGGGGCGGTTCTTTGCAACGCCGCTAACGGGCGCTGATCAAGAGCGTGCGCTGTACGCCACTCATCAGGAACCGATTCATATCCTGATGAAAGTGGAAACGCACAATCACCCAACGGCAATTGCGCCTTTTCCCGGTGCGGCAACGGGCTCGGGCGGTGAGATCCGTGACGAAGGCGCCACCGGTATCGGCGGGAAACCTAAAGCCGGTCTGTCGGGCTTTACCGTTTCCAACCTGCGGATTCCAGAGTTCGTGCAGCCCTGGGAGGCGTTTGATTACGGCAAGCCCGAACGGATGCAGTCGGCGCTGAATATCATGCTAGAAGGCCCCATTGGCGGGGCGGCGTTTAACAATGAGTTTGGTCGGCCAAACTTGACCGGTTATTTCCGTACTTACGAGCAAGAGTCGCTGAACGACGGCGGCATTGAGCGGCGCGGCTTCCATAAGCCGATTATGCTGGCCGGTGGCTACGGCAATATTCGCGCGCATCACGTGCAGAAAGGCGATATTCCCGTTGGCGGTAAGCTGATTGTCATGGGCGGCCCTGCGATGCTAATTGGCTTGGGCGGGGGCGCTGCGTCTAGCATGGCCTCAGGCGTTTCCAGCGCCGACCTGGACTTTGCTTCTGTGCAGCGCGAAAACCCTGAGATTGAACGACGTGCACAGGAAGTTATCGACCGCTGCTGGGCGCTAGGCGACCACAACCCGATTCGCTTTATTCATGACGTTGGCGCCGGTGGGCTTTCTAATGCACTGCCTGAACTGGTAAAAGACGGCAATCGAGGTGGTCGTTTTGATTTACGTGCGGTGCCCAATGCCGAACCGGGTATGAGCCCGCTGGAAATTTGGTGTAACGAAGCGCAGGAGCGCTACGTGCTCGCGGTTGCGTCAGAGGACCTGGGCACCTTTGATGCGCTCTGCCAGCGCGAACGCTGCCCTTATGCGGTTGTTGGTGAGGCATTAGAAGCGCATCACCTTGAAGTGCGCGATGGCCACTTCGACAGCAAACCGGTTGATTTGCCGATGAGCGTGCTGTTCGGTAAAGCGCCTAAAATGCAGCGCGAATTTGAGCGCCATAACCCCGCGCTCTCGGGCATGATGCTGGATAATCTTGATCTGCGTGAGGCGTTAGACCGCGTGCTGCGCCTGCCCACGGTGGCCTCGAAAAACTTCCTGATTACCATTGGCGATCGCTCAATTACCGGCCAAGTGGCGCGTGATCAAATGGTCGGCCCATGGCAGGTGCCGGTGGCCGATGTGGCTGTCACCACGGCAAGCTTTGATAGCCATGTGGGTGAAGCCATGGCGATGGGGGAGCGCCCGCCGGTGGCGCTGATCAATCCCGCTGCCAGCGCCCGCTTAGCCGTTGCTGAAGCAATTACGAACCTTGCGGCCGCGCCGATTGCTAAACTCAGCGATATCAAGCTGTCTGCTAACTGGATGAGCGCTGCGGACCATCCGGGTGAAAATCAGGCGCTGTTTGATGCTGTTTACGCGGTCGGCATGGAAATGTGCCCGGCGCTGGGCATTGCCATTCCGGTGGGCAAAGACTCTATGTCCATGCGCACTTCCTGGCAGCATGAGAATGAGCAGGGCGAAGCCGAAGATCGCAGCGTAACCTCGCCGCTTGCGCTTGTCGTGACGGGCTTTGCACCGGTAACAGACGCGCTGGCGACCCTAACGCCGCAGATTAATTTAGATCAAGACGAGTCTGATTTGATTTTGATTGACCTGGGCAACGGCCAAAATCGTTTGGGTGGCTCTGCTTTGGCGCAGGTTTACGGCCAGGTGGGCAACGACTGCCCCGATGTCGACGATCCGGAAGATATTAAGGCCTTCTTCGAGGTTATTCAGGGGCTCAACCGTGACGGTAAGCTCTTGGCTTACCACGACCGCAGCGATGGTGGCTTGATCGTAACGCTGTTAGAAATGGCGTTTGCGGCGCATGCCGGCCTTGAAATCAAGCTTGACTGGATGATCGATGAGCCGGTAGAGGCGCTGAACGCACTGTTCTCTGAAGAGCTGGGGGCAGTCATCCAGGTCAATCGTCAGCATACGGAAGAAGTGCTGGCGCAGTTTGCCGTTGCCGGTATCGAAACGTGCGGCGTCATTGCGCGCCCTCGTTACGATGATCAGGTACGCGTGACGTTGTTTGAAGAGCCGCTGCTGGAAACCACTCGCCAGCTTACCCAGCGCACCTGGGCGGAAACCAGCTATCGTATGCAGGCGCTGCGGGATAATCCTGAGTGCGCCAAAAATGAATTCGATAACCTGCTCGATAGCCGCGATCCTGGGCTTTCCGCTGCGCCTACCTTTGATATCAATGATGACATTAGCGCGCCGTTTGTAAATACCGCCAAACCCGCCATGGCCGTGCTGCGTGAGCAGGGCGTTAATGGTCAGGTCGAGATGGCCTGGGCCTTTGATAAAGCTGGGTTCGATGCGGTGGATGTGCACATGAGCGACATCCTTGAAGGGCGGGTCTCGCTAGATGAATTCAAAGGGCTTGTCGCCTGTGGCGGCTTCTCTTACGGCGATGTTCTCGGCGCTGGGGGCGGCTGGGCAAAATCAGTACTGTTTAACGAGCGTGCACGTGAGCAGTTTGCGGCGTTCTTTGCTCGTGACGATAGCTTCTCGCTTGGCGTGTGCAACGGCTGCCAGATGCTTTCGCAGTTGAAAGCGTTAATTCCGGGTGCCGAAAATTGGCCAACCTTTGTGCGCAATGAGTCTGAGCAGTTTGAAGCGCGTGTCTCGATGGTGCGGGTTGAGAAAAGCCCTTCAATTCTGCTGGCCGGTATGGAGGGCTCGAAGCTTCCAATCGCCGTGGCCCATGGGGAAGGGCGTGCGGAGTTCCGTGACAGCGCCCACCTTCGCAGCATGCAGTCGAGCAGCCAAATCGCGCTGCGCTATATCGACAACTACGGCCAGTCGACGACGCGTTATCCGGCTAACCCTAACGGCTCGCCCTCTGGGATTACCGGCCTGACCACGCCTGATGGTCGGGTGACTATTATGATGCCGCACCCTGAGCGCGTTGCTCGTGCGGTCACCAACTCTTGGCGCCCGACTGAATGGGTAGACGATGGCGCATGGCTGCGCTTGTTCCGCAATGCACGGGTTTGGCTTGGCTAACGTTTAAGTAGCCTATCCTGTAGCATCAAACATAACGGCGGCCTTAAGCCGCCGTTATGCGTTAAACGTAACGTTAATTAACAAACTGTTTGAAAAAGATGTTTTAAAAAGCTGTTCAGCAATAGTCGTTCAAGAAATAGTTAATTGCTGCAACGTGCTAAGAGCGCTGCTCGTTAGCGGCTATCGGCGCTTCATCGGCTGTCGCCGGTGGCAGGCCAAGCTTGGCCTCAAGCGTTTCAAGCTCGCTACGATAGCGCTCTACCATGTATTCATAGCGGCCAAAATCATGCCCACAATCCATGCAGTAGACGTGGGTTTGGTCACGTCGCGTAGCTGGCAGGCGTTTTAGTCGGCTATTACATTCTGGGCATTCTGGGCTGAAATGGTTGGCGGTCATGGAAGATTCTCTTTGTTTCAGGGGCTCGCTTAGTGGCGGGCAAAGCCCAGCATGAATTAAACATCGTCAATGATAAGATGGGACGAAAGTAGGAATAGTTCACTAGCGGACTAATTAATTTGTCGAACCCTGATTCTTCAACAACACCTCAGCTGCGTCCTTATCAAAAAGAGGCCGTTAGGCGTGTGGTTGTGCACTTTCGCAGCTCTAGCGATCCTGCTTTATTAGTGCTGCCTACCGGCAGCGGCAAATCGCTGGTGATTGCTGAGCTTGCTCGCCTGGCGCGGGGGCGGGTGCTAGTGCTTGCGCATGTTCGTGAACTGGTCGAGCAGAACCATGCCAAGTACCAAGCCTATGGCTTAAAAGCGGCTATTTTTAGCGCCGGATTAAAACGCAAAGAGGCTGATCGGCAGGTGGTGTTTGGGTCGGTACAGTCGGTGGTGCGCAACTTGGAGCGCTTTAGCGACGCTAATTTTACGCTGCTGGTCATTGACGAAAGCCATCGCGTATCGCTCAACGAGGATGCAAGCTACCGTCAGGTAATTGAACATCTGCGTCAGCACAACACCGAGCTTAAAATCCTTGGTCTAACCGCCACGCCGTATCGGTTGGGGCAGGGGTTTATCTATTATCGCCATCATCACGGCATGGTGCGCGGTAGTGAGGACAGCTTTTTTCGTGACTGCGTCTTTGAGCAGCCGCTTCGTCTGATGGTAAAACAAGGCTATCTTGCTGCGCCTAAGCGCCTGGATATGGCGGTGGAAGGGTACGACTTTTCAGCCCTCAGCCCGTCAGCAAGCGGGATTTTTCCGGAAGAAGCCCTCAATAGGGTCGTTGCCGGCAGCCGTGCAACGCCCGGTATTATTAACGAAGTGGTTCAACGCGCCCATGACCGCCAAGGGGTGATGATATTTGCAGCGACAGTGGCGCACGCTGAAGAAATTATGGGTTATTTGCCTCGCTTAGAGGCTGCGCTGATCACTGGTTCCACGCATTCTCAAGACCGGGCTGCGCGAATCAATGCGTTCAAAGCGCGTGAGCTAAAATACCTGGTTAACGTGGCCGTGCTCACCACGGGTTTCGATGCGCCTCATGTCGATCTGATCGCCATTTTGCGGCCGACCGAATCGGTTAGCCTCTATCAGCAGATGGTGGGCAGGGGGTTACGTTTGTCGCCGGGTAAAGAAGATTGTCTCATTCTGGATTACGCTGGCAACCCCTGGGATGTTTTCGCTCCTGAGGTGGGGGAGGCGAAACCAGACAGTGACAGCGAGCCTGTTCAAGTAGAGTGTCCGGCCTGTGGTCATGCCAATCTATATTGGGGTAAGCGTGATGGCGAGGTGGTTATTGAGCACTTTGGCCGTCGCTGCCAAGGGCTTATTGATAATCCTGAGGGGGGGCGCCACCAGTGCGAATTTCGTTTTCGTTTTAAGGTCTGTGATGAGTGCGGTGCTGAGAATGACATCGCTGCCCGTCGCTGCCACGGCTGTGAAAGACTCTTGGTGGATGCCGATGATAAACTCAAAGATGCTCTAAAGCTGAAAGATGCCAAGGTGCTGCGGGTGAGCGGCATGCAGTTGGAGTCGACGACTAACGGCCGTGGCTTGCCGCGCTTAAAAGTTACCTATCACGATGAGGATGGCGCCCATTTGGCCGAATGGTTTGCGTTGGAAACGGCTGCGCAACGACGTGCTTTTTATGCCGCATTTTTGCGCTACCACCTGCGTGCGCCGGGCAATCAATGGCAGCCTGTGAGTGCTGATGAAGTCGTCACTGAGAAGCACCGCTTACGCCATCCTGATTTTGTCGTCGGGCGCAAAGTTGGTCGCCATTTCCAGGTGCGCGAGAAGCTGTTTGACTATGCCGGTCGTTATCGCAAAGCGAGCGATGCGGGCTAATACGCTTGCCTTTACCTCTAATAGAGCGACGCGAATGCTGCCAACTTTGCTAAACTGTGCATTGATACTAATACCCCTTTTTCAAGAGACCCGACCCGCGTGAGCGAGACGCCAAGTGCACCTGACGATCTAAACAAGCTTGATGCACCGCCTATTGAGCCAGCGGAGCCCTCGCTTGGGCGCCTGTTTGATGAGCAGATCACCCAGCTGCCAGAAGATCTGTATATTCCTCCTGAAGCGTTACGGGTCTTTTTAGAGACCTTTGAAGGCCCACTAGATTTACTGCTCTATCTCATTCGGCGTCAGAACCTCGATATTCTGACCATCAATGTGGCGACCATCACCCACCAGTACATTGAGTACGTTGAGCTGATGAAGGCCATGGAGATTGAGCTGGCCGGTGAGTATCTATTGATGGCCGCCATGCTGGCTGAGATTAAATCGCGTACGCTTCTGCCGCGCCCGCCCAAGGCTGAAGGTGACGACGAAGAAGATCCGCGCGCGGAACTCATCCGTCGCCTGCAGGAGTATGAGCGCCTCAAAGAGGCAGCAGAAACGCTAGATACGTTGCCGCGTATGGGCCGCGATTGGTTCAGCGTGCAGGCTGGACTCCCGCCGCTTGAAGCCCGCGTGATTCATCCTGAGGTCGAGTTGGACGAGTTGCTCAGTGCTCTGTCCGATATCCTTAAGCGTGCCGAGCTAGTTCAGGCTCATCAGATTAGCCGTGAGGTATTGTCTACTCGCGAGCGAATGCTGAAGATTATGGCGCAGCTAAGCCAAGATGCCGCCAGCCAGCGCTATACCCCTTTTGAAGCGCTATTTGCCCTGGAAGAAGGGCGCCCCGGCGTGGTGGTGACCTTTATGGCGATTTTGGAGCTAGCCAAAGAAGCCATGATTGAAATTGTTCAGAATGCGCCACTTTCGCCGATTCATGTGCGTGCTCGGCTTGCCGCCCTGGCTGATGGCGAGGAGAGTGCCTTTGAAGAGGGCGATATAGCGATAGAAGACAGCGTCTATTCAGAGTCTGCCTTTGAATCTGACGAGGAGCCACCATGAGTAACGCGCCCACCGGGCTAGACGAGATAGTAGAAGCGGCGCTTTTAGCCGCTGGCGAGCCGTTACCGCTAGAACGTTTACAAACACTTTTTGTTAGCGGCGAATGCCCATCTCCGCGCGAGTTTCGTCAAGTGCTCGAACGGCTTCAACAGCGCCATTCGCAAGGTGCACTGGAGTTGTTAGAAACGGTTTCGGGTTATCAGCTGCGTATTCGTCCACGCCTGTCGCAGTGGGTGTCGCGACTTTGGGATGAGCGCCCTCAGCGTTATTCACGTGCCTTGCTGGAAACGCTGGCGTTGATTGCTTATCGTCAGCCGGTCACCCGAGGCGATATTGAAGAGATCCGCGGGGTCAGCGTGAGTAGTTCTATCATGCGGACCTTGATGGAGCGCGGTTGGATTCGAGTGGTTGGCCACAGAGACGTGCCAGGGCGACCGGCTGTTTACGCCACCACACGCAGCTTTTTAGATGATTTTGGTTTGAAAACACTCGATGCCTTGCCACCGATGCACACTCTGGCTAATTGGGATGATAGCGAGCTGCCTGAAAAGTCTTCTGACGTCGCTCCTGCAGGGCTAGACGAAACGCTTAAAACGGTGCAGGATGCGCCACCCAAAGTGGATGAGATAGCCACTGCTGAGATCACCAAGGCTGAAATAGCCGATACGCACGCCGAGACGGCGTTAACCCAGCCGCTGAGCTTTGCCGATCTTGAAGCCCGGCTAGCGGCACGTGCGCAACGCGTTAACGACGATGATAGCGCGCGCACGCAGACTAACGATGTGAGGTCAGATGACCATGAGTCAGAATGATACGACGACGCCCCCAGCTGGCGAAAAGCTGCAAAAAGTTTTAGCCCGCGCAGGCCTTGGCTCGCGGCGTGAAATGGAAACGGCGATTTCCGATGGCCGCGTTAAAGTGAATGGCAAGGTGGCTAAGCTGGGTGATCGCGTTGAAGCGCGAAATAGTGTCAGTTTTGACGATCGACCGGTAACGCTGCGCTCGGAAGAGGAAGTGCCGCGTCGAGTGATCATGTATAACAAGCCGGAAGGCGAGCTGTGCACTCGCAAAGACCCTGAGGGTCGACGTACCGTATTTGACCGCTTGCCGCGCTTAAAAGGCGAGCGTTGGGTAGCTGTTGGTCGCTTGGATATCAACACCAGCGGTTTACTGCTCTTTACGACGGATGGCGAACTAGCCAACCGGCTGATGCATCCCTCCACCCAGGTAGAGCGCGAATATGCGGTCCGCGTGATGGGTGAGGTGAAGCGCGAGCATATCTTGGCGATGGCCGATGGTGTCATGTTGGAAGATGGTCCCGCTCGCTTTACCGATATACAAGAGTTTGGCGGTGAGGGGATCAATACTTGGTTCCACGTCGTCATTCTTGAGGGGCGTAACCGCGAAGTGCGTCGTTTGTGGGAGTCCCAGGCGCTGACGGTTAGCCGTCTGAAGCGTGTGCGCTATGGCAACATTTTTATTGATAAGCGCGCCAAAGCCGGCGAATGGATTGAGCTTACTCAGGGTGAGGTAGATGACTTATCCACCTTAGCCGGTTTGGAAACCCGTAAAGTACCCGTGTTAACGCCGGACGAGAAGAATCGCTGGAATCGCGATAAGCATAAGCGCAAACCGGTACAAACAATGCGTAAACAGCAACGTCGCTAATACGTCTGCTCGATTTTGGGCTGTAAATGGATATTTACAGCCTATTTTTCTTACCTTACTTGACGTTACCCGCTCTTACGTAGCAGTTGGATTTAGCATCTGAACTTACTATGACGACTTTGATAGTTAGCTTCTTGGCATAGGCTGAAGGCGTTAATCCACCAAATCCTTTTTTAGCCCTTTCTTCGTTGTTTTCTCGGCGCCATGCCTCGATAGCCGCTTTAGCGTGATACAAGCTGGTGAGCCGTTCATTCAGGCATTCGTGGCGAAAGAGTCCGTTAAACGATTCTATATAGGAGTTTTGATTGAGCGGTTTCCTGATTCGGTCACAAGTAACGCTATGCCTACGGATATGAACTCACATCAAGATGGCGCGTATCGGCCAATGCCCACATGGCCTCATGGCGAGCGCTAACAATAACAGTGGCGCATCCTTCAATCGTAAGATCAAACACAATATCCATTTATCAGACCTGATTGGTGGCATAAGGGCGGTTCAGTGATTTTCGCTTAGGCACTGAGATGCGTTTACGTTTGCGTTGTTTTGCTTACCGTCGGGCCTCTGTGGGCAGGCGATTGACGCGCTTGTTATTTACCTTTTAACCCGCCTGACGCAGTCTCAGATAAATCATGTCAACTCCATAGTAGCCAAGGCCAAGGTTCATTCATGCGATCTGGCATCGGCTGTTCGCACTCATGCATATAATGAGTAGTGTGCGATGCTCACTCAGGCCACGTGACATCATGAAACGTACCATTTCGCGGCGTGAGGACACGTTCACTACTTGCGTCTCAATATTTCGCAGGTCCTCTCCATCTCCAACAGAGATACGGCAATAAGTTTCTTTAATCTCGTGTTTTGGGTTTTGAACTCTTAAATTCGCTAGGCATTCGGTACGCTCATCCCTCCAAACGTGCTGTGCCAGAGGTAATTACTAGCTTCCAATTAACCGTGCTAACGATATAGCTCCTTAGGGGGCGGTAGCACTGCTTTTGCTTCGCTTTCGCCAAGGCAATAAGTGGTTTTTTCTTGCTGCTACGCTTCTTCATATCAGTTTTTCTGGCTAGCAGAGCCGGACTCTATAGTGTAGCGCTACTCAAGCAGAAAAACGTCGAACTTGAGGTGCATTATTTGATGAATAGCTTATTGCGATTGTCATATAAATGCTCTAATTTGAATGAAGTTCACAATAAATATGTATTAGTATGGCGATTAATTTTATTTTTCCTAAAGGTTTGATTTTTAAATAATAAATAATTTTAGTGACGGGTTGATATGGGAGTGTGAGTAATGGTAAGTGTTCGTCACATTTCTGTTATCTATGGTAATAATAATTAGGGGTGGGCTATGAAGAATCTTAAAAAGTGGAGCGCTGTATTTTCAGTTGCAGGGTTAACCGTGGCAGGCATCAGTCTTGCTACCACAGTTGTTGCTGATGATTTTGCGAATGTAGAAGTGCCAGCATCTGGCCTAAATGAACGCTTTCAAAGATATGGGGCTGTTGTGCCTGTCAACAGCCTGCAGCTAGTAGGATATGGTGCAGGTAAACTCACTAAACAAGATGTCACAGAGTTGCTTGGAGTTCCAAATGACTCATTGGCTACCGAGCAAGATAATAGCTGGCAATATAACGTCAACCTACCTTTGAACGATGAAGACTATCTTGTTTGCCAGTACCAAGTTTCATTTACTCAGCAGATACTTGTGTCTTCAGAATGGCGGCGGCCACAGTGTAATCGCCTGTTCTCCGAGCTTTCTCAGCATGCCCCGCCTCAGATATTAAGTTTTTCAGCAGATTTTCTATTTGAGTTTGATAGTTATGCTCTTTCTTCACAAGGTAGAAGGGAGCTTCAGCAGGCTGTCCAAGATGCACAGGCTAGTTTAGGGGGGCGTTCTGTACTGGTGACGGGCCATGCTGATCAGATTGGCTCGGCAGAATACAACATGCACCTTTCCGAGCAGCGCGCGAAAGCGGTAGTCGAAGCGCTGATACAGGGAGGGGGCAACCCTGAGAAAATTACCTATGTCGGCCGTGGTGAGAATGATTCGATTGTCAGTTGCCCTGGTCTCGTAGGAGTTAGTTTGAAAGAGTGCTTAGCTCCTAATCGTCGAGTCGACATTTTATTTAATAGAAACACTTGAAGTAAAACGATGAGTACCTGGAAACGTTAGCGGGCGAATGATGCTGCGTGATAATAAAAGTTACTGAAGTCACAAAGCTTTAGGAGCCCGAAAAGAGCAAGTTGGGTCGATCATTGAGCCAATTTTTCATTACGTTAGCTGTGTCTAGCTAAGAAGTTTTTAAGGAGATTTAAAAGGCATTAAAAGAAATGCTAAGGGAGCATCAAAGCATAGGGCATTAAAACTAAAAACTGAAAGTGACAAAAAAATAGGTGAAGCATGGACAATGCATTCATAGCCGTCACTGCTAAAGCAGGCGGCGATACGGTAGAAATACCTTCAGGAAGTGCTGTAGATCTGCAGGTGCCCAGTGTAGTTAAGGTTTCTGTCGGGCCTGAAGACATCGCATCTTTCGATAGGTCGGGAATGGACTTGATTATCACCCTGAAGTCAGGTGAGCAGATAACCATTGCCGGCTTTTTTAATGTTTCGGAAGGGGAACGCAGCGAGCTGCTGCTCGAAGATTCTGATGGTGTCATTTGGTGGGGGCAGTATGAAACTCCTTGGTCAGGGTTTTCGTTTGCAGAAATCCAAGAGGCTAGCGAGCTGTCTGGAGGAGGGATTCCACCCTGGGCCCTTGCCTTGGGATTGATAGGCTTAGGTGGCGTAGCAATTGCGGCGGCTGACTCTTCTTCGGATAATGATAGCGACAGCAACGC
>NZ_JBQSVS010000007.1:0-218139 GCF_052376475.1 Halomonas sp. AOP5-B2-8 | reverse complement strand
ACATGCCCCGGGGGATTTTTTTTTGCATTACCATTCAATAGGCTTACCATTCCAATCCCAAAAACTTCCGCTGTCATCGGGAGTCCTCTGTGAAATCACCGCGAGCAGCTGTTCGGCTACAAATGCGGGACTAAAAAGCTTTTCGCTAGGCACTCTTGCCTGAAAGGGTTTAGAGAGGGCGGTATCGGTGGTGCCTGGATGCAGGCAAAGTACGACCGTCTGTTTGTTAAGCCGCTTAAGTTCTATGGCGGCGGTTTTGAACAGCATATTGTGTGCGGCTTTGCTGGCACGGTAGCAGCGCCGTATAGTGATGAGGCAGCAAGCTAAACATGAGAGGCCTTTGAATGTCCGCTAGATCAAGGCTTCCATTGAAACGTCATGTGCAGAGCTTGTCGAGAGAATGGCGTGATCAGTCAGGGGCGTTAATTGAGTACAACGCTCTGCCGCGATTATTTAGAATCACCCGCACCTTCACACTGGCCAAGCATATGATTAATGGCGGTGTCGGCTCCTTTCAAGCTAAAGGTCATGTACCAAGGCTCTCGGTCTTCTTGATCAAAGCCAAGAAACAGCTGCTCACCCTGACGCATATCGGCCATTAACGTCGTGAAGTCGCTTAAGTAAAAATGTGCGTAAAATCCATCGTCGCCGCGTTCGGTAATAAACTCGGCCATGGTATCTATCACCGGCTGCTCATCGATGCGTAGCCGAGAGGGTACTAAGTTCACCGTGCGGCTCTCATCCTGCTGCTGATCAAGCGTGACGCGCATTTCTAGCCACGGTAGATCGCATATGCCAGCCGTCGCGTTTAGGCTCAGCGTCGCGTCCGAGTAGCTAGAGGCTTCAACCGCACGATAGTGCTGTTCACCATCCAGCGAGAGTGTCATTGACTGCCAATCTTCATGGCTTTGCATGTCATCGGTATTAAACGTCACCGCGTTTGCCAAGGGCGTAGCGGCCATCCATGTGATGGCCGTCATAGTAGCAAGCGTTATCGAGCAAGAGCGCAGAGGGTGAATCGCAGACATTATACAGCGTCCCCTAATAGGGGACGGACGTTGTCGTTGAGATAGCAGTTGTCAAACTCACCTTCGTCGCTGAGTGCTTGTAAGTCCGGAATCGTTAAATGATGGCGATCGCGAAAGACCAGCCCATCATCACTGAGCGCGGTGAAGGTGCGGCTAACGTGTACCGGGCTGAGGCCAAGCACATCGGCCAACTGCTCTTGTGAAAGCGGTAGGCGAAACTGGTTGCTAATATCCGGGTTAGTTTGGCGCAGCCGCAGAAACATCTCGTAAAGAAAATGGGCCATTTTCTGACGAGCGCTGCGTCTAGCGAGGGTGATCAACCGTTCGGTTAGCAGTGCCTGCTGGCGGCTACTAATGGCAAACATAACGGATGTGAGTGGCAGCGACTGACGAAATATTTCCAGCATGCGCTTATGCGGGAAATGGCAAATAACGCCATCCTCAATCATGCGCACACTCTCAAGCCGTTGCGAGAATGCAAACTCGCTTAGCCCAATAATATCGCCAGGCAAAAATACTTCAAGAATTTGTCGATCGCCGTTTTCAAGGTGACGATAAGAATAGGCCCAGCCGCTTTTCAACGTGCAGAACTCATTGGCGGTATCGCCCACCTCCCAAAGTAGCGTGCCTGACTTAATCTCAGTAGGGCTTTCCTCGAGGTTGATGAGCAGCTGTTTCTCCTCATCGGTTAGCGAGCAATAGTGGCTAAAATGACTGATAATACAGCTTTTTTCATGGCCCATAACGTGTCCCTTTAAGAGAGAGCAAGTATTTCTCTCTCCTGTTTTTGCTCAATACTACAAAAATATGGCTACCAAAAATGCATGGCCACTATACCCCTCTTGTCGCCAGGAGGGGCTCCCTTGTTACCCTGTGCAACTAAATTTAGCCGCCTTCTCTGGCGGTCAGCGTTTAGTCGCGCGATTACCGCGTGCCAGCAATGGTGCTAAGAAGTGGCCAGTATGCGAGACCTCAAGCTTGGCGATCTGTTCAGGCGTGCCTTCTGCAATAATCTGACCGCCACCTGAGCCACCCTCGGGACCTAGATCAACAATCCAGTCAGCAGTTTTGATCACGTCCAAATTATGCTCAATGACCACGATGGTGTTGCCATGGTCGCGCAGGCGGTGGAGCACCGTGAGCAGTTGGCGAATATCTTCAAAATGCAGGCCGGTGGTGGGCTCATCCAAGATATACAGGGTTTTACCCGTATCACGTTTGGCTAATTCACGAGCGAGTTTAACCCGCTGTGCTTCACCACCCGATAGGGTCGTCGCGCTTTGCCCCAGGCGAATGTAGGAGAGCCCTACATCTAGCAACGTCTGTAGGCGACGAGCAATGGCGGGCACCGGGCTAAAGAACGCCAAAGCATCTTCCACTGTCATGGCCAGCACTTCGTGAATCGTTTTGCCTTTGTAGTGGATATCAAGCGTTTCACGGTTATAACGCTTGCCTTTACACACGTCGCAGGGCACGTAAATATCCGGCAAGAAGTGCATTTCCACCTTGATCATGCCTTCGCCCTGGCACGCCTCACAGCGCCCGCCCTTGACATTAAAGCTGAAGCGCCCTGGCTTATAGCCTCGCGAGCGCGCTTCCTGGGTGCCCGCGAACAGCTCGCGAATCGGTGTGAAAATGCCGGTATAGGTCGCTGGGTTGGAGCGCGGCGTTCGCCCAATCGGGCTTTGGTCAATATCGATAACCTTATCCAGCTGATCGAGCCCCTCAATTTTTTGATAAGGCGCCGGGGTTAGCGTCGTTGCACGGTTCAGTTCTCTTGCCGCAATCGGCATTAAGGTGCCGTTGATCAACGTCGATTTGCCTGACCCAGAGACGCCGGTAATCGCGATAAACAGCCCTAATGGCAGTGTCAACGTAACGTCTTGCAAGTTGTTGCCAGTGGCGCCACGCACAATCAGCTGTTTTTCCGGGTTGCCGGGAATGCGCCAAGGCGGTACGGCGATTTCACGCGTGCCAGAAAGATATTGACCGGTCAGCGAGTTAGGGTTGTCCATCACATCTTGCGGCGTGCCCTGGGCGACAATCTCACCGCCGTGGACGCCAGCCCCTGGGCCAATGTCCAGCACGTGGTCAGCGGCACGGATGGCGTCTTCGTCGTGCTCGACAACAATCACGGTATTGCCCAAATCGCGCAGTCGCTCAAGGGTTTTCAACAGCCGGTCATTGTCGCGCTGGTGCAAGCCAATTGAAGGCTCATCAAGAATATACATAACGCCGACGAGGCCAGCGCCAATCTGGCTGGCTAAGCGAATACGCTGCGCTTCACCGCCGGAAAGCGTGTCAGCGCTGCGCTCCAAGTTGAGATAGTCCAGCCCTACATTGACCAAAAACTCTAGCCGAGCGTGGATCTCATGAACGATTTTATCGGCAATCTCACCCTTGCGCCCCGGTAAGCTGAGGTCGGCAAAGTAGCGCCATGCTTCGCCAATCGGGAAACGCACAATCTCGGCAATGTTGTGATCATCCACGTACACATGGCGCGACTCTTGGCGTAGTCGCGAGCCACTACAGGTAGCGCAGGGCTGCACCGCGATATACTTAGACAGATCATCGCGCACCATGTTGGACTCGGTTTCCCGATAGCGGCGCTGCATATTGGGCAGAACGCCCTCGAAAGCATGCTCGCGGGTGACTTTGCGACCACGATCACCCACGTAGACAAACGGCACCTGCTCATCACCGCTGCCGTTTAAGATAATTTCCTGCTCGTGGCGAGCGAGCTCCTTCCACGGGGTTTCAAGCTCAAAGCGATAGTGCTGAGCCAACGCCTGGAGCTGAGTGAAGTAGTAAATATTGCGTCGATCCCAGCCTTTGATAACGCCCTCCGCCAAGGAAAGCTCAGGATGGCTGATCAGCTTGTCAGGATCGAAATACTGCTGCACGCCCAGGCCATCACAGGTGGGGCAGGCGCCGGCTGGATTGTTGAACGAGAACATGCGCGGCTCAAGCTCTGCCAGCGAGTAGCCGCACACCGGACAGGCAAAGCGCGAGGAGAAGGCAAGATCACCGCGCTCACCGTCCATGAAGTGAATCATGGCGGTCCCATCGGCTAGATTTAGCGCTGTTTCGAAAGATTCCGCCAGCCGTTGAGCAAGGTCATCGCGCACTTTAAAGCGATCAACCACCACGCTGATATCATGCTTTTTGCGCTTATCGAGCGGTGCAATGTCATCGAGTTCAAGCACCTGGCCGTCGACGAGTGCGCGAACAAACCCCTGGGCCCGCAGCTCAGCTAATAATTGAAGGTGCTCACCTTTGCGACCTTTAACGACCGGCGCCAGCAGCATAAGCTTGGTGCCTTCGGCGAGATTCATGACCTGATCGACCATCTGCGAGATAGTTTGCGCTTCTAAGTCTTCACCGTGTTCTGGGCAGCGCGGCGTTCCCGCGCGGGCAAACAGCAGGCGCAGATAGTCATAAATTTCGGTAATCGTGCCCACGGTTGAGCGTGGGTTGTGGGAAGTGGACTTCTGTTCAATAGAGATCGCAGGCGAAAGCCCTTCAATGTGATCCACATCGGGCTTTTCCATGATCGACAGGAACTGACGCGCATAGGTGGAAAGCGATTCCACGTAGCGGCGTTGGCCCTCGGCATATAACGTATCGAACGCCAACGACGATTTGCCCGACCCAGAGAGGCCGGTAATCACAATGAGCTTGTTACGGGGCAGTTCCACATCGATCTGCTTGAGGTTGTGGGTGCGGGCACCCCTGACCAGAATGCTGTCCATCAACACCTCGAATCGCGCGGTAAAAACGTGATTATACGTTTGTCGTGCCCCTCCCGGCAAAACCGCATTATTAACCTGCGGCAACGTGCGACGTTTCCAGCGTGAGCGCAAACCGCTAGAATGGAGGATTATCTCAAAACGTTATGCTTATTCACCGCATGTTTATCCATCACGTAGCTATTTTTCATTGTACACAGGGGCATTATGCGCAAGGTTTCCGCGTTATTGCTGGGCTCTGAACGCCGTGCAATTAGCGGTTTGGCCGGGCTTTATGCGTCTCGTATGCTGGGTTTGTTCATGGTGCTGCCGGTGTTGGCGCTATACGCCGACACGCTGGAAGGATCGACACCTCTGCTAGTGGGCGTGGCGCTGGGTATTTATGGTCTAACTCAGGCGACGCTGCAAATTCCGTTTGGCTTACTTTCAGACCGTATCGGTCGCAAACGGGTGATTGCACTGGGGCTGGTGATTTTTGCGCTTGGCAGCATGGTGGCGGCCCTTTCCGACACCATGGTGGGCATCATCGCCGGGCGGGCCCTCCAGGGCGGGGGCGCCGTTGCAGCGGCTATTATGGCGCTTCTTGCCGATCAAACCCGTGAAGAGGTTCGTACGGCCGCTATGGCGATCATTGGGTTATCGATTGGCGTATCGTTTGCGATTGCCATGGTGTTAGGCCCTTGGCTGGCGGCCTGGGCAGGATTAGCCGGCGTTTTCTGGTTTACTGCGCTACTGACGCTGGTGGGGTTGCTAGTGCTGTGGCGTTGGGTGCCTGCCGCGCCACGCCGTCGCCGCCATCGTGATGTCAGCATGGATCGTCAGCAGTTCAAAAGCGTGATTATGCGCCCCGATTTATGGCGGCTTGACGTGTCGATTTTTTCACTGCATTTGGTACTGATGGCGATCTTTGTGGCGGTTCCTTTCCGTCTATTGGGTGCCGGTGTTCCGATTGAGTATCATGGGCTGTCTTATCTAGGCATTATGGCACTCTCGTTTGTAGCTATGGTGCCGCTCATTGTTGTGGCGGAAAAAAAGCAGCAAATGCGGCTGATGTGTTTGCTGGCAATCGGCGCTATTGTCATTAGCTTGGCAGGGCTCGGGTTGCCATTCTTCGCAGGAGATTGGCTGTTTGTATGGCTGTTTGTGTTCTTTACCGGCTTCAATTTGCTGGAAGCCACATTACCTTCCATGCTCAGTAAGTTGGCGCCAGCCGGAGCGAAAGGCACGGCGATGGGGGTTTACTCTACCAGCCAGTTTTTAGGTGCTTTTTTAGGCGGTACTCTGGGGGGACTTTTGGCCCATTTCGGAGGGCTCAATGCAGTCTTTATTGGCTGTGCAGGGCTGGCCCTTTGCTGGTGGGTGGCAATGTGGTGGATGCCGTCGCCACCGCCGCTATCCAGTGAAATAGTTGCGTTAGATGACACGCATGCGGATACGCTGGACCTACTCATGGAGCATTTAGCCGACGTGGTCGGTGTTGAAGACGTTATGCTGGTGCCGGAAGAACGCTTGGTCTATTTGAAAGTGAATCGCCAGCAGCTGGATCGAGCGACATTGACTAGGCTAATGTCGCCACCCCAATCATAACCAAGCAGGGCCGCGACATTGGCCTTGGCTGGCAATTAACCCTACGTGACACTTATTAAAAGATAAAAGGAGCACCTTATGGCTCGCGGTATTAACAAGGTCATTTTGATTGGTAACCTCGGGCAAGACCCTGAGATGCGCTTCACGCCAAGCGGTACAGCCGTGGCAAATTTGAACGTGGCGACCAGCGATACATGGATGGATCGCCAGAGCGGTCAGCGCCAAGAGCGCACCGAATGGCACCGTGTCGTTATGTTCAATAAGACGGCCGAAATCGCCCAGCAGTACCTGAAAAAAGGCTCTAAAGTCTACATCGAAGGGCGCCTGCAAACGCGTAAATGGCAGGATCAGAACGGCCAGGATCGCTACTCAACTGAAATCGTTGCTAACGATATGCAGATGCTGGATGGCCGTACGGGTGATTTCCAGGGCGGCGGCGCGCCGCAAAATAGCTATCCTCAAAATAACGCTGCTCAGAACGGCCCTGCCCAGAATGCACCGGCTCAGAATAGCCCGGTTCAAAATCATGCCGCACCGAGCAGCCCGGCCCAGCATAATCAGGGGGGCGGTTATTCTCAGCAGAATAGCCCTCAGTCGACGCCTCGCCCCGCGCAGCCAGCACCGTCGCATCAGGGCAATCAAGCACCTCAGCCTCACCAGCAAAACAACAGCTATGGCGCTCCAGATCCGGGCAACTTCGATGACTTCGACGACGAGATTCCGTTCTGAGAGCGCTATTAACCGCGCACCTTAGAATGAGGCGTGACGAGGAGAGGCTGTCTTGAAGCTGCTGATACTGGATGCCGGACATTGCCTGAGCCTGGCATTGGCCCGGGAAGTAAGTCGTCGCACCGACACAGAGCTGGTCATTGAGCAAGGTATGTCTATCACGGCGTCACGTCTTGAGACAATCGCGCCTGACGCTGTGATTATTCCGCCGCTGGCACGTCCGCTGGAGATGGCGCCAGCGGAGGTCACGGCTCATGCTGATGCGGTTGATGCCTGTTTGGATGCCTGCATATCGCAAGACGTAGCGCTGATATGGTGTGTCTCTGATCAGCTCTATGAAGATGGTTTGGACGTTCCTATCGACGAACATGTCGTGCCTGCCCCGCGAGACGAAAGCCTGCGTCGGCTGGTGCAGGCCGGGGATCGTATCCGCGCCGAGCTGCAGCGTCATTTGATTGTGCGCCTAGGCCCGCTGTTTGCTTTAGAGGGCAGCCATGCGTGGCTCAATGACATCATCGATAGTTTGGTCGCTCAAGAAGCGGTACGCGCGGCGGAAGACGTGATTTTTTGCCCGACATCTGCAGATGCTGTCGCGATGGCGCTAATCGGCATGCTTCAGCAACAGATCGGTGGTGCGAATGCTTGGGGGGCGTATCATCTTGCCGGCACCGAGCCCGTCAGCGCTTTTACGTTCACCTCGATGATACGCACTCAGCTGTTAACGCACCTTGAAGGGCGTGGCGAGCAGATTGTGCTGGGTGAGGTGCAACCGCTGAAGCACCATCACGATGCTAAGCTACGGCGCGTTTTAAACTGTCGGCGAGTGCTCGATGTCTTCGGTGTTCATCAAAAACCTTGGCGTTTAGAGGCGGGGCGTATGCTCGATGCATGGTGTTTGACCCGTGAGAATGACCGTGCTGACGATACAGGAGCATCGGCTTGATAAATGTGGTTCGCAGCCTGATCTTTTATGCTGGCTATTTTCTAGCTATGCTGATGATTGGCGTACTCTTTTTACCGATCGCTCCCTTTTTGCCGCTGTCGGGCCGCTATCGATTACTGAATTTGTATAACTACTTCTTAATGGTGTGGTTTCGAATCGCGTGCGGGGTGAGCTACGATATTCAAGGGCGAGAAAATCTGCCTAGCGGCCCCTGTGTGATTCAAGCCAATCATCAGTGCGAATGGGAAACCGTGTTTCTACAGGTGATGAAACCACCGGTATGCACCGTGCTGAAACGCGAATTACTGCGTCTGCCTATTTTTGGCTGGGGGCTACGACTGTTGCGCCCAATTAGCTTGGATCGCTCTAAACCAGCGCGAGCGATGAAGCAGGTGTTGACTCAAGGCGTTGAGCGGCTGGGCACCGGGCTATCGGTACTTATTTTTCCGGAAGGCACGCGGGTTGACCCCGGTCAGCGTAAACGTTACAACAAAAGTGGCAGCGTAGTGGCATGCCGTGCTGGCGTGCCGGTGTTGCCCGTTGCCCATAACGCAGGGGAGCGTTGGCCTGGGCGTCATTGGGTTAAGCGTCCTGGCGTGCTGCGTGTGCGCATTGGCAAGCCCATTGAAACAGCGGGGCGTATGCCCGATGAAGTGCTCGCCGAAGTAGAAGTATGGATCGAGGCACAGCTGCAAGAAATTTCTGAGGTGCCACGACCTACCTCTCGATAACGACATAGCTTTTAACAACATTGTTTTTAACAACATTGTTTTTAACAACATTGTTTTTAACAACATTGTTTTTAACGACATAGCTTTGAACCAATAATGGCGCCCATAGGGCGCCATTATTGTATCAACCGTCGATATTACCCTGCGGTACTTATCAAGCCGGTCGTCGCCCTAGCGTCCATCGTTATAGCGTTGGAAGACCAAGCACGCATTGGTGCCGCCAAAGCCAAAGCTATTAGATAACGCACGCTCGATGGTCACGCCATCTCGGCGTTCGGTGACAATATCAAAGCCATCAGCCTGCTCATCCAACTCTGTGATATTCGCCGAAGCCGCTACAAAGCTGTGCTGCATCATCAGCAGTGAATAGATCGCTTCCTGCACGCCAGTAGCGCCTAACGAGTGGCCGGTGAGCGATTTAGTTGAGCTCATCGCAGGCGTTGTGTTGCCAAAGACCATGCGTATGGCTTTTAACTCCGCAACATCACCTACCGGCGTCGACGTGCCGTGGGTATTGATGTAATCAATAGTGCCGTCAACCGTGGCCATCGCTTGATGCATGCAGCGCATGGCACCTTCGCCGGAAGGGGCGACCATATCATGGCCGTCGGAGGTCGCGCCGTAACCCACCAGCTCGCCATAGATCTTGGCGCCGCGCGCTTTAGCATGCTCCAACTCTTCCAGTACCAGCATGCCGCCGCCGCCTGCAATGACAAAGCCATCGCGCGCTTTATCGTAGGGGCGCGATGCCTTATCAGGCGTGTCGTTGTAGTGGGTCGAGAGAGCACCCATGGCATCAAAGAGGCAGGAAAGTGTCCAGTGCTCTTCTTCACCGCCGCCGGCAAACACCACGTCCTGCTTGTTTAGCTGAATTTGCTCCATTGCACTGCCAATACAGTGTGCAGACGTCGCACAGGCAGAAGAGATAGAGAAATTCACGCCTTTGATTTTGAACGGCGTCGCTAAGCACGCAGAAACGGTGCTACCCATTGTACGCGTGACTCGATAAGGCCCAACGCGGCGCAGGCCTTTTTCGCGCAGCACATCGGCTGCCTCGACTTGGTTGGCGCTTGAGGCACCACCAGAGCCGGCAATAAGGCCAGTACGCTCATTGGATACCTGTTCGTCACTGAGACCCGCATCTTCGATAGCTTGCGCCATAGAAACATACGCGTAGGCCGCGGCGTCACCCATAAATCGACGCAGCTTACGGTCGATCAGCGCGTCAAGGTCAATATCGACGCTGCCCGCTACATGGCTACGGAAGCCACGCTCAGCATACTCTTCCTTAAAACGAATACCGCTACGCCCATTTTTGAGCGCGTCCAGGACCTGTCGTTGGTCATTGCCAAGGCAAGATACAATGCCAAGGCCGGTGACTACCACTCGTCGCATGGGAGCCTCCTGTTCAGAAATTCGCAGTGGAGGTGAATAGGCCAACGCGCAGATCATTAGCCTGATAGATGTCGCGTCCGTCGACGGTTACCGTTCCGTCGGCGATACCCAAAATGAGGCGGCGGGTAATAATACGCTTAATATTAATACTATAGGTCACTTTTTTAGCCTCAGGCAGGATCTGTCCGCTGAACTTGACCTCACCACAGCCCAGCGCGCGTCCGCGACCTGGATGGCCTAGCCAGCCCAAATAGAAACCGACCAGTTGCCACATGGCATCAAGGCCTAAACAGCCAGGCATGACAGGATCACCAGGGAAGTGGCAGTCAAAAAACCACAAATCAGAGGCGATATCCAGCTCAGCGATCAGTTCGCCCTTGCCATGCTCACCGCCTTCTTCGTGAATGTGCTTGATGCGATCAAGCATCAGCATGTTAGGAGCTGGAAGCTGTGCATTTCCAGGGCCAAAGAGCTCGCCACGCGAGCAGGCCAGCAGTTCTTCGCGATTAAAGGAATGTTGCTTGGTCACTGAATCGTTCCGAGTATCAAGATGGTTGTTGGCCGCATGCGGCACCTAGAGCCGAGGCATAGCACCGGAGCATAACACGTGAGTCTAGCGTCAACGCTCGGCCCGCAAGGCAAAGCCTAGTCTACTTCCCGAAACCGCTGAATGCACGCCATCCTCTACCTGCCCTGTATTTTTACCACTTCCTTGCTGCGTCTGAAAGCGTGTAATAAGAGATGGCAATTCCATTAAATAGGAGGAGTTTGCGATTTCGTACTTTAAATAGAGCATTATGGCTTGCTAAAGGCGAGGTAATCATTAGAGGCTACTTTGCCGAATAGTAATATACCGGCTAATGCCGTAACAAAGCGTTGCCCATACAAGCGCATGAACGGGAAGAAGCCAGGGAGCTAGGCTCACTCCCGCGAGCAGTGCGCCGCCGTAATAAGACAGCGGGGCGCTGACGGCGCCACACAGTGCGGCCAGCCACGGGAAGCGCCACAGCCAGGCAAGCGAGTGATAAGCCAGCGTGGCAAACAGTGGCCATAGCATCCACAGCCAAAGCGGTATTAGGCCAAACACTAGTGCTTGGTTATGAAAATCAAAGCCGCCTAGTAGGCGTAAGCTGCCATCAATGACCAGCCCGAGCAGCGTAAACACGGCGATAAATTGCCATTCCCCTGGCCGCCTGAAGCGCCACAGGTGCCATGTTAATAATCCGCCTCCTGCAACCGCTGCAACCCATGGGCCACCTAACACGCAGAGCAGCCAGCCCGCCTCAAAGCGCAGGGCGTTAAACAGCAGTGCTTGCCATCGGCGTGCTGCCATTTACAGTGCGCCCGTTAACGGCGTTGGTTTGGCGGCTGGTTTCGCCAGCAGGAGGTGGCAGGTGCCGATAGAGCGTTCAATAAAGCCGCCCTCGCAATAGCACAGATAATAGCGCCACATGCGGATAAAACGCTCGTCATAGCCCAGCTTGCGCACTTGCTCAAGGTTGGCTTCAAAACGATGGCGCCATTCGCGCAGCGTGCGCGCATAATGTGGGCCGATTTCGTCTAATGCCAGCACGTTAAACGACGTTTTGCGCATAACGCTGCTTAGCATGGCATGGTGCGAAGGTAGAAACCCACCGGGAAAAATGTAGCGTTTGATAAAATCCATGTCGCGCTTTGCATCTTCAAAGCGCTGATCACGAATGGTGATGGCTTGCAGCATGGCTTGGCCATCATCGGTCAGGAGGCTATCCAACTTATTTAGATAGGTGTCGAGATACTGATGACCTACCGCCTCTATCATCTCTACCGAAATGAGCCGGTCATAGCGGCCGGTTAATTCACGATAATCCTGCTTTAGCAGAGTGATTCTGTCGGCCAAGCCCTCTTCCTGAATACGGCGCTGGGTGTGAGCATGCTGCTCATCCGAAATAGTGGTTGTCGTGACACGGCAGCCGCGAGTTTTTGCTGCGTGAATGGCCAGTCCCCCCCAGCCTGTGCCGATCTCTAACAGATGATGCTCTGGCTGTACGTCGAGCTTTTCAAGCATCAGATCAAGCTTATAGGTGGAGGCCTCTTCCAGGCTAGCTTCTGGATGAGGGAACACCGCGCTGGAATACATCCAGTGATGGCGATCTAAAAAAGTCGAAAATAGATCGTTACCTATATCGTAGTGCGCGGCGATGTTGCGTTTAGAGCCGCTTAAGCTGTTGCGCTGAAAGCGATAGGCAGCACCCAGCAGCCAGCGAGCAAAGCGCGCGCTGCCGTTTTCCATTTTGCCATTCACCTGCTCAAGGTTGGCAGCGAACAGGCGTACCAGGGCGACGAGGTCGTCTGCATCCCAATCGCCGTCCATATAAGATTCAGCCGCGCCGACGGTGCCCCCGAAAGCCAGCCGTTTCCAGGCCCTGGAGTGGCGAATGACCACGGTGACCTGCAGTGACCCTTCCTGGCCCAGGTGATGACACTGGTCGCCTTCAATCAGCGTAATGCGACCGCCGCGAAAAGTATTCAACTGGGCCATGAGCCGTGGTTTTAACCAGCGAGTAAAGCGATCCTGGCTAACCGGTTGAACGTCCGGTGGCGTGGAATTCAGCGTGGTCATTTTGAGCCCTCCTTGCGCTTAGGATGGTTATGAATGGGGACACCCTTTAACCATACGCGCAGCGCTTCAAAATGGATGCCTGCGACCGTTTTTAAGCTCATCCATGGCTGGCGGAGCAGTGTTTTAATGAGCACCGGGCGGGTAGCCGGGGCGGCCTTGAGCAACAGCGTGGCGTCAAAATGGCGCTGCTCGTTTTGCCAGTTCTCCATATGTAAAAAGAGCATGTCTTCCGGGGTGTTAAATTTCCAACGGTAGGTCATGTCCATCGGATTGAAGGGCGATACGTGCAGGTCTTTATCAAAATGCGCATGATGGCTGTGCCTTAGAGGGTCCACGGCGCTAGCGTACCGAGTCCGTTCACGCCAAGGGGTGTTAGTCACTTCGCTTAACACCGCTGCCAGTCGCCCCTGCTGATCAAAGGCGTAATAGACTGAAATAGGATTAAACATGCAGCCTAACGTGCGCAGTTGGGTCAATACGCAGATTCGACCACTTGGCGCGCTACCCAGCTGGCGAATGAGTTCTTCGCGTACAGCCGTTTTAAGCGGGCGGTCTACCGGGCCGAGATAGTCTTCGCGGCGAAAGCGGGCTAGTGCCGGCCGCCGGGCGCTAAACCCCGGCACCTTGTCGAACAGTTCTGGCAGCTCATCAAGATCCAGCCACGCCATCCACACCTGGTAGCTAAAGGTATGAGACTTCGGCATAAAGCGGCGGTGGCGAAGGGTGCCGCGATAAATGCGCGAGCGGGGCATGGTAGTTGTCCCCGCCATCATCCCAGCCCCTCAGCACCTTGCGGCGTCACCAGTTCATGGGCAGGCAGTGCGGATGGCTCGTCGGGTGTTGGGGCCGACTCATCACACCCCAGCGCTTGGGCGACGCGCAGAGCACTCCATACGCCGTCTTCGTGGAAGCCGTTGCGCCAATAGGCGCCGCAAAAGTGAGTCCGCTGAGCCGTGGACGATATCTCGGCGTGGCGAGCCTGGGCGGCTTGGCCCTCCAGCGTGAACTGTGGATGCGCGTAGCGGTAGTGCCCCAGCACTTTGCTGGGGTCAATGCTGGCGCTGTCGTTCAAGGTGACACAAAACGTGGTGTCACTTTCTATGCGCTGAAGAATATTCATGTCATAGGTGACAGAAACCCGCTCATCGCTATCGCGCTTATCTAAGCGGTAATTCCAGCTCGCCCAGGCGCGCTTACGGCGCGGTAGAAGGGCGGTATCGGTATGCAGCACAACGTCGTTAGTTTGATACGGCATGGCGCCGAGCACGTCGCGCTCGACGTTACTCGCGTCGCCCAGCATCGCCAGTGCCTGGTCGGCATGGCAGGCCAGCACTACCTGATCAAAGTGCTGAGAACCGGATGCGGTGGTAATCGTGACACCAGCGCTTTCGCGGGTAATACGTGTCACCGGCGTATTGAGATGAATGCGCGACGCATAGGGCGCCGTTAAGCTGGGGATATAGCTTTTTGAACCCCCGATCAAGGTGTACCACTGAGGACGATGACTGACCGACAGCAGGCCGTGATTGCGAAAAAAGCGTACAAAAAAGGCCAGCGGAAAGGCGCGCAAATCGCTAATGCTGGCTGACCAAATCGCGGCCCCCATGGGCAGCAAATAGTGGCGTTGAAAATCGCGGCTGTAATGATGTTGGTCTAGATACTCGCCCAGCGTCATGTGATCGGGAAGCTGCTGACTTTCTAGCGCTTTGGTCGCCTGTTTATTAAAGCGCATGATATCGCCCAGCAGGCGATAGAAAGACGGATTGAACAGATTACGCCGCTGGGCAAATAGCGACGTTAAGGTATGCCCGTTGTACTCAAAATCGCGCTTCGTTTCGTGAACCGAAAAGCTCATTTCTGTCGCCTGAGCGGCAACGCCCAGCGTCGCCAGCAAACGCTGAAAGTGCGGATAGGTCCAGTCGTTAAACACAATAAAGCCGGTGTCAATAGCGTATGAGCGACCCTCAACGTCCACGTCCATGGTGGCGGTATGACCGCCCAGGCGCGAGTCGGCCTCAAACAGCGTCACTTCATGCTGAGCGGACAGATACCAGCCAGCGGCCATACCGCTAATGCCGCTACCGACAATCGCAATACGCTGCGATGCCACTGGCCCGTGGGCTGCCGTCGAACTCATGACGATTCCTTCTGAGCGCGGGTCATGCGCAGGCCAATTTGGCGGCGTACGGCGGGGGGCAAAATGCCCAGGAACTTGACGAGATACGTAAAGCGGCGCGGAAAGTGGATATCCAGGCGACCTTTCACTAGCCCTGCAATAATGGCGTCGGCCGCTTGTTCTGCGGTCACCTGCATTGGCATGGGGAAGTCATTACGTTCGGTCAGCGGTGTCTTCACAAAACCAGGGTGGATAACGCTGACATCGATGCCTTCCTGGTCAAGATCTAAGCGCAGCGATTCCAGAAAGTAGCTGACGGCGGCTTTCGATGCCCCGTAGGCTTCCGCACGGGGAAGCGGGAGATAGGCGGAGGCGCTAGACGTTGCCGCCAGTCGCGCGGGCAGGCCTTCTTGGCGTGCCGCTCGCAGTAGCGGCAGCGCGGCCTCAACGCCGTACAGCGTACCCAATAGATTCGGTTTAAATACCCGCTCGACTAAATCCATATCGAACTGCTGAGCATTAAGGTATTCGCAGGTGCCTGCGTTAAACAGCGCCAAGTCCAGCGCGCCTAAGCGCTCGCGGATGGTCTCACCAGCGTCAAGCACCGCCTGACGATCGCTAATGTCCAGCGCCAGATAAGAAGCATGAGGATGGCCCTCGCACAGAGCCTCCAACGCCTCAACGTTGCGTGCGCTAAGCACCACGTGATGGCCTTGGGCAATGAGCTTGCGTGACAGCGCCTCACCAATGCCGGACGTCGCGCCGGTTAACCAAATGCGTTGGGGCGTTTTCCATGTGCTCATCAAACCTCCTAATGCGCCCCAATGCTATATATCAGCTTAGTTAAGGCGTTTTTTTAACCAGCGAATGATGCTGCCCATCAGCGGTAAATGCTCATAAAGCATGGCGCCAGCATCAAAGTAATCGCGATGTTTAGAAACGCGGCCATCTTCAGCAAACGTTAAGGCGCTGCATCCGTCTATTTCTATCGTACGTCCGCCAGCTAACTTTGGATGCACAAACGCCATGGTCCAAGTCACGAATCCTTGGTCACCCTGACATTGTTGAACGTGATAGGTGAATTGGCAGCGCTCAACGTTTTCATACATGCTGGAAAAATAGCGCCCTAAGGCGTCGCGACCTTCAATGTGGTGCAGTGGATCGTTGAAAACAATATTTTCAGTATATACCTCGTATAATTTTTCTGTACAGGTTCTGTCTAGTTTGTTGAAGAAGCTACAAAATGCTGCCAGCGCCGTAGGATCAGCCATAGAAATCTCCCTAACTGTACCGTGAATATAGTAGTGGCTATTTACTGAGCGCTTTAAAGGCATCTAAGGCACGCAGGCGAGCCGCCTTGTGATCGACAATGGGGGCAGGGTAGTCCACATCGGTGAGCAGGTCTTGGCGAGGCGCATGGCGCACCTTCGCCGGCAGTTCAGCCAGCTCGGGCAGCCAATGGGCAATAAACTCACCCTCTGCATCAAAGCGGGTCGACTGGGTCGTAGGATTGAAAATACGAAAATAAGGTGCGGCGTCCGTGCCCGTTGACGCTGCCCACTGCCAGCCGCCGTTGTTAGCGCAGAACTCCCCATCCACCAGATGGCGCATAAAGAAGGCTTCGCCGCGCCGCCAATCAATCAATAGATGCTTACTCAAAAACATCGCCGTGACCATACGCAGGCGATTATGCATCCAGCCTGTGTTTACCAGCTGACGCATGGCCGCATCGACGAGAGGATAGCCGGTGCGCCCTTCGCACCAGGCCTGAAAGCCTTCATCATCATCACGCCATGCCAGCTGTTTTGTGTGTTCCTGAAAGGGGTGATAGCGGCAGACCTGGGGAAAGCCAACTGCGACGTGTTGATAGAATTCGCGCCAGATCAGCTCATTGACCCAGGTGGCTAAACCCAGGTCGCCATCGCCTAAATGACCGCTATTTTCGGCCATTACCGCTTGTAAACACTGGCGGTGGGAGATCATGCCTAGCGCTAGGTAAGGGGAAAGTTCGCTGGTGCCGCGCACCTTAGGCAAGTCACGTTGGGCCTTATAATGGCGCCCGCGAAAGCGCAAAAACCGCGCTAAGTTATCGGCCGCAGCGCTTTCACCGGCCGGCCAAAGGCGCTCATCAATAGGCGTCTCGTTAAGTTTGGGCAGTGACGGCAGCGGGTCGCTATTAATCGCCAGTTTGGCCTGTACGCTGGGCGTATCGCGCAGCGCGAGCTGATCGGTGGTGATGTGCTTGTGCCATGCGTTGGAGAACGGTGTAAATACGCCATAGTAGCTGCCTTTGCCTGTTAGCAGGCTGCCGGGTGCGAAAGCCACGCTATCGTGATAGCCATGGGCCGCAATGCCGGCCTGCTTAAAGGCGTCCTGCACGACTTGGTCTCGGCGCCGTTCGTTGAGTGCGTATTCATGATTAAAATGCAGCTGTTCTACGTCGTGTTCGCGTGCGATTTCAAGTAATACCGCTGGCGCCTGGTCATAGCGCTCAATGTCGCGATGCAGCAGCGGGATATTCAAGCCGTTGAGCGCTGTTTTCAGCGCTGCTACGCCGCGCCCCCAAAAATCTAGCTTATTGGCACCGTGGCCGTGCTCTTGCCACTGGGGAATACTGCGCAAAAACACCGCTATTACAGGGCCTTTGGCCGCAGCGGCGGCGAGTGCGCTGTTGTCATCAATGCGCAGGTCGCTGCGCAGCCAAATCAACTGTCGTTTCATAGAATCTCCGGCGCGGCATAAACAAAAAAAATGGCCGCTCACCGCGAGGGCGAACGGCCAAGATAAAAATGAGCGGTTTTACAGTACGCCTGACTCGCGTAGCAGAGGGCGCAAGCGAGCAATCGCTTGAGGAAGATCATCGCCCAGCAGATGTAGCGGCCCATCGCGCAAGTCGTCCGCACGCAGGCGAGCGACCTCGCCACACACTCCAATAGGTACGTTGAGCGCCTTAGCCGCATTGGGTAGCTCGTGCTTGATATAGCGATCGCTTTCACGCTGGCCGCTGGAAAGCAGCACCATCGATGAGTGCAGCCGCGCCACGGCCTGTGGTAGCGCCTCTAATGGCAATGAGTGATCTAGCATTTGCACTCGGTAGCCCTGCTCGCTGGCCATTAACGCGGACATCAGCACCCACAGAGGCCCCGGATCATCGGGCATCGCATTGAGTAAAATCAGCGGCCCGCGAGTGGTTTGATTAGCATAGTGCAAGCGAATGCCGACTTGGCTGCGTAAAAAGGCTTCCAAGGTGCGGCGCACTAGCGGATCTGGGCTAATCGCCCATTTAGCTTCTAGCGTTAAAATAACCGGTTGCCACAGCTCGTCGATCGCAATACTTAGCGGGTAAAGCGCCAGGCTTTGATGATAAAACGCCTCTAATTTCGGCAAATCTAGCGCTTCTATAATGCCTTGCAGCTGCTGGCGCTGGCTGGTCCAGTCACCGGCATCTGTCGCAGGGGCTTCAATTGTTTCTGGCTGGTCAAGCAAGTCCACGACTTGACTGACCGGCACACCACGATTTAACCACTGCAGAATGCGTTCGATGCGGGTAATGTCGTTCTGGGCATAGAGGCGGTGGCCTTTCGGCGTGCGCTGGGGGCGAATAAGCCCGTAGCGTCTTTCCCAAGCGCGGAGGGTGACGGAGTTCACGCCGGTTAAACGAGACACTTCCCGTATGGGGTAAAGCGGTGTATCGGGTGGGTGGGTCGCCTTGAAACTCATGGGCGCCAGTACCTCTTCTTAGTTAACTGCCGTTGAGTCGTAAACGTTGGCATCGTCGTTAGCTGCAGCATAGGGCTACAGGTGCATCGCATTGTTCGCCGCGGCGAAGATGATTCATATTCCATGTAACGTTGTCCGATTAAAAAGCTGAACATGAACACGGTACTGTATGCCCATTTGTACAACTTGTCGCTACTCGGTACAACCTTTATAAGAATCCTTCTTACTAGTAAATATTTGTAACTATTAAACCGACCGGCCTATTAGCGCTTCTCCTAAGCGATGCCCTGATAACCAGGCATCTTCAACACGGCCATCGCTAAAACTGTCACCGCATAACGCCAACCCATCTCGACTGTATAAGTATTCACTGTCGCAGGGCGTCGCCAGCTCGGCGTAGCGCCAGCGATGGGCGCCCATGTCAATGACCGATGGCAGCAGGGAAGGGGTCGGCAGAATGCTTGCGATGTCATCATAGTTCCTCTAGGCCTTCGTCTTTCGCAAACATAGTTTTCACGATAGTTAGGCGTGTATTAGTCAAATTGTAGCAGGTTGGTATAAATGTCGTACAATGTAAGGGTCACTTTACGATGCCGCATGACGCGGTGATGAGTTTGCTCAGGCGGCATCAACAGGAGTAATAGCATGCGCGTATTAATAACCGGCGGCAGTGGCTTTGTCGGCCAGCGACTATGCCAGCAGCTGATTGAGCAAGGCCATGAGGTGCAGGTGGTTTCCCGACACCCGCACAAGGTACGTCAACGACTGCCTAGCGGCTGTGACATACGCGATAGCGCTCAGGCATTTATTCAATCGCCGCCGGACGCCATGATTAATCTAGCCGGCGAACCAATTGCTGCCAAGCGCTGGAGCGACGAGCAAAAAGCCAAGCTGATTAACTCGCGAAAGGCGGCGACACAACAGCTAGTAGCGCTGTGTGAGCAGTTGCAGGCTAACGGCCAGCCGCTGCCGAAGGTTATGGTGTCGGGCTCGGCAATGGGCTATTACGGCGATCAGGGCAACCGTGAGGTAAGCGAAGACACGGTGCCCAACGAGGAGTTTGCCCATCGGCTATGCCAGCAATGGGAGGCTGCGGCCCAGCCGATTGAGGCGCTGGGTGTGCGCTTAGCGATTGTGCGGATTGGATTAGTGCTGGAGACAGGTGGAGGCAGCCTGCAAAAGATGCTGCCGCCATTTAAGCTGGGTTTAGGGGGCCGTTTTGGCAGTGGCGAGCAGTTTATGCCATGGATTCACCGCGATGATTTAGTCGCAGCGCTGCTATTTCTGGTTCACCAGAACAACCTAAGCGGTGCTTTTAATGCCAGCGCGCCGCATCCTGTCACCAATGCTGTCTTTACCAAAACCTTGGCCAAGCAGCTCAACCGCCCGGCCATTTTCCCGGTACCCGCCTTTGTACTCAAAGCGGGATTTGGTGAAATGTCACGGCTGCTGCTGACCGGTGCCGACATGCGCCCGGAACGCCTTGAGGCCGCTGGGTTTACTTTCCAGTATCCCACCTTGGACAAGGCGCTTGGGGCCATTCTTTGAGCAACAAAAAAGCTTAACGATCGGCGTCAACGGTGATAATCACCCGCACGGAATCAAGCCGCAGACGGGTGTTTTCAATCGCGTCGCTGAGCGCCTGGCGTTCGTCCTTCAGTGCGTCGATTTCAACACTACGCACCGCCGGGTTGTGCTCGGCCAGCGCGGTTAAACGAGCAAGCTCAGCGTCCAACTGATCACGCATGCGCGCCTCGGCATTTTCTACAATGCTGGGCAGCTGGCGCTCAGCTTCGCTCTCACCTTGAGTGAGCAGGCCACGCAGCTGATCGTGACGGCTTTTGATCAGGTCGCGCGCCAGCGATTTATTGACCTTCTGCAGATTTTTACTCAGCCCAGTGAAGGAGATTTTGCTGGTCAGATTGGCGCCTGATTCATCCAGCAATACGCGCACGGCAGTGGGCGGCAAGAACCGGTTTAGATGCAGTTTTTTGGGCGCAGGACACTGGGTGCGAAACACCAGTTCGGTCATCAAACGGCCGCTGGGAATAGCGTCGTGGCGCAGCAGCGCGAGCGCCGAGTTACCCATAGTGCCGTCCAGTACGCGGCCCATCATTTCGCGTACCAGCGGGTGCTCCCAGGAAAGCCGCTGCACATCGTCGCGCGCTAGCGCCTGGCTGCGGCTATACGTGGCGGTAAAGCCTTCTTCGCCTTTCACCAGGCCGGGCAGCCCATCCAGCATGTGCTGGCTGGGCTGCAGGTGCATTAAACCCTTGCCAATCTCCTGGCTGTCTACCCCGAAAATATCCAGCGCGCGTTCAAGATAGCGCGGCAAGGCGGTGTCATCGTCAAGCTCGCGTACGGCATCAATGACCTGCTGAGCGCGGGCTGGACGGCAGGCATTCAGCTCCAGCAGGCGATTACGCCCCGCATCGTGCTCGGCCAGTTTGGCGTTAAATAGCGTGCGCGTTTCAGCGATAATCTCGTCAAGCGCTTCATCATCCAGCAGTGCGTCAGCCAGGGCGTCGCCAAAGGCATCATACAAATCGTTGCCGACCCCGTGAGGTGCGCTAAAAGCATCCATACCTTCGTGATACCAGCGCAGCAAGCGTTCGCCGGGGCTACCTTCAAAGGTAGGGATATGCAGCTCAATCGCATGACGCTGGCCAATACGATCCAGGCGGCCAATACGCTGCTCCAACTGATCCGGGTGTTGGGGCATGTCGAACATAACCAGATGGCGGCAGAACTGAAAGTTGCGCCCCTCTGAGCCAATTTCCGAGCACACCAGCACCTGTACGCCTTCATCTTCATCGGCAAAGGCCGCCGCTGCACGGTCACGCTCTATCAGTGAAAGGTCTTCGTGGAATACCGGTGCGTTGTAGCCACCCAGTACACGCAGCCCTTCGGCGAGACCTTCTGCGGTTTCACGATGGTGAGCAATGACCAGGACTTTTTCGTTGGCGAAGCCGCTGTCGCTATCGTCGCTGAGTTTTTCCAGCAGCCAATTAACCCTAGGATCGATGTGCCACCAGTCTTCGCTATTGAGCGGGTCGTTGCTGAGTTCGCGGTAGGCGGCATCGGGATAGATCAGCACATCCGGGTGATCCATCCCGGTCTCAATTAGCAGTTCATCGAGGTAGTCGTCGTCACGCTCGAGGCGGCGAACGACGCGGCGGTAAGCTGAGGGCAGCGCTAGCGGGGCTAAGTTTAAGCGCCGCTCAGGAAAGCCCCCTACGTGGCGTCGGCTGTTGCGAAACATCACGCGCCCCGTGCCGTGGCGGTCAAGCAGTGCCTCTCTCAGCTGAGCGCGCGCGGCATCTTGCTGTTCGCTACTGGCCTCCACGTTGCAGAGGGTGGCCAACAGCGCCTGGCTATCACGGTCATCGGCGACGGCGGAAACGGCGGCGCGCGCGTTAGGATCGCTTGGCAGTGTCTCTAAAGCATCGATGGCGCGAGCAACGTCGGTGTAATGGCCTTCTTCTGCCTGAAAGCGCGCTAGGTCGTGGTAGCGCTCGCCATCCAGCAAGCGCAGACGGGCAAAGTGGCTTTTGATGCCCATCTGTTCTGGCGTAGCGGTAAGCAGCAATAGGCCCGGAATGGCCGCGGACAGTTGCTCTACACACCGATAGCCGGGGCCGCTGCCTTCCTCGCTCCAGTCGAGGTGGTGGGCTTCATCGACAATCAGTAGATCAAACTGGCTGGCGAGTGCCTGTTCTTGACGCTTCGGGTTGGCAAACAGCCAGCCTTGGCTCGCCAGTACAAGCTGGGCATTTTCAAACGGGTTCTCGTTCCCGTAGGCCTGGCTTTGGATTTCATCTAACAGCGAGACCTTGAGTGAGAAACGCCGTAGTAGTTCGACTAGCCACTGGTGAGTAAGGCTATCGGGCACCAGGATCAGCGCGCGCTCTACGCGGCCATTGAGCAACAGGCGGTGCAGAATCAGGCCGGCTTCGATGGTTTTACCCAAACCCACTTCGTCCGCCAGCAGCACGCGTGGGGCGTGGCGATGGGCGACTTCATCGGCGATGTAGAGCTGGTGGGGAATTAAATCGATCCGCGGCCCAGAAAAGCCCAGCGCGCTATGCTGCTCAACGCGTTGGTAGTGGTGCAGGGTGCGAAAACGCAGGTCAAACCAGTCGTTACGATCGACTTGACCGGTCAACAGACGGTCGCGAGCCTGGTCAAACTGCATGGTATCAGCGAGCTTGGCTTCGGGCAGTTCGCGCGTGTTGCCCTCTTTGTCTTCACCAATGTAGGTGATCAGGCCATGGGATTCTTTGCTGTCATCGACAATGATCTGCCAACCGTCGGCTGAAAGCACGCGGTCGCCGCTACCGAACATCACGCGGGTGAGCGGGGCTTGACGGGTATTGTAGGTACGGGTTTCCTGGCTGGCACTGAACAAAATGGTAACGCTACGGGCGTCGCAGTTAAGCACGGTGCCAAGCCCAAGCTCAGCTTCGCCGTCGCTAATCCAGCGTTGGCCGGGAGAAAAATCGCTCATGATGCCTCGGAGGAGTCTGCAAAACGGGTTGTCTACCGCCGGAGGGGAAACCGGCGGCAACAGGGCGGGGGATTCTAACGCAAAGCGGCGGGGGGATTAAGGTGTATCGCTATCAATCTTCTAACCAGCGGTCCAGATGGGCGCGGGTGAGCTCACCCACGTGAACATCCAGCGTATTGCCCTGACGGTCGAACAGCACGGTGGTGGGCAGCCCGGGGGCTTTAAAAAGCGCCATTAATTGCTGGCTGGGATCACGCAGCGCATAGCGAAACTTCAGCTGCTGATCGTCCAGGTAGCGTACTGTGGGCAGTAGGTCTTCGCCCTGATTGGCGACGACGACGCTAATACCCTCACGCTGTGCGGCGGCCTCAAGTAGCGGCATTTCGCGCCGACACGGTGGGCACCAAGTGGCCCACAAGTTGACGATAATGAGATCACCACTTTTCGTCAGCGAGGGTAGATGCACGTCATTACCGTCCACATCTTCCAAGGTCACGTCCGGCAGGCTATCAACGACAAAGTCATTGCCCAAAGGCCCAAGCATGACCAGCATCAGCCATAGACTAGACGCAGCGGCGAGTAGCGCCATCGCACCGCCCATTGCCATTAGCCGTGCGCGTAAGTTCCAGGCGGTCCATGCTAATCCCGCAGTGAGGCCCCATAGGCCGTGATAACCCGGTTGCCAAACTTTTAGTATTTCAAGCGGTGCGCTGCTGTAGCTATCAAGATTGAGCAGTATGTGGCCTGCTCGCGCGCCGATGAGCCAGGCAATAATCAGCCCGTAAAACCAGCGCTGTTGGGCCTGGCGTGAAAGTCCTAACAACCACCCGGCGCACAGCAACAGCAGCAATGCACAGCCAATGGCATAAAGCCGAGGCAGCGAAATTAACAGTGGCCCAAGAGCAATAGCGTTCATGAGTTTCCAATTATGTTTTCCGTGAAGCAGGTACACTAGCAGACCATACCCGGCGAGCAGAACATTACGGAGACGTTATGCCCCCCCCCGCTTTTGATCGGCTGCGCGCGTTAGCGATCGGCTCCCAAGCGATTGGCTTGATATTGATTATTACCCTGGAAACAGTCATGCGGGATGCGGCCCGTCCCTGGCAGGGCGTTGTTCTAGCCGTCATGCTTGTGACGGCGCTAGCGCTCGCGCTGGTGCGCCTTTATCGGCGTAATCAAGCTCGCAAACGTTGGGCTCAGCGCCTGGACGATCATGACGATGCCTAGCGCTGGCCGCTGGTCTCAATGGTTCTGCTTGCTGTGGCTGTGCAGCCTGTTGGTAGGCTGCACTCACGCGGTGGTGCGCGAACATCATACCGCGCTTTCCTTAACCGACGCGCGGGATACCTGGCTCGGCACGCGAGCGCATCAGGCGCTAGCGGAGCAAACGGAGCCTGATGGTTTTGCGTTACTGGCCAATGGGCAGCAAGCATTTGCTGCCCGGGTCGGATTGATTCGCCAAGCACAGCGCGAGTTAGATATTCAAACCTATCTGTTGGGCGATGGACAAACCACACGCTTGATTCTATCGCAGTTGCTCGAGGCGGCTGAAGAGGGCGTTCGCGTGCGGCTGCTGGTCGATGATATCGGCGCGATTGGGCAGGGTGAGCGCCTAGCGGCACTGGCAAGCCATCCGGGTATTCATGTACGCGTTTATAACCCGCTGCCGGTAGGACGGGGGCATCTACTCACGCGGGTATTGGCGTCCGCTGTGAACCCCGCGCAGCAGCATCGGCGTATGCATAACAAGCTGTGGGTGGCTGACAACAGCGTCGCTATCGTGGGTGGGCGTAACCTGGGCGACGAGTATTTTGATGCCAACGACTCGCGCAATTTTGCTGATTTAGATTTTGCGACCATTGGCGCCGTCGTGCCCGAGCTTTCGCGCAGTTTTGATGTGTATTGGAATCACGGTTTGGCGCAGCCGATTGAGCGCTATCACGCGGTCAATAGCGATGCTTGGCAAACGCTTAAAGCCGGGCTTGCGGCGTGGTTAGATGATAATGCCGACTCGGAATACTTTAACGAGCTGCGCCACCGGTCGCGTAATGCCCCGCCTTGGGAAACGTTGCACTGGGGAGAAGGGCTGGCTATGTGGGATTCTCCGGGCAAGCTGTCGTCCGCGACACCTGAGTGGTCTGACACTCTGCTTGGTGAGTTAACCGAGGCCACCGAGCTTAGCCAGCGGCTGGTGATTATTTCGGCCTACTTTGTGCCCACCGAGCCCGGCGTTAAACGCCTAACCGAGCTAGCAGACCGCGGTGTGACCGTTGAGATTATTACCAATTCACTGGAGTCCACGGATGCCGCCGTGGTGCACGGCGCTTATGCGCCCTGGCGTAAAACGCTGCTAGAGCACGGTGTCAGGCTGTACGAGCTGCGACCAGAGCAAGAAGCCGGCAGCGACGATGGTATGCGCGTGCCCGGCGCCTCTGCCTCGGCGCTGCATATCAAGGCGCTAAGTTTTGACGATCAGCTTTTCGTGGGGTCATTTAACGCTGACCCGCGGTCTATCTATTGGAATACTGAGCTTGGCGTGCTGGCGCGTAGTGAGTCATTAATGCAGGCATTTAACGAGCTGGTGGCCGTAGGGCAAGAGCCGTCGCTAAGCTACCGGATTGATCTGACGCCGGACGGTGAGCTGAGTTGGCACCTTGAAAGCGAGGGTGAAATGGAGGTTTTAACCGCTGAGCCCGGCAGCGCTTGGCGTCACTTCAACGCATGGTTAAGCCATACACTCAAGCTAGAGCGCTGGTTGTAGTGTGTTTGTCGCTGGTTTTAGCTTGTTTATCAAAGTAGCGTTAGAAACCGGCGCTTGTATTTTTGGCGTTCCAGTTCCAGATTAATAGCAGCCCTGCATGTGAACAGTGGGGCGCATTAAAAAAACAGACAGGTTTTTTCACTGGGAGCGACAAACAATATGATCAATAAGCGCGTATTAGCCACCGCTGTGGCGGCCTCTTCGCTGGCAATGGCCGGATTTGCTCAGGCCGAGGTGAAGGTTGGCTTCTTGGGCGGCTTCACGGGCGGTATTGAGAGCTTAACGCCACCGATTTTTGCCGGTGCGCAGCTGGCCGTTCAGCAAGTGAATGAGCAGGGCGGCATTTTAGACGGCCAAACGTTAGTGATGCCATCTGGCGACACCACCTGCTCCGATGCATCGGCTGCCTCTAACGCCGCCGACCGTATGGTCAACTCTGAGAACGTTACCGCTATTGTTGGTGCGCTATGTACCGGTGCCACGATTGCCGCGGCTAATAACGCCGCCGTTCCTGGCGGTGTGCTGATGGTCTCGCCAGCCTCAACGGCACCGGCAGTCACCGAGCTTGATGACAATGACTTAGTCTTCCGGACAGTCCCCTCTGATGCTTTCCAAGGCGAGATGCTCGCTAAGCTATTGCTCGACAAAGGGATCGATGCGGTCGCCGTCACCTATGTCAATAACGACTACGGCCAGGGCCTGTCGGATGCTTTTGGCGAGGCCTTTGAAGCCGGCGGCGGTGAAGTGGCGGAAAACCTTGCCCACGAAGATAATCGTGCGGACTACCGCTCTGAGCTGGGTTCACTCTCGGCCAGCGGTGTCGAGACGCTGGTAGTGCTGGCCTATGCCGACACCTCGGGTCAAACCGTGCTGCGTCAAGCCTATGAAAGCGGCATGTTTACGCAGTACGTGGGCGCTGACGGAATGGTAGGTGATAGCCTCATTGAGGCTATTGGCGCTGACGTGCTTGATGGCATGATCGCTACTCGCCCCGGTAGCCCCGACCTACCCGGTACGGATATCTTTATTGAAGCGGCGCAGGCTGCAGAGCTAGACCCGAGCGCGGTGTTTGCCGCCCAGGCTTATGATGCCGCGTTCCTGGTGGCATTGGCCATTGAGCAAAATGGCAGCGCTGATCGTGAAGGGCTTTCTGAGGCGCTGCGCAGTGTTTCCAGCGCACCGGGTGAGGTCATTCTGCCCGGCGAGTGGGAAAAAGCGGTTGAGCTGATTGCGTCAGGTACTGACATCAACTACGAAGGCGCCTCCGGCTCCCATGAGTTCGACGACAACGGCGATGTGCCCGGCGTCGTGGTTGAAATGGTAGTTGAAGATGGCACCTTTACCAGTAAAGGTCTGGTTGATCTTTAAGCGCAAAATGTCAGTAGTTTGAGCACCGGATGATGGTGCCCGACGACTGGCGCTACATGTAGAAATACCCGGCTGATGCAGCCGGGTATTTTTTTCGCTCAACATTGGCAAGGGTTAGCTGTGGTTCTTGATCTTTTCCGGTAGCAACCCTTTGGGCGCAAAGCGCAGCACCATCGTGATCAGCAGGCCAATCACCAGTACGCGTGCCTGTAGGGCGCGGCTATCCATATTGCTGGGTGCATCCCAGCCGAAGGCGCCTTCACCGAAAGCCACCGCAAGTTGCATCAAAAACAGCGCTAGCGGCTCGGACATAATCCAGATGATGTACACCGCCACGGCACCTAAAATCGTGCCCAGGTTATTGCCCGGCCCACCAAGGATCACCATGACTAGCACTAGGAACGTGTGGTTGAGTGGCAGGTAGCCTTGGGGGTCAAAAAGGCTGTTAAAGGTGCCCAGCATGCCGCCGCCTAATCCCATTAGCACGCAGCCCAGTACAAAGATTTCTAAGCGGCGCTTATTGATATCTTTGCCCATCGCGGCAGCGGAGACTTCGTTATCGCGAATCGCCCGGATCATTCGCCCCCAAGGCGCATGGTAGGCGCGATGGAGAAGAAAGAAGATGGCGGCAATCACTACCGCGGTAAATGACAGATAGATGGCCCGAGAAAGCGTGAAGCCTAGCTCCGCCGGCCCTGGCGTCGGCCAGGGTAGGGGAGACACCGTGGCGGTGCCGCGGGTGAGCCAGTCCGAGTTTTTCAGAAACGCTTTAATGATCTCGGCAATGCCTAGGGTGGCGATGGCAAGATAGTCGCTGCGTAAGCCTAGGCATATATGGCCGATAAAGTAGCCCACGCCGCCGGCTAATGCGCCGCCAACAATCCAACCGGTCCAAGCGGGCAGGCCAAAGCCGCCCACAAATCCTGCCCGCGATTGAATTTCACCGGTGACCTCACGCAGCAGGCTGATAACCACCATATAAAGCACGAGTGCCAAGGCAACGGCGATCAACGTACGCAGTTTCTTAGGCACGCCCAGGCGGTCAAGTTTGGTGGCTGCGACGACCAGAAGCGTGGCAGCGATACCATAGAGCAATACGCGCCCTAGCTCGCCCGGCAGCTCGGTTCCCCAGAAGGCATCGTTCACCGGTACGCTGAACAGCATCGCGCAAAAACCGCCGAGCGCGACAAAGCCCATGACCCCGGCATTGAACTGGCCGGCGTAGCCCCACTGGATGGTGAGGCCTAGGGCAAGAATGGCATAGCAGGCAGCTTCCACTAACATTCGCGTGCTGTAGGCGGCGCCCATGACGGCGTATACCGCTAACACGGCGATTAGCAGCACCCCGAACAAAATGAGCTCGCGCAGCGGGAAGCGACGTGCCTGAGTGGCGTCTTTAGGGGTATAGGCAGGGTTGCGCGTTTTGGCTGAATTGCTCATTAGATCACCTTGCCCTTAAAGAGTCCGGTGGGACGCCATACCAAAATGGCCACGAGAATGAAAAACGGCACCACGATTTTGTATTCTGTGCCTACAAAGGCCAGGTTCGACGGTAGCTCCAGCCAGGCCGGCAGGCTGTCGTGAAAGGGGCGTAGCAGTACGTTCCAGTTAAACACCGCTAGCGTTTCCGCAAACCCCACCACAAAGCCCCCGGCAATCGCGCCATAAGGGTGGCCCACGCCGCCCACAATGGCCGCAGCAAAAATAGGCAGCAGCAGAAAAAAGCTTAGGTCGGGCTTGAAGGTCACGTCCAGGGCGAGCAGGGTGCCGGCAGTAGCGGCCAGCGCTCCTGCAATCATCCATGTCACGGCCACAATGGTGTTGGTGTTAATCCCCGATGCCTGGGCAAGTTCAGGGTTATCTGACATCGCCCGCATCGCCTTGCCAAGCCGTGAGCGATGAAGAAATAGATGCAGTGCGACAACGGCAACCAGCGTAAGCACAAACAGATAAATTTGCGGCTCGGTGATCACGATGGGCGCGCGAGCACCTTCAAAGGGCAGGGCGAGGCGAAAGATTTCTTTACGGTCATCGACATACAGACTTTGCCCGCTAGTGCCTGCAAATAGCCGGATAAGCCCCTGCAAAATAAGCGTGACGCCCAGCGAGCCAATAACCAGCACGATGGGCTTTACCCCATGAGCGCGCAGTGGTTTGTAGAACGCTTTGTCGATGCCTACCGCTAATGCAGCGGTCAGCAGCATGGCCAGCGGTAGCATTAAGATAGCGGTGGGGATGCCAAGGCTCGCACCTGCGGCTGGAAACAGGGTGGTGAGCAGTAGCACCATAAAGGCACCGAAGGTCATCATGTCGGCATGGGCAAAATGGGCAAAGCGCATAATGCTGAATATCAGCGTTACGCCGACGGCTCCTATGGCATAGATGGAGCCGCTCACGCTGCCCGCAATCACCACATTATTAATAAAAAAAGCCAGTTCGTTCACGTGTTTCTCCCTGGGGCTAGCCGCCCAAAAAGCTTTTAGCGACGTCCGGATTAGCCAGCAGTGCGGCCCCTGTGTCGGTAAAGCGGTTTTGGCCAGCGGCTAGCACGAAGCCTTTATCGGCAATCGCCAACGCCTGCTTGGCATTCTGTTCCACCATCAAAATGCCAACGCCTGCGGCATTGATCTGTTTGACGCGATCAAAAATTTCATTCATGTACAGCGGTGATAGCCCTGCAGTGGGTTCATCAAGTAACAGCAGGCTAGGCTCGGCCATAAGCGCGCGCCCCATGGCGACCATTTGGCGCTGACCGCCAGAAAGCTCGCCGGCGGGCTGGCGACGCTTCTCATGAAGCGGCGGGAAGAACTCATATACCTGCGCGAGCATCCGCTTGACGTTTTGCGGCTTTAAAAATGCGCCCATCTCCAGGTTTTCCTGCACGGAAAGACTAGGGAAAATATTTTTCTCCTGAGGCACAAAACCCATACCACGCTGTACCAGCTGGTTAGGCGGCAAGTTATGAATCGGCTGGCCGAGGAGCAGTATGTCGCCCTGGTTGACATGTAAAAGGCCAAAAATCGCCTTCAGCATGGTGGATTTACCTGCCCCGTTAGGGCCAACGATAACGCCAATTTCATCCGCTGCTAGCGTCATGTTTACCCCGTTAAGGATATTCATACTGCCGTAGCCACCGTGCACATCGCGCGCGTCGATTAATGGCCGGTGTGCCGTTTCAATGGTTGAAGCCCCGACTGTTGAGGGGCCGATGTTTGCAGGCATAGGGTAAGGAGTCTCTGCTAGGTCACTTACAGGAAGCGACATCATTGTAATCATTGGGTGTGGCTAGATTCGGTCACGCTTAGGCGGCATCGCTGCCAAAGTAAGCTTCGATGACCTCTGGGTTATTCTGAATATCGCTAATGTGGCCTTCCACCATGACGCTGCCTTGGGCCAGCACAATGACCGGATCACACAAACGGGCAATCATTTCCATGTCGTGCTCAATGACTAAGAAGGTGTAGCCCATCTCGCGATTCAAGCGCTCGATATTGCCTATTAAATCGCCCAGCAGCGTGCGGTTTACCCCGGCGGCGATCTCATCTAAGAGCACGACTTTGGCATCGCTCATCATGGTACGGCCTAGCTCAAGCAGTTTTTTCTGCCCGCCCGACAGATTGCCCGCCAGCTCGTTACGCACGTGGTGCAGACCCACGAAGTCGATGACTTCCAGCGCGCGGCGGCGCACCTCGGCTTCTTCCCGGCGCACCGTGGCAGGCCGTAACCACGCGCTAAATAAATCCTCACCGGCTTGTTTGGGCGGCACCATCATCAGGTTTTCCAGCGCGCTCATCTGGCTAAATTCGTGGGCAATCTGAAAGGTGCGCAGCAACCCTTTATGAAACCGCTGGTCGGCGCTGAGCGCCGTTATATCTTCACCATCAAGCAACACGCGACCGCTGTCGGGGGGCAGTGAGCCGGCAATCAGATTAAACAGCGTCGATTTGCCCGCGCCATTGGGACCGATCATGCCGGTAATAGAGCCTTTTTCTACTTGTATAGAGCAGTCGTTAATAACCTGCAGGCCCCCAAATGCTTTGTTGACTCGCTGTACTTCAATAAGAGGGATCATGGTGTCTCCACGCGATGCAGGCGGCTAAGAAGCCGCCTGCGCACTATTATTAAGTTATTTGTCGTGGTTTTTTGAGCCACCGCTGGCTGGCAGCAAATGCGCCGACGATCAGTAGCGCGCCAAGGGTGGGGATAAGATAGCCATCCACCAGAGGAATCGTGCGTAAAAACACAAAGGCTACCGCCGCGGGCGCGACAAAGCGCACCAGGAACCGCCAGCATCTAAACCAAGTGACGTTGGTGCCCAATTCTTTCATCACCTCGCTTTGGGTGAGCGTCCACCCTGCAAACAAGGCAATCATCAGGCCACCTATGGGCATAAAGATATTGGTCAGTAGTTCAATGAAATCAAACGCGGTGCGCCCAAAGAGGAGGTGGAAAATCGTCCCCTCGGCCCACACGTTAAAGCTCACGACGGTTAATAGCCCCATCGCCCAGGCGGCGGTGGCCATAATAGCGACCGCCTGCGGGCGGGTCATATCAAAGCGCTCCACCAGAAAAGCCGCAACGGGTTCAATCAGCGAAATAGATGAGCTGATCGCGGCGCCAAGCACCAATATAAAGAATACGCCGCCGACCAGCGCGCCCATCGGCATGTTGGAGAACGCTAACGGTAAGGTAACAAACATAAGCCCAGGGCCTTGCCCCGTTTCCAGGCCTGCGCCAAATACCAGCGCGAAAATAGCTAAGCCGGCCACCATCGCTACGGCGGTATCAACAATGGCCACGGCAAAGGCCGTGCGGGTCAGCGACACGTTGCTGGGCATATAGGCGCCATAGGCCATAATCGCCCCCATCCCTAGGCTCAGCGTGAAAAATGATTGCCCCATTGCCTGAAGCCAGCCCTCTAAGCTGAGGTCGGCAAGATTGAAGGTGAACAAGAAGGTCGCGGCGGCGCCCACATCGCCATTGATCACGCTGTAGGCCAGCACTACCAGCAGAATCACAAACAGCGCAGGCATCATAATGCGTAGCCCGGCTTCGATGCCGTTATGAATGCCCATGCCGACAATAAGCGCCGAGGCGGCAATAAATAGCGTGTGGTAGAGCGTCATCAAGCCCGGTGCCGCCAGTAGCGCATCAAAGCCTTGGCTAATCGTTTGCGCATCGGCACCGACTAGCGAGCCGGTGAGCATCAGCCAGGTGTAGTGAATCGCCCAGCCGGCAATCACGGAGTAGAAGCTTAAAATTAAAAAGGCGGAGGCGGCGCCCAGCCAGCCAATCGATTCCCACGCACGGGAAGTGCGGTGTGTTTTGGTGAGGTGTCGCATACCCATAATCGGGCTTTGACGGCTGGTGCGCCCCAGCATGATTTCAGCAATCAAAATAGGAATGCCGACCGCGAAAATCGTCAGCGCGTAAATCAGAATAAAAGCGCCGCCGCCGTTTTCACCGACCAGATAAGGAAAACGCCATAAATTGCCCAGACCGACGGCAGAGCCAACGGCGGCCAGAAGAAACGTGCCTTTGTGCGTCCAGACGTTATGACCGCTCATGGATAAGAGTGTCCAGGTTCGGGTGCAAGAACGGGGATAAGTATCCAAACACCTGTATGAATATAGATAAGTCAGCGTGCCATGGACGCGCCGAAGTTAGCGTTACTGTGCGATAGAATGCGCCGTCTTTCCAGAGCACTAGCGTTTAGGTTGCGTTAAGGAGCATGGCTTGGCAATTGGCTCGCGGTTAATGAAACATTGAAAAGCGCGGCGTACAGGCACAAAAAAGCCCGCTTGCGCGGGCTTTAATGATTTACCTATACGACTAATAGGCTTACTTCTTGCTATAACGCTTACGCTCGGTTTCTTTGAGCAGCTTTTTACGCAACCGGATGTGTACCGGCGTTACTTCGACTAGCTCGTCGGAATCGAGGAACTCAATCGCCTGCTCCAGCGAGAATTTCACCGGCGGCGTCAACACGATGTTCTCGTCGTTACCGGTAGAACGCATGTTGTCGAGCTTCTTACCTTTAGTGGGGTTAACCACCATGTCGTTAGCACGATTGTTGATACCAATCAGCATGCCTTCGTAAACTTCCGTGGCGTGATCGATAATCAGCTTGCCGCGCTCTTGCAGTGCATACAGCGCATAGGCAAGGGCTTTGCCGTCAACCATCGAGACCAATACACCGTTACGACGCTCGATAGAGGCATCAGGCTTCAGTTGACCGTAGTGATCAAAGCGGCTGGTCAAAATGCCGGTGCCGGAGGTCAGGGTCAGGAACTGACCGCGGAAACCGATCAGACCGCGTGCAGGAATAATAAAGTCGAGGCGAACCCGTCCTTTACCATCGGGCAGCATGTTGGTCATCTCGCCTTTGCGGTAACCCAGCTCTTCCATGATAGAGCCTTGATGCTGCTCTTCACAGTCGATGATGACTTCTTCGTACGGCTCTTGCTTCTCGCCGTCGATTTCTTTGATGATAACTTCTGGGCGGCCAACGGCCAGCTCAAAGCCTTCACGACGCATGGTTTCGATCAGCACCGAAAGGTGCAGTTCGCCACGGCCTGACACTTTGAATTTCTCAGGGGTTTCGCCCTGTTCAACGCGCAGCGCTACGTTGTGAATCAGCTCTTGCTCAAGACGATCCTTGATATTACGGCTGGTCACAAACTTACCGTCTTTACCTGCGAACGGTGAATCGTTGACCTGGAAGGTCATCGAAACGGTCGGCTCGTCGACAGATAGCGGCGGCAGTGCTTGGACATTCGCAGGATCACACAGGGTGTCAGAAATCGATAGATCATCGATGCCGGTGATGCAAACGATGTCGCCTGCGGTGGCTTCGTTGGTCTGCACACGCTCAAGACCCATATGCGTCATGACCTGGCCGATTTTGCCCTTGCGTACGTTGCCGTCAACGCCGATCACTGAGATCTGCTGGTTCGGCTTCACCGCGCCGCGCTTGATGCGGCCAAGGCCGATAACGCCTACGTAGCTGTTGTAGTCCAGTGCAGAGATCTGCATCTGGAAGGGGCCGTTAAGCTCAACCTGAGGCGGCTCAACGATATCGACGATGGCTTGGAACATGGGATCCATGTTGTCAGCCAGCGCGTCAGGATCCATACCCGCAATGCCGTTTAGGGCAGAGCAGTAGATGATCGGGAAGTCGAGCTGTTCGTCGGATGCGCCCAGGTTGTCGAAAAGATCGAAAATCTGGTCGATAACCCAGTCAGGGCGAGCGCCGGGGCGGTCAATTTTATTGACGACCACGATCGGACGAAGGCCTTGGGCGAACGCCTTTTGGGTTACAAAGCGAGTTTGCGGCATCGGACCGTCGACGGCGTCTACTAATAGTAGTACCGAGTCGACCATCGACATAACGCGCTCAACTTCACCGCCGAAATCGGCGTGCCCAGGCGTATCCACGATGTTGATGTGGTAGTCATTACCGTGGCTGTCTTGCCACTGGATGGCCGTATTCTTGGCCAAAATAGTAATGCCGCGCTCTTTTTCCTGATCGCTTGAGTCCATAACGCGCTCTTGACCTTCCGCTTTGCGGTCAAGGGTGCCGGACTGGCTCAGGAGTTTATCGACCAGAGTTGTTTTGCCGTGGTCAACGTGGGCAATGATCGCTACGTTGCGCAGGTTATTAACCGCGCTGGAATTTTGCTGGTTTTGCATGCTGGGAGAGAACTCTTGTGAACACCCGTTTGTCCACGGGTCGGAAAATGCGGGTCGCAAGGGCTGGCAAATGCCGACCATCTTGGCTCAGGGCTTGCGTCCAACGATTATTCTACCATGTTGAAGGCTTCGCTGATATTACTGGCGCACTTATCGACCTTCGTCGCCCCCAGGAAAGTTTTCGGACTGGGGCTCCATCCGCTAGAATAGCGCTTTTCCCACTGGGGCAGGAGCATGACCATCGGTAATCTGATGCGTTTATTAAGCGATGGCGAGGTTCATTCTGGCGAGCAGCTGGGTGAGACGCTGGGTATTTCTCGTGCTGCGGTGTGGAAGCAGTTAAAAAAATTAGAAGTGCTGGGCGTTGAAATTATCGCAGTGAAAGGCCGCGGCTATCGACTGTCGCAGCGGCTGGAGCCCCTGGAGGGCGCTAAAATCGTTGAGCGGCTGCCTGCTCAAGCGCGTCATCACCTTACGCGGCTGTTTGTTGAAGATCAGTTGCCCTCCAGCAATGAGTATCTGCGCCAGCGTTTTGAGCAGGGTGCCGGGCATGGCGAAGTTTGTTTGGTTGAGCTGCAAACCGCTGGGCGCGGCCGGCGTGGGCGGGTTTGGTCGACGCCCTGGGGGCAAAGCCTCATGCTCTCGTTGGGCTGGCGGTTTGAATCCGGTATTGCGGTGCTGGAAGGTTTGAGTCTGGCGGTCGGCGTGGTCGTGGCCCAGGTGCTTGAGCAGCACGGCGTGGCGCCGAAGTTGAAATGGCCGAACGATATTTTGCTCTCTGAGCAGGCACCGACGGGCGACGCTGGCGCGCATAGTGAACTGGGCAAGCTGGCCGGTATTCTTGTCGAAGTCACGGGGGATGCTGGCGGTCCGTGTGAAGTGGTGATCGGCATGGGTATGAATCTGTGGCTACCGGCTGCACAGCGCGCCGCGATTGATCAACCTGTAGCGGCGCTTTTCGAGCGCCTGCCCGATATCTCGCGTAACCAGCTGGCCTCCGATGTGGTGGCGGGTTTATTGTCCATGCTGGCTAATTTTGAGCGAGTGGGTTTTAGTGCTTGGCGCGATGGCTGGAATGATCGTCATGCCTATGCAGGGCTGCCCGTTCGCGTTATTCAAGGACAACAAACCAGTGATGCCGTCGCAGGGGACGTGGATGAGAGTGGTAATCTGTGGGTTACTGAAAATGATCACTCTCGACGCCTCGCTGGCGGTGAGATCAGCGTGCGTAGGCGTTTATGATTCTGGATCTTGATATCGGCAACACGCTGTCTAAATGGCGGCTGAAGGATGCCGAGAGTAGCGAGATACGTTCACGCGGGGCAGTCTGGACGCGTGAAGAGTGGCGCCCCGGAGCTGATATTCCCGATCTCGATGTCGTCGAGGCGGTGCGTATCTCCAGCGTGGCGCGAGCGGCGGTGTTGGAGGAGACGGTCGCGTTACTGCGCCGCCGCGTTCGCCATGTGCACGTTGCCCACTCGACGTATGAAGCGCTGGGAGTTATTAACGGCTATGAAGAGCCTGGGCGCTTAGGTGTCGATCGTTGGATGGGAGCGCTGGCCGGCTATCAGTTGGCCGGTGGGTGCTGCGCGGTGGACTGCGGTAGCGCAATTACTATCGACTTCGTACTGCCGGGAGGCAGTCATCTCGGTGGCTATATCATTCCCGGCCTGCGGCTGATGAAAGAGAGTTTAAAACTTGGCACCCGCAACGTAGCGATCGATCCAGAAAGCGAGGCCGACGAGCTGCTAGAGCCTGGCCGGCGGACGGTTGACGCGGTGAATCACGGTATCTATATGGCGGCGGTCAGTGCTATTAATCGCATCTATAGTGAAGTGTGCGATCAGGAGGGCATTGCACTGCCGATGTTGCTAACCGGTGGCGATGCGCGGGTAGTGTCGCGGGGCGTGCAAGTGCCTCATGCGGTATGGCCCGATATGGTTTATGGCGGACTAGAGGCCTGTTTTCCAATGACCTTCGCTGAGCGAGCGGGTAAAATGTCCGGCGCGCCGCGAGTACCTGAACCTGTTTCGCTAGAAAAGATTCGTGCAGGACTTGCATTCTCAATGCTGCTTTGACAAAATGCAGCGCGCTCTAGGGCGTGTCACAGATGCAACATTTCGCTAAAAGTTATGCGATGAGCTTTGATAAATAAGTGATTATCTGGCTTGACACTGTGATAGAGGTTGGCATAATGTGCCGCCACGTTGGAGAGATTCCCGAGTGGCCAAAGGGAGCAGACTGTAAATCTGCCGCGTAAGCTTCGAAGGTTCGAATCCTTCTCTCTCCACCAGATTTATATGCCAGCGATTGTTTTCGATGAGATTGCTTTCGATGGCGTAGAATGAAAAGCCGGTAGCGGGCACGGTCTACAGTTCAGTTTTACCAAGCTGTAGATTGGCAGGGCGGCGCAGCGGGTTGTCATTCGAGACAGGTTCGCGGGCGTAGTTCAAAGGTAGAACCTCAGCCTTCCAAGCTGATGGTGCGGGTTCGATTCCCGCCGCCCGCTCCAGTTGATGTGTTTCGCTCATGTAGCTCAGGGGTAGAGCACACCCTTGGTAAGGGTGAGGTCGACGGTTCAATTCCGTCCATGAGCTCCATATTGCGAAAAAAGCGAGCCGAGCTCGCTTTTTTTGTTTCTGTAGTTAGGCGAAGATTGGTGCCTGAGTGCAGGGTGGGGGTTGCCAGGAGTGGTTTTCTCCGCTACCATGGCGCCCGCTGTTGTCTAGGCGTTTTAAAGCGCTTGTGCAATGTGATGATACAGGCCAGTGGCTCAATTGGCAGAGCAGCGGTCTCCAAAACCGCAGGTTGGGGGTTCGAGTCCCTCCTGGCCTGCCAACCTTCCCCAGGTTGGCATGTTATTTTTCAGAATTCCTTTACTGTAGCTGCACCCTAAGGAGTCTCGTTTTATGAAGCCTGGTTCTGTAAAGCACGGTACCGAGGTGCAACAGGCGCGCCATGACGGGCTCAAGTGGGCAGCGGTTATAGCGCTGCTTGTCGTTGCTGTCGTTGGTAATACCTATTTCGCCAATATTGGCCTGCTCTACCGCGTCATTGGCGTAGTGGTGTTGTGTGTGATTGCTGGTTTGATCGCGCTGACCACTGCCAAAGGTCGTGATTTAGTGGAGCTAGCCGTTAGCGCCAAGAAAGAGATTCAGCGCGTTGTATGGCCGACCCGTCCCGAAACAATTCAGACCACCGCAATTGTTCTGGTGGCTGTTGTTGTGGTGGGTTTGATGCTGTGGTTGATTGACACTCTTCTTGGCTGGGCAATGTCCGGCGTCATTGGTTAGGAGTTTTCATGTCCAAACGTTGGTACGTCGTTCACGCTTATTCTGGGTTTGAAAAGCATGTCATGCGTTCACTGATTGAGCGTGTGAAGATGTATGGCATGGAAGATCGCTTTGGCGAGATTCTGGTGCCGACAGAAGAAGTCGTCGAAATGCGTGACGGTAAGCGACGCAAGAGTGAGCGAAAATTCTATCCCGGCTACGTATTGGTCGAGATGGAAATGGCCGACGAAACATGGCACCTGGTTAATGAAACACCCCGCGTTATGGGTTTCATTGGCGGTACCAAAGAAAAGCCGGCTGCTATTACCTCTCGCGAAGCGGATGCTATTTTGCTGCGCGTTAAAGATGGTACTGACAAGCCGCGGCCCAAAACAATGTTTGAGCCGGGTCAGTCAGTGCGTGTAGTCGATGGTCCGTTTGCAGATTTCAACGGCGTCGTTGAAGAAGTGAATTATGAAAAGAGTCGCCTGCAGGTCAGCGTGCTGATCTTTGGGCGCTCTACGCCTGTTGAGTTAGAATTTTCTCAGGTTGAAAAAGAGTAAGTTCGCAGGTTGAGAAAGAGTAAGCACGATATTCGTGCGAGGCGGCTAAATAGCCGTTTCGCTGGTACCGGGGAGCCTTCGGGCGTTATTACCCAATTGGAGTAAAAACGATGGCCAAGAAAGTACAGGCTTACATCAAGCTGCAGGTTGCTGCAGGTAAAGCCAATCCAAGTCCGCCGGTAGGTCCAGCACTGGGTCAGCACGGCGTGAACATCATGGAATTCTGTAAAGCGTTCAACGCCGCGACTCAAGAAATTGAGCCGGGCCTGCCGACGCCAGTTGTGATCACTGTCTACTCAGACCGTAGCTTCACGTTCGTCACCAAAACACCGCCTGCTGCCGTGCTGCTGAAAAAAGCCGCTGGTATCAAGTCGGGTTCCGGTGAGCCGAACAAGAAGAAAGTCGGTACCGTTACGCGTGAGCAGCTTGAAGAGATCGCCAAGACTAAAGAGCCTGATTTGACGGCTGCTAATCTTGACGCCGCAGTGCGCACCATTGCTGGCAGTGCTCGCAGCATGGGCCTAAACGTGGAGGGTCTTTGATCATGGCTAAACTGTCTAAGCGTGCGAAGGTAATTCGCGAGAAAGTAGACACTAATAAAGCTTACTCTATTGAAGAAGCCGTAGCGCTGCTCTCTGAGCTGTCTACCGTTAAATTCAAAGAGTCTGTTGATGTTGCCATCAACCTAGGCGTTGACCCACGTAAATCTGACCAGGTAGTGCGTGGCGCTACGGTTATGCCTAACGGCACTGGTAAAGATGTACGTGTCGCGGTCTTCACTCAGGGTGCCAATGCCGAAGCCGCTAAAGAAGCGGGCGCCGACATTGTGGGCATGGAAGATTTAGCTGAGCAAGTGAAAAAAGGCGTGATGGATTTTGACGTCGTTATCGCTTCTCCTGACGCAATGCGCGTTGTCGGTCAGCTGGGTCAGATTTTAGGTCCGCGCGGCCTGATGCCTAACCCCAAAGTTGGCACCGTGACGCCTGACGTCGCGACAGCGGTTAAGAATGCTAAAGCTGGTCAGGTACGTTTCCGTACCGACAAAAACGGCATTATCCACACTACCCTGGGTAAAGTGGATTTTGACGTAGCAGCCATTAACGGTAACTTAGAAGCACTGGTTGCCGACCTTAAGCGCCTCAAGCCGAGCGCGTCGAAAGGCATTTACTTCAAAAAAATGACGCTGTCCACTACTATGGGCCCGGGTCTAACAATCGATCACTCTGCTTTTGCGTAAAGCGGGCGATCGTTGGTTTTTTTGAAAGAACAGAGCAAGAACTTTGCGGTCCCCCGTTTGGTGACTACCACTGGCCGGGGCATCGTCAAAGACCGCAGGTGCCGCACTTAGTACGTACAGCTTGTACGCACAAGGGCGGCTTAATTGCCCCATAAGCGCCTGCGCAGATGGTGTGGCCGCCAGTTGGTTAAAGCTTTAAGCAGCTTTCTGGTGAGCACCATCCCTAAGGCTTCTCACGCTTTCTAGCTGTATGGCAGGGCGGTGTGGGAAGAGATGGTAACCACCGGAACCTTCTTGGGTTCCGGCACGAAGGAGTGATCACTGTGCCACTAGCACTTGAAGGCAAGAAAGCGATTGTTGCCGAGGTCAGTGAAGCGGCCAAGGGCGCACTCTCCGTCGTAGTTGCTGATTCTCGCGGCGTAACGGTTGGTAAAATGACCGATCTGCGTAAGCAGGCGCGTGAGAATGGCGTAGAGCTACGTGTTGTCCGTAACACGTTGGCTCGCCGCGCACTCGAGGGCACTCAGTGGGAGTGCTTAAACGATAGCTTCGTTGGTCCTACGTTGTTGGCCTTCTCTACAGAACACCCGGGCGCTGCCGCTCGACTGTTCAAAGAGTTTGCTAAAGTAGACAAAAACTTCGAAGTGAAAGCGTTGGCCTACGAAGGTGAGCTGATTCCGGCTGCTGACATCGATCGTCTAGCAACCCTACCGACTTACGACGAAGCAATTGCCAAGTTGATGTCGGTAATGAAAGAAGCCTCCGCTGGCAAGCTGGTTCGTACTCTGGCCGCCCTGCGCGATCAGAAGCAAGAAGCAGAAGCTGCATAAGCAGCGTTTCTTGCAGGCAGCGTGAACTGTTTTATCGGCGTGCTGCCTGAACCAAGCAATGAATCCTGAGTTCTCGGCTGACCGAGACTCCCGCAAAGTTAGGAATGAGACAATGGCACTGACCAAAGACGATATCATCAATGCAGTAGCCGACATGTCCGTAATGGAAGTTGTCGAGCTGATCGAAGCAATGGAAGAGAAATTCGGCGTTTCTGCAGCGGCTGCCGTTATGGCTGGTCCTGCTGCTGGCGGCGAAGTTGCTGAAGAACAGACTGAGTTTGACGTTGTTCTGACCTCTGCTGGTGAGAAGAAAGTTAACGTGATCAAAGCAGTTCGTGAGATCACCGGTCTTGGCTTGAAAGAAGCTAAAGGCGCTGTTGATGGCGCTCCTGCGACCATCAAAGAAGGCCTGTCTAAAGACGACGCTGAAGCTGCTAAAGCTAAGCTGGAAGAAGCGGGCGCCACCGTCGAGCTCAAGTAATTTTTGTGCGGACGGCTTTGCGCGCTGCGTAAGCTTCCACGGCTGGCGGCGGGATATCCCGCTGCCGGCCTTTTTCTGTTGTAACTGATGTTTACTAGCAGCAGCGGCAGAAATGTAAGAACGTAATTGAATATAGTGTTATCGACTACAGTGTTATCGAACTAGATTTTCGACGGCGAGCTACCGATTTAGGAGCTTGCTGTCTGCGTCTGACGAAGCCCGCCGGGCAGCGATGACCACGCATCGGTCACCCATGGTGAACAAGCTGGGGAATACAGATGGCTTACTCATATACTGAGAAAAAACGCATCCGCAAGGATTTCGGCAAACTGCCCCAAGTGATGGATGTGCCTTACTTGTTGGCTATCCAGCTTGATTCCTATTACGACTTCCTCCAGCAAGATCGTTCGCCCGACGAGCGTCACGAAGTCGGCCTGAACGCGGCGTTTAAGTCCGTGTTTCCGATTGAGAGCTTCTCCGGCAATGCGGCGCTTGAGTATGTCAGCTACCGTTTCGGCACGCCGGCGTTCGATGTTAAGGAATGCCAGCTACGCGGCGTCACTTACTCCGCTCCGCTGCGCGTTAAGGTTCGCTTGATCATCTATGATCGCGACTCTTCGAACAAAGCAATCAAAGATATAAAAGAGCAGGAAGTCTACATGGGGGAAATCCCCCTGATGACCGAGAACGGTACCTTTGTTATCAACGGTACTGAGCGGGTTATCGTTTCCCAGCTCCACCGCTCGCCCGGTGTGTTCTTCGATCACGACAAAGGCAAGAGCCACTCTTCCGGCAAACTGCTCTACTCAGCCCGCGTTATTCCTTACCGTGGCTCCTGGTTAGACTTTGAGTTTGATCCCAAAGACAACGTCTTTGTGCGTATTGACCGTCGCCGTAAATTACCGGCCTCGGTGTTGATGCGTGCGCTGGGAATGAGCACCGAAGAGATCCTGGCCGAATTCTTTGAAACCAGCGTCTTCCACATCGAGAAATCAGGTTTCTCTGTGGAGCTGGTGCCGTCGCGTCTACGCGGTGAAACCGCTACGTTTGATATCAAAGATACCGCCGGTGAGACGATTGTTGAAGAAGGTCGTCGGATTACCCAGAAGCACATTCGTCAGCTTGAAAAAGCCGGCCTTGAGCGCCTGGATGTGCCGATGGAGTATCTCTTTGGTAAAACGCTAGCCAAAGACCAAATCGACACTAAAACCGGTGAGCTGATCTGTCCGTGTAATACCGAGATCACCCCGGAAGTGCTGGAGCGTATGGCTCAGGGCGGCATTGCGCTGATTGAGACCCTGTACACCAACGATCTAGACTGCGGTTCTTTCGTCTCCGATACCTTGAAGCTGGATGCTACGAATTCCGCGCTTGAAGCATTGGTCGAAATTTATCGCATGATGCGTCCAGGCGAGCCGCCCACTAAAGAGTCTGCAGAGACGCTGTTCAACAACCTGTTCTTCTCTGAGGACCGCTACGACCTGTCGGGCGTTGGCCGCATGAAGTTCAACCGTCGCCTGCGTCGCGAGACTGACACAGGCTCTGGGGTATTGGATCGCAAAGACATCCTCGACGTGCTGCGCGAGCTGATCAGTATTCGTAACGGCTTCGGTGACGTTGACGATATCGATCACCTGGGTAACCGCCGTATTCGCTGTGTAGGCGAAATGGCCGAAAACCAGTTCCGCGTTGGCTTAGTGCGCGTAGAGCGCGCCGTTAAAGAGCGTCTTTCCATGGCGGAAAGCGAAGGCCTGATGCCCCAAGACTTGATCAACGCCAAGCCCGTAGCGGCGGCGGTGAAAGAGTTCTTCGGTTCCAGCCAGCTTTCGCAATTTATGGACCAAAACAACCCGCTTTCTGAGGTTACCCACAAGCGTCGTGTGTCTGCACTCGGCCCCGGTGGTTTGACCCGTGAGCGTGCTGGCTTCGAAGTACGTGACGTACACGCCACGCACTACGGGCGTCTATGCCCAATCGAAACGCCAGAAGGCCCGAACATCGGCCTGATTAACTCCTTGGCAACATATAGCCACACCAACAGCTACGGCTTTCTAGAAACGCCGTACCGGAAAGTGGTTGATCGCCAGCTGACTGACGACATCGTTCACCTTTCGGCGATCGAAGAGGGCGATTTCGTTATCGCTCAGGCGTCGGCGGCGGTCGATGAGTCTAACAAGCTGACCGATGACCTGGTGCAGGTGCGTCACCGCGGTGAAACCACCTTTATGCGTCCCGAGCAGGTTACCCTGATGGACGTATCGCCTCGTCAGGTAGTTTCGGTCGCTGCGGCATTGATTCCGTTCCTGGAGCACGATGACGCCAACCGCGCCTTGATGGGTTCGAACATGCAGCGTCAGGCAGTGCCGACACTGCGTGCTGATAAACCGCTGGTAGGTACCGGCATGGAGCGCTTTGTTGCTCGTGACTCCGGTGTCTGTGCGGTCGCGAACCGTGGCGGCGTGATTGACTCCGTTGACGCTCGCCGCGTGGTCGTACGTGTCAATGAAGATGAAATCATCGGCGGTGAAGCCGGTGTTGATATCTACAACCTGACCAAGTACACCCGCTCGAACCAAAACACCTGTATGAACCAGCGCCCCATCGTGCGTCCTGGTGACAGCGTAGCGCGCGGCGATATTCTTGCCGACGGCCCGTCTGTCGACATGGGTGATCTGGCCCTGGGCCAGAACATGCGCATCGCGTTCATGCCTTGGAACGGTTACAACTTCGAAGACTCCATCCTGCTTTCTGAGCGGGTGGTTCAAGAAGACCGTTTCACTACGATTCACATTCAGGAACTGACCTGTGTGTCTCGTGACACCAAGTTGGGCTCGGAAGAAATCACTGCCGATATTCCTAATGTAGGTGAATCCGCGCTCTCCAAACTGGATGAAGCCGGCGTCGTTTACATCGGTGCTGAAGTAGGCCCTGGTGACATTCTGGTTGGTAAAGTAACGCCGAAGGGTGAAACCCAGCTGACGCCAGAAGAGAAGCTGCTGCGTGCCATCTTCGGTGAGAAAGCGTCTGACGTTAAAGACACCTCGCTGCGTGCCCCTACCGGCATGAAAGGGACGGTCATTGATGTCCAGGTCTTCACCCGTGATGGCGTAGAGAAAGATTCGCGCGCGCTGACCATTGAACGGATGCAGCTTGATGAGGTTCGTAAGGACCTTCAAGAAACATACCGTATTGCCGAAGAAGCGACGTTTGAGCGTCTTCAGCGCACCCTGGAAGGTCAAGCGGTTAACGGCGGCCCGAACCTTAAGAAAGGCGATGTGCTTGATGATGCCTATCTTGAAGAGCTGCCACGTCAGCAGTGGTTCAAACTGCGTATGCAGGATGAGTCGTTTAATGAGCTGCTTGCTCAGGCCGACGAACAGCTGGAAAACCGTCGTAAAGAAATGGACGAGCGCTTTGAAGATAAGAAGCGCAAGTTAACCCAGGGCGATGACCTCGCGCCGGGCGTGCTGAAAATCGTCAAAGTTTATATGGCCGTCAAGCGCCGCATTCAGCCGGGCGATAAGATGGCCGGTCGTCACGGTAACAAAGGTGTTATCTCGGCGATTATGCCGATTGAAGATATGCCGTTCGATGAGAAGGGCGAGCCGGTCGACGTGGTGCTTAACCCGCTGGGTGTACCGTCACGTATGAACGTCGGTCAGATCCTTGAAACTCACTTGGGTATGGCGGCACGTGGCTTAGGCGTCAAGATTGAAGCCATGCTGCGCGATGCACGCGGTCAACAAGTTGCCGAAATTCGCGACTTCTTGGGTCAGATCTACAATACGCCAGGTACTCGCGTTGAAGATCTCGATTCTCTGACCGATGATGAAATCATCGCGCTGGCGAAGAACCTGAAAGGCGGTGTGCCCATGGCGACGCCGGTGTTTGACGGTGCTAAAGAGCACGAAATCAAGCATCTGCTGAAACTGGCGGACATTCCTGAGTCAGGTCAGATGGCCCTGTTTGATGGCCGTACCGGTGACGTCTTTGATCGTCCGGTTACCGTCGGCTATATGTACATGTTGAAGCTTAACCACTTGGTAGACGACAAGATGCACGCGCGTTCTACCGGTTCTTACTCGCTGGTTACCCAGCAGCCCTTGGGTGGTAAGGCGCAGTTCGGTGGTCAGCGCTTCGGTGAGATGGAAGTGTGGGCGTTGGAAGCTTACGGCGCGGCATACACGCTACAAGAAATGCTCACCGTCAAGTCGGACGACGTCGAAGGCCGCACCAAGATGTATAAAAACATCGTGGATGGCGACCACACCATGCAGGCAGGCATGCCGGAATCCTTCAACGTACTCGTGAAGGAAATCCGCTCGCTGGGCATCGATATCGAGTTAGAGAGCTAGGAGCCGTCCCATGAAAGATTTGGTGAAAGTACTCAAATCGCAGTCTCAGTCCGAAGAATTTGACGCGATCAAGATTACCCTGGCGTCGCCGGACATGATTCGCTCCTGGTCGTTTGGCGAGGTGAAGAAGCCTGAGACCATTAACTACCGTACCTTTAAACCGGAGCGGGACGGCCTGTTCTGCGCCAAGATTTTTGGCCCGGTAAAGGACTACGAATGCCTGTGCGGCAAATATAAGCGCATGAAGCATCGCGGTATTATCTGCGAAAAATGTGGCGTTGAAGTCACCAAAGCCGCCGTGCGCCGTGAGCGCATGGGGCACATTGAGCTTGCCTCACCGGTCGCTCACATTTGGTTTCTGAAGTCATTGCCGTCGCGTATCGGCATGTTCCTCGATATGACGTTGCGTGATATCGAGCGCGTGCTGTATTTCGAAAGCTTTGTGGTGATCGATCCAGGCATGACCACGCTAGAGCGCGGTCAGCTGCTGAACGACGAGCAGTACTTCGAGGCACTGGAAGAGTTTGGCGACGACTTTGATGCCCGCATGGGTGCCGAAGCCGTTCAAGAACTGCTGAAAGACATCGATCTGGAAGAAGAGATTAATCATCTGCGTGAAGAAATTCCGCAGACGAACTCTGAGACCAAGATCAAGAAGCTTTCTAAGCGCCTGAAACTGCTTGAAGCGTTCTACCACTCTGGCAATGCGCCCGCGTGGATGGTCATGGAAGTGCTGCCCGTGCTGCCGCCGGATCTGCGTCCGCTGGTACCGCTGGACGGTGGCCGCTTCGCGACCTCTGATCTCAACGACCTTTACCGTCGTGTGATCAACCGCAACAACCGTTTGAAGCGTCTGCTGGATCTTAATGCGCCGGATATCATTGTGCGCAACGAGAAACGCATGCTTCAAGAAGCCGTTGATGCGTTGCTCGATAACGGTCGTCGTGGCCGTGCGATCACGGGCTCTAATAAGCGTCCGTTGAAATCACTTGCCGACATGATCAAAGGTAAGCAGGGCCGCTTCCGCCAGAACTTGTTGGGTAAGCGCGTCGATTACTCGGGCCGTTCAGTAATCACCGTGGGCCCGACGCTGCGTCTGCACCAGTGTGGTCTGCCGAAGAAAATGGCGCTGGAGCTGTTCAAGCCGTTTATCTACTCCAAGCTTCAGTCGCTGGGCTACGCCTCGACGATTAAAGCCGCCAAGAAGATGGTTGAGCGCGAGTTGCCGGAAGTATGGGACATCCTTGCCGATGTTATCCGCGAGCATCCGGTACTGCTTAACCGTGCGCCTACGCTTCACCGTTTGGGTATCCAGGCGTTTGAGCCGCTGTTGATCGAAGGTAAGGCGATTCAGCTGCATCCGCTGGTCTGTGCTGCCTACAACGCCGACTTTGACGGTGACCAGATGGCGGTACACGTACCGTTAACGCTGGAAGCGCAGCTTGAAGCGCGTGCGCTGATGATGGCGACAAACAACGTGCTGTCGCCTGCTAACGGCGAGCCGATTATCGTACCGTCGCAAGACGTTGTTCTGGGTCTGTACTACATGACCCGCGAAAAGATCAACGCCAAAGGCGAGGGCATGGTGTTCTCTGACCTCAACGAGGTAGAGCGCGCGTTTGGTACTCAGTCGGTCGCGCTACACGCTCGTGTCAAAGTGCGTTTAGACGAGATCGACGTAGAAGAAGAAACTGGCGAGCGCAGCTTCCACCGCCGCATTTATGACACGACGGTGGGTCGTGCCATGCTATTCCGTATTTTACCGGAAGGCGTGCCGTTCGCGCTGATTGATCAGCCGATGAAGAAGAAGGCGATCTCCAGTCTGATCAACGAAGTGTATCGTCGTGCTGGTCTGAAGCCGGCCGTTATCTTCGCTGACCAACTGATGTATACCGGCTTCCGTTTGGCCACCTGGTCCGGTGCTTCTATCGGTGTTAACGACTTCGTTATTCCCGATGAAAAAACCGCGATTGTTGACGCCGCTGAAGCCGAAGTTAAAGAAATTGAAGACCAGTTCTCTTCTGGCCTAGTAACAGCGGGTGAGAAGTACAACAAGGTTATCGATATTTGGTCCAAGGCCAACGATAAAGTCGCCAAGGCGATGATGGTCGGTATCTCTAAAGAAACCGTCATCGATCGTGATGGCAACGAAGTTGAGCAGGATTCGTTTAACAGCGTCTTCATCATGGCTGATTCCGGGGCGCGTGGTTCTGCTGCCCAGATCCGTCAGTTGGCCGGTATGCGTGGCCTGATGGCCAAGCCGGATGGTTCGATCATCGAAACGCCGATTGTTGCCAACTTCCGTGAAGGTTTGAACGTACTTCAGTACTTCATCTCGACTCACGGTGCGCGTAAAGGTTTGGCGGATACGGCACTAAAAACAGCTAACTCCGGTTATCTGACGCGTCGTCTGGTCGACGTGGCGCAAGACTTGGTTATTACCGAAGTTGATTGCGACACTGAGAACGGTTTGACGCTGCACCCGATCATCGAAGGCGGCGACATCATTGTACCGCTCTCTCAGCGTGTGTTGGGTCGTGTTGTTGCACAAGAAGTCGTGCATCCGGGTACCGGCGAGATCTTGATTCCTCGCACAACATTGCTGGACGAGAAGTGGTGCGCCGAGCTTGACACCATGGGTGTCGACGAAATTATCGTGCGCTCGACCATTACCTGTGAAACTGCTCACGGTGTATGTGCTTCTTGTTACGGTCGTGACTTGGCGCGTGGCCATCAGGTCAACATTGGCGAGGCTGTCGGCGTTATCGCGGCACAGTCAATTGGCGAGCCGGGTACCCAGCTGACCATGCGTACGTTCCACATCGGTGGTGCGGCATCGCGTTCTTCTGCGGTTGACAGCGTACAGGTTAAGCACGGTGGCAAGGTTCGTCTGCATAACATCAAGCACGTTGAGCGTGTCGACGGCAAATTGGTCGTGGTCTCTCGTTCCAGCGCCTTGGCAGTTGCCGATGAGCATGGCCGTGAGCGTGAGTACTACAAGCTGCCCTATGGTGCTGAGCTTTCCGTACGTGACGGCGATGTCGTTGATGCCGGTGCCATTGTTGCTAAATGGGATCCGCACACTCACCCGATCGTTGCTGAAGTAGAAGGTAAGGCGCAGTTTATCGATCTCGACGAAGGTGTCACCATGCACCGCAGCGTCGATGAAATGACCGGCCTGTCTTCTATTGAAGTTATCGAATCGGCGGCACGTCCGATCTCTGGTCGCGATAAGCGCCCGATGGTAATGCTGCAAGATAGCGCGGGCGAGTACGTGTCTGTTTCCGGTTCAAACACGCCGGTACAGTACTTGCTGCCTGGTAACTCGATTATTTCGGTTGATGACGGTGTCACTATCGGTGTGGGTGAAGTGGTTGCCCGTATTCCTGTAGAGGCTTCGGCTAACAAAGATATCACCGGTGGTCTGCCACGGGTTGCTGACTTGTTTGAAGCACGTAAGCCGAAAGAGTCGTCTATCTTGGCGGAAATCAGCGGTGTTGTTAGCTTCGGTAAAGAAACTAAAGGTAAGCGTCGTTTGATGATTACCCCGGAGTCTGGCGATCCGTTTGAAGCCTTGATTCCGAAATGGCGTCAAATCGCCGTCTTCGAAGGTGAAGCCGTCGAGAAGGGTGAAGTTATTTCTGATGGCCCGAGCAATCCTCACGATATCCTGCGTTTGCTGGGTGTTGAGGAACTTGCCAAGTACATCACTGCCGAAGTGCAGGACGTTTATCGTCTGCAGGGCGTAGGTATCAACGATAAGCACATCGAAGTGATCGTGCGTCAGATGCTGCGCAAGGTAGAGCTTACCGACTCAGGTGACTCTGATTTCATCACCGGCGACCAAGCTGAGCTGGTTCGCGTGCTGGAGCAGAACGTTCGTCTCGAGAAAGAGAAGAAATTCCCGGCTAAGTATCAGCGTATGCTGCTGGGTATTACCAAGGCCAGTTTGGCCACCGAGTCGTTCATCTCTGCGGCCTCCTTCCAGGAGACAACACGAGTACTGACCGAAGCAGCGGTGACCGGCAAACGCGATTATCTGCGCGGCCTGAAAGAAAACGTGGTAGTGGGTCGTCTCATACCAGCCGGTACGGGTTTGACTCACCACGCAGAGCGTCGTCGCAAGCGCGAAGACGTTGAGCAACTGTTCAACCCCTCGGCCACCGAGGTAGAGCAGGAGCTAGGTGCTCAGCTAACCGCTCTCGATTCTGACGATGAGCTGTAACGCTGGGACTAGAAATAGTAAGTGAAGACAGTAAGTGAAAACGTAAGTAAAACGAATAGCTGACCTGAAAAGCGCAGTCTTGCCGGTTAAACCGCCGGCAAGGCTTGACGCCACATAGGGTCAGCCTTTAGAATGCGCAGCCTTTAACAGTGGGGTGGGTGCGCCCGCATCCGCTGCTTGTATTTGTTAAAAGGCTAAGGCAACCATTGGAGTCAGCTAAACACCATGGCAACGATTAATCAGCTAGTGCGCAAGCCGCGCAAGCGCCCCGTCACCAAAAGTGACGTGCCAGCGCTGCAGGCCTGTCCGCAAAAACGCGGCGTATGTACGCGCGTTTACACCACCACCCCGAAGAAGCCTAACTCGGCCCTGCGTAAGGTTTGCCGTGTGCGCCTTACCAACGGTTTCGAAGTATCTTCTTACATCGGTGGTGAAGGTCACAACCTTCAAGAACACTCTGTCGTTTTGATTCGTGGCGGCCGTGTAAAGGATTTGCCAGGTGTGCGTTATCACACCGTTCGTGGCGCCCTTGACACCTCCGGCGTTCAAAATCGTCGTCAGGGTCGTTCTAAATACGGTACTAAGCGTCCTAAGTCCTAAGTCTACGCTTAGAGTCTGCTGAGTAACGTTTTTCACGAATTTGACGGTCTGATAAGAGTAAGGTCGGGCGCCGCGAGTACTAGTAGGCGCAGCACGAGTCCCGGGTTTACCTGAAAGATCCTTAATTGAGGGCTTATCATGCCTAGAAGAAGAGTAGTAGCTAAACGCGACATCCTGCCGGATCCTAAGTTCGGAAGTGAGCGTCTGGCGAAGTTCATGAACCACCTGATGGTCAGCGGCAAAAAGTCCATAGCTGAGCGCATCGTCTACGGTGCGTTGGACAAGGTTGCCGAGCGTAGTAAAGAAGATCCGCTGGAAATCTTCGACAAGGCGTTGGAAGCCATCCAGCCTATGGTCGAAGTGAAGTCGCGCCGTGTGGGTGGTGCGACCTATCAGGTGCCGGTTGAAGTTCGTCCGTCACGCCGTCAAGCGCTTGCAATGCGCTGGCTGGTAGACGCTGCGCGTCGTCGCGGTGAGAAAACCATGGTGCACCGTCTGGCTGGTGAAATGCTGGATGCTGCTGAAGGTAAAGGTTCTGCTGTTAAGAAGCGCGAAGACGTGCATCGCATGGCAGAAGCCAACAAAGCCTTCTCGCACTACCGTTTCTAGATTTCGCGTTTTTAGATTTTTTAAATTCGGCGTTTCTAAAATCGGCGTTTTTAAACTCGGCGTTTTTGAGTACGACGTTTTTAAGTTCGGGTTTATATATGCACGTAGTTCAGCATGCGAATGTACGCTGAGTCGCTGTGTTGCAATACTTAGCCACTATCCTTCTAGGGTAGTGGCGGTAGCATAAGCCTCGCTTGCATGCGCCGCTAAATTAACGAGCATCGCCAACAAATGGGAGTTTCATCGTGGCACGCAAGACTCCACTGAATCGTTATCGCAATATCGGTATCGTTGCTCACGTTGACGCGGGTAAAACCACGACAACTGAGCGCGTACTGTTCTACACCGGCCTTTCCCACAAAGTGGGTGAAGTGCACGACGGTGCTGCGACGACAGACTGGATGGAGCAGGAGCAGGAGCGTGGTATCACTATCACCTCTGCTGCTGTTACTACCTTCTGGCAAGGCATGAGCAAGCAGTTTCCTGAGCACCGTATCAATATTATCGACACCCCAGGGCACGTTGACTTCACGATTGAAGTTGAGCGTTCTCTGCGCGTACTCGATGGTGCCGTGGTTGTACTGTGTGGTTCTTCCGGCGTTCAGCCCCAGACCGAAACTGTATGGCGTCAAGCCAACAAGTATGAAGTTCCGCGCATGGTGTTCGTCAATAAGATGGACCGTACCGGCGCTGACTTCTTCATGGTTGTTGAGCAGCTCAAAGAGCGTCTAGGTGCTAACGCTGTGCCGATCCAGATTAACTGGGGCACGGAAGAAGACTTTAAAGGCGTTATCGACCTTCTCCAGATGAAAGCCATCCTTTGGGATGAGGCAAGTCTGGGTATGAACTATGAGCTCGTCGATATTCCTGCTGACTTGCAAGAAACGGCTGAGAAGTATCGCGAAGAAATGGTTGAAGCCGCTGCCGAAGGCTCTGATGAGCTGATGGAGAAGTATCTCGACGGTACTGAACTCAGCATCGAAGAGATCAAGGCTGGTCTGCGCGCGCGTACTCTGCGTAACGACATCGTGCTGGTCACCTGTGGTTCTGCCTTTAAGAACAAAGGCGTTCAAGCAGTGTTGGACGGCATTATCGAATACATGCCTTCGCCGACTGAAGTTAAGGCGATCGAAGGTGAGCTTGACGATAAAGACGGTACCATTGCCACACGTATCGCCGATGACAGCGCGCCGTTTGCGGCGCTGGCGTTCAAGATCGCGACCGACCCCTTCGTTGGTACGCTGACCTTTATCCGCGTCTATTCGGGTGTTCTGAAATCTGGTGACGGCGTTTATAACTCCGTTAAACAGAAGAAAGAGCGCGTTGGTCGTATCGTTCAGATGCACGCCAACTCACGCGAAGAGATCAAAGAGATCCTGGCTGGCGATATCGCTGCTTGTATCGGTCTGAAAGACGTCACCACCGGTGACACACTGTGCGATATCGACAACAAAATTGTTCTCGAGCGTATGGAGTTCCCGGATCCGGTTATTTCGGTTGCTGTTGAGCCGAAGACCAAGAGTGACCAAGAGAAGATGGGTGTTGCTCTGGGCAAATTGGCTCAGGAAGATCCTTCCTTCCAAGTTAAAACCGACGAAGAAACCGGCCAGACGATTATTTCTGGTATGGGCGAGCTTCACTTGGACATTATCGTTGACCGTATGCGTCGCGAGTTCAAGGTTGAAGCTAATATCGGTAAGCCTCAAGTAGCCTACCGCGAAACGATTCGCGGCAGCGTTGAGCAAGAAGGCAAGTTCGTGCGTCAGTCCGGTGGTCGTGGTCAGTATGGTCACGTTTGGCTGCGTATCGAGCCGCTGACTGCAGCAGAAAAGGGTGAAGGCGAAGATGAAATTTTCTTCAAATTCAACTCTGAAGTCGTGGGCGGTACGGTTCCTAAGGAATACATCCCCGCGGTTGAGAAGGGTGCTTATGAGCAGCTCAAAAACGGCGTCATCGCGGGTTACCCGATGATCGACGTTAAAGTGTCGCTGTTCGATGGCTCTTTTCACGACGTGGACTCTAACGAGACTGCGTTCAAGATTGCTTCTTCTATGGCCGTTAAAGAAGGTGCCAGGAAGGCCAAGGCCGTGCTGCTGGAGCCGGTGATGAAGGTCGAAATCGTGACCCCCGAAGAGTTTATGGGTGACGTCATGGGCGACCTGAGCCGTCGTCGCGGTCTGGTGCAGGGCATGGATGACTCTTCCGCAGGTAAAGTCATTCGTGCAACGGTACCGCTGGGTGAGATGTTCGGTTACGCAACCGACCTACGCTCGCAATCCCAGGGCCGTGCGAGCTACTCTATGGAGTTCTCGAAGTACGAGGAGGCGCCCTCCAGCGTCGTTGAAGCCGTCATCAATCAAAACGGTTAACCGTTAGCTAACGTAAAGAGGTTATAGCAGTGGCTAAGGAAAAATTTGAACGTTCCAAACCGCACGTCAACGTCGGCACCATTGGTCACGTCGACCACGGTAAAACGACTCTGACAGCGGCCCTAACCCGCGTGTCTGCTGAAGTTTTCGGCGGCGACTGGAGCGAGTTCTCGTCTATCGATAACGCTCCTGAAGAGCGCGAGCGCGGTATCACGATCGCTACGTCCCACGTGGAATACCAGTCTGAAATGCGCCACTACGCGCACGTTGACTGCCCAGGACACGCTGACTACGTCAAGAACATGATCACCGGTGCTGCGCAGATGGACGGCGCGATCCTGGTATGTTCTGCCGCTGACGGCCCGATGCCGCAAACTCGCGAGCACATCCTGCTGTCTCGTCAGGTTGGCGTACCGTACATCGTTGTGTTCCTGAACAAAGCGGACATGGTTGATGACGAAGAGCTGCTCGAACTGGTAGAGATGGAAGTTCGTGAACTCCTCGATCAGTACGACTTCCCGGGCGACGACACGCCGATCATCACAGGTTCTGCGCTGATGGCGTTGAACGGTGAAGATGAGAACGGAATGGGTACCACCGCCGTTGCTAATCTGATCAAAGCTCTGGATGATTACATTCCTGAGCCGGAGCGTGCGATCGACCAGCCGTTCCTGATGCCGATCGAAGACGTGTTCTCTATCTCTGGCCGCGGTACTGTTGTAACCGGTCGTGTAGAGCGCGGTATCGTGAAAGCGGGCGAAGAAGTTGAAATCGTCGGTATTCGTGACACCACTAAAACGATCGTTACTGGCGTTGAAATGTTCCGCAAGCTGCTCGACGAAGGTCGTGCTGGTGAGAACGTTGGCGCCCTGCTACGTGGTACTAAGCGTGATGACGTCGAGCGTGGTCAGGTACTGGCCAAGCCAGGCAGTATTCATCCGCACACTACCTTCGAAGCAGAAGTTTACGTTCTGTCCAAAGAAGAAGGTGGTCGTCATACGCCTTTCTTCAAGGGCTACCGTCCTCAGTTCTACTTCCGTACCACCGATGTAACGGGTACTTGTGAACTGCCGGAAGGTGTTGAAATGGTTATGCCTGGTGACAACGTGCAAATGGTTGTTACCTTGATCGCTCCGATTGCCATGGACGACGGTCTACGCTTCGCAATTCGCGAAGGTGGTCGTACTGTCGGTGCTGGCGTTGTAGCTAAGATCGTCAAGTAAGCTATTTGCTTGAATGATGAAGGGGGCTCTGATGAGCCCCCTTTTCTGCGCACCATCAGCAAATGTTTGACATGGGCTTGTGGCGTGCCTATAATGCGCATCCTTTGAATGCGTGGGTAGACGGCTCGCGCCGTCGACATCCATTGGAGTTTAGGGCAAATGCAGAACCAAAAGATTCGCATTCGGTTGAAAGCGTTCGACCATCGCCTGATCGATCAGTCCACAGCGGAGATTGTTGAAACCGCTAAGCGTACTGGTGCTCAGGTTCGTGGGCCGATCCCGCTGCCAACCAACCGTGAGCGCTTCACCATTCTGATCTCGCCGCACGTCAATAAAGATGCGCGTGACCAGTATGAGATTCGTACTCACAAGCGTGTGCTCGACATCGTTGAGCCGACTGAGAAAACTGTTGATGCACTGATGAAGCTCGATCTCGCCGCTGGCGTTGACGTGCAAATCAAGCTCAACTAATTACACTAGTCACTTTGCGGCCCAGCGTTCATCGCTTGTTTTAAACAAGCTTAGTATGATCAGCAGCCGCCACGCCGTGAGGCGCCATACAATGTGCTAGTGGAATGCTCTGGAAAGGGCAGCCATAGCGGGTGATAGCCCCGTACACTATAGGAGACTGAGTATGACTATCGGTTTAGTCGGTAAAAAGGCCGGGATGACCCGTGTCTTTACCGAAGACGGCGCGTCTGTGCCCGTAACCGTTATTGAAGTTGATCCTAATCGTGTTACACGCGTTAAATCTGTCGAGTCTGACGGTTACGCAGCGATTCAGGTCACATCTGGTTCTCGTAAAGCCAAGTACCTCACCAAAGCGCAAGCTGGACAGTTTGCCAAGGCGGGTGTTGAGGCTGGTCGTGCACTGATGGAATTCCGTCTTGCAGAAGGCGAAACAATTCCTGAGGTGGGTGGCGAAATCACCGTATCCCTCTTCGAAGCTGGTCAAATGGTTGACGTGACTGGCACCTCTAAAGGTAAAGGCTTCCAGGGTGCTGTTAAGCGCTGGAATTTCCGTACCCAAGACATGACTCACGGTAACTCTCTGTCGCATCGCGCGCCGGGTTCTATCGGCATGTGTCAGACTCCGGGTCGCGTTTTCAAAGGCAAAAAGATGGCCGGTCAAATGGGTAATGCCCGTTGCACCGTTCAAAGCCTTGAGATCGTCCGTGTCGACGCCGAGCGTAACCTGCTGCTGATCAAAGGCGCAGTGCCGGGTGCTCCCGGTAGTGACGTTATCGTTCGCAGCGCCGTGAAAGCTGGCTGAAGGGGATAATTACCAATGAATCTGAATCTTGCTGCAGGCGCGGGTACCGTTGAAGTAGCCGACGCCACTTTTGGCAAAGAATTCAACGAAGCGCTCGTTCACCAAGTGGTTACTGCCTATTTGGCTGGTGGCCGTCAGGGAACTCACGCACAAAAGAGTCGTTCCGACGTTCGTGGCGGTGGTAAAAAGCCTTGGCGTCAGAAAGGCACCGGTCGTGCACGTGCCGGTACTATCCGCTCTCCGCTATGGCGTGGCGGCGGCGTAACCTTCGCGGCTCGTCCGCAAGACTATACTCAGAAGGTTAACCGCAAGATGTACCGCGCAGCGATGCGCTCCATCCTGTCTGAGCTGGTACGTCAAGAGCGTCTAGTCGCGATTGAAGAGTTCAGCGTCGATGCGCCTAAGACCAAGCAGGTAGCTGCCAAGCTGAAAGAGCTCAACCTTGAAAAAGTGTTGATCGTCACTGAAGAAGTTGACGAAAAACTCTATTTGGCCGCACGCAACCTTCCCCACGTTGACGTGGTGGATGTCGCGGCAGCTGACCCGGTAAGTCTGGTAGCCTTTGATAAGGTCCTGATTACCGTCTCCGCCCTGCGTAAATTCGAGGAGAAGCTGGCATGAACCAGGAACGCGTATTCAAGGTTCTGCTTGGGCCGCACGTGACCGAAAAGGCCGCGATGGCAGCCGAGCGCAACCAGTACGTTTTCAAGGTGGCACGCGATGCTACCAAGCCCGAGATCAAGAAAGCCGTAGAAGCACTTTTCGGCAAGAAGGTCGGCAGTGTTCAGGTACTGAACATGAAGGGTAAAACGAAGCGTACTGCGAACGGTGTTGGCCTACGTAAGGGTTACCGCAAAGCGTATGTGACCCTGGCTGCGGGTGAAACGCTCGAAGACTTCACAGGCGCCGAATAGGGCAGGAGTACGGATAATGGCAATCGTCAAGACCAAACCCACTTCCGCCGGTCGTCGCCACGTCGTCAAGATCGTTGGCGAGGAACTGTTCAAGGGCCGTGCTTATGCGCCGCTTTTGGAAAAACAGTCCAAGTCCGGTGGCCGTAATAATAACGGTCGCATCACCACTCGCCACATAGGCGGTGGTCATCGTCACCACTATCGGTTGATCGATTTCAAACGTACCAAGGATGGCGTTCCAGCCACCGTTGAGCGTTTAGAGCACGATCCCAATCGCAGTGCGCACATTGCACTGCTGATGTATGCCGATGGTGAGCGTCGTTACATCATTGCACCGAAAGGTGTCAGCGCGGGTGACGTGCTGGAATCTGGTGTTAATGCGTCGATCAAGAAAGGCAATGCATTGCCGCTGCGCAACGTCCCATTGGGTTCTACGGTGCACTGCATCGAACTCAAGCCGGGTAAAGGTGCGCAGATTGCACGCAGTGCCGGTACAAGCGCCCAGTTGGTAGCTCGTGAAGGTAACTACGCCACGCTACGTCTTCGCTCTGGCGAAATGCGTAAAGTATTGGCTGAGTGCCGCGCGACGTTGGGCGAGGTGAGCAACTCTGAGCACAGCCTGCGTCAACTTGGCAAGGCCGGTGCGAAGCGCTGGAGAGGCGTGCGTCCGACTGTTCGCGGTGTCGCGATGAACCCGGTGGATCACCCACACGGTGGTGGCGAAGGCCGCACCAGTGGTGGTCGTCACCCGGTCTCCCCTTGGGGTGTGCCGACTAAGGGTCACAAGACGCGTAAGAACAAGCGCACCGACAAGCTGATCATCCGTCGTCGTAATAAGACGCGTTGATCTAAATTGCCCAGACACTAAGAGGTAACGGCTGTGCCACGTTCACTAAAGAAAGGTCCCTTCATTGACCTTCATCTTTTGAAGAAGGTAGAGGCTGCAGTGGAGAAGAACGATCGCAAACCAATTAAGACTTGGTCGCGCCGTTCAATGATCCTGCCAAACATGGTAGGCCTCACTATCGCTGTCCATAATGGTCGTCAACACATCCCGGTGCACGTATCCGAGGAAATGGTTGGCCACAAATTGGGCGAATTCGCTGCTACTCGCACTTATCGCGGGCATGCGGCGGATAAAAAAGCCAAACGGTAAGCCAGAGAGGATTGAGAGATGGAAGTCACAGCTAAGCTGCTTGGCGCTCGTTTATCCGCCCAGAAGGCCCGTTTGGTGGCTGACCAGGTGCGCGGTAAACCTGTCGCCGAGGCACTCGACCTGCTGACCTTCTCACCGAAGAAGGCTGCTAAGCTGGTTAAGAAGGTGCTGCAATCCGCCATAGCAAACGCGGAAGAAAATAACGGCATGGATATTGACGAGCTGCGTGTCTCGACCATCTGCGTCGATGAGGGCATGACGCTCAAGCGTATCAAGCCGCGTGCCAAAGGGCGTGCGGATCGTATCTTGAAGCGCACGTGCCACATCACCGTCAAGGTAGCCGAGAAGTAGGAGTCGACCGATGGGTCAGAAAGTCAATCCAACAGGCATTCGACTGGGCATCGTCAAAGACCATGCTTCTGTCTGGTATGCTGAGCGCGGCGCTTACGCCGATAAGCTCAATAACGATCTCGAAGTGCGTAGCTTCTTGGAAGAGCGTCTTAAAAGCGCTTCTGTGAGCCGCATCCACATCGAGCGTCCGGCGAACAACGCCCGCATCACCATTCACACCGCCCGTCCGGGTATTGTGATTGGTAAGAAAGGTGAAGATGTCGACCGTCTGCGTCGCGATCTCACCCAGATGATGGGTGTCCCCGTGCATGTGAACATCGAAGAAGTTCGCAAGCCGGAGCTGGATGCCAAGCTAGTCGCTGCTAACGTAGCGGGTCAGCTTGAGCGTCGCGTGATGTTCCGTCGTGCTATGAAGCGCGCGGTACAAAACGCAATGCGTCTTGGCGCTGGTGGCATCAAGATTCAGCTGTCAGGTCGTCTTGGTGGCGCTGAAATCGCACGTACCGAATGGTACCGCGAAGGTCGCGTTCCGTTGCACACGTTGCGTGCGGATATCGACTACGCCACTTACGAAGCTCACACCACCTATGGCGTTATCGGCGTCAAAGTGTGGATCTTCAAGGGTGAAATCCTCGGCGGTATCGAGGAAGTACGTGCCAAGGCCAAACAGCCTGCCGGCAACGCGCCCAAGAAGAAAGGTTCCAGGTAAGGGGAGAGCGAGTCGATGTTACAGCCCAAGCGTATGAAATTCCGCAAGATGATGAAAGGCCGCAACCGTGGCCTGGCGCATCGCGGAAGCAAGATCAGCTTCGGGGAATATGGCCTTAAAGCTACCGGTCGCGGCCGCATCACTGCGCGTCAGATCGAAGCAGGCCGTCGTGCGATCACACGTCACGTTAAACGTGGCGGTAAGATCTGGATCCGCGTCTTCCCTGATAAGCCGATCTCTAAGAAGCCGCTCGAAGTTCGTATGGGTAAAGGTAAAGGTTCTGTTGAGTACTGGGTAGCCCAGATCCAACCGGGTCGGGTCCTTTATGAAATAGAAGGCGTGTCGGAAGAGCTCGCTCGTGAAGCGTTTGAGCTCGCCGCACAGAAAATGCCCTTATCCACCACCTTTGCGAAACGGACGGTGATGTGATGAAAGCCCAGGAAATTCGTGAAAAGTCCGCAGGAGAGCTCCAGGAGCAACTCCTCGAACTCCTCCGCGAGCAGTTTAACCTGCGCATGCAGAAGGCCACTGGCCAACTGAGCCAGACTCATCTGCTCAAGCAGGTCCGTCGGGATATCGCCCGCGTTAAGACTATGCTCAACGAGAAGGCAGGTGATTGAGATGGCCGAAGAGAAAACAACGCGTACGCTCACCGGTAAAGTGGTGAGCGATAAGATGGACAAGTCCATCGTCGTTATGATCGAGCGGCGCGAGCGTCACCCGATCTACGGAAAATACGTTAAGCGCTCCACCAAGCTGCACGCCCATGATGAGGCGAACCAGGCAAAGGCAGGCGATACGGTTTCCATTCAGGAGTGCCGTCCGCTTTCCAAGAAGAAAGCCTGGACGCTCGTCGAGGTGGTTGAACACGCCAAGGGTTAATCCCGAGGCTGTCCAATCAGTGTAGTCAGATTAGGTTTGGAGAAAACCGATGATTCAGACTCAGACAATGCTGGATGTCGCCGACAACAGCGGAGCGCGCCGGGTGCAATGCATCAAGGTGCTAGGCGGTTCACACCGTCGCTACGCTCGTATAGGTGATGTCATCAAGGTCACGGTTAAGGAAGCGATTCCGCGTGGCAAGGTCAAAAAAGGCCAGGTGCTAAAAGCGGTCGTGGTCCGGACCCGTAGTGGCGTCCGTCGTCCCGACGGTTCGCTCATCCGTTTCGATGGAAATGCGGCAGTTTTGTTGAATAACACCAACGAACAGCCCATCGGTACCCGTATTTTTGGGCCGGTGACTCGTGAACTTCGTAATGAAAAGTTCATGAAGATCATTTCCTTAGCGCCTGAAGTGCTGTAAGGAGCGAGGCGGATATGCAAAAGATCAAACGTGACGATGAAGTCATCGTCATCGCCGGGAAGGATAAAGGCAAACGTGGCACTGTTAAGCGGGTATTAGAAAGCCGCTTCTTGGTGTCCGGTGTGAACATGATTAAACGTCACACCAAGCCAAATCCCATGGCGGGTAATCAGGGCGGTATCGTCGAGCGTGAGGCTCCGATTCACGCGTCCAACGTAGCCATCTTCAATTCGGAGACCGGTAAGGCGGATCGCGTCGGCTTCCAAGTTAAGGAAGACGGTACCAAGGTACGTATCTACAAGTCGACGCAGACGCAGATCGACGCCTAACGCGAGTCGGGTAGCAAAATGGCGAACTTGAAAGAACGTTATCAAAACGAGGTAGCAGCTGAACTTAAAGAACAGTTTAGCTATGCCAACGTTATGCAGGTACCCCGGATCACGAAAGTGACTCTGAATATGGGTATCGGCGAAGCAGTCAACGATAAAAAGTTGATTGACAATGCCATCGGCGACCTAGAGAAACTCTCTGGTCAAAAACCGTTGGTGACCAAGGCACGTAAGTCCATCGCGGGCTTTAAGGTGCGCGAAGGTTGGCCAATCGGCATCAAGGTAACTCTGCGCGCTGAGCGTATGTGGGACTTCTTGGACCGTTTGGTTTACATCGCGATTCCCCGCGTGCGTGACTTCCGTGGTCTCAACCCGAAGTCCTTCGACGGTCGCGGCAACTATTCTATGGGTGTGCGTGAGCAGATCATCTTCCCGGAGATCGAGTATGATAAAATCGATCGCATCCGTGGGTTGGACGTCACTATCACTACTACCGCCAAAACCGATGAGGAAGGTCGTGCGCTGCTAGCGGCGCTGAACTTCCCCTTCAAGAAATAAGGGTGGGATCATGGCTAAGAAAAGTATGATAGAGCGTGAGCTCAAACGTACGCAATTGGTGGCGAAGTATGCCACCAAGCGTGCCGAGCTCAAGAAGATCATCTCAGGCGTTGATTCGTCTGAGGAAGACCGCTTCGAGGCGACGCTGAAGCTGCAGCAACTGCCGCGCGACTCAAGCCCGGTGCGTCAGCGTAACCGCTGTCGCATCACTGGTCGTCCGCACGGTTTTTACAACAAGTTCGGCCTCGGCCGTAACAAGCTGCGTGAAGCCGCCATGCGTGGCGACGTCCCTGGACTCAAAAAGTCCAGTTGGTAACGCCACGTAGAATCATCAGGAGCGCACATTAAATGAGCATGCAAGATACTCTAGCGGATATGATAACTCGTCTCCGCAATGCGCAGATGGCCACCAAGGAGACGGCTACCATGCCGTCCTCCAAGTTGAAAGTGCAAGTGGCCCGAGTGCTAAAGGAAGAAGGCTACATTGCCGACTTTACGGTTGCAGAGGGTGTTAAGCCTGAGCTGACCGTGACTCTCAAATACTTTGAGGGTAAGCCGGTTATTGAGCATATTCAGCGGGTTTCCAAGCCGTCCCTGCGCCGCTATATGGGCAAGGACAACCTGCCTAAGGTCGCCGATGGTCTTGGTATTGCGATTGTCACTACGTCAAGTGGTGTCATGACCGATCGTGCCGCGCGCCAAGCCGGTGTGGGTGGCGAAGTCATCTGCACCGTATTCTAGGAGGCTGGAATGTCCCGCATAGCGAAATATCCGGTTAAAGTGCCCGCCGGTGTTGATGTTAAAATCAATGCTGACCAGCTGACCGCCAAGGGCGGCCAGGGCACGCTATCTTTGACCATCCACTCAGATGTAGTGGTCGGTCAAGAAGATGGCCAGCTGACCTTCGCCCCGAGCGAATCTGCCAAGAGCTGGGCAATGGCCGGTACTACCCGCGCCTTAGTTCAGAACCTGGTAACGGGCGTATCCGAGGGTTTCACAAAGACTCTCGAAATTGTTGGCGTCGGTTATCGTGCCCAAGCTAAGGGCCAGACGCTCAATCTTTCACTGGGCTTCTCGCACCCGGTCGACTACGAACTGCCTGAAGGTGTCTCAGCGGAAACGCCGAAAAACACCGTGATCGTGCTGAAAAGCGCGAACAAGCAGCAGCTCGGTCAGTGCGCCGCGGAAATCCGCGCTTTCCGTCCGCCTGAGCCATATAAAGGCAAGGGTGTACGGTACGCCGACGAGCAGGTGCGTCGCAAAGAAGCCAAGAAGAAGTAAGGCAGGGTTATGAACGCGAAGAAAGAATCTCGTCTCCGTCGTGCCCGCCGCGCTCGCGCAAAGATCCGCGAGCTGGGCGTGTATCGCCTGTGCGTCAACCGTACCCCGCGTCACATCTATGCGCAGATTATCTCGCCGGATGGTGGCAAAGTGTTAGCCAGTGCTTCTACGCTGGACAAAGCACTGCGCGAGGGTGCGACCGGTAACTCAGATGCTGCCTCTAAAGTAGGTGCACTGATTGCCGAACGCGCTAAAGAAGCAGGCATCACCCAGGTGGCCTTCGACCGTGCTGGCTTTAAGTATCACGGCCGCGTCAAGGCTCTGGCCGACGCCGCACGTGAAGGCGGCCTGGAATTCTAAAGGGTTTTACGATGGCGAAGAACGAACAGCAAAGCGGTGATCTGCAAGAGAAGTTAGTGCAGGTCAACCGCGTCGCCAAGGTGGTCAAGGGTGGTCGTATTTTCGGCTTCACCGCACTGACCGTCGTTGGTGATGGTAAAGGTCGTGTCGGTTTCGGTCGTGGCAAGGCGCGTGAAGTGCCGGTCGCAATCCAGAAAGCGATGGATCAAGCTCGTCGCAATATGGTCAAGGTGAACCTTGCTGGCCACACGCTGCAGTACCCGATTAAAGCCCGTCACGGTGCTTCTAAGGTGTACATGCAGCCGGCTTCCGAAGGTACCGGTATTATTGCCGGTGGCGCCATGCGCTCTGTATTAGAGCTCGCTGGTGTCCACGATGTACTGGCCAAGTGCTACGGTTCCACCAACCCGGTTAACGTGGTACGAGCGACTGTTAAAGGTCTCTCCTCCATGCAAGCACCGGAAGACATCGCCGCTAAGCGCGGTCTGTCTGTCGACGCGATCACGGGGTAAGACACCATGGCAGCAACGATCAAGTTTACTCAGATCCGCAGCACCATCGGCATTTTGCCTAAGCACAAGGCCACTATGAAAGGCCTGGGTCTGCGTCGCATCGGTCAGACGGTTGAACTGGAAGACACCCCAGCCGTACGCGGCATGATCAACAAGGTTAACTACCTTGTGCGCGTTGAGGGAGAGTAATCCATGAAACTTAATACCTTAAGCCCGGCACCGGGCTCCAAGCACGCTGCAAAGCGCGTTGGTCGTGGTATCGGTTCCGGTCTTGGTAAGACCGGTGGCCGTGGTCACAAAGGTCAGAAATCACGCAGTGGCGGTAGCGTCAAGCCTGGTTTCGAAGGCGGTCAGATGCCTTTGCAGCGTCGTTTGCCGAAATTCGGTTTTACGTCTGCAAAATCATTAGTATCTGAAGAAGTACGCCTGGCCGAACTTGCTAAAGTAGCCGGTGGCGAAGTCACTATGGCGACATTGAAGCAAGCCAACGTGCTGAAGGACTCTACGCTACACGCGAAGATTATCCTTTCTGGCGAATTGAAAACGGCAGTTACCGTTCGCGGAATCAAGGTCACCAAAGGTGCCCGTGAAGCGATCGAAGCTGCTGGCGGCAAGGTAGAGGACTAAATGGCCAAGTCAGGAAAAATGCCGGCGATGGGCAGCGGTCTGAGTGAACTGTGGGCGCGTTTGCGCTTCGTGCTCCTCGCCATCGTGGTGTACCGTATTGGTGCCCACATTCCCGTTCCCGGTATCAATCCTGACCAGCTTGCTGCCTTGTTTAGGGAGCAACAGGGTACTATCTTAGGCATGTTTAACATGTTCTCGGGTGGTGCCCTGGAGCGCATGAGTGTCCTCGCCCTGGGTATAATGCCCTATATTTCGGCGTCGATTATCATGCAGCTCATGACTGCGGTCTCCCCTCATCTTGAGCAGCTCAAGAAAGAGGGTGAGGCTGGCCGCCGCAAGATCAGCCAGTACACCCGCTACGGCACGGTGATACTGGCATTTGTCCAGGCTACCGGCATGTCCGTCGGTCTGGCTAGCCAAGGTATCGCGTACAGCGCTGACTTCAGTTTCTTCTTCACCGCCGTGGTTACGTTTGTATCAGGCGCGGTGTTTATGATGTGGCTGGGTGAGCAAATTACCGAGAAGGGCATCGGCAACGGTATTTCGCTGCTGATCTTCTCCGGTATTGTCGCTGGGCTACCGAGTGCCGTGGGCCAAGCCTTTGAGCTTGCCCGTAACGAAGGCGCCTGGAATGTTCTGCCGCTGTTAGCGTTGTCTGTGTTAGGTATTGCCACTGTCGCTTTCGTGGTTTTCATTGAGCGCGGCCAACGCCGTCTTAAGGTTAACTACCCGCGGCGTCAGGTGGGCAATAAGATGTATGCAGGCCAAAGCAGTTACCTGCCTTTGAAGGTTAATATGGCTGGCGTTATTCCAGCTATCTTTGCCTCCAGTATTCTACTCTTCCCGGCCTCTATTGGTCAGTGGGTAGGTGCCGGTGAAGGTATGGAGTGGTTGCAGCGTGCATCCCAGGCATTAGGTCCAGGTCAACCGCTTTACATCTTGCTTTTCGCGGCGGCAGTGGTATTCTTCTGCTTCTTTTACACAGCGCTGGTCTTCAACCCCAAGGATGTGGCTGACAATCTTAAAAAGTCAGGCGCTTTCCTGCCGGGCATTCGCCCCGGCGAGCAGACCGCTCGCTATATCGACAAGGTCATGACACGCTTGACCCTGTTCGGTGCCTTGTATATCACTGCGGTTTCCTTGATGCCCCAGTTCTTGATTGTGGCGTGGAACGTGCCGTTCTTTTTCGGCGGTACCTCGTTGTTAATCGTAGTCGTGGTCATCATGGACTTCATGGCCCAGGTGCAATCGCATCTCATGTCGCATCAGTATGACTCAGTGATGAAGAAGTCCAACCTGAAAGGCTACGGTAGCGGCGGTATCATGCGCTGAGAGGCGCCGCCCACCCCTATTAAGTTAGTTAAGGTGGCGAGCCGCGAGCCGGTTTTTGGAGAAAGATCGATGAAAGTTCGAGCTTCCGTAAAGAAAATGTGCCGTAACTGCAAGATCATTCGTCGCAATGGCGCTGTCCGCGTCATTTGCAGCGAACCACGGCACAAACAGCGCCAGGGTTAATACCCCTGGGTTGTTTTAAGCGGGTGCCAGCATACCCCTTGCCCTCGGGCAAATGAAGGGGTATGCTGTTGCGCCTTTTGTAGATGAATAAACGAGCAAGCCGCTCAAATTTCGGAGTAAGCTGATGGCCCGTATTGCAGGCGTCAATATCCCGGACAACAAGCATGCGGCGATCTCGCTGACCTATATCTTCGGGATTGGCCGTACTCGTGCTGAGCACATCTGTGCAGCAGCCGGTATCGCCACTACTGCCAAGATCCAGGATCTGTCTTCTGAAGAAGTCGACACCCTGCGTTCTGAAGTTGGCAAGTACACCGTAGAAGGTGACCTTCGTCGTGATGTTACGCTTAATATTAAGCGTCTCATGGACTTAGGTTGCTACCGTGGTCTGCGTCATCGTCGTAGTCTTCCGCTGCGTGGTCAGCGGACTAAGACTAACGCGCGCACCCGTAAGGGCCCGCGTAAGCCGATCCGCAAATAATACGCAGGCTCTTTAATAGAGAGCCGGCGTAACGACAGGAATAGACATCAACATGGCTAACCCGCGTAGTAACCGTAAAAAGGTTAAAAAGCAGGTAGTGGACGCGATTGCGCACATCCATGCCTCTTTTAACAACACGATCGTGACGATCACAGACCGCCAGGGCAATGCGCTTTCTTGGGCAACTGCCGGTGGTTCGGGTTTTCGTGGTTCTCGCAAGAGCACCCCGTTCGCTGCTCAAGTGGCAAGTGAACGTGCAGCAACTGCTGCAGCCGAGTATGGTGTGAAAAACGTAGACGTACTGGTTAAAGGCCCCGGTCCTGGTCGTGAATCCGCCGTGCGTGCACTTAACGCCGCCGGCTTCCGCGTGCAAAGCATCACAGACGCGACGCCCATTCCTCACAATGGCTGCCGTCCGCCTAAGAAACGCCGCGTTTAAGGAGACAGATTCATGGCTCGTTATATTGGACCGAAGTGCAAACTGTCTCGTCGTGAAGGCACCGATCTCTTTTTGAAGAGTGGTGTGACTCCCTTCGAGAAAAAGTGTAAATCCGAGCAAATCCCGGGTGTACACGGCCAACGTCGTCAGCGTCTTTCAGACTACGGCTTGCAGCTTCGCGAGAAGCAAAAAGTACGTCGCATGTATGGCGTACTCGAAAAACAGTTCCGCAACTACTACAAAGAAGCTGCTCGCCTGAAAGGCGCGACCGGTGAAGTATTGTTGCAGTTGTTAGAATCCCGACTGGATAACGTCGTCTATCGTATGGGCTTTGGCTCGACTCGCTCTGAAGCGCGTCAGCTAGTAAGCCACAAGGCGATTTCAGTGAACGGACGTACCGTTAACGTGGCTTCCTATCAAGTTAAGCCGGGTGACGTTGTTTCCATTCGCGAAAAGGCGAAGAACCAAGCACGTATTCAAAGCGCACTGTCCATTGCGGCAAACCGTGGCGATATTGTTTGGATCGAGATCGACGCCAAGAAGATGGAAGGCACTTTCAAGGCTCTGCCTGAACGCGGTGACCTGACTGCCGACATCAACGAAAACCTGATCGTCGAGCTGTACTCCAAGTAAGCAGCGTTAATTAAGTAAGAGTCTGCTTCTTGAAGCCCGGACGGGTAGCGTAGCTCTCCGTCCGGTTGCTCTTGAGTACATGCTCTTGAGCCTATGCTCTTGAGACTGAGTATCCGTTTGGCAGCCTGAAAGGTGTTCATATGCAGCGTTCAGTGACAGAGTTTCTCCGCCCTCGCGACATCAAGGTCGAAGAAATCAGCGCACATCACGCCAAAATCGTACTCGAACCATTCGAGCGCGGATTTGGTCACACCCTTGGGAATGCACTGCGTCGCATTCTGCTTTCGTCTATGCCCGGCTGTGCCGTGGTAGAGGCTGAAATTGCCGGTGTAGAGCATGAGTACAGTGCGCTCGAAGGGGTGCAGGAAGATGTTATTGAAATCCTCCTGAACTTGAAAGATGTTGCGATCAAGATGCACAGCCGCGATGAGGCGGTGCTCACGCTGAACAAGCAGGGCCCAGCCGTCGTCACCGCTGGCGACATTGCGCTTGATCATAGCGTCGAAATCGTCAACCCGGACCACATCATTGCTCATGTCAATGAAGGTGCCGAGCTGAAAATTCAGCTTAAGGTAGCGCTGGGTCGTGGCTACGAACCGGCTGACGCCCGCGGCTCTGATGAAGAGTCACGTGCTATTGGCCGCCTGCAGCTGGATGCCACCTTCAGCCCTGTCCGCCGTGTTTCCTACTCGGTTGAGGCCGCTCGTGTTGAGCAGCGCACCGACCTCGATAAGCTAATTATCGATTTGGAAACCGACGGTACCCTGGATCCGGAAGAGGCTATCCGTCGCAGTGCGACCATTCTGCAAGAGCAGCTGGCCGCCTTCGTCGACCTGGAAGCTGATAAAGAACAGGAAGTCGAAGAAGAAGAGGATCACGTTGATCCAATTCTATTGCGCCCCGTAGACGATCTTGAGTTGACCGTTCGTAGCGCGAACTGCCTAAAAGCCGAGAATATTTACTACATTGGTGATTTGATTCAGCGCACAGAAGTTGAGCTGTTGAAAACACCTAACCTCGGTAAAAAGTCTTTGAATGAAATCAAAGATGTATTGGCGGCGCGCGGCTTGTCCCTCGGCATGCGGTTGGAAAATTGGCCACCGGCAAGCCTGAAGGACGACAAGGCCTCCGCGTGAGTGTCGACTTGAGTCCCAGTTTGGTAAGGAATTACAACCATGCGTCATCGTAAGAGTGGTCGTCATCTGAATCGTACCAGCTCGCATCGCCAGGCAATGTTTAAAAACATGTCTGTCTCGCTGGTCGAGCATGAAGTCATTAAGACAACCCTGCCGAAAGCCAAGGAACTGCGTCGCGTTATCGAGCCGCTGATCACCTTGTCTAAGCAGGATAGCGTTGCAAACCGTCGCTTGGCGTTTGCCCGTACGCGTTCTAAAGAAGCGGTCGGCAAACTGTTCAACGAATTAGGTCCGCGTTACGCTGAGCGTCCGGGTGGTTACATCCGTATTCTTAAGTGCGGTTTCCGCACCGGCGACAACGCGCCTATGGCGTATGTTGAGCTAGTTGATCGTCCCGTTGTTGAAGAAGCCGCAGCAGAAGAGTAATCCTCTGTCGTCAGCGTCTTGAATAGCGAATGAAAACCGACCCTTTGGGTCGGTTTTTTTATACCTCTCAGCTAACACTCTCTAGGTGAGCCGAACTGGGTATATACTGCGCCTATTATAGATAGCCATAATGACTACCTTGCCGCCATGGGAAAGCCTTGCGTTGCGCCTTGAGTGTGGCATGGTAGTGGAACAGTACGAGCGCGTTGATAACGAGCAAGGGGCAGAGGCATGTATGCGAGGGTAAAACACGCTGTCGGTAAAGCATCGGCAGCATGGGCAGTGAGTATGGGGCTACTACTCATGCTGTCGTTGATCACCAGCGCTCACGCTGATAATCCGCGCTACGCGGGCATTGTGGTCGACTTGGATAATGGTGAAGTGCTGTATGCCGAAAATATTGATGATCAGCGTTATCCTGCATCGCTGACGAAAATGATGACGCTGTATTTAGCCTTCGAGGCGCTTCAAGCCGGTACCCTGCGTATCGACCAGCCCTTACCCGTTTCTAGCGTTGCCGCTGCTAAGCCTGCCGTAAAACTCTGGCTGGCGGCGGGCAGCTCTATTCCTGTTGATACGGCGATACGTGCACTGGCGGTGCGTTCAGCTAACGATGTCGCTGCGGTGATAGCGGAAGCACTGGGCGGCACCGAAGAGCGCTTCAGTGACATGATGACGACCAAAGCCCGCGAATTAGGCATGCACGCCACGACCTTTCGCAATGCATCCGGTTTACCAGATGACGGCCAGGTGACTACCGCGCGCGATATGCTGACGCTTTCTGTACGCGTGATGCAGGATTTTCCTCAGTACTATCATTATTTTGGCCTGCAAGAGTTTACTTACCGTGGCACCCGGCATACCAGCCACAACCGCTTAGTGCGTGATTACCCCGGGGCTGATGGCCTGAAAACTGGATTTATCCGCGCCTCTGGTTTTAACGTGGCGACGACGGCCGTGCACGGCAATCGCCGGCTGATGGCTGTGGTGATGGGTGGCTTTTCCGCTCAGTCTCGTGATACCCATATGGCTAACTTGCTCGACCGCGGCTTTTTGCGCGCGTCACTACGCGACCAGTCAACCTGGATGGCCAGCACCAATGTCGCGCAGGAATTTATGACATTTGGCCCGGCTGCTTTGACGCCGCCTCAACCGGCTACGCCGCCGTCGCAGCGCCAGCCCATGCTGGCCGTCGTGGAAACCACGCCGGCAGCATCCCCATCGCCCTCACTGTCGTCAACGCCTGCTCAAGATCTCGATGCTCAGCTGGCTGATGTGTCGAATATACAGCGCCCCAATGAGCAGCAAGCCGCGCCGCAGCAAGATCCCTTACAGACGTTTATTGAGCGTGAGCAGCAGATGGCCTCGGTATCTGAATCCGGTGGCAGTTGGGGAATTCAGGTAGGCGCCTTTAGCCAAGAAATGCAGGCAAGACATCTTGCCCAGCAGGCGGCGCAGCGGGTAGACCAAAGCGTCGGTGGCCGTGTTGAAGTAGATACCATTGCTGGTCAAACGCCTGTTTACCGTGCTCGTGTAGTCGCGCTTGATGAGCAGCGCGCGCGTCAGGCATGCCGCCAACTGCACTCTCAAGGCATGGACTGCATGGTGGTCAACGCCAGCTTATAGCGCATTTCACTGGCATATCACCCCGCCAATCTGCATTGGCGGGGTTTTTTGTTTTGGGCGATTAATAAATAGGAGGCTGCGGTGACAACGTCGCTAAAGGGCATACTCAGCATGTGTATCGGCGTATTTTTTCTAGCGCTGGGTGACGCCGTCGCCAAGTGGCTTGGTGAGGTGCACTCGCCCCTGCAGATTATTTTCTTTCGTACACTGATATCGCTGCCGCTGATTGCGCTGCTGGCCCATTTTTCGGGAGGGCTGCGTAAACTGGGTACTCGAAGGCCAGGGGTGCATGCCGTTCGAGGTTTGATTTATACCGGCACCATGGTGTTCTTCGTGGTGGGCTTAACACTGCTTCCGCTGGCTGAGGCGACGGCGATTGCCTTTGTCGCTCCGCTGTTTGTCACACTGCTGTCTGTGCCTTTGCTTGGCGAGCGAATTGCACCGCCGGTGCTCGCTGCCTCATTGGTGGGTTTTATCGGTGTGCTGGTCGTGGTTCGTCCTGGCGAAGGTGCGTTTCACATTGGTACGCTCAGCATGATAGCGGCGGCCCTGTTTTATGCACTGATGATGATTACGGCGCGTCGCTACGGCGCTCGCGAGAATCTCTGGGCTATGGTGTTCTATGTCACGCTAGTGCCGTTTATAGTGACCGCGGTGAGCCTGCCTTGGGTGTGGCAAACGCCCCAACTCTGGCACTGGGCAGGTTTTATGGCATCGGGCGTGCTTGGCGTGGCGGCAACGGTGTTTATCACGTTGGCCTTTCGGTTTGCTCCGGCGGCCATCGCCGCACCGTTTGATTACACCGCCATGCTGTGGGCAGTGATACTGGGCTGGTGGTTTTGGGGTGAAATGCCGGACATCTGGGTGTGGGTGGGCAGCGTGTTGATTGTGAGTAGTGGGATTGCCGTGGCGTACTACGACCGTCGGACTACCTTAAAACGCCGCCCAACCTCTTAATCTGCCCTCAAGCAAACTGGTAGACATCCATCGCCAGCACGCCGTGCTCAACGCTGTGATGCAGCTGAGTTGCCTCGTTACCGGCGCCCATCGCGACAAGCAGCGGTTGGAAGTGCTCAGGCGTAGGGTGATTTCTATTGGCCTGCGGCGCCTTTTCCCAGTGCAGCAGCGCATCACGATCATTGGCGACTATATGGGTCGTCACCCAGCTTGAAAATTCATCTACCCAGGTAGGCATTTGACTGCCCATCGGCATCAGCTCATACAAGTTATGGGTCAGGCTGCCTGAGCCGATAATCAGAATACCTTCTTCTCGCAGTGCCGACAGCTGTTCGCCGAGTGCGACAAGCTCGCTATTACGCCAGTGCACGGGCAATGATAGTGACACGATGGGCACATTAGCAGCTGGAAACATCAACGAAAGTGGCACCCAGGCACCGTGGTCCATGCCGCGCTCTACTCGCTCGGCATCGAGTAACAGCGCCAGCCGTTCGGCAAGCTCAGGGTCGCCTGAAGCAGGGTACTGACATTCGAAAAGCGCCCGCGGAAATCCTCCGAAGTCATGAATCGTTTCTGGCTTGGCGGTGGTGCTTACTTTGAGTGACGAACTCTCCCAATGTGCCGATATCACGATGACGGCTTTAGGCGAGAGACGTTTGCCCAATTCGCGTAAAAAAGCATGAGCGGGAGTTTTGTTCAGCGCCAGCATGGGCGAGCCGTGGGATATAAACAGGCTAGGTAACATGAGTGACTCTCCATCGCAGTGCCAGCGCTAGCGGTAAGCAGGCGCCGGAGGTAACGTTAGGCAAAGCGGCGATCTAACACCCAGCGCCCACTTCCTAGGCCGGCTTGAACCATCAGCGCCAGCGTCCAAAATGCTGGGAATTCCCAACCGCCTCCGGCATTAGAGAACATCCAGCCGTTGCCGAGGTGTACCCAGGTGGCGCCCAGTAGCACCGGAATTAACGCCAGACTCACCCAGCGGGTATACACACCCAGCAGCAGCGCAGCGCCGCCGCCAATTTCCGCAGCGATAGTCAGGTAGGCCAAAAACCCCGGTAACCCAAGTGACTCAAAGTAGCCGACAGTGCCGGGCAGGGTAAATACAAATAGTTTGAGCGAGCCGTGGGCGAGAGCCATCACGCCTAGCGCGACGCGCAGCAGCGAAATAGCATGAGGCTGTAGAGAGGTGGCTGTCGCAGGCGGTGAGAGAGTGGTCATATGAGTCGCTTCCATCAAGGGTGGTCGATGGAGCTACTTTACCGCTGGACTTAGCTGAGATAATCAGCGCGCATTGCACATCACTGTTGCGCTGGCTGCGACAATCCGATCTGTTGTTCCCAAATAGGGGGGTCGCCCCATGCTACTGATAGCTGCTCGACAAAGCGTTCCACTTTGGCAGGTAGGTAGCGCCTAGCGGGATAAAGGGCGTGAACATCGAGTCGCACGGTGGGCTCATCGATCAAAATAGGCACTAAACGGCCACTGGCGATACTCTCAGTGACTAAAAAGCTGGGCTGCTGGGCGATACCCAGCCCGGCTTCTGCTGCGTGGGTTAATACATCGCCATTGTTGCTTTCCATCGGGCCACGAACGCTGATGGGCTGCGTTGCTAGCTGCCAGTCCGCGGTATTTTGGCCGCTGCGATAACGCAGGCAACGGTGGTGTGCCAGCGCTTGAATACTTTTGGGCTCCCCGTGGGTGGCCAGATAATCCGGCGATGCGCAAAACAGTAAACGGCAGCGGGTTAGGCGGCGGGCGATTAAGCTGGAGTCGGGCAGGCTGCCGATGCGAATTGCGACGTCATAGCCTTCTTCCAATAAATCAACGCGGCGATCGTTAAGATCCAGGCGAACTTCAAGCGCTGGATGCGCGAGCATAAACTGAGCGACCAGCGGCGCCAGGTAGCGAGTACCGAAGCTCATGGGCCCATTGACGCGCAGCTGCCCGCGCACATCGCTGGTGCCCTGGCCGACCTCCGCGGCGGCTTCGTCAAGCGCCTGTAAAATGCTTTGAGCACGTGCCAGATAGCGCTCTCCGGCCTCAGTGAGATGCAAGCGTCGCGTAGTGCGCTGAATCAACCGCGCCCCCAGCGATGCTTCCAGTGCCATGACCTGACGCGACACTCGAGTGCGTGAAAGATCCAGCGCCTGCGCTGCTTGTGTATAGCTACCCAGCTCGGCAACGCGCACAAACGTAACGAGATGCTCTAGCTGGTTCATGAGGCTGTTGCCGCTTTAAACGCCCGCGCGGCTTGAGCCGGGTCAGGCTGGCCGCAAATAGCCGAAATGACCGCTAAGCCGTCTGTGCCTGCGCGCCGTACATGGTTCGCGTGTTCAGCCTTTAGCCCGCCAATGGCAACGCTGGGGAGCCGGCATGCGGCTACCAGCGTGGCTAAGCCGTCAAAGCCAATTGGCTGCGCGTGATCTTGCTTACTTCCGGTGGCAAACACCGGGCCAATCCCTACATAGTCGAGCAGTGCCAGTGGCGCTGCATCAAGCTGGGCATGCGTGTTGATCGAAAGGCCAATAATCGCCTGCTCGCCCATCGCCGCACGCGCCGCTTGCACGGCGGTGTCGCTTTGCCCTACGTGCAAACCGTCTGCCTGGCTTTCTAGCGCCACCGTTAAGCGGTCGTTAATAATCAGCGGTACGCCGGTGCCTGCCAGTACGCTTTTCAGCCGTTTTGCTTGCGCAATCATCTGGGTGTCGCTGGCGTGCTTATCGCGTAGCTGGACGATCGTCACGCCGCCGTTTACCGCGGCTTCGACCGTGCTTTCCAATCCGTAATCGTGGCATAGCGCAGCATCGGTGACTAAATACAGCGACAGATCAAACGACATAGACCGCCTCCAGATGAGTATGAGTAGTGAGATCCGCAGGGGTGAGCTGGTAGAGCGCATCCAGAAGGGCTACTTGAAAGCTACCGGGGCCTTGCGCGTGGCTGCCTGCACGTTCGCCGGCAACGGCAAAACAGGCCAATGCTGCCGCTGTTGCGCCCAGTGCCGCCTTGCGATTAGCGGCCACAAAAGCGGCTACTAGCGCGCTCAGCCCGCAGCCCAGCGTCGTGACATGCGGCATCAATGAGTGGCCGCCCTCAATTCGATAATGCTGTGTGCCATCGGTCACCCAGTCGCTTTCACCGGTCATGGCCACCACGCAGCCGTGCTTTTGAGCCAGCGCGATTGCAGCCTCGACGGCTTGTCCTGTGGTGGCCGTCGCATCCACGCCGCGGCCCTGGCTGGTCAAGCCATTGAGGGCGAGAATTTCAGAAGCATTGCCGCGAATAACGCCAGGCTTCAAGGCCAGCAGTCGTGTGCAAAGCGTTTGACGATAGCGCGTTGCGCCAACGGCGACAGGGTCTAACACCCACGGGATAGCGTGTTGATCGGCGGCAGCCGCAGCGATCAGCATAGCATCGGCCCAGTGAGCAGAAATCGTACCAATATTGACAGACAGTGCCGCAGAGATAGCGGTGAACTCAGCCACTTCCTCAGGCGCATGCAGCATGGCGGGCGAGGCCCCCGTGGCTAGCAGCAAGTTAGCGGTGCTATTCATCGCGACGTAGTTCGTCATGCAGTGAACCAGCGGTGTCTCTGAGCGAAGTGCCTCAAGATAATCGCCAAGCGGGCGGAGGGGCATAGTCTGTTCCTATAAAGCGGCCAGCGTTACTGGCTGAATGCCAGCATGGTAACGATTATTCATCATCAGTACTGAATGAGGGTAATAAAAGCCTATAGACTTGCCATAGAATCAATCTGCGAAGCAGCGATACATGAGGAAAACCAATGGCTGAACTACTGTTCCGGCTGCGCCACGTGACCGATGAGGAAGCGATGGAAGTGCGCGATCTATTCGCAGCGCACGGCTTTGATACCTATGAAACCCAGGCGGGCTTTTTCCGCTTGGGTGTCGATGCCATTTGGCTGCGTAACCCACATCAGCATGAAGCGGCGACCGCTGCGTTGAACGCTTATCAAGCCGAGCGCTTTGAGCGCGTGCAGCGTGAGCACCAGGCGACGGTTGAGCGCGGTGAGGCGGCAACGCTGTGGCGCCGCCTAGCCGCGCACCCGGTACAAGTCGTGCTGGTGTTGATAGCGGTAGTACTTATTGCCGCCCTCACGCTGCTCCCTTTTGTAGGTCTGTCGCACGCCTAAGCGGCCGGTAAATGACCGCGTTTAAGATACATCATGACGCCTTCGCTACCGGCGGTGAGCGCCGGGGCCGCGCCACTGGGGTAGCGGCACCAAGTACCCGCAGAGTAGCTTTGCTCAGTATCGCTGAGGGTACCTTCTAAGACCAAAAACTCCATGCCCCCCATCAGGGTCGGGTACGTAATAGACGTGCCCGCAGCCCAGTTTTCTAGGCTGATGCGCTCCTGCTTATAGGTGTGCAGCATTTTGTAGACAATGCGCGGGCGCCTATCAGGTTGCCAGGGAAGCCGGTGGGCAGGCACCGCCAGCTGTAGCGTGTCGTTAGGATCAAACTGATGCAGTTTGACAAAAATCAGCGCGCCTTCCTCGCCAATCTGCGGCGTATGGCCGGTACCCACAGGGTTTCTTAAGTAGCTACCCGCTGCGTAGCGGCCATGTTCATCGGCAAAGACACCCTCTAACACCAAAATTTCTTCACCGCCGCCGTGCGTGTGCCGCTCGAACTGCGAGTGGGGGGCGTAGCGAACCAGGCTAGTCGCACGTGCGACTTCGTCACCAATCCGGTCAAACATCATGCGTTCTACTCCCGGGCTGGGGGAGTCGACCCATTGATACTCTTCCGGGGTAACACAGGCAAAGTGGCTAAAATCAGCGTTTAGGCGCATAGGAAGGCTCTTCGCAGGGGACGTAAAGTAAGGGGGAAGGGGTGCTAGTCTCCTTATCGAGAGCCGAGAATGCAACTTTCAGTGGTGCGATACGCGCGGTGACGGCATAAAAATACCGCCCGAAGGCGGCATTCTTTTAAGCATATGTGAAGATTACTTCAGGGCGCGTCGGTCAGCGCGGTAATAATATGATGAGCCGCTTCAATACGCGCACTGTTGGGGTAGCTACGATTAGCCAACAGTACAATGCCTATTTTCTCGCTAGGCACAAAGGCCACGTAGGCGCCAAAGCCGTTAGTCGAGCCGGTCTTGTTGTACCACACGGCTTGGCCTGCCGGTAACGGTGGCTGTAAACGACTCGCTTCATTGGCTTCCATAATCATTTCAAGCGAATTCCCTGCACGCAATTGCTCAAGCTGCACAGGGTAGCTATAGCGCTCCCAACCCAGGCCTTGGGTCATATCACCCATATTGAAATAGCCCATCCGCGTCGTTTCTAGCGCCTCACGCAGAACCTCGTCCAGCGCTGAGTCGTCCATGTTGGCTTCAACGAATGTCAGCATGTCAGCGGCATTCGACTTCAATCCGTACGCCTGGGCGTCCAGCACGCCAGGGTTCACCCGAATAGGCTCATCCTGCTTTGAATAACCAAAGGCATAATTCGCCTGCTCCTCTTCGGGCACCTGCAGATAGCTATGCTCAAGCCCAAGCGTTGAGAACAGGTGCTCTTGCATCGATATAGCATATGGCTCATCAAGGCTTTGGGCCGCCAGATAGCCTAGCAAGCCAATGCTTGGGTTAGAGTACCGACGGTAGGTGCCAGGAGCGTACTCAGGCGTCCATTGACGATAGTAGGTGATCATATCATCTTCATCTTGAACGTCTTCTGGGAACTGCAAAGGCAGCCCACCTGCCGTGTAGGTGCCGAGTTCAAGCAAGCTGACGTCATCGAAGGCGCTGCCTTCAAGCGCAGGCAGATACTGGCTAGCAGGGTCAGAGAACGATAGAGCGCCGCTGGCCTGGGCATAGGCAGCCAGCGCGGCGGTAAAGGTCTTACTCACCGAGCCCAGCTCAAACAGCGTGTCTGCCGTTACCGGTACTCCGGCCGCTTGATCGGCAACACCATAATTAAAGTAATAACGCTGCCCCTCAACACTGAGTGCCACCGCCATGCCGGGAATGCGATGTTCCGCCATCAGGGCCGTTATGGTGTCATTGACCATGGCCTCGGTTTGGGAGCTGCTCAGCTTTTCGGTAGCCCAGCTTGAGGTACCGAGAAGTAGCGAACCTGCCACGATAAAACCTGCTTTGGCTGCTAGCATCCTATCCATATGAAACCTGCCTTCTTGTTTGTGAATATCGCATGATACGTCCTAGCAACGATAAAGCGTGGCCAGTAAGTCGTCGACAAACGTAAAAAAGCGCCCGTAGGGCGCTTTGGTTATCATTTTTCGCTACATTGTTCAGTTTAGTGGGCATGCTCGCTGTGATCGTGATCGTGATCGTGATCGTGATCGTGATCGTCGTCAGACGCATGATCCTCATGACCTGCTGCTGCCAGCGAGTCGTGCAGCACGCGCGCATTGTGGCGCATCATACCCAGATACGTGCTGGCCTCGCCTTCACTTGCTAGCGCGTCCGCGTACAGCGTGCCTGCAATGGGCAAGCCGGTTTCTTCGGCTAGCTGGGTGATGATCGACTGGTTGGTCATGTTCTCGTGGAACAGTGCCTTAACGTTCTCTTGATTAATCACGTCTACCAGCGCTGCCATGCTGGCGCCACTAGGATCCGCTTCCGTGGAAAGTCCCACTGGAGATAGGAAGTTAACTCCATAAGCGTTTGAGAAGTAGCCAAAAGAGTCGTGACCCGTAATCACACTGGTGGAGGCTGGAATTTCCTCTATTAGCGCACGAATCTCGGCGTCTACCTCGGCTATTTCTTGTAAATACTGCTCCGCATTGGCGCGGTACGCATCGGCGTTGTCAGCATCAGCGGCGATTAATCCATCGCGGATGTTGGCGATATACACCTCGGCTTGGTGCATATCCTGCCATGCGTGCGGGTCCTCATCACCATGATCATGACCGGCATGGTCGTCGCCATGATCGGCATGCTCATGCGCTTCGTGATCGTGTCCTTCATGATCGTGGCCGTGATCGTCATGTCCGGCATAAGAGAGGGGCTCAATGCCGTCGGTCGCGGTGGCCAGGGCGCCATCGTAGTCGCTGGCGCTAATTAGCCGCTCCATCCAGCCTTCAAATAGCAGGCCGTTAAACACGACTAAATCGGCATCGGCCAGTGAGCGTGCATCGCCAGGGCTGGGCGAGTAAACATGGGCGTCGCCATCGGCCGCGACCAGGGAACTTACCTCAACATGGTCACCGCCTACGTTTTCCACCATGTCCGCCAATATAGAGAAACTGGTCACGACCTGAATACGCTCATTAGCCATGGCAGCAGGCAGTGCCAACAGGGCAGAAACACCGACTAACCAGCGTGCCGACCGGTGTGATAACCGGTATGAAACATGGCTAAGCGACATATAAAACTCCTTACGATTAAGCGTGAACGGGCGCCATTAACACCCGTGATCGACGGCCAGCGGCGTCGTTTTACGCCGTAGCTTGGCTGCTAAACTGTGATAACGGCCAAACAGCGCCGAGAATAGATAACCCGCCCCGGCCAGCAGAATAATGCTCGGGCCTGAAGGGATATCCAGGTGGAACGAAAGCAGTAGGCCGCCGGTGCTAGACACCATGGCCAGCACAATCGAAATACCGATCAGCCCTTCTAAGCGCTTGCTCCAAAAGCGTGCCGAGGTGGCGGGAAGCATCATTAATCCCACCGCCATCAGCGTGCCTAGGGTCTGAAAGCCGGCCGTTAAATTCAGCACCAGCAGCCCCAAAAACACGCTGTGCACCCAGCCGCTACGGCGGCTTTGGCCGCGCAAAAATAGCGGGTCTAAACACTCCACCACTAAGGCACGAAAAACCACCGCCAGCGTCACCACAATCAGCGTACTGATACCGGCAATCAGCATTAGGGCGGTGCCATTAATCGCCAAAATAGAGCCAAACAGCACGTGGGTTAGATCCACGCTGCTACCGCCTAGCGAAATCAGCATGACGCCCGCAGCCAGCGAAATAATAAAAAAGCTCGCCATGGCCGCATCTTCACGCTGGCCGCCCATTTTCGATACCGCGCCCGCCAGCAGTGCCACCAGCAAACCAAACAGCACGCCGCCAATACTCATAATGGGTAGCGAGAATCCTGCCAGCAGAAAGCCGAGCGCCACACCGGGGAGAATCGCGTGAGCCATGGCGTCGCCAATCAGGCTCATCCCGCGTAACACCAAAAACACCCCCAGCGGAGGGGCCGCCAGCGAAAGCGCTAAACCGCCCACCACCGCACGGCGCATAAAGCCGTAGTCGAATGGCGCGACAAACCATGCATTCAGTAGGTCAAGCATGCTGATCCCCCACGCTAAACGGCATCGCCTGAACGGGCGCATGCTGATGAGTCAGCGCAACGGGGGCAACCCAGCGCGCGTGGCCGCCGTTGAGCATCAGCACTTCATCGGCAAGACGGCGCAAATGATCCATATCGTGTAACACCACAATAATCGTCGCGCCGTCATCGGCCATCTGACGCAGGATACGAATCAAAATGTCGACCGTTTCACTGTCCACATTGGCAAACGGCTCATCCAACAGTAATAGCTCGGCTTCCTGCATCAGCGTGCGCCCAATCAGCGCACGCTGGCGCTGGCCGCCGGAAAGCTCGCCCAGCGGGCGGTGGGCCAAGTGCGAAATACCCAGCCGCGCCATAATCTCGCGGCCTTTTCGATAATGCCCGGCGCAATAGCCGGTTAGCGCGCCGTGGCTAGGCCAGCTGCCGGTCATGACCAATTCTTCCACGCTCATTGGGAAGGTAAGGTCCAGCGCTAGCTGCTGGGGCAGCCACGCCCGGCGCTCTTTTGCTACCGTGCAGACCACTTCGCCGCTAATCGGCCGAAGCTCACCCATAATTGCCTGAATCAACGTACTTTTACCGGCACCGTTAGCGCCAATCAATGCGGTAATGGCACCCGGTTTGAAGTCGCCTTCAATGTGTTCCAGCACCGTGCGGCGCGCCTGGGCCAAATGTAGGTTGTGCAGCTGAAGACGAGAGACTAAATGCTCACTCATCCCCACCACCCGCCAGCCCAACTCACTAAACCCCACAGCGCTAGCAGCGGCACGGTAACAAACAGCAGTCGTTTAACCGCCGACAATGACATTAAGGAAAAGTGGCAAGGACCTTCCTTGTTATGACGGTGCGTATGCTCACTCATTAAATGGCCTCGTGTAATATCAAATAGGTTATAACATAACATGTTGCAAAGCCAAAAAATTGCTGGATATTTTACGCGCTCACGCCGTATTGGCAATAACAAAACACTGGACACAAGCCGCCGCCAGCGCTTTAGAGTAATTAAAAAGGCATCCACGATTTAATATCTGTTTGGCACCCACCAAAGCACCCGTTAAGAAAATTTTATTCTCTTAACGGGAAATCTCTTTGTTAGAGCGATCCGCAGCATTTTTTCCGGTAAATAGCTAAGTAATCCTGACACAAGATAGGTAGCGCCTATCCAGGTTTTGTGGCCTTTATAAATTTTCTTGCCTTATATTCGATGGTGTTGCTGAGACATCAATGATATCCAGCTAGAGCAGCGTATGTGCGTTTTTAATCGATCCTGTATTGCACTTGGCTGCTTATCGCTTTCAAGATGCCTTATGACATTTTCTGGGCAATACTTCGGGAAAAAGCGACGAATGCCTGCATGCCAGTGCTCATGTGACGGTGTTTAGGATAGTAAAGACAAAGGCCCGGGTAAGGCGGAGTCCAATCGGTCAATACCTGAGCAATTTGGCTGGAAGCTAATGCCGCCTCAGCGGCCCATTTCGTCACATATCCCAGCCCATAGCCCTCAATAGCAGCGGAGAGAATAAGGCGCGAATTATCCAGGATCAGCCCGCCTTTTGTTTCGACGACAATCGCTTTTCCATGGCTTTCGAACTCCCAGCGATAGAAAACGCCAGTGGGCATTCGAAGCTGGATGCAACGATGCTGGGCAAGATCAGCCGGTGAATAAATAGGAGGGGCATTATTAAGATAAGACGGTGCGCCTACCACGATATGTTGTTGTTCGGGACCTATAGGCACCGCCACCATATCGTTTGGCACAAGTTCCGCCGTGCGTATTCCACAGTCAAAGCCGTCTTCAGCGAGGTCGACTAGACGCTTCTCGCAGAGAATCTCTACATGCATATCGGGATACGCTCGCATGAAGTTCAGCACGAGTGGTTTCAAAATCTGTTCGGCGGCTATGCCATCGGCATTGATTCGTAATAGGCCGTTTGGACGAGTCGCATAATCGCTGAGATCGCGAATAGCATCGGCAATATCTGCCAGTACGGGAGTGAGGCGGGTGAAAAGGGTTTGTCCCGCTGCCGTCAACGATACGTGCCGAGTTGTTCGGTGGAACAGTTGTACCTTTAAACGCGCTTCAAGCCCTGCTACTGCATGGCTCAAGGCAGAGGAGCTAAGGCCGGACTCTCTCGCCGCCGCACGGAAGCCTCCATATTGGGCCACAGCCAGAAACGCAGCAAGTTCCGCTGGTGGGAGTGCGGAAACTGTCCTAAATATCTCACTAGTGTGCGGATAAGTGTCCATATTATAAAGACGTTAATCTGAATGTATTATGTTTGCAACTAATGTCAGTTAGAGAAAAGCAATGTTTATTCAGACCCCCTTCAGTTTTTCCAGCACCGCCAGTGAAGTGCTTGCGAACATCGACCTAGCGGGTAAGACGATGATTGTTACAGGTGGTGCAAGTGGTATCGGTATAGAGACTACCCGGGCCTTGGCATTGGCCGGTGCTGAAGTCACGATCGCAGCCCGACGCCCAGACGCTGCTGAAGAAGTCGCCAGTATGTTGCGACGGGAGACGGGCAATCCAGCCATCTCCGTTCGTGCTCTTAACCTTTGCGACTTACAATCTGTACGAAGCTTTGTGGAAACCTGGGATAGACCTCTTCACGCCCTTATTAACAATGCGGGAATCATGGCCTTGCCTGAGCTACAGCGCTCATCTCAAGGCTACGAGATGCAATTTGCCACAAACTATCTTGGACACTTTGCTTTGACCGTTGGTTTACACCCGTATCTGGCAAAGGCGCAGGGGGCTCGGGTTGTCTCGGTTAGCTCTACAGGTAGCTTGTTTGGACCGGTCTTTTGGGATGATCCACATTTCCGTTTCATTCCTTACAACCCGCTGCTCGCGTATGCGCAGTCCAAGACAGCATGCATATTGCTATCAATTGGAATTACCCAACATTGGTCAGATGACGGCATTGTTTCAAATGCTCTAAACCCCGGTGCTATCGCCACTAATTTGCAGCGGCACACGGGCGGGCTCAAGACGCCAGAAAACCGGCGCAAAACACCGGCTCAGGGCGCTTCTACCTCAGTTCTTCTCGCTGCTTCGCCCTTAGTAGAGGGCGTGACCGGTCGATATTTCGACAATTGCAATGAGGCTCAGGTAGTTCAAGGGCGTTCAGATGGCATTCCGGACGGTGTAGCTTCCTATGCGCTGGATCAGTCTAATGCTATGCGATTGTGGGAGCTTGCCGGGAAGCTGGTGAAAGAATGAAGATGGGAGTGATCTAATAAGAGAAGTGGGTAGCTTGCGCAAAGAGATTATAATCATTTTTAGAAATGAACATGATAGACACCACGTATACACGGGCAAAGATAAAAGTTGTGGATATTGTGGTTACTCCTTCGAAGAGATACAGGCACAAATTTTCTTCACCACAAAGCAAAAGAGGAAGAGGGCTTCGACGGCGACAGCTTATTCTTTCTATAAGCAAATCAGCGATTACGGTCTGTCGTGCTTCTCAAATGAGTTTTGATGTGGGGAGATATCAATCATCTGAAGGTGGTGTCAGGCTGGTGGGGGAAGGGTGCCTCACTAACCATTCACTCCATATACCTCTCAAAAGGATGGAATATATAAATCAGTAACGCCAGGTAGCGCCAAGCTGCTGTGGCCCCACATTCAGTGCATATTCACCAGGAATAGTGATCGGCCCTAGCGAGAGGTTAGCGGGCTGGAAGCGATTAATGGCCGAAGACGCCTGATTCGGCTGCGACCAGATTTGTAGCTCATTCACCAGCATACCGGTGGCAAAGTTAATCGCGCCATCGTCACCCCGTCCATCGGTAGCAATTACCGCGCCCGCCACGCCATTCACCACCAAAGAGCCCACGCGAGCACCCCAGCCGCGCCGTTCACGCTCTGCTTGGGCAAGCTGTAATCCCAGGGCCTGCACGCTACTTAAATCGCCGCTGGCTTTCAAACGCTCATATTCGGCCAAAGCCGCCGGGTGCGGCTGGCGGTCGGTCAACATACCGGCCACGGCCAGGGCTGATTTCACCACGCCCACCCGGGCATCAAAGCGGTCCTCCGGATCGCTTGCCTCGCTCGACTGGTACGCATTCACCGCCAGGCTTGTGCCGTAAATGCCCGTCCAGCCCCATTGCCAAACGTTGGCATGGCTGGCGCCGTTCTCAAATACCTCATCGTATTCACTCCACTGCCCATCTGTTTGTGCCTGGGCTTGTAGAGAGACAGGCATAACGACCACCAGGGTGGTAATCATCGCAAAGAGACGAAAAGCATGCATGAGGAGTGCCTATAGAAAGGGAGCAGTAGTGCTAAGCGTAGCACGCCGATCCCCGCACGAGCGCGGATGAACCGTGTAGCGAAGAGCGCTGAGGTTGTTGTTAATACCGATCCCCGTGCAGGCAGGAATGAAATGCTATACCCATTTAATCATGCTCTGCCGATATGCCTGCACCACCCACAAAAAAGCCACCCCGCAAGGTGGCTGTCAGTGCTGAGTTATCAACGCTAGTGCGTTTAACCTTCTTTCGGTGATGTTTCCATGGCGCGTTTGTCGTCGGGTACTCTGACCATGTTGCCGACTTCCAGTTTTTCATGGCGCTGGTGGCGGCCGCCGTTGGCGTCAATGATCGCGGCAACTTCGCCAATGCTAACGGCGTCATCTTCTCGATAGGCTTCTACTTTGACGCGTACCATCGCGCCTTGGTAGCGCGCGGAAATAATATCGCCCGAGTCCGGGGCGTGATGGTCAGGGTCGTTCTTAAAGTACTCAGATACGCTGGCGCTGCCTGGGGCATCCCATTCGACATGTTGATGCATCGCTGTTTTCCTTATCGTGTTGGGTGTTTCTGCAGTGTAGTGCGTTCAACCGCTCACTTCCTCTGTGCTTTGCTCCTCCGCTGATTTTTCTGTTGTTTCTACGCTATTTTCTTGCCCAACGTATTGAAATAAGAAGTTGAGCGCGGCCGGTAAGCTGGCGCGCCAGACTTGCCAAGTGTGGCCGCCAGGATACAGGTCGAGACGCACGTCGTTAGGTTGAATGCGCTCCATGGCTTGGCGCATTAGGCGGGCATGAAACTCAGCGTCGTAAACGTCACTGCGCCCCGCGCTGATATACAGCGGCACGGGTGGAGTCTCGGCCTCTTGTCCAGCGCCGCGAGGTGTTACGCGTAGCCGGTACTCCTCAAGATGAGCGGTATAGTTGAGCGATTCCCACAGCTCAGGATCAAACCGGCCCTGTTCATCGAGAAAGGCCGGATGACGATGGGCCGATGAGTTGCGCGGTGGCTGCGGTGAGTAGCTGGCAGGGCTTAACGCTGCAACAGCGGCGAATAAGTCAGGCCGTTCCAGCGCGAAGTTAAGCGCGCCATAGCCACCGGCTGAAAGGCCGGCAACGCCACGTAGGCGGCGTTGCCGGCCTACACGGTAGGTAGCTTCCACGTGGGGCATTAAATCGTTAAAAAACGCCCTGCGAGCGGGCTCGTTGTAGCCATCTACCCACCAGCTGCGGCTGCCGGGCATAATATAAACGGCAGGCGGAATGTGCCCTGCGCTAATTAACCTGTCGGCGACTTGCTGCAGGTTGCCGCGTGACACCCAGTCGCGGTCGGTTCCAAACGAGCCGTGCAGCATATAGATAACCGGGTACGCGTCTGTCGCCTGAGCGTCATAATGATCGGGTAAATAAACGCTGTACGGATAGTCGTAGCCGAGCGTGGGTGAGAAGAATTGATGATGCTCAACCTCGCTGGCCAAACTGTGGCCGCTCAACGTTAGCCACCCAATTAGCGCTGTTAAAAGGGCTTGAGATCGGTACGAGCACAGCGATAGCTTGAGTTTGGGCACCTTGCCTCCGGGAATTAAAACGGTTCAATAAGGTCGGACAACGGGACGGCATTAGATGTTCATTATAGTAAGGATGGCGTTGTGTAGCGGCGGGAGGCCCAATGCGGAAAGTTGAAGAGATTTATTGGCTGCGTGCTTACGGCTGCATCGCCGTTTTTTTATTTCACCTATTAGACCATGTGAATCAACGCATTGATAACGTTGCCACCGATCTCTTGCGCTTGCCACTTGTGTTGGGTACGCCCATTTTTCTGTTTATTTCGGTGTTTGTTTTTGCCGTTCGCTACGATAAATCGGTGCCAGAAGGTTTTCTCATCCAGCGCGTAAAATATGTGATGGTGCCGTATTTTGTGTACGGCTTTATTTACTCAACGGCCGAGTGGGTGCGCTTACAAGGATCGGATGAGCCAGTGGGGTTTATCGCCAATGCCATTGAGTATTTTGTCTACGCGGGTTGGCACGGCTATTTTTTAATCATTGCGATGCAGTTTTATATGGCGTACTGGCTGTTTACACGCTTTCAGCTGTGGCGCTTAAATCCGGTGCCATGGTTATGGGGCTCTTGTGTGATCAGTATGGCCTACTGGGGGCTTGCTTACTGGTTGGGTATTGACCTGCCCGGCTACTTGCTGTGGGTCGCGCCACTAGGTTGGATCTATGTGTTTTTCTTAGCATTGGTGCTGGTACGTTATTACCCGCTAGCGCCAGAAAGCGTGCTTGCCCTACGGCCAACTTGGATGCAGCGGCTGGCTCAGCCCGTTTGGCTGGCGCTGCTCGTTGCGCTGATCATTGCGGGCACTTTCGCGGGCCAGCTGGCCTTTTCATCGAAAGAAGTATGGGTGATCCCTTTCTTTGTGCTGTTTACGCTTTGCGCGATGCGCTACTTAGCCGGGCGACCGGTGCCGGTGTGGGTACGTCACGTGAATGCGCATTCGTTTGGCATTTACTTAGCGCACCCCATGTTTTTTGTGCTGGCCGATTTGGCCGTTGCGCCGCTGGCGTTGCCGGTTGTGGTATATGCCTTGGTGCTTATCGTGGTGGGCATAGTGGGGTCGGTAGCGCTTAATAAGCTGGCGAATACCTTTACGCTGGGGGCGATGTTGTTTGGTAAACAGCTTAAAGTGGCTTAAGGGCGGAAGGCGTAAAATAGGCATCAAAGGCGCAGCGTGTATGCAGTACTAAGCGTGTTTGACGCAGCCGACTCCGTGAGTGGTAACTTCCCATAATGTAGCTTATCGCAGTGTATTATTTCTTTAGGTAACAAGAAAAAATGTGCGAGCCAAACAAGAGCACCATCATGTCGAGCGCCCCTTTTTGGGGCATTGACGGGTGTTTTTGTTCTATTTTGGTGCATTGAGCGTGTTTTTAGCCCCTGCCTGGCTTCAGTGAGCGCGCTATGCGCCATCACGAGGCACTAAAGAGTATTTTTTAATGTTTATAAAACAAATGGTTGTTGTTTTTTAATACCATAATGGTGCAGTGTTGGCATGATCTATGCTTTCTCCTGTGCAGTAGGTTTTACAGCGGCTACAGGTCGTAGGCAGAAGCCTTGCGGCATGATAAAACGATAGCCGGCCTGAAAGGCTCGCTCAGCGCTTTGTTTATATTTTTCAGCAAGCGCTTGGGGAGCAAAAAATGACAGGCGTGCGTTTTTGCACGTATTTTGTCGCACAACACTTTTATCGGTAGCTTACTGTCGTTAGCTTTAAGCCACGCTCATACCGGAGGACACTATGTCAGCCAAGACCATAGCGCTAATTGAAGAACATGATGTTAAGTGGGTAGACCTGCGTTTCACTGATACGCTCGGTAAAGAACACCATGTCACCGTGCCTGCTCGCGACGTGACCGAAGAGTTTTTTGAAAATGGCCAGATGTTTGATGGTTCTTCCATCGGCGGCTGGAAGGGCATCAACGAATCCGACATGATTCTGAGCCCAGAGGACGGCTCTGCCTACCTCGATCCTTTCACTGAAGACGCTACGCTGGTGCTGCGTTGCGACATCATCGAACCTGCGACGATGCAAGGCTATGATCGTGATCCGCGCTCCATCGCTAAGCGTGCAGAAGCGTTTCTGCAGTCTACAGGCCTTGGCGACACCGCCTTCTTTGGTCCTGAGCCTGAATTCTTTATCTTTGATGAAGTACATTGGAAAACCGATATGCAGGGTTCCATGTACAAAATCTCTTCTGATGAAGGCGCTTGGGCGACTGACAGCGTCGTGGAAGGTGGTAACTTGGGCCACCGTCCGCGCCTGAAAGGCGGCTACTTCCCGGTTCCACCGGTTGATAGCTTCCATGATATTCGTGGCGCTATGTGTAATACGTTGGAGGCGATTGGCCAGACCGTGGAAGTTCATCACCACGAAGTTGCCAACGCAGGTCAGAACGAAATCGGCGTTAGATTCAACACGCTGGTGAAGAAAGCTGACGAAGTGCAGGAAATGAAGTACGTGATCCACAACGTGGCGCACGCTTACGGCAAAACGGCCACCTTCATGCCCAAGCCGCTAGTAGGCGACAACGGTTCTGGTATGCACGTCCACCAGTCGTTCTGGAAAGATGGTAACAACCAGTTCGCCGGTGATGAGTACGCAGGCCTGTCTGAAATGGCGCTTTACTACATTGGCGGCATCATCAAGCACGCTCGTGCGTTGAACGCGTTCACCAACGCTTCTACCAACTCGTACAAGCGTCTGGTGCCTGGCTACGAAGCGCCGGTAATGCTGGCCTACAGCGCGCGTAACCGCTCAGCTTCTATTCGTATTCCTTACACCGCGAGCCCGAAAGGCAAGCGCGTAGAAGCTCGCTTCCCTGATCCGACCGCTAACCCGTACCTGGCATTCTCTGCCATGTTGATGGCTGGTATCGACGGCATTAAAAACAAGATTCACCCTGGCGACGCCATGGATAAGAACTTGTACGATCTGCCGCCAGAAGAAGGTAAGGCGATCCCTACGGTCGCGAACAGCCTGGATCAAGCATTGGAAGCACTCGACGCTGACCGTGCGTTCTTGACCGAAGGTGGCGTGTTCACTGACGATATGATCAATGCTTACATTGAGCTCAAAATGGAAGAAGTTAATCGTATTCGTATGACGACTCACCCGATTGAGTTTGATATGTACTACAGCTGCTAAATGACAATAGCTGCTAAACGACAGCTGCTCAGAGCGCATTAGCCGTTGACTGTTGCTGACGAGATGTTAATAGCAGTGATAAACCCCGCTTCGGCGGGGTTTTTTTATGGCGAGCACCAAGTTGGTGCAATAATAAAAGCGTTAGTGCAGTGCGATGCGATAAAAGGGCTCGATTCTTGGTATTACGTTGCTCGCAGGCCGTGCAATCGGGCATAGGTGCGTAATTGGCGCGCTTATTGCAGTCTCTCATTAATCATCCACCTGTAGGTCTGTAATGGCGATGGAAGACGCGATTTCTCAGGACGGTTTCTCAGAGCATGCAATGCACCAGCGCTTGCTCGAACATCTCACTACGGCAGTATTGCTGCTAGATGGCGAGCTGAGCGTGCGCTGGATGAATCCAGCGGCCGAGGCGCTGTTAGCGGTTAGCCTGAGCCGTGTGCGTGGGAGCAGCCTGGATACGTTACTAGGCGGTGATGAAAGCATTGATGAGGTGTTGGCCAAGGCCCGCGATGCCTTTCACCCTTATACCCAGCGTGAGGCGCGTATTACGCCGCTGAATAGCGATCCGCTGACGGTCGACTATACGGTCACGCCGCTATCAGACAATGAGCTGCTGCTGGAAGTAGAGCCTCGCGATCGATTGATGCAGATCTCCCGAGAAGAGGCGCTGACCACGCGCCAAGAAACCATCAAGATATTAGCCCGAGGGCTTGCCCACGAAGTTAAAAACCCGCTAGGCGGTATTCGTGGTGCCGCACAGCTGCTAGAGCGAGATTTAGACGATCCGGCGCTGCGCGAATATACCCACATTATTGTGGAAGAAGTGGATCGGCTTCGCGATCTGGTCGATTCCATGCTGGGCCCCAATCGGATTCTTAAACATGAGCCGGTGAATATTCACCGGGTGCTGGAACGCGTACGCACGCTATTAATGGCTGAGCATCCCGATGTGGCTATTAATCGCGATTATGACCCTAGCTTGCCCGATCTTTCCGGCGATGAATCGCAGGTAATTCAAGCGGTACTCAACGTGGCGCGTAATGCGGTGCAGGCCATGAGCGATGCCCAAACGCCTGAGCCCACCCTAATACTGCGTACTCGTGCCCGGCGCCAGTTTACCCTCGGTGCAGAGCGTCACCGCTTAGTCAGTGAAGTTGCGGTTATTGATAACGGCCCTGGCGTTCCCGATGCGCTACACGAAACGCTTTTTTACCCCATGGTATCGGGGCGTGCTGAAGGCAGTGGCCTTGGGCTATCTATTGCCCAGTCGATTTTGCACCAACATCAAGGGTTGATTGAATGCGATTCCCGAGCCGGACATACCGAGTTTCGCTTACTGATTCCATTGGTCTTAATTTCACCGGAGAAACGTCATGACTGAGGCGACACGTACTGATGTTGCGCGGGTGGTGATTGTCGATGACGATCGCGCTATCCGTTGGGTACTTGAACGCGCATTAGCGCAACCCGATCTTGACGTTGAATGCATCGAGCGTGCGGATGTTGCATTGGCCCGCGTGCTGGAAAGCCCGCCGGATGTGTTGGTGACCGATATTCGTATGCCGGGTATCGATGGGTTGGATTTAATGTCGCGAGTCCGCGAGGCGCATCCTGACCTGCCGGTCATTGTAATGACGGCGCACTCCGATTTAGACAGCGCCGTCGCTTCTTATCAAGGCGGCGCGTTTGAGTACCTGCCCAAGCCGTTTGATGTTGATGAAGCGCTGGCGTTAGTACGCCGCGCGGTGGCGCATGCCCGTGAGCGCGAACGTCAGCGCCCGGCCACTGTGCCGGAAGGCTTAAATACCGAAATTATTGGTGAAGCCCCGGCGATGCAGGAAGTATTTCGCGCGATTGGCAGGCTTTCGCACTCGCATATCACGGTGTTGATTAACGGTGAGTCTGGCACCGGTAAAGAGCGTGTCGCCCAGGCGCTTCATCAGCATAGCCCGCGATCAGGAAAGCCGTTTATCGCCTTAAACATGGCGGCCATTCCACGCGACTTGATTGAATCGGAGCTGTTTGGCCATGAGAAAGGCGCCTTTACAGGGGCCGCGCAGCAGCGCCAAGGGCGCTTTGAACAGGCCAACGGCGGCACGCTGTTTCTAGATGAAATTGGCGACATGCCCGCTGAAACCCAAACGCGCTTGCTACGTGTGCTGGCCGACGGTGAGTTTTATCGCGTCGGGGGGCATACGCCGGTCAGGGTCGATGTGCGCATTATCGCCGCTACCCATCAAAATTTAGAGGTACTGGTGGACGATGGTCGCTTTCGCGAAGATCTATTCCATCGGTTGAACGTGATTCGCATTCATCTGCCCAAGCTTGCTGAGCGGCGCGAAGACATTCCCCGGCTAACGCGGCATTTTTTAGCCGAAGCGGCAAAAGAGCTAACCACCGATATTAAAGTGCTCACCAGTGAAGCAGAAACACATCTGACGCATTTGCCGTGGCCTGGCAACGTCCGTCAGCTAGAAAACATCTGCCGCTGGCTGACCGTCATGGCCTCAGGGCGTGAAATTCTTGTTGAGGATCTGCCTCCCGAACTGCGTTCGCCCAACGCCACGGATAGCCGTGTTCACGGCGACTGGCGCACGGCGTTTCGCGATTGGGCCGACCGTGCGTTGGCAGAGGGCCACACGCATTTGCTGGAAGAAGCGGTGCCGGATTTCGAACGGATTTTAATTGAGACTGCCTTGAAGCATACCGGCGGTCGCAAAGGGGAGGCAGCAGAGCTGCTTGGTTGGGGACGCAATACGCTGACCCGTAAATTGAAAACGCTATTACCGGCGCTGGCAGATGAGTGAGCGCTATTGTTGCGCTTCTATACGCAGGATCTCGGCCCTGATGGCCTCGGCTTCTTCCGTCAGCGTGGCGTTGGCGCGCATGTCGCCATTACGTGATGCCTCCATCGCCGCCTGAAGTTTGCGTTCATAACCTTGCTGCAGTTTCTTTTTGGGGTCGCGCTTAAACATGCCTAACATGAGCAAACTCCGCACTGAAATGTATACTATTTGTATAGCTTTTTAAGGCTCGTGTCGAATGTTTGTTGTATGTTGGCCGGCAAGGGCTTGACGGGCATCGGCACCGCACTGATGTAAGAAGCGTTCGAAATCGAGCAATATCGTATCGAGGCAGGCATGCAGACGATGATCGTCATCGACCATGCGTAGCGACAGCCGCTGAAGGCGGGCGCGTTCGATCACTGGCCCCGGAGCAATCACATCATCACGCCAGCCGTGAATAATGTGAGTATGGCGTGCTTGAATGTTGGGGGACGTTTCAGGGTAATCAATTAAACCCAGAGCCGGGGCCAAGAGAAAACAGCCCAGCACCGGCTGCTGGGCACTGACCGTCGCACTTAGCCAGCCACCTAAGCTTGAGCCTGCTAGCACGCAGCAGGCGGGGTCATCTCCACGTTCGGCCAACACCGCCAGCAGGTGAGTTAGGCGTTGCTGCGGTTCTGCCATACCCCGGTAGTCCATGACGACGGGTTCGCAGTCGTCCAGCTTTTCGGCGATGCTCTTCAGTGCTTGAGTTTTCAATGCACCCGGCCCGCTCTCCAAGCCGTGAGACAAGTAAACAGTCATCATCATCGTTATTCCGCTGAGCGTTGGATAGCCTGGCCACCCTGTTCAATGTCTTCCCCTGCGCCGCGAATAGTATTGCAGCCGCTGAGAAGCAGCGCTGTGATGATGAGAATACCAATGGCAACAGCTGATTTCATGGCGGCCTCCTTGAAGGCATAGTTTGCTAATAGTATTGACTGAGCGCTAACGGTTGGCACCCCTTGGCGAGGGCACTCTTTTCACCATCAGATAGTTCTCACCATCAGATAATAAACTAATCCCTGTCGCGTCGTTTCGCTACGGCTGAGTGAAAGAAATGCGCACTTATGTCGTGTGCTTATGTCGCATGTGTCAGTTCTATACATTAATTAGGTATTTTAAAAGACGTTTTTGAGCGTGATTTGTTTTTTAAGGATATGTTTTTAAATGTTTTATTTTTTTATACGGTGAATTGGCCCAGCGTGTGCAACAACTAATTTGTAGCGATAATCGCAGCCATCGATAGGTAGTCAAAGATTTGCATTCAAAGACAGGCATCGCTACACAAGGTTAGGCAACAGTTATTGAGCATCGTTATTAAGCGTCGTTTTTCATTTTAATTAGTCATGTCTAAATCGTCCTTATGGGGCGGGCTAGATTTTAGAAGTTAAGAACTTAGGAATTGAGAACTTAGAAACCAAAAATTCAAAAACCGAGTGAGTGGGCTGAGTACATAAGGAAGGCAGGAAGCCGAGTAAAAGTACAGGGAGCAAAAGGACAACCCGCTTACTCATTGGTTGCAGCGCAAAGAGGCGCTGTTCATCAACGCCAGGGACCGGAATCGATGCGAAACAGCCATCTCATGAAAATGAGGTGGCTTTTTTGCGTCTGGCGTTTACTAGGGTAAATAAATATTGTTCTTTATGTTTTTTGTGCATAGGTTTTGCATAAGTAAAAATTTTGTACAGATTAACACCTTGTTTTGGTCTATCCTTTTAGCAAGTGTAAATATGCTGCGGTTAGAAGGCGTCAACGTCACAGCCGCACACTGACAGGGACAAGACTATGGCCATGGCATTGATGTTGTGCATGTTTTTTTTGTTCTTAGGATTTTCGGGCGTTGGGCTGTATATGATGTTTAAAACATCTTTTATGGCGCGGCTGGATGAGCGCGACGACATGCCTCCCGGTATGTAATCCACCACGGTTCCAGTATGGCTCGTGTCTTCTAGTAATTTGCCCGTATTTTGAGATTTTTATAGGCATATGAAAAACGCCCGCTTAGCGGGCGTTTTGCGTTTAGCCCACCCAATAAAGACTGATCAGCGCAAATGCGTAGCCCAAGGCGGCGCCTGCCAGCACATCGCTTACGTAGTGCAATCCCAAGCCCACGCGCGAAATCGCAATTAGCAGGGTTAACGGCACAATCACCGGCAGCAGCCAGGGAGTGTGCGCGGCGACTAATACGCTAAACATGACTGCATGCATGGTATGGCCGCTAGGAAAGCTGTAGCGATCACGCGCGGGTTCGCAGCACTGAATATCCTCACCGTAGGTAATAAACGGTCGCTCGCGGCATAGCCGTGTTTTCACCAGTCGATAAACGGCCATGGCAAACAGCGCGACGACGCTGTACTGCATGACTCGCCAAGCGCCATCCGGTTGAAGCCAGGGTTGGGCCATGATGAGCAGCGCCCAGGCAGGCCAGTCGCCTAAACGGCTGGCGGCCTGCAGCGTGAAACGCCACGGCGAGTACAGCGATAGGCGTGAGATACGCTGGCAAAACTGCCATTCCAGCAGGTCAAGACGATCGAATACGACAAGCGGACGCGGGCGCATGGTGTGCCTCCTGGGCTTGGTGTAAATAACGCAGAAACTGCTCGGTAATACCTGACCAACTTTGCTCAAGCGCGCGTAAGCGTGCCACGCGGCCTAGGCGTGCGTAGTCAGCGGGATGCTGGCACAGATCTACCGCTGCCCGGCGAAACGCAGCACTATCTCCTGCGGTGACGGTGACGCCATTGCGGCCGCTGCTGATGAGCTCAGCGCTGGCGGCGTGATCATAGGCCATCACTGCCAAGCCGCTAGCCATGGCTTCCCCCACCACGTTGCCCCAGGTTTCTGAAAGCGAGGGAAAAATAAATAAGTCGGCACTAGCATAGTGGCGAGCGAGGGCCTCCTGGTTAATGAAGCCAGTGAAATGCACATCGGGTAGAGCCCTTTGTAATTGTGCCCGAGCGGGGCCATCGCCCACGATTACCTGGGCCATGTCGGGGCGCACTTCACGCATAGCGTGAAAGCTTTCTTGCAATAAGGTGAGATTTTTCTCTACGGCTAGTCGGCCAACGTACAGTGCGACTGGCTGGTGCTCGCTAACGCCCCAGCGCTTTCGTAACTGTGTGTCACGGTATGCAGGTGAAAATCGCTCGCCGTCTAACCCCCGTGAAAGCACGTGAACGCCTCGAATGCCTTGGTGCGTTAACGCAGCAGCCTGTGCGTGAGTAGGCACCAATGTTGAGGCGCAGCCGTTATGAAAGTAGCGAAGATAGCGAAGGGCCGTCGACGCCAGCCATGTGACGCCGTAATCTTTGCAGTAGTGGTCGAAATTGGTGTGCCAACCGGCTACCAGGGGAATGTTGAGCCGCTTTGCCGCTTGGCGCGCCGCCCAGCCTAGGGGGCCTTGAGTGGCCAAATAGATCACATCGGGACGATGTGTTCGCCAAAATCGTCGCAGCGCGGCCGGTGTTGCCAAGCCCACCTGGACATCGGTATAGCCGGGTAGTGCAACGCGTGAAACCTGTAGCTCGTGGTTAATGCGCGTGGTATTTCCAGCCACGCGTGGGCGTGGGCGAATAACGTCAACCGGCACTCCTTGCCGATTGAGCTCACAGCTTAGCCGGCTCAGCGTATGGGCGACGCCGTTGATGTCCGGTGACCATGTTTCACTAACGATACAGAGCCGCATGAGCGATTCATCCCTTCATCACGTTTATACGCAGTGTGGGGGAGGAGAATGACACTGCTGAGTCAAACCGATGAATAAGCGATGACTCGCGGGCATTAGTCCGGAAGAAACAGGGTGGCTGACCGGGAACAATGCGGGATGGACTTAGATTTAGATGACCTTGTCCTGAAGAATTGATCAAGACGATGAGCATGAAGTTCCGTTTTTTACTCCCCCTGCCCGGCACTAATCTTCAAGCGCTAATTGGAATGCCCCAGCTTCGCCGAACCGAGATATCTTAAAAAAGGCCGCCCGGTACTACGCAAGCCTGCCCGAGTGAAGTAGCGGTTTATTGCTGACAACAGTGACGACTTTCCTGTGCGCACAATGTGTAACCTGCTTCATGTCTCACGAAGTGGCTACTACGAGTGGCGCTTCAGGCCGTTATCAGAGAGGACTATCGACGACGCCCTGGCTACTCTGGTGGTGGGGAGATTATCCAATGACCGTATCTTTCATTCTAAACCTCAGGGTAAATAAATCGTAAAATATAACATCACCTACCTGTGGTAAGAGAAAATTTTACCTAACCCTAGGAGAAGCAGTCAAAGAAACACATTGCCTTTTAGCTTCACGCTCTTGTATTTTTAATGACCTCATATAAGCTTCTCTACTCCTTAGCTTATCCCAGTATTTTTTAATGCCATCTCCAAACTTTTCTTCCATATCTAAATATGAGGCTAGCATTAGGGAGTAACCAACGGATACGTCGGCAGCAGTGAACCTCCCGGAACAAATATAATCTTCGGACAATAGTCTATCGTTAATAAATTTAAGCCTTGAAAGAAACCAGCGTTCATAATCGTTCGCCACTTGTTCTATTCTTCTTTCTAACGATTCAAAGTACTTGTATCTAAGGATAAGGGTCTGCGGAAAAGTAAGTGTAGCTTCTCCGAAATGAAGAAAATTTAAATAGCAGCCATAACTTGGTTCCGCTACTCCAACTCCCATTTTATTAGCAGAGTAGCGGTCGGCTAGGTATTGGCACACTGCCGATGACTCTGTCATGAAGGTGTTATCATCATAGAATGCTGGAACAGTTCCCAAGGGGTTTGTTTTTTTGTAATCTTTTTCTAAATGTCTTGGGGGAAAGTCATGCATAACCAAATCATACTCCATCCCCAGCTCTTCCAGCATCCATAAAATCCGAAATGACCTAGCACTCATACAGTGGTGTAAAGTAATCATAAGTACTCCTAAAAATTATATTGAATGTAAAAACTAAAAATTACTTAAAGACCATTTCCAGCAGCAATAATATAATTGCTAGCAATAGGGCTATCAGCACACAGGCCAATGTGATTAGAGCCACAAAGGGATTGCCGCGCGGTAAAGGCCAACGATCTCCACCCCAGGCAGCGTCGATGGAAAATACTCCGGTAAAGGCAGTGTCTTCCCACCACCAGCATTACCATAGTGGTGGTCTTGCTGGCCTCGATCAGCGTGATAACAGCAAACAGCGGGGCCATCAGGCGGCCGAACCACTCATTGAGTGCATCTATACCCCTGGCAATGGTGTTCATGAAAAGGCTCTCTGAAACGAGTGAATCAAACGTATCGGGGTGTTGGAGGTGCCAGAAAGAGGCCGGGGCGCGTAAGCCCCGATCTGATTACTGGTTTATACAAGCTTCAAGTTCTTCAAGGGAGGGTAGGTTATCTGTGGTGCGGCTCATGTTGAAGGGCACGGTCAAGTCGCGCCAGATGGAGTAGTGCTCTAGATAGCTGACCATGGAGTGATACACTTGTGCTGTCATTGGATTTTCACATGCACTTTGAATAATAACTTGATTAGTAATTTCTTGGATTGTTTCTAAGTCTTCCTCTGATAGCCTATGAATCTCAACTCCTGCCTCAAGAAAACTTTCAGCCCCTTCAGTTGATTTTCTTTCAAGCCACGAGAGCGACCAAGCCATAGTGGATTCAGCGGCAATTTTTAGTTTATCTTGGGTTTGCTCTGAAAGATTATCCCAGGCATCCTTATTGATCATTACGCCCAGAACACTTCCTGTTTGATGCCAGCCAGGAACAGTCCAATGTTCAACGACCTCTGCAAACCCAGCGTCGTAATCTACTCCAGGAGTATTAAACTCCATTGCGTCTACAATGCCTCGCTCAACAGCTTGATAAATCTCAGCGCCAGACAGCGATACTTGAGAACCTCCCAGGCCACTCAAGACTCTTCCTTGATCTCGCCCAGCCAGGCGAACCCTTTTTCCGTCAATGTCATTTAAACTAGTAATTGGAACCCCTCCCATCAAGCCAGATTCGCTACCAACAATGCCATAAGGGAGATAGACTATATTATATTCCCCATAAACCTCTTGATAGAGTTCCCAACCGCCCCATTGCATTATCCAATTAAGGTAGTCAACACCATTGAACAACATGGTTGTAGTGCCTAACGGAGAAAAGGCCGAGTCAGTACCTGCCCAATAACCTGGCCAGTCACCAGAAGCTTCGATGCTTCCTGTTTCTGTGGCATCGAAGACTTCTGTGCTTGGCATAAGGGTTCCGCCAGCACGAAATTCAATAGACAACTCGCCATCCGTAAGCTTATTTACAGTCTCGACCCAGTGTCGATCGATCTCAATTAACCCCAAGCTCTCTGGCCAAGTCGATGTCATAGTCCATGTATCTTGAGCATTTGCTGTTGCCGATAAGCTCAGCAAAACTGTTGAAATGATCGTTTTAATTAAATTTGTTTTTTTCATGGCCATCTCCAGTTGTTATAAAACATCGTCTTTTGGGTAGTTTTTCAACATGATAGGAGCTAATTAATTTTCTTAAGTTGCAATAAAGTCTCCAGGTGGATTAAAATTCATCGTCGTTTTGGTCCTCTTCAAATCAGTGCCATGAGCAATGATATTTATGTTGGAATTGTTCGTAAATACTAGATAAGCAATGCAGTTCCATATAATTTTTTGTTACATTCTTTTAAGCTTCCCACGTATAATTTTTCCAGTAGCTGTCTGCGGAAGCTCATCGATGAATGTTATTTCACGCGGATATTCATGTGCTGCTAAACGCTTTTTAACATGACTTTTAAGCTCTTCCGAAAGTTCCTCGGTTGGCTCATACCCTTCCGCCAACACAATAAATGCCTTTACTATTTCAGTCCTCAGTGCGTCAGGCTTTCCTACTACAGCAGCAAGTCGTACAGATGGGTGTTTAAGTAAACAATTTTCAATTGGTGCGGGGCCAATTCGATAACCCGCACTAGTTATGACGTCGTCATCTCTTCCAACAAACTTAAAGAAGCCATCTTCATCTTGCACACCCAAATCACCGGTTACCAACCAATCGCCAATAAATTTTTCTTTAGTGGCCTTGGGGTTGTTCCAGTATCCAATAAACATAACAGGGTCAGGGGATTTGATAGCTATACTTCCTAACTCACCACTTTTAAGAATATTTCCCTTGTTATCTATAACTGCAACTTTATGACCTGGTACAGACTTACCTATATGCCCTGGCTTATGAATGCCCATCTGTGCGCTAGATGAAACCACAATATTGCATTCAGTCTGCCCATAAAATTCATTTATTGTTACATCAAAAATTTTGCGCCCCCAGTCAAGAAGTTCTTCCCCTAGTGACTCTCCGCCACTTGCAATACTTCTAACATTCAGGTCCCACTTATTCTTAGGGCTCTTCTCTTGCCGCATAATCTTAAGTGCTGTTGGGGGAAGAAATATATTTCTTACCCCAAAATTTTCAATGAGAGAGAATGCTTCTTCAGCATTAAATTTTAACATTCGCCTAGCAATTACAGGGACACCAAAATACAGCGATGGCAATAAGACATCTAATAGGCCGCCAATCCATGCCCAGTCCGCAGGTGTCCACATCACATCTCCGGTTTGTGGAAACCCATCATGTGAAATTTGAACACCGGGGATATGGCCAATCAGCACCTTATGAGAAAGAACAGCACCTTTCGAGCTCCCTGTAGTACCTGATGTGTAAATTATCATGGCCGGGTCATCTGCTGACGTTTTCTTCGCTGAAAAATGCTCATCAAACAGAGATATATCTTTATGAAAGTCAATAGAACTAATATCTGACTTACAGGGTTCTATAGAATAAATTATCTCAATGCTATTAAGATCATTGATAATGGGTAATAAATTCTCGCCTCCCCTAGCATCCGTTATAACCACACGCATGGAGCAATCATTCATTCTATGAAAAACAGCATCTGGACCAAACAAGCTAAACAAAGGAACAGCAATAGCACCTAATTTATAACAAGCAAAATGAGAAACGGCCGTTTCAGAACACTGTGGCAGGTAAATGCCAATTCTATCTCCAGACACCACCCCCTTTGCAGCCAAACTATTTGCTAACCTATTTGACTTTTCCTGCAACTCTTTGTAGGTTATCTCTTTACTCCCCCCTTGGCCGTCGACCTCTATCAGCGCAACTCGTGAATTATCTTTGTTAGCCCATTTATCACAACAAACATCCGCGATGTTAAAATCTCGACAACTCGGCCAAGAGAAATGGCTTACAATATCTTCATAATTTGAAAAAGAACTAATCATATCCCCTCCTTAAAATTATTATTGAAGCCTGATAATTTTTGATATCATCTCCGCCATATTTCGACAGCCAAGCTTTTTCATAACCTTAGATCTATGCGCTTCAACTGTCCTGTAGGATATACCAAGCTCTTTAGCTATTTCTTTACACGTCATCCCGTTAGCAATATATCCTGAAACCTCTCTTTCCCTAGCTGATAGGATCTTACTTGGCCCAGAGAAATCTTCAGCTTCAGAAAAGCTCCAAACTGCCAGCTTGAAAGGATCTTGTGGGGTTAATGTTCTACCCGAAGCTCTAGCCCAAAAGATTTTGCCCCCCTTGGTTTGCATAAACCTCTCATCTACATAAGAGGCAGACTCCATCAATTCTGAATAACTTTTCTCACCAATCTTGTTGAAGTCGGCAACGGAGGGATAAAGCTTCAAAATCAATTCTCCTAAAAGCTCCTCCTTTTCATACCCAAACAACTCGCAAAATTCTGCATTACAAATTTTTATTGATCTACGCTCAGTCAGCACAAGGGCAACAGGAGCATATTCAAAAACTAGGTTCTCAACTTCATCACTAAGCACAGAGCTCATGGGCGGCATCATCTAGTCATTTGATAGCGTGACTTGTTTTTAGTTACGCGCTTCAATCCAATGTTGATTCATTAGAGATTATCAGCACGCACTACGTTCCTCTATACGTAGTACTACGTATAGAGGAACGCATAATCTTCTACTATTGCATATCTTTTCAATGGTCAAGTAAAAACAGCCTGCGATTTATAATTAACCCTGTGCTTTGTCGCCATCTCGGCGATACTGCGCGTACCCGCAGATCCTTCGCTCTCGCGAAAGAGCTCTTTGACCTTGGCTATTTCCTTTGCCGTTGCGACACATGCAGACCTTTTTGAACGTTGTACCCAGTATTTAAAGCAGCTGCTATGTACGCCAAACAGCTTTTTCACTGGATAGCTCGTCTTGAGTTTCTCGATTAGCGAAAAGTGTTCAGGGAGTCAGACATCAAGAGAGCGGTAGCTTTTTTAGGATGTCTTTTTCCATCTCAATATCACGGATGCGCTTTTAAGCGCGCGAATATTGAGCTGATCGGGTGTCATGGGCGTTGCTTTAGGGCGTTGGCCATCGCGCTCTTGGCGACGTCAACCCTTGATCGAGATTCGGCGGTCTCAAGTTCAGGGCCGTCGACGCCAGCCATGTGACGCCGTAATCTTTGCAGTAGTGGTCGAAATTGGTGTGCCAGCCGGCACTCCTTGCCGATTGAGCTCACAGCTTAGCCGGCTCAGCGTATGGGCAACGCCGTTGATGTCCGGTGACCATGTTTCACTAACGATACAGAGACGCATGAGCGATTCATCACTTCATCACGTTTATACGCAGTGTGGGAGAGGAGAATGACACTGCTGAGTTAAACCGATGAATAAGCGATGATACGTGGGCATTAGCCCGAAGAATGCAGGGTGGTCAGGCCGAGAAAGATGTGGAATGGGCTTGTATTTAAATAACGTTAATCTGAATATTAGTTAACATCTATATGTTAACGTTTTATGGCGTTTTTATTTTTTCATTATAAATAAAATTAAGTCCAGAAAAATTAAAACGTTAAAATTAATGAAATATAACTGCTTTAAGGTTCCCAGCGCTAAGGCGTTATTTGTTCTTCGCCGTGACTAGCAATGCTCAAGTATTGACTACTTCAATGGGAACACGCATGTTTAAAAAAATGACTCTGGCCCTAGCCGTTAGCAGCTTATTAGGAGCCACTGCAGCACAAGCAGCCACCGTTTATGATCAAGATGGTACTGATCTGGAGATCTATGGTCGTATCGCGATGGGTTTTGAAGGCGGTGGTGTTAAGAACGGTGTAGACAACGGTGAGGAGTTCCGTAACTTTGGCTCACGCCTACGGATTACCGCTGGCCACCAGGTCTCTCGCGATCTGCGCGCTTTTGCTCGCGTTGAGTGGCGCTTTAGAGCCGATGAGCGAAGCAGCCCTGGTTTTGATGAAGTCCGCAACAGCTACCTTGGTTTAGAAAGTAAGCAGTTCGGTACCTTTATGGCCGGTAGCTACAATAGCTTCTACGATAACTACGTGATGGCACCGTTCGACGTTTACGTTGAGCGTGGCTATGAATTCGCTGGCGGTGGCTTGCAGTCACGTGGTGACTCTGTTGGCTACAAATCACCTAAAATCAATGGCTTTCAAGCTTTGCTGTCTGCGAAACACTTTTCTGAACGCGGCTTAACCGACGTTGAACAGAACGGTGAAGGTAGCGCTATCGCAACGCAAGGTGGCGTGGTTTATGAAACGGGGCCGGCTCGTTTAGCGCTAGGCTACGTTGAAGACACTGTGCGTGGCGGCGGTAACGGTGACATGCGATATGGTGCTACAGGCGAGTTTGCCATTACCGATGGTGTCTCTGCTCGTGTTGGTTATGAAACCCGCGGCGATGATGATGTCTACGGCGGCGGTTTCGATAAAATCGGTGTTGGTGCTACTTTCGCGATTGATTCATGGAAGTTCTTTGCCGATTACTACAACATCGAGGTGGACGGTGCTAGCAGTGATCGCAACGCTTGGGCGTTAGGGTCAATGTACAAGCTGTCTAGCAATTTCGATATGTTCCTTGAGCTTAATGATCGTAATCTAGATGCTGTTAACGATTACGAAGAAGATATGTACTTCGCATTAGGCGCTCGCTACCACTTTTAATTAACAGAATGTTTTTAGCAGTCGCGTTATTTTAGTTCTTTGCTCTTAGTTAGCTCGCATGTTTCGATCTTTACCGGTGTGGATGCTTCCATACCGGTTTTTAGTGTGTCCAAAAAGTTATTTAAGTGATGGGGCATTTTTTTGCTAATATTATAAACTCGATATAAAAGGAGCCGTTAAAATGCATTTTAATCGATATAGTCTTGCGCTAGGGACAGCACTGTTCATTACCGCCTCCCCTGTGTTGGCCGATAGCTACACGCTGACGATTTTTCATACCAACGATCTCCACGGGCGGACCGATCAGTATCCCTATTTGGTGACCGCGTTGAATCACGCGCGTGAGCAGTATGGCGAAGGGCTATTACTCGATGCTGGTGACATCTTTTCTGGCACGCTCTATTTCAATGAGTTTCAGGGCCAAGATGCGCTGGAGTTTATGAATCTCATGGGTTACGACGCTTTTGTTCCCGGTAATCATGAGTTTGATTTGGGTGACCCGGAAGAAGGGCATCAGGCGCTAGCGGCGTTTTTTGCGGGTGCCGACTTTCCTATTCTCGGCGCCAATCTAGATTTCTCCGCAGCACATGAATTTGCTGACTCGCTGGGCGAGTCGCTTAGCGCAGACGCGCAAGCGGGCAAGCTTTATGACGGTATTATTATCGAACATCGCGGTGAGCGAATCGGCATCTTTGGGCTAAGTACTCAAGATAGCGAGACAATTTCAAGCCCCGGCCAAGTCGCTATCAGTGATTATCAACAAGCTGCTGAGGACATGGTGACAAGCTTTGAAGATCGAGGCGTGAACAAGATTATTGCGCTGACTCATTTGGGTTACGACAGCGACCCAAGCGTGGGCAATGACCTGCTGTTGGCCCAGCACGTGGAAGGGGTGGACTTGATCATCGGTGGGCACAGCCATACGCATCTGGAATCGCCCGTCACGGTGGCCGATAACGACCTGGGCGAGCCTAAAGCGCCCACGGTGATTGGTCAGGCGAACGAGTACGGCAAGTACCTGGGCGTGATGCAAGTCACCTTCGATGACGGCGGCTTGGTGCTCGATGCCAGTGGTGAACTGCTGGCGGCAGAGGATTTCGAGCCTGATGCTCAAGCACTTGAGATGCTCGAGCCGTACACCGCTCGAATCGAAGAAGTACGCGATACCCAAGTGGGCGCTCACCTGAATACACCGCTTCCCAACCCGCGTCATGGCAATGGCGATGAACAAAGTGTGCGTGCCGATGAAACCGCGCTGGGTAACCTGATTGCCGATGGTCAGCTTGCGGCCGCCCGCCGGGTGAACCCGGACACCGTGCTGGCGCTACAAAACGGCGGTGGCATTCGCGAGCCGATTGCCGAGGGCGATATCACCGTCGGCGAGCTGATCGCAGTGCAGCCCTTCGGCAATCGGTTGACGCTAATGGACGTGACGGGCACCGAGCTTCTTGAAACCATCGAGATTGCCTTGGCGGGCGCGCCGGATGAAAGCGGCGCTTTCTTGCAGATATCGCGCGGCACCCAAGTGGAATATGACAGCCGCGAACCCGCTGGTGGGCGCGTGGTGAGGCTGAAAGTGACTGAAAGTGGCAAGTTGCAGGACGTTGACCCTGCGCGTACCTACACAATCGCCACCAATAACTTCACCGCTGCCGGCGGCGACAGCCATGCTGCGCTCAAGGCCGCCTATGATGACGAACGCAGCACCATCGTGGGTAACACCGATTGGGAGATGCTGCGTGACTACATGGTGACGATTGGCGAAGTGGATTATCAGGTTGAAGGGCGGATTATCGACCTTGCTGCCAGCGAGTCTTAAGACTACTTGCGGCGTTAACTTATGGACTAATCCCCCATGCGTTGCCCAGTTGTGCTGTTGAAAGGATGCAGGGCGTCGCGGGTTACAAAAAATCGCAGTGTTTCACCTTCGGCGACCGGCGGCTGGCCTGAAACGCGAATGACGATGGGCTGGTCGCTTTCGGCAAGCGTCACGTACAGGTGGCTTTCGGCACCGGCGGCTTCAAATAGCGCAAGGGTTGATTCGACGATTAAGTGGGGCGCGGCAGGGGGTATTAAGTGCATATCATCAGGACGAATGCCGACGATATCGGTGCCTTCTGGCAAGTCATCCAGCAGGCCGCTGGCACCTTTTTCCATTAGATAGTTCACCGGCAGCATGTTCATGGCGGGGGAGCCGATAAATCCCGCAACGAATAGGGTCGCTGGTCTCGCATAAATTTCCATTGGCGTGCCGACTTGCTCAATCCGCCCGGCATTTAAAACGACTAAACGATCACCTAGCGTCATGGCTTCTAGCTGGTCGTGGGTGACGTACAGGCTGGTCGTTTTCAAGCGCCGTTGGAGCTGCTTAATTTCGACACGCATTTGCACGCGCAGTTTGGCATCCAGATTAGACAGCGGCTCGTCGAACAAAAACGCGGCGGGGTCGCGGACCAGCGCCCGTCCCATCGCAACGCGCTGGCGCTGGCCGCCGGAGAGCTTGCGCGGCTTGCGTTCTAGGAACTCCTCTATTTCGAGCATTTTGGCCGCTTTACGCACGCGCACTTCGATCTCGGGCTTTTTGAAGCCACGGTTCTTTAATCCGTAAGCGAGATTGTTGTACACCGTCATATGTGGATAAAGCGCATAGTTCTGAAACACCATGGCAATATCGCGTTCGGCGGGTTCGAGTTTATTGACCACGCGATCGCCGATTTTAAGCGTGCCTTCGGTAATCGTTTCAAGCCCCGCGACCATGCGCAAAAGCGTCGACTTTCCGCAGCCTGAAGGGCCTACCAGCACCACAAATTCGCCGTCTTCAATCGCCAGATCGATGCCCTTTACCGCATGCACATCGCCCGCGTAGGTTTTCTCAAGCCCTTCCAGGGTAATACTGGCCATCTTATTTCTCCGTCTCGGTCAGGCCTTTCACAAACATTTTTTGCATGAACAGCACCACTAATACTGGTGGCAGCATGGCAAGCATCACGGTCGCCATGATGAGGTTCCAAGCGGGCACCCGGTCGGATGAGGCCATCAGGCGCTTGATGCCCAGCACTATGGTGTAGAAGTCTTCGTCGGTGGTGACCAGCAGTGGCCACAGGTACTGCACCCAGCCGTAGATGAACATGATTACGAAAAGCGCGGCGATATTGGTGATCGATACCGGAAGCAGAATGTCCTTAAAGAACTTCATCGGCCCGGCGCCGTCCACCCGGCTCGCTTCCATCAGCTCTTCAGGCACGGTCATGAAGAACTGGCGGAATAGAAAGGTCGCGGTAGCTGAGGCAATCAATGGCAGCGTCAACCCCGCGTAGGAGTTGAGCATGCCCAGGTCGGCAACGACCGCATAGGTGGGGATGATACGAACTTCGACCGGTAGCATTAGGGTGATGAAAATGATCCAGAATGCCAGCATGCGAAACGGAAAGCGGAAATAGACAATCGCAAAGGCGGAGAGGATCGAAATACTGATCTTGCCGATGGCAATGGTCAGAGCCATGATCAGCGAGTTGCCCAGCATCAGCCACACCGGCGGCGTGCCGCCCACCTGCCAGCCAGAGCCCAGCATCTGTTTATAGGAGGCCCACATATTGTCGCCGGGAAGCAGTGGCAACACGCCGCGCACGAAGGCGCTGGATTCGTGGGTGGAGGCAATAAACGCCACGTAGACTGGAAACGCCACGACCAGCACGCCAGCGATCAGCACCAGGTGGGTCAGAATGTTCAGAAAGGGTCTGTTTTCAACCATGTCGATACTCAAATAAGTGAATAGCCTTAACGTGCTAGTAGTTGACCCGACGCTCCACATATCGGAACTGGATAAACGTCAAAATGATCACAATGCCCATCAGCAGCACCGACTGCGCGGATGAGGAACCAATATTCAGCCCCGCCACACCATCGGTGTAGACCTTGTAGACCAGCGTCATGGTCGCCTGGCCTGGCCCGCCGGCAGTGGTGGCGTCAATCACCCCGAAGGTGTCGAACATCACATAGTTGATGTTGATGATCAGCAAAAAGAAGGTAGTGGGCGATAAAAGCGGCAGCACGATGGTCCAGAAGCGCTTGAAGGGCCCCGCGCCATCAATGGCTGCCGCCTCCATCAGCGACTGTGGCACCGATTGCAGCCCGGCCAGGAAAAACAGAAAGTTGTAGGAAATCTGCTTCCAGGCGGCTGCAATGGTGATCAAAATCATCGCCTGAGTGCCCGAAACGCGGTGGTTCCAGCTGATGCCGAACCAGTCAAGCAGATGCGGTAAAAGGCCGATGGTGGGATTGAACAGAAACCACCACAGCACCCCGGCAACCACCGGGGCGACGGCGTAAGGCCAGACCAGCAGCGTGGTGTAGAACTTGGCGCTCTTCAGTACGCGGTTGACACAAACGGCGAGTAACAGCGCCAGACTCATCGAAAGAACCGTCACCGAGAGGGAAAAAATCGCGGTGCGCCCGAGCGCATTCAGGTAGCTGGGGTCGGCCAGAATACGTGCATAGTTCTCAAGGCCGATAAACGTCGTCTTGAAGCCAAACGCATCGGTACGCTCGAAACTCGATTTGACCGCCTGGCTTGCCGGCCAGATAAAAAACACCAGCGTGATCACTAATTGCGGTGCCAAGAGTAAAAAAGGGAGCCACCGATTTTGATAGGTGGAGCGTTTGGTCTGCATGGCACATCCTGTCTTACTATCGTTGGTGCGGCTGGCCGCTGTGGACAGCTGCCAGGAAGTAAGCCATCCCATAGGCTCCGGTGATCAGGGCGTATGGGATGGCTCCTATAACAAACCCCGGCTATAAAAGCCGGGGCCTTTTTACAAGTAACGAGAAGGGCTTAGTTATTGGCAGCCTCGAAGTCGCGCAGGATCTGATTGCCGCGGCGTGCCGCGTCATCCAGGGCTTGCTGGCCGCTCTTGTTGCCAGCCAGTACGGCCTGGAACTCTTCGTCCAGAACCATGCGCACCTGTGGGTAGTTGCCAAAGCGCAGGCCCTTGGAGTTTTCCGTGGGCTCGTTTAAGTTGATCTGCTCGATGGCGATATCTGCGCCCGGGTTCTCGTCGTAGTAACCCTGCTCCTGGCTCAGCTCATAAGCGGCGGTGGTAATCGGCAGGTAGCCGGTGCCCTGGTGCCATTCGGCCTGAACTTCGGGTAAGGAGAGATACTCAAGGAATTCGGCAACGCCTGCGTACTCGCTTTCTTCGTGGCCGGAAAGCACCCACAGGGTCGCGCCGCCAATGATCGAGTTCTGCGGTGCGCCGTCCACGTCATCATAGTAAGGCAGCATGCCAAAGCCTACGTCGAAGTCGGAGTTGGCCAGCACGTCGGCCCGCGACGCTGACGAGTTCATGTACATCGCGCAGTCGCTTGAGTAGAACGAGGGCGCCGCATCCGGGCCATTCGCCGGGCCTGCGTAGCTGTAAACGCCGCTATCCGACCACTCCTTCAACTGATCCCAGAAGCGCGCTTGCACCTCACCGTTGAAGACGAACTCGGTATCCAGTCCGCCGAAGCCGTTTTCCTGGGTGCCGATGGGCTGATTGTGCAGCGCCGAGAAGTTCTCAAGGCCCACCCAGTTGGCGGCATAGGCCATGGTGAAGCCACAGGAGGCTGCGCCCTCGTCGACGATCTGCTGACCCATCTCGCCCATTTCTTGCCAAGTGGTCGGTGGCATTTCCGGGTCGAGGCCAGCGGCTTCAAAAATGGCTTTGTTGTAGTAAAGAATCGGCGTGGACGAGTTGAACGGCATGGACAGCATGTTGCCGCTGGTGTCGGTGTAGTAACCCGTCACTACGGGCAGATAGTCGTCCGCGTCAAAGGTGTTGCCATGCTCTTCCATCAGCTCGTAAACCGGGTAGATGGCGCCCTGGGCGGCCATCATGGTGCCGGTGCCCACCTCATAAATCTGTACGAGGTGTGGCTGCTCGCCTGCGCGGAAGGCGGCAATGGTGTTGACCATGGTCTGTTCGTATTCGCCCCGGTAGGAGGGCGTGACACGGTACTCATCCTGGGTGGCGTTGAAGTCCTCGGCCAGCGCGCTCAAACGATCGCCCAGCTCGCCGCCCATGGAGTGCCACCAAGTTATTTCGGTCGCTGCGTGAGCCGACAAGCTAAGGCTTGCCGCTGCGATACCTACTGAGAGGGCGTGCAACGTAAAACGAGACATAACAGCTCCTTGTGAGCCTGAATTTCATCAGGCAGTGCAGTACGTTTTTTAAGATTTTTGAATGCACTGAACAATAGAGAGTGTAGGTGACGTTTTGATGAATGCGAGGTGAATACGAAATGAAATTCAGCATTAGGTAAGCAGAGTAGGTTTCATAAGGTGGGAGTGGTAGGGTTAGCGCCATATCACTTGAGAAAGAGAAGATCATGTCTGACACCATCGCGCTTTTGGAAAAACTGGTCGCCTTTGACACCACCTCTAGCGAATCTAATTTAGCGCTGATTGAGTACGTTGAAGGTTACTTAGCTGGGCATGGCGTTAGCGCTGACCGTGTGATGAGTCCTTGTGGCACCAAAGCTAACCTAGTCGCCAGAATTGGCCCTGATGCACCGGGTGGCGTCATGCTTTCTGGGCACACTGACGTGGTGCCGGTGGCCGGACAGCCGTGGTCGAGTGACCCGTTTACGCTGCGCGATGGTGGCGATGGGCGTTTGTATGGGCGTGGCACTTGCGATATGAAAGGCTTTATTGCCTGCGTGTTGGCCAGGGTGCCTACCTGGGTGAAAGCACCGTTGCAGCAGCCGATTTATCTAGGCTTCTCGTACGATGAAGAAATTGGCTGTGTCGGCGCGCCGGACCTTATCCGTTTCTTCTGTGAACACTACTCACAAACGGCCAACGTCATTGTGGGTGAGCCAACCAGCATGCAGCCGGTGGTAGCGCAAAAGGGCGCAACGAACCTGCGTACCACGGTGATTGGTCGTGAAGCGCACAGCAGTCAGGTCAACCAGGGTACGTCAGCGATTCATGTGGCGGCGCGGCTAGTAACCGTTATTGAAGACACAATGGCAGCCTTAGTCGAAGAAGGACGTGTGGATGAGGCCTTTAACGTGCCGCATACCAGCCTGCATGTAGGAAAAATTAAAGGCGGTACGGCGATCAATATTATGGCGCGAGAGTGTCAGTTTGATTGGGAAATCCGCCACCTGCCCACCGAAACGTTTGAGTCGGTCTATGCGCGTTTCGATGCATTTTGTGCACAGTTAACCGCTGAACTACAGGCGAAAGGCAAGCACGTTGAGATCACCACTACGCCCCTTAGCCCGACAGTGCCGGGGCTGGCTGATCGTGATAATGACTACGTACTACGTTTAGCCAAAGATCATTTGCCAGCTGCCTGCTGCAACCACGCAGTGGCTTACGCCACCGAGGCCGGGCAGTTTCAAGGCCAAGGCTTGCAAACCATTATTCTCGGCCCTGGCAGCATCGCCCAGGCGCACCAGCCCGATGAGTATGTCGAGATAGAACAGCTGCAAGCCTGCGATGATTTTCTAGCTAAGATGGGTAAAGCGCTGGAGCAGCCGGCTTAACAAGCGCGCTGCCTGATAACAAAAATCCCACCCTGTTAAAGGGGTGGGATTGTTTTCAAGCACACATTAAATAAGATGTTTATAGCGCATCAGTGCTGAGAGTGTTGCTCATAAAGCTCGGCTTTGGCATGACGCATCACGTCTTCGCACGCCTGCTGCTGGGCTAACTGCGTTAGCAGACGCTGAGTGACTTCAAAGCCTTTACCTAAACACGTGTCTACTTCTTGGGGGCTAACCATTGGCGTCACGCGGTAGTCAATTTTTACCGTGCGCCCGCCGCCTTCCAGTCGATCCGCAACACCCCTGAGCCGCCATGCGACTCTCTCTTTCCAAGTGGCTGATTCTTCCGCGCCTTCGTTTACGCTAAACGTGCACTGCCATTCCGGTTTGTAAACCTTCATAGGGAGAACCTCCAAAATTTTGGAAAGAATGATTGGTCGTTATTCGTACTCCGTCGTTTAAATATTTTGCGTTACCACTATATACCCAACCCAGCGGAAATATCGACACAAAACGTATACATGCCGGGCGACGCGCATAGCACCTTTCGGTTAGGCTATGAGCGATGTTGTGAAAGAGCACCTGTTATGACCTTAACGACCCCTAAAACGTGCCCCTGTGGTAGCGATTTAACGCTGGATAGCTGCTGTGGTCGCTATCATCACGGTGAGGTGGCGCCTACACCTGAAGCACTGATGCGTTCTCGCTATGCCGCCTTTGCGCTAGGTCTTAGCGACTACTTACTCGCGACATGGCACACCTCAACGCGGCCAAGCAGCCTGCCGCCTGACCCCGATACCGAGTGGAAAGGGCTCACTATCGTGGCCGCCGAGCCGCCGCTTGCGAATGTCGGTTACGTACATTTTCGCGCCTTTTTTTGTGAACGAAAGCGAGAGCATGGCCGTTGGCATGTGCTTGATGAAGTGTCTCGCTTTACGCACGAAGAACAGCGCTGGTGGTATGTGGACGGCACGCCCACGCTAACGCGTTTAAAGCCGCGCCGTAATGATCCGTGCCTATGTGGTAGCGGGCGTAAATTAAAGGTTTGTTGCGGTGAATAGTGGCATCGTTGAGCCTCAGCAAGCCGGTACTCAATGGTATCTGTACTTACTTGAGTGCCAGCGCGGCACCTATACCGGGATTACCAATAACCTAGCGAAGCGTTATCAGGCGCATTGCCTTGGTAAAGGGGCGCGTTACACGCGGGCGAACCCTCCCGTTGCGCTATTAGGCGCCGAGCCGTTTGAAGATCGCGCCGCCGCTAGCCGTGCTGAATACCAGTTAAAGCAGCAAACAGCGAGCCAGAAACGCCGCTGGGCCAAACAGTGGCCGTATCAATTAGATGCCGATTAAGGAACCTGCATGCTGACGTTTTACTCAGAAAAAAGCCGTTTGCGCCAAGCGCGTACCGAGTTACATGATGGCGCGTTGGTCACACCATTTGAGTGCCCTGAACGCCTTGATCTGGTGCTTAAAAAAATCCGTCAATCTGGCCTTGGCGATATTTGTACGCCCAACGATTATGGCCTGGCACCGGTACTGGCGGTGCATGACGAGCACTACGTCACGTTTTTAGCTAACTGTTGGAAAGAGTGGGGAGCGGCAGGGCACGAAGGTGAGGCGATTCCCAACATCTGGCCGGCGCGCAGCATGCGTGGTGACCGCATTCCGCGCTCTATTAGTGGTCAGCTAGGTTACTACGCTCTGGCGGCGGAAACGTCGATTTCTGAAGGCACCTTTGAAGCCGCCATGGCGAGTAAAGATGTGGCACTTGGCGCGGTGGAGCACACTCTACAAACCGGTGAACCAAGCTTCGGACTATGCCGACCGCCCGGCCACCACGCCGCTTATGATCAGTTCGGCGGCTACTGCTTTTTCAATAATGCCGCGGTTGCTGCCCAGCGAGCGTTGGATGCAGGCAAGCGCCGCGTTGCAATTCTGGACGTGGATTTTCACCACGGCAACGGCACCCAGCAGATCTTCTATAGCCGTGACGATGTGCTGTTTATATCGCTGCATGGCGATCCCGAGGTCACCTTTCCCTATTACTTGGGCTACGCTGATGAACAAGGCGAAGGTAATGGCAAAGGCTATAACGTCAATTACCCCATGCCTCCAGGCACCAGCGTCGCTACCTGGATGGCGACCTTGGAAACGGCATTGGCGCAGATTAAGGCCGCTGAATGCGATTGCCTAATTGTGTCATTGGGGGTCGATATCTTTGAGGGCGATCCGATTAGTGCCTTCACCTTTGCGAGCGCCGATTTTGTCGCGCTAGGTAAACGCCTCGCGGAGGCAGGCCTGCCTAGCGTGTTTCTGATGGAAGGGGGCTATGCGGTGGATGCAATTGGTGTCAATGTAGTCAATGTGTTACAAGGTTTTGAACAAGGTCTTCACTAATATTCAACAACGGACAAAGTTTAACCAGTGACAGCGGCCAGTAAATCGGGCAGGCTGACGCCCTTTAAACGGGGCAGGGAGCTTAAGCGTGGCAGTGTATGGCGGCATTCAGGCACATGAATTGGAACGTTGGCTCAACGCGTTGACCAACGCAGCGTATGATCGACGCTGTCCGCTGGCAAAAGTACACGGTGGTAATGCCCGCGCACGCACTGCCCGGCAGAATTTATTACTGTTAGCCCATGATTACCGCAGTGGCCAGCGCACCCGCGAAGAGAGTGCTTTTATCCTGGGGCGCTGGTGCGAAACGTACCTTTCCGAAGCGGAATGGTACGTGCTGGTCGGCACCCGCCAGGCACCTTCCCAGCCCCAAAATGAAGAAGAACGCAGCCTTACCGTTCTCAAGCAGCACCGGGTGGGATAATTTCGTGTGCATGCAAAGCGTATAGGTACGCAGCTTTCAAACTCCCGAAATGGGAGTTTTTTGTGCGTGTACTGAAATTTTCAGGTGTTAACGGCGGGATGAATTCGCGGGTGTTATACGATTATAAATTGACAAAAGTTTAACAATATAAGTAGTTTGAAGTAATTACTACATACGACTAATGGTTTACGAACGCTCTGGGCAGCCTACATTGACGCTGATCAAAAGACAGCGCTGCCCACGAGCAGGGAGCATGGCATCTTGTGATAACGACACCCGCGCTATCGGTTCGCTCCTTGAGCGTGAATTTTGGTTCTAACTGCGTTGTTAATAATCTAAGTTTTGATGTTTATCCTGGCAAGACAACCGCCATCGTCGGTGAGTCAGGTTCAGGAAAGTCGGTGACGTCACTTGCCATCATGCGTTTAGTTGAATACATGAACGCTGAGATTACCCAAGGCTCGATACATTTTTGTCGCGATGCCGAGGGTGGGCAAACGCAAGACCTCGCGCAGCTTTCCGATAAGGCGATGCGCAAGATACGTGGCAAGGAAATTGCCATGATCTTTCAAGAGCCGATGACGTCGCTGAACCCGGTTTACACTATCGGTGACCAAATTACCGAAGTACTCGTCCTGCATGAAAAACATACCAAGGCCACGGCACAAGCTGAGGCGGTCAAATTGCTTAAGTTGGTGCGCTTGGCCGATGCAGAAGCACTGCTGAAGCGCTACCCTCACCAGCTATCGGGCGGCATGCGCCAGCGGGTAATGATCGCCATGGCGTTAGCTTGCCGACCCAAGGTGCTGGTAGCCGATGAGCCTACCACGGCACTGGACGTGACGATTCAGGCCCAGATTCTTACCATCATGCGCGACCTTCAGCAGGAGCTGGGGATGGCGGTTATCTTTATTACGCATGACATGGGCGTAGTGGCAGAGATGGCCGATCAAGTAGTGGTCATGCGCCATGGCGAGAAGGTAGAGGAAGCCACAGTGGAGGAGATATTTGCCAATCCGCAGCATCCCTACACTCAAGCCTTGCTCGCCGCAGTGCCAACGCTGGGGAGTATGCGAGGCGAGCCGCTGCCACGAATGGACCCTTTGGTTGAATTTAAGGCGAATGCAGCGGTTACGCGGGGTGAAAGCAAAACGCAGGATACCGCTAAAACCGATGCCACTCCGGTGGTAGAGGTGGAAAACCTAGTGACTCGCTTTGATATTCGTAAGGGTTTCTTTGGCGGCATTAGCCATCGAGTGCATGCGGTAGAAAATGTCAGCTTCACTATTTTCCCTGGTGAAACCTTGGCGCTAGTCGGTGAGTCAGGCTCTGGAAAATCGACTATCGGACGCACTATTCAGCAATTGCAAGAAAGTACCAGCGGCACGATACGCTTTAACGGCCAGGCGGTAGCAGACATGTCGCGCGCCGAAAAAATGCGCCTGCGCCAGGAGGTGCAGTACATCTTCCAAGACCCGTTCGCCTCCTTAGATCCACGCAAAACGGTGGGCTTTTCGATTGCTGAGCCGATCCGCACCCATGGTTTGTTGCACGGTACAAAAGCGATACGCCAGCGGGTTGATCAACTGTTGGAACGCGTTGGGCTAAGCGCAGAGCAGGCTGATCGCTATCCTCACGAGTTCTCGGGCGGCCAGCGGCAGCGAGTCTGCATCGCGCGTGCGCTGGCATCCAAGCCTAAGCTGATTATTGCGGACGAAGCGCTGTCTGCACTAGATGTGTCAATTCAGGCGCAGATTATTCATCTGCTCATGGAGTTGCAGCAAGACGAAGGCTTGGCCTATCTATTCATTAGCCATGACATGGCGGTGGTGGAAAAAATGAGCCATCGCGTTGCAGTGCTGCACTTAGGCCAAGTTGTCGAGCTGGGTGAGCGTCAAGCGGTATTCGATACACCTCAGCACTCTTACACCCGCAAGCTCTTGAACGCTGTGCCAGTGGCGGACCCTGGCCATCGGCGAGAGCGAGTGTTGCTACAAGGCGATATCCTCAGCCCCATTCGCAAGGTCGGTGATGAGCCTGAGCATGTGCCGTTAGTGCAGGTGAGCACCGGTCATTTCGTTGCTCAGGAAACCGACACTGACGCGCGTTTGGCATCTTAGTTGCCTGTTGAGCGACCGCCCGGCAGATAGTGCTCTAAAAAAACACCTTGCTCGTTATTTTCTAGCAAGGTTAGTGACAAAAAACAGGAGTGAACCTCATGCAAAAACCTAACATGCTAAAAACTAAAACGGTGCTCAATAGCGTGATCGCGAGCCTGGCCTTAAGCGTTGCCTTTTCAGCATCGGCACAAGCGGGTTCGTTAACTATCGCATCACCCCAGGACCCTGGTACCTGGGATCCTATCGATACTTTTCTAGTCAATTGGGCGTCGGTTGCCACCAATATTTTCGATGGCTTAACGTATCGCGGGCCTGATTTGGAGCTGGTGCCCGGCCTGGCTACCGAGTGGGAGGAGCTGGATGACGGCACCCGTATTCGTTTCACGCTACGCGAAGGCGTCACCTTCCATAACGGCGAACCCTTCAATGCCCAAGCGGTAAAGTTCACTTTTGATCGTTTACTGGGCGAGGAAGGTTCGCGAGGGCCGCAGCGTTCTAACTACACCGCGATTGAAAGCGTAGAAATCATTGATGATTACACCGTTGACTTCCATCTCAATGAGCTGGATCCGGTGTTATTGACCAAGCTTGCTGGTTACGGTGCAATGATCGTACCTCCGGCTTACCTGGAAGAGCATGACGACGAGTATTTCAATACTCATCCCGTTGGCACTGGGCCCTTCAAGGTGGTGGCGTACAATCCTCGTGAGGATATCCAGCTGGAAGCCTTTGCCGACCATTGGGGCGGGGCGCCGAAGCTGGAAAATGTAACCTATCGCTTTATTTCTGAACCCTCCACCGCTGTTGCTGAGCTGCAGGCAGGGCGTGTTGATATCGTCATCCCACCGACTATTCCAATCGGTATGATTGATACGATCCAAAATCACGACGGTGTGAGCATTGTCAGCGTACCTTCACCGACCGTGGAAGCGATTCGTTTTAACACCCAGTCAGGTATTACCGCCGATGAGCGCGTGCGTAAAGCATTAATCATGGCCGTCGACCGCCAGGCTATTATTGACGCAATTTTAGCGGGTGAAGGCGAGATGATTGCCAGCTTCCAGGGCGCTCAGTCGTTTGGTCATGATCCTGAAATGGAACCGCTGCCCTATGATCCACAGCAGGCTCGCCAGCTGTTGGATGATGCCGGCATCGAGCCTGGCGCTACCGTGCAGATTGATGTGCGAGGTAACGACGCGACCTTTGGCGAGGTGGCTCAAGTCGTCGCTTCCTATCTGCAGGCCGTAGGCGTGACCGCCTCAATCCAGCCTTATGAAACCAATGTGCTGCTGAATGACATTATTCCCGCAGGGCGTACGGGCGAGATGTTCCAACAAAAGTGGGGTGGTTGGACGTTCGATTTCGATAATACGGCCTACCTGATGTACCACAGCGGCGAGCGCTGGAATCCTTACGACAGCGACCCTGAATTAGATGAAATGCTAGAAGCACAGCGCAGTATTTCAGACAAGGATGAGCGTGAAGACCTGCTTCAGGCGATTGCACGCTATACCCAAGATCGCGCGCTGGAAATGCCGCTTTACAGTATTAATGCCTTGTACGGTGTGAACGATCGCGTCGAGAACTTTGAGCCTGCTCCGGATAACCGTATGCGCCTGACCGATGTCGATGTCGCTGACTGAAACGTGATGCAACCTGGCCGCTTGAAAGAGCGGCCGGATACGTGACAGCAGGCACTTCATCTAACGGCGATACGCGCTTAAGAGCAAAGAGGTCATAGTGGCAAAGTTTCTTTTATATCGAATACTGCAGGCTATTTTCGTGGTGATTGCCGTTACGCTAATCGTGTCTTTTGCGATTCGGCTTACCGGCGACCCAGCAGTGATGCTAGCGCAGGGCGCGGGCAGTATTACCGAGGCAGATCTGGTAAAAATTCGTGAAGCGTTAGGCTTGAATCAATCATTCCTGGCGCAGTATCTGGAGTTCTTGCGTGGCTTATTAGTGGGCGATTTTGGCCGCAGCTTTATGGGTGGCACCCCGGTAAGTGACCTCATTGGGCGTGCCTTACCTGCGACCCTCGCGTTAGCCTTCGTTTCACTGCTGTTGTCTATTGTGATCTCTATTCCGTTAGGCATTAAAGCGGCAGTATCGCGAGGCAAGTGGCCGGATCAAATGATTAGGATTTTTTCCCTGATAGGGCTCTCTTTTCCTAACTTTTGGCTAGCTATCATGCTTGTGCTGCTCTTCTCGATTACCTTCAATCTATTGCCGCCCAGTGGTATGGAGGGAATCGCTAGCTTTATTATGCCTGCTGCCACAATGGCGATCATTCTGACCGCTACTAACGTACGCCTAGTGCGAACGACCATGCTGGATACGCTGCGGTCGCAATACATTATGGTGGCGCGTGCCAAAGGGCTTTCTAATAACGTGGTGCTCTACAAGCATGCGCTACGCAACTGCTCTATCCCGCTGATTACTTATTTCGGTTTGCAGTTTGGCGGGCTGCTGGGCGGTATTGTCGTGGTCGAGCGAGTCTTTAACTGGCCGGGGCTGGGCACGCTAGCTTTCGAAGCGGTGTCGTCGCGTGACTATCCCGTCTTGCAGGGCGTAATTACGGTGCTCTCGTTAATGATCATCTCTATCAATCTGATCGTTGATATCGCTTATGGCTTGGTCGACCCTAGGGTACGTAAGGAATAACCATGATGGCTGCTCTCAAAACCGATAAATTAAAACGTTTTAAAAACCTAGAGTTTATTCTCGGTGTGCTGCTATTTGGTGGTATTGGCCTGGCGGTTATTTTCTCTGGCTGGTTGTTTCCGGGCGGCGGCTCGGAGTTAAATTTAGCCTATCGCTTAACGCCGCCGTTAACAGAAGCTGGCTTTCCCTTCGGCACGGACCCGCTAGGTCGGGATGTACTGGCTCGGGTCATTATCGGCGGAGAAATCTCGCTGAAAGTCGGGGTGTACTCTGCACTTGGTGCGGTAGTTATCGGCATTATTATGGGCTTAATATCCGGCTACTACGGCGGATTTGTAGACATGATTGTCATGCGCTTTGCCGATGTACAGCTCGCGCTGCCTTTCATTCTATTGGCGATTACCTTTATTGCGGTGATTGGTGGTGGCCTGACCAACATGATCATCTTGCTGATTATTTCCCAGTGGGTGCAGTACGCGCGCCTAGTTCGGGGGTCGGTGCTTTCGCTACGAGATCGCGAGTTTATCCTGGCGGCCAAAGCGATCGGGGTAAAAGATATCCGCATTCTCTTCCAACATCTGCTGCCCAATTTGATTGGCCCCGTCATCGTGCTGATGACCCTTAACGTGGCGAATAACATTTTGTTGGAAAGCAGCCTGACCTTTTTAGGGCTAGGCGTAGACCCCGTCATTCCTAGCTGGGGCGGCATGTTGGCAGAAGGGCGCACTTATCTGCAAACGGCGTGGTGGGTTAGCGTGTTTCCTGGCCTAGCTATTTTGTTAACCGTGCTAGGGCTTAACTTGCTCGGCGACTGGCTGCGCGATGCGCTTGATCCCACCGGACGTACCTCGTTATGAATAGGCCCAATAGCACCCAGGTAACGACGCTACTTGAGCGCTCTTTTCCCCGCACCACGCGTGCCTTGCTGGAAACATACGCCACGCCCGCCTATCAAGGATATCGCCTAGAGGCCTGGGTGTTTGATGACGAAGCCGAGCGTCAACGTACGCAGGCTGCTTTCAAAGCGGCCGGGGTCAGCGCTTGCCTACGCAGTGCCTACAAGCCGCTAGTGCATTTCTTTTTGGAAGAGCTTAGTTGGGTGTCACTGACGTCACTGGTGATTGAGTATCCGGTGTTGGAGCCTTCGTCGCGTCGGTTTCTTCTAGAAGCTTATCCGCTTGCCGCACTGCTTCCAAAAGACGTTACGTTACGCTGGGAGGGCGTTGAGACATCGGCGACCCACTACAGCGTTAAGGTGGAACGCAGCTCAGGTAATCAGGAAACGTATCGTGTCGCCGCGCCCAACCGGTATCATCAAGATCATGTTGGCGAGGACCAGTATTCACCCTGCGGTTGGCTGCGGCTAACCTCGCCTGAGGGCGAAATGAGTGAATCGGTGATTGAGACAGACTACGAAGCGCTCTATCAGGCGGCGATGTCGACGCTAGCGTCAGCGCGGTGGCAGAACGCATCGCCGTACTTCGAAGAACTCAATTTCACGGTGCATTTGCCCAGCAGCGACCGCCGCTTGGCGTGGGACGATGAGCATATTAGCCTCAGCGAAGCGCTCCACGAAGAGCTGTATTTTTCTACTCTGGAGTATTTTCAGCGCCAGGCGGGCTTAGCATTGGGAGATCGTTCGATTCAACCGGGCCAGATTGTGCCGGAAGTGTCGACCCAGGGTGAAACTGCCTACTTGCGAGTGAGCTTACGGCCCTTGGACTCATCGCCGTCGCCACGTGCCGCCGTGGCGCTAGATACTGCTTCGCAGGCTATTGGCACAGAGCAGGTCAAGCAGACGTTGGTCGCGCTGAGCGGCCAAGCGCTGTATGCAAGTACTCGTGCGGGCAGAGCGGTAGAAGCGCGCTATGTCGTCGGCAGTGACCGTGCTGTGATGATCAGTGCTGGGCAGCATGCCAACGAAACATCGGGTGTTGTCGGGGCATTGCGTGCGGCTGAGCAGCTTGGCGCGCAACCGCAGGCACACTTTGTTATTTCTCCTTTAGAGAATCCCGACGGCTACGCTCTGCAGAATCGGCTCATCGCCACGCAGCCGCGTCATATGCATCATGCCGCGCGCTATACCGCTTTTGGTAATGATCTGCAGAGTCAGCCGCTAGGCCAACCTTTCGAACACGCTATTCGCGAACAGGCTTTTGCGGCCAGCGGTGCCGGGCTGCATGTTAATCTGCATGGCTATCCTGCTCATGAATGGACGCGACCATTAACGGGCTACGTGCCCCGTGGCTTTGAAATGTGGACGATTCCTAAGGGATTCTTTTTGATTCTTCGCCACCAGCCAGGGTGGGAAATGGCGGCGATGCAATTAGTCGAAGCCGTTACTCAGGCGCTTGCGCAAGTGCCGGGGCTTGTCGAGCTTAATGCTACGCAAATCGCGCTGTTTGAAACCCATGCGGGCGCGCTCACGTTTCCGGTGCTGAATGGCTTTCCTTATCTCATGTCGGAAGATGCTGATCAGCTAACACCATTAATGCTGATTACCGAATATCCTGACGAGACCGTAACCGGCGATGCATTTGTGCAAGCGCATACCGCCCAAATGGCAACGGTAGTGGCGGCCTATAAAGCTTTCCAAACACTCGTATTGAACGACTAAGCACTAGCCAGCAGGCGGGATGACATTGAAGCGCCCGGCGATTGGAGTTAACCCCAATCGCCGGGCGTTTTGCTTAGCTTAAGCGATGCGGCGCTTAGTTTGCGTTTTGCTACCCGCAAAACCGGCAGCGCTGCTGATCAGTGCCGCGATAATCATGGCAATGAAGATCATCAGAGCAGAGTTGCGGATACTCTCGGTGGCGTTTTCGGCAGTTTCACGCAGCGATTGCTCTGCCTGCGCAAGTTCTTCTTGAGCCTGCTGAATGCGGGATTCTAAGCGGTCGATTTGACGCTCAAGCTCATTAATACCTGAATCAAGACGCGCCATGGACTCATCGACGAAGTTTTCAGCTTCGGGCTCGGTCATATCCGTGTTGCTTGTTAGGGCATTGACCAGTGCATCGCGATCTACGTCCTGCTGGATGTTTTCAAGCCGAGCGCGCTCTTTTTCAAGCAGCTCATTGAGGATGGCTTCGTACTCCATAGGGTTATTGGCAAGGCTTCTAACGGCTGTTTGAATATCGCCGACGGCATCTTGCGCTTGGTTACGTAGGTGCTCTGGCTGCAGTGACTCAGCGCCGGTGTCGCGCAGTATCTGGTTAACCTGATTACGAATGTTCTGGTCATCCAACGGTGAGTCAGTGCCTGGGTCGAAGTCGAAATTCTCGCTCAGCTGTTCGCCAAGTGACGATGTTGCACTGCCGATGCCTTGCGCAACGCTCCCCGTCACCTGCCCGGCGCCTGATAAAATCGAGCCAATAGCGCTAGCACCACTCGATGCTACTTGACCAGCAGCGAAGCCAATCAGCGCTAAAGACAGAATGGTTGCGGTTGCCCAGCTCAAAAATCCGTGTATGAAGCCGTTACTATTGGCCAAGCGGCCAGCCACAAAACCACCTGCGGCAAAGCTTACAATCAAGAAAATGGCAGAAGAAATGCCAAAGGCAGTACCCAGCCCATCAAAGGGGTTGTCGGACATCGGGTCAATCACGCTAGAGCCGATCGCCGTCCCAAGAAGTGACAGCAGAGCAGAAAGGGCGAGGACGGTCACAACACCAGCAATGACGCTTCCCCATGACACGCGGTCGATTGACTCGCGAAACGATCCAATAGTGGTCTCTGGCATGGTCTACTCCTTTTATCGAGCACTTACTAAGGTGCCCTTCAGCAAGTCGGCACTGGTGGGCAGCGACCTGTCGTCCGTTGAAATAAGCCGTATTCGTGGTTGGTCGTATTGACGCCCTCATACATTTTCAAGATAGCAAAGGATGTGACGATAAGAGTTGTTATTTTTGTTTTGTTTTCTTTAATCTTTAAAGGGCTGAGGATTGAACTGCTTTATGACCTGAGAAGGTACACGCAAGGCCTCTTGGACAACGCTGGAAAGCCACTCTTTTTGCGTGCGCTGGGCGATTACTTTCACTTATAAAGACCAGTAAGCGAGCCAATGACCGATTTATTCTGGTACCAGTATCTTCTTATCGGGTTGATTTTCGCCTGGAGCGGCTTTGTGAGAACCAGCCTGGGTTTTGGCGGTGCGGTGCTGGCGCTACCATTTTTGCTGTTAGTGGTGAACGAGCCACTCGTCTTTCTGCCGATTATCGCTATTCATCTGATGATTTTTTCCAGCTGGATTGCATGGAGCGGGCATCGCCAACTGCAAAAAGAAGGGCTGGGGGCTCCAATTGCAGAGAGCAATATTGACTGGGGCTATCTTTTCAAAGCCTTGAAAATCATGATCATCCCTAAGCTTATTGGCGTGATAGGGCTGCTGACGCTGCCCGCTCAGGTCATGACCAGTATTATTTTTGGCATTGTTTTCATTTATGCCATTGGCTACGTACTCAACAGACCGTTCAAGAGTAAAAATAAATACGTTGATTACGTACTGCTGGCGCTCGGTGGGTACGTCAGCGGCACCTCGTTGATTGGTGCACCGCTGATTGTGGCGGTGTTCGCCACGCATGTGGCCAAAGAGCAGCTGCGGGATACCATGTTTGTGCTGTGGTTTATCCTGGTAGTCATCAAGATGGTCTCGTTCCTGATTGCAGGCGTAGACCTTCAGCTAATCCATCAGCTGTGGCTGCTGCCCTGCGCTTTTCTTGGCCATCTTCTGGGCGAGAAGGCCCACCGCTATATGCTTAAAGCGGATACGGGCCTATTCTTTCGCATTCTGGGTGGGGTATTACTGCTGGTTAGCGTGGTGGGGCTGGTTCATCCGCCAGCGTAACGTGGGCTAAAGCGCCGCAGCCTAAAGCTGGCTGTCGGCGCGTAAATAGGTGTTGCTCAGTATCAGCAGCGCGGCTGCTAATAGGCAGCAAAGCACCGCCATGGCGGTGTAAACATTGCGCAAGGAGTCGAGCCAAATCAACGCGGGGGCGACCACGACCGGCGACACAAACTGCCCGAAAAAGAAGGTCGAGGTAAAGCCGCCAAACACTCGGCCGCGCACCCGTTGAGGCGTAATGCGCATTAGCCAGGTGGTGGTGTTGGGCATAAAAGCGCCCAGCCCCAGGCCGGAAATAGCCGCACCGACGATCGCCATGGCATAGCTTGTGGTTAATCCCACCACCAAAAATCCGGCGGCTGCCAGCAAGAAACCTAAGATATAAATCGTCATGACCGATAGGAAGGGCTTGTAGTAACCATAACCAAAGGCAACGATACTGGCCGTAAGAGCGGCCATGGAAAGCGCAATACCGATCAGCAAACCGCTGATTTCGCCTGACTGAGAAAGCAAAAAGGGAAGTTGCGCGGGAAACATGTAAAACATCATCATACTTATCATGGCGATAAAATAAGCCAGCCCGGTACGCCAATAATCCACGGTAACAGGCGCATCGCTTACGCCACTGCTGGTGATGCCAGTGTTTTTGGGCTCCTGAAGTACTGCCAATGCGTACGGCAGCAGCAGAACGCCGGTTAGATAAAGTAAAAACGGTCCGCGCCAGCTCCAATCGGAAAGTATTCCCCCCAGATTAATGAAAACTACTCCGCCCAGCGCCATACAGCTACTTTGCAGCCCCAGAAAGCGCATGCGCTCGTGGCCATCGAAATAATCGCCCACCAGCGTGGTGCTGATACTGAGAATGCCTGCCACCGCTATGCCCATTAAGGCCCGTGAGCTTAATAGTAAATCCACGCGATCGATAAAAAAGCCCGCCACCCCTGCAAAACCATAGATAAACAGCATCATCAGCAGCAGTTTCTTGCGCCCAAACCGATCGGCCAGATAGCCCATGAGCGGGCTAAACAGTGTAATCATCAGCGCAGGAATAGTCAGAATTAGCTGGATCAACACCTGAGGCTGGTCAGGAAAATGCCGGCTGATACCCGGTAGCGCCGGCGCAATGATTGCGCCCGACATCACCGTCATGGTGCTGGCAAACAGCAGCACGGCTTTAATATGCGTTAATGAGCTAATAGTCGGTTTCCACATCAAGAGAGAGGGAGAAGTGTTTAGAGCGAAGGCTACAATCTTAACATGTTTATTAGCAGGCTAGTTATCACCTGGGGTGAGCCCGGCATCAAGGCCTAAAGGCTAGCCGTTATGTCTGGAGGCCCAACGATTATCCAAAAAAAACGGCCATCGCTTGATAAGCGAAATGGCCGTTTCTAGTAATTCTATGGTCGGAATAGCAGGATTCGAACCTACGACCTCTGCCTCCCGAAGGCAGCGCTCTACCAAGCTGAGCTATATTCCGAAAGCTGCCGAGCACTGCTCAACAGCGGGAGTGGATAATACTTATTCAAGGTCATTTTTTCAAGCCCTTGATAGCGTGATCGAGCAGTTTTTATGCTTTACGATCAACGGCTAAACGGGCTAGCTGCGCCATGCTGTCGCGATAAGCACTGGGCGGTAGAGCGTCCAGTTGCTCAAGGGCTTTGTCGGCCATTTCTTCGGCGCGCTGGCGGGTGTAGTCGAGTGCGCCGGTGGCATGAACAATTTCCAGTACGGCGTCTAGCTGCTCAAGCCCGCCTTGGCGAATCACCTGGCGAATGAGTTTGGCCTGCTCTGGGGTGCCTTGCTCCATGGCGTGAATCAGCGGCAGCGTCGGCTTGCCTTCGGCCAGGTCGTCGCCAACGTTCTTGCCCATGGCGTCAGCGTCGCCCTGATAATCCAGCAGGTCATCAATCAGCTGAAACGCGAGGCCTAGATAGCGGCCATAATACTGAAGCGCGTGCTCTTGTTCGGGAGTAGCTTGGGCCAGCACGGCACCACTGTGGGAAGCCGCCTCAAACAGCATGGCGGTTTTACCCAAAATGGTCTCGAAGTAGTCCGCCTCAGAAATGCTGGGATTGCCAATGTTGGTGAGCTGCAGCACTTCTCCTTCGGCGATGATGCAGGTGGCGCCGGAGAGAATCGACATGATGCGCATGGAGCCCACGTCGACCATCATCTGAAAGGAGCGAGCATAGAGAAAGTCACCCACCAACACCGACGGCGCATTGCCCCAGGCATCGTTAGCGGTTTTCTTGCCCCGGCGCATGTGTGATTCATCAACCACGTCATCATGCAGCAGCGTCGAGGTATGCATAAACTCAATCAGCGTTGCCAACGGGATGTGTTTTTCGCCGGTGTAGTTGAGCGCGCGCGCGGCTAAAAGCGCCAATAGAGGGCGCAGGCGCTTACCGCCACTTTCAATGATGTACTGGCCGATGGTTTCGACCAGCGGCACTTTAGACGTGAGCTGCTCAATAATTGTCCGATTGACGGCTGCGAAGTCATCGGCCACCACGGCGTGCAGCGGTGAAGGCGTTGGGCTGACGGGTTGGGCTGAGGAGACGTTAGCGGTCATTGGATCCGTTCATCGCGGCAAGTGGAGGCGGTAAGTGCCGCCCGTAGTTATGTCATTCGTTAGGGTGATGCGTTGGGCTCATGCTATGGCGCTGCCTGTTGGGCGTCAAGGCGCGCTCAGCCGTGATGGCTTCTCCCAACCATTGACGAGTACAGGTAGTCTTGTGGTAAGAGGAGATAGTCGTTATAATCCGCGACCCACTCATCATGCTCCCTGTCAGATGGCTCCAGAAGGGGCGCCACTCGCAGCAGGTCGATAAGAGCGGAAGGCGATGAGCGCTGGTTACGCGGGGCGTAATTGGCATTAACGACAAGTCCGGAGAGTGACATGTACGCAATTATTAAAAGCGGTGGCAAACAGTACCGCGTTCAAGAAGGTCAGACCCTCAAGCTCGAAAAAATCGAAGTCGCTACCGGCGAAACGATTGAGTTTGATGAAGTGCTGATGGTTGCAGACGGCGATGACTTCAACATTGGCGCGCCAATGATTGGCGGCGCTAAAGTCTCTGCTGAAGTGGTTTCCCACGGCCGTGGCGATAAAGTGACGATCATCAAGTTCCGTCGCCGTAAGCACAGCATGAAGCGTCAGGGCCACCGTCAGTGGTTCACTGAAGTCAAAATTACCGGAATTTCCGCGTAAGCGGTTTGTCCCTTTAGGAGGTTTTTGCAATGGCTCATAAGAAGGCAGCTGGCTCCACGCGTAACGGTCGCGATTCCGAGTCTAAACGCTTAGGTGTGAAACTGTTCGGTGGCCAATCGGCGACTGCGGGTAACATCATCGTGCGTCAGCGCGGTACGCGCTTCCACGCTGGCACAGGCGTTGGCCTAGGCCGCGATCACACGCTGTTCGCGCTGAGCGACGGTTTTGTGAAATTTGAGACCAAAGGTCCCAAAAACCGTAAGTTCGTTAGCATCGTTTCTGCATAAGCGAAAAACGCAGCGCTAGATAGATGCTGCGTAAAAAAGCCCCGCTATGGCGGGGCTTTTTTGTCGGTTAAAACTCTTTTCGCATACGCTTTGCTACCCCGATGGTGGATAAAAGCGCCGGTGAAAAAAAGTATTGCATATTAGGGCGGCGGAAGCGGCCGGGAGAATCCAATGCAGTTCGTCGATGAAGCCTCGATTATTGTTGAGGCGGGCAAAGGCGGCAATGGCTGTCTGAGCTTTCGCCGCGAAAAATATGTGCCCAGGGGCGGCCCCGATGGGGGCGATGGCGGCCACGGTGGTAGCGTTTACCTGATTGGTGACGATGCGCTTAACACCTTGATCGACTTCAAATTCCAGCGTTTTTATAAAGCGCAAAACGGCCAGGGCGGCATGGGCCGTCAAATGAGCGGCAAGGCCGGCGAAGACCTGCACGTAAAAGTGCCGGTCGGCACCACGGTGATTGACGAAGATACCTTGGAAGTCATCGCGGATGTGACCGAGATCGGCCAGGTGGTCTTGGTTGGTGAAGGCGGTCGGCGTGGATTGGGTAACATCCACTTTAAGTCTTCGACCAACCGCGCGCCGCGTCGTACCACTACCGGTACCGACGGTGATCGCCGTAACCTGCGTTTGGAAATGAAGGTAATGGCCGATGTGGGTCTGCTGGGTATGCCTAATGCGGGCAAGTCCACGCTGATTCGCTCCGTGTCTGCCGCCAAGCCCAAGGTCGCTAACTATCCGTTCACTACGCTAGTGCCCAATTTAGGCGTGGTGAAGCTGGGCATGCACGAACACTTCGTCATGGCCGATGTGCCGGGTCTGATCGAAGGGGCTTCTGACGGTGCCGGCTTAGGGCTGCGCTTCTTGAAGCACCTGACGCGTACGCGGCTGCTGTTTCACGTCGTCGACGTAGCGCCGTTTGATGAGTCTGATCCGGTCGCGGCATCGAAGGCGATTGTGCGCGAGCTGGGGCAGTTCTCACCAGCGCTTTCTGAGCGTCCGCGCTGGCTGGTCTTGAATAAGTTTGACCTGCTGCCGGAAGACGAACGCGAAGAGCGCGCCCAGGCGATTATTCAGGCACTTAACTGGGAAGGCCCGGTGTTCCGTATCTCGGCCATCAGTAGCGATGGCACCGATAAGCTGGTTCAGGCGGCGTATCGCTGGCTGACCGAACAGCGTCGCCTTGAGCACGAAGATGAAGAAGCGCTGATTCGTGAGCAAGAAATGCGCCGTCGCATGGAAGAAGAATCGGTCGCGCGTACTGAGGCGCGTCTGGGTCGTCGGCGTAAGCGTGACGATGAAGACGACGAAGATTTCGACGACGATGATTATGATGTTGAAGTTGAATACGCCCCATAGCTTGGCAAAATAGCGTGACCTAGCTAAGGGTGTAAGATAGTAAGCTAATAAGGGCTGCGTTCGCGCGGCCCTTATTGTGTCTGATAAAGGTGGGGCGGATGGAAAGTAACGAGCAAATTCTCGGACGCAGCGCATTGAGTCGGGCGCGTCGAGTCGTGGTAAAGATCGGCAGTGCGCTACTGACTAACGATGGTCGCGGCCTGGACGAACCGGCCATCGGCAGCTGGGTGGATCAAATAGCAGCCTTGCATCAGCGCGGTGTTGAGGTGGTGCTGGTTTCCTCTGGCGCCGTGGCTGCTGGCATGGTGCGCCTTGGCTGGCAGGTGCGGCCCAGCGCGGTGCATGAGCTTCAGGCCGCTGCGGCGGTGGGTCAAAACGGACTCACCCAGTGCTATGAGCAGCATTTTGCGCGCCACAATATGCTCACGGCGCAGGTGCTGCTCACCCACGACGATCTTTCTAACCGCAAGCGCTACCTCAATGCGCTGTCGGCGCTGCGCACGTTGGTGGAAATGCGCGTGGTGCCGGTGATCAATGAAAACGATACCGTGGTCACCGATGAAATTCGTTTTGGCGATAACGATACGCTCGGAGCGCTGGTTGCAAATCTATTGGAAGCCGATGCGCTGCTGCTGTTGACCGATCAGGAAGGTCTGTTTGATGCCGACCCGCGGCATAATCCGAATGCTCAGATGATAGCCGAAGGGCGCGCCGACGACCCTCGTTTAGCGGCTGTTGCAGGCAGCGGCGGTGCGCTAGGGCGTGGTGGCATGAGTACTAAAGTGCGTGCGGCGCAGCTGGCGGCGCGCTCCGGAGCGGTCACGGTGATTGCTAGCGGGCGTCAGCCTGACGTTATCAATCGGATAATGGCGGGTGAGTCGCTGGGCACGCTGCTGCGACCTGATCAGGTGCCGATCGCGGCGCGTAAGCGTTGGCTGGCGGGGCAGCTGCAGGTGCGCGGCACGCTGGTGCTGGATGCCGGCGCGGTGAAAGTGCTGCGCGATAAAGGCTCTAGCCTATTAGCCGTTGGGGTGCGCAATGTGCAGGGCAGCTTTAAGCGTGGCGATATGGTGATATGCGTGGACGAGCAGGGCGCGTCAGTGGCCAAAGGCTTAGTGAACTACGGCGCTGATGAGGCGCACCAGCTAGCGGGGCAGCCCAGCCATCAAATTGAAGCAATCCTTGGCTATGTGGAAGCCCACGAGTTGATTCACCGCGATAATCTTGTGGTCTTATAAGCGAGCTGGCGGCGGTAAAGGCACTTGGTGCGGCCAGTCGTCAGGCACCAAAAAAACGCGCTCATAGCGCCGTTCATTCTGGTAATACAGCATGACCTGCTGGGGTGAGCGCCAAGCTTGTACTCTACCGATGACGCCGGGCAGCACTTCATCAATGGGGCGAAAAACGCTGGGTAGCGGTGGTGCCAGCCAGTGCGGTTTTTCCAGCCAGGCTATCGTGGGTACTGCAGCTGAGCTGGCGACAAACGCAGGCCAGTCGCGACAATAGCACCAGCGGCCACGGCGGTGATCCAGCGTGGCGCCCTCTGGTGGAGGCATCTCTGTGTGCCAGGGCGTTTTCCAGGGGTAGTACAGAACGCCCGGTATGGCTAGCCGTTGCGTTAACTGCTCACCCAGCGTTAGTTTAGAGGCGCCCAGGTCACGCGGTGCCAGCCAATGATTCAGGGTTGCCAACGCAGGTAGCGTTGTGGAAAGCGGCAACTGGTGGCGCTGTAAATGGGCACACTTAAGCGCTAGGCTATCTGCTCCGCCAGGGCCAATCCAGCGGCTTTGGCTACGCAACTCCCCAGGCCCTTCCGGCAAACCCAGATAGAACTTAATCGCCACCTCCAAATGTATCGGTGCCGGGTTGTCGCGAGTGCGATAAAGCATATCCAGCTCACCCAGCGTAATGCGCTGACGCGTAATGCGTACGTTGTGCGCTAGCATGCGTGTGTTGGGGGAGTGATCGAGCAACGTGTGCCAAAGGCGTTCGTGATAATGCCCCATGCGATTGGCCCGCGACCCCGTTAAAGCTGTTAGCGAAGGTGTTGGGAGTTGACGCAGCCAGGGCAACAGCGAGTTTTCCAGCCCTAGTTCTTTAAGCGTCGGGCGGCCTGCGCAGGGAATCGGTGGCGCCATCTCAATAAGGTCCGGCGTGGCGGCTAGCCAGGCTAAATCACGCAGCGCCGCGGTGGGTAGCGTGTCGCCGGGGGCTTGGCCATCAATGTCGTCATTTTGCACGGCGTTCTCCTCAGTCTGCGGCTATATTCGCTTCCTGCTGAGGCCATTATGACGCTTGGCTATTGCTGGGGCTATAACGCAGCGGGCTCCCTTGAAGGGAGCCCGCAGGGCGGCTTAAAACACCGCTAGTAGAGATGATGCGATAGATTAGTCGCGATCAATCTCGCTGACTTGATCAGCGCCTTGGCGTACGCTGATTTCCAGCTCACGGCCATTTTCGTCACGGCCTTCAACATCGATCATGCCGCTTTTATCCATGTCGAGGTCTTCAAACTCCACCATGCCTTCCTGGCTGGCAACATTCAGCGCTTGGCGAATATCGTCTTCGCTCATACCCCAGGCACCGGTGACTAGGCGCTCGCGTTGCTCTTGCAGCGTTTCGCCGTCATCTAGTGAGAAATCAATATCGGCATACCACTCATCGTCCAACCAGCCTTCTACTTCCACACGGCCACGGTTTTTAATGCTAATTTCTTCGTAATGGGTGAAACCGTAGTCGCTTGCGTGGGTCAATACGTCATCAATACGATCCATTGGCAGTGAATCAGCCTGAGCACTGCCAGCCGCAGCGGCAAGTAGTAGGGCAGAGGTCGGGATCAGCAGCATTTTTTTCATGGTGTTCATAGCAAATTCCTTCTTTACGTGACGAATCATTTACGTGAATCAATGGCACTCAGCCAATGCGACAGGGAATTTATACCACTGGGATACTTTCCTTAAGCTGACAAAACCGTTCATCTAACGTTCATGTTGTCTTAGGCATTCTGGCACTATGAGTAATGTCGTACGTCACCTTATAACGCCACTAGGCCGCTTCCAAAAAAGCGCTTGCCGCAGTGTTGCCAGTTTAGCCTTAGCGCTATTACTGGTCAGTAGTGCAGTGGGCGATCAGCCCTGGGAATCTCTGCATGGCGAGGTGAATCGTGGTGAAGTGGTGCCGCTGGACACTATTTTAGATTGGCTTGAAGCTCACTATATTGGTGAGGTGCTCGAAGTTGAGGTGGAGCGTGAGCGCGGGTTTGTAGAGTATGAAATTAAGCTGCTCGGACCCCAAGGCCAGATCGTTGAATTTGAATTTGACGGCCAAAGCGGTGAGCTAATGTCTATTGAAGGTGTGCGCATTAACGATATGCGCCGTTAGCTTTTTTATATAAGAAAAGGGTAGTCAGTCATGAAGTGTTTGCTGGTAGAAGACGACCACGCGCTCGCCCGCGAGCTAAGTCAGGCGCTGCGCGACGGCGACTGGCTTGTAGAGCATGCGGCCACGGGCCAAGATGCCGATTTCTTGGTGCGCACGGAAGCTTATGACACGCTCATTTTGGATGTAGGCTTGCCCGACGGTGACGGTACTCGCTGGCTAGCGGCTTGGCGCGAAGATGGTATTGACCTGCCCGTGCTCATTCTTACCGCCCGTGAGCGCTGGGCCGATAAAGCGGCAGGCTTTACCGCAGGTGCCGATGACTATGTCACTAAGCCTTTTGAACCGGCGGAAGTGCTTTTTCGCCTGCGCGCCCTGGTTCGCCGCAGCCACGGGCATGCACACCCGATATTGAAAGCCGGCGAGCTCAGCTTAGATACGCATACGCAGCACGTCGCATTGGCGGGGCGTCCGGTGGGATTAACCGCCCAAGAGACGCGCCTGCTCGGCTACTTAATGCATGCCGCACCGCGCGTGGTGAGTCGTACCGAGCTTTCAGAGCACGTATACGACCGTGACCATGAGCCGGACTCTAACGTGATCGACGTGCAGGTCAGCCGCCTGCGCCGTAAGTTGGGCAGCTGGCGCATTGCCACGCTGCGGGGGCAGGGGTATCGGCTCTTGGAAGAAGAGCCCGCCAGCGAATGAGTCACCCCCGTTCTGCGTGGCGTAATCAATGGAAAAAGCGTTGGGCCGGGCGTTCCATCGGCGTGCGGCTACTATTGGCGGTGCTGCTGATGGTGGGGCTGGCCCTTCCTGTTGCCGGTACGCTGCTTTCTCATCATTACCATTTATCAGCGACCCAGGCCTTTGATGAGCGCCTGGAGGCCACGCTCAATGTGATCATTGCCGGCGTCACCTATGACCGCACCACCCAGCAGCTTGTCCACGATCGGGCGCTGGGTGACCCACGGTTTGATAACGTTTACTCCGGCTGGTACTGGCAAATAACCGATGCTGGCCAGCATACGTTGGCTTCCCGCTCGCTGTGGGATCAACGCCTGCCGGTTATTGCCAATGACACTCTCAGCGCGCGCTCATTGTCAGGCCCGCGCGGGCAATCGCTGCGCGTTGTTGAGCGTGATATCTATTTAGCGCCTTTGGAAAGACCCCTGCATATCAGCGTTGCCGCGCGAGACGATGTATTAGCTGCGGATATTCGCGAATTCCAACGTCTTCTTTGGGGCGGTTTGGCGGGCCTAGGCATTTTGCTATTAGGCGTTTTGGCGCTGCAAGTTCGCTGGGGGTTAGCGCCGCTGCGGCGTATGCGTGCCAACCTGCATGAGGTAGAGCAGGGGCATGCAGAGCAGCTGGACACCCGCTTGCCCGACGAGCTGGCGACCCTGGCCGCCTCAATGAATGCGGTGCTGGCGCGGGACCAACGCTTAATTGAGCGCGGGCGTCACACGGCCGGTAATCTGGCCCACGCGCTGAAAACACCGCTGAGTGTGATGCGTCTACAGCTTCGCCAGCTGCCGGAAGACAGCCGTGCTGCCTGGGACGTGGAGTTAACGCGCTTAGACAGCGCGGTACGCCATCATTTAGCGCGTGCATCGGCGGCGGGCGAGGGCGCTCGCTTTGCCCCCATTGATCTGCATGCCACGTTAGCGCCGCTGCTAACCGGGCTGGCCAAGCTTGGCCAGCGTCGCGGCATTACGCTGCGCCAAACATGGCAGCGTGACGTGAACGTGCATATGGATGGGCAAGATATTCAGGAGCTGGTAGGTAACTTAATGGATAATGCGCTGCGCTGGGCGCACAGCGATGTTCAGCTGCAGGTCCAGGTTAACGAACAACAGCTCACTATTATCGTGAGTGATAATGGCCCCGGCATGTCTGACGCGCAGTGCCAGCAGGCGGTGCAGCGAGGAAAGCGTCTGGATGAGCAGCGCTCTGGCAGTGGTTTGGGGCTGGCTATCGTCACCGACCTTGTCGCTTTGTACAACGGCCATATGCAGCTTTCCCGCGCCAGCGAAGGCGGCTTAAACGTAGAAGTTGGGCTGCCCGTGGTGGCGAACGGATAACGGAGATTTCATTGGATGCATGGCACGGATACGCTGCCCGATATTTTAGTGGGTCCTTTATTACGGCGCATCAGCACGACCCGGCTAGTAATGTGGATTGTCGCCACTCGGCCACTGACCATGACGCTGGTGCTACGGCCTGGCCAGCATGACGCCGAGTCCATTGGTTTGGCGCACCACCATCAGTGCGTTGCCATCGGTAAGCGCGCTTTTATCCATCTGATTGATATTGAACTTGATACGCCACTGCCTTGCGACGAGCGTATCGAATACGACCTGCAGATTGAAACGATGCAGGGTAGCGTGCAGTCGTTGCCTGAGTGGGCGCCCTGGCTGCGCTATGAAGGCGCCGATTACCCTGCCTTTGTAATTGCCTCGCGCCATCATCGGCTGATGCATGGCTCTTGCCGTAAGCCACATCACGATAGCCCCGATGGTTTGGTGCGTGCCGACAGCTGGCTTGCCGATCAGCAGGCAGCGCCTACCGAGTGGCCTGCCTGGCTACTGATGACCGGTGATCAAGTCTACGCCGATGACGTTGCTGGGCCGATGCTGCGCGCCGTACATGCGTTGATTGAACGCCTAGGATTAGTCGACGAACAGTTAGAAGGCGCCACGGTAGACGATAGCCAAGCGCTGTACGACTCGCCTGACAGCTATTATTGCCGCGCAGCGCTGCTGCCGGATTTCACCAGTAACGCCGCGCTGCGCGAGCGCTTTTTCGGCGGTGTCAAAAAGCCGGTGTTTACGTCAGCCAATGCCCACAACCATTTAATGACGCTGGCGGAAATGCTCGCCATGTACTGTTTGGTGTGGTCGCCGGTGGCCTGGCAAGTGATTGCTCCCACGCCGCCCGCATTAGATGAAAAAGATGCCGAGCTTTATCGCCAAGAGCAGAAGGTGATCGATACCTTTGTTGAGGGCTTGCCCCAGTGTGCGCGGCTGATGGCGCACTTGCCGAGCCTGATGATCTTTGATGATCACGACGTAACCGATGACTGGAACCTTACCGCTGACTGGGAGCAAACCGCCTACGGCCATCCGTTCTCTAAGCGCATTATCGGTAATGCCCTGGTCGCGTATTCGCTCTGCCAAGCATGGGGTAATGATCCGGATAAGCTCAATCCATTAATTCACCATGCCGCTACGCTGCTGGGCGATGGCCGCGAGGTGCTCGCGCGTGCTGAGCAAGATGGATTCATTGAGCGGTTGCTGCGTTTTCAGGGCTGGGAGTTTCAAATCCCCGGTACGCCTGCGCTTATTGTGCTCGACACCCGCACCCGCCGTTGGCGCAGTGAGCGCAGCCCCAAGCGGCCTTCTGGTCTCATGGATTGGGAAGCGCTGATGGAAATGCAGCAGGCACTCATGGGCGCTAAAAGCGCGGTGATTATTTCGCCTGCGCCGATGTTTGGCGTCAAATTAATTGAAAGCATTCAAAAGCTATTTACCGCCGTGGGTAAGCCGTTAGTGGTGGATGCTGAGAACTGGATGGCGCACCGAGGCGCTGCTAACGCGCTGCTGCAAATTTGGCAGCACTCTAAAACGCCGGGCAATTACGTGATTCTTTCTGGCGATGTGCACTACTCGTTTGTCTACGACATTGTCGTGCGCCATCAGCGGCGCGCTCCTCACCTGTGGCAGATTACTTCAAGCGGGATCAAAAACACTTTTCCCAAGAATCTTCTCAATACCTTTGATCGACTGAACCGCTGGATGTATGCCCCGTGGTCGCCGCTTAACTGGTTTACGAAGCGCCGCAAACTCAGCGTTCATCCCCGTGACCCTGACCGGGCGAGTGCCGGGGAGCGGCTTTGGAACGCCAGCGGCATTGGTTTAGTCACACTCGACGAGAAAGGCTACCCAACGGATATCCGCCAGCTCGATGTGAGCGGTAGCGATGTGGTGTTCCCGCCGCCCGAGCGCCTCAAGCAAAAAGGCGGGCGTTAATCGTTGGTGAGTGGGTCTTGCCGCGATGGCGCCACCCGTTTGCTAAAGCGTCATTAAGTCGTCATAGAAGTGCCCCGCTGTTGTCATCTGAAGGGAGCAGGATACCGCTATCTGCTGACTACATTTAAGCGCGCTGATGCGTTAAAAAACCAGGGGCCTAAAATGCGTTTTTCTGATGCAACCGCTACCACCATTGATTTGTTACGTCATGGTGAGCCGGTGGGTGGGCGTATGCTGCGGGGCTCAACTGACCATCCTCTGAGTGACGCAGGATGGCAGCAGGTGAAGGATGCGGTCATGCGCCATACGGTCGAAGGCCATTTACCTTACGATGCGATTGTCACTTCGCCGCTGATGCGCTGCCGTGAGTTTGCCCTGTGGCTAGGCGAAGAGTTTGATCTCCCTGTGCAGGTGGAAGATGATCTCGCCGAGCTACACTTGGGGCAGTGGGAAGGTAGAACTTATGCAGAGGTAACCGCCGTAGAAGGCACCGCACGAATGAGTGCGTTTTGGCATAATCCGGCCGAGGTCGCGCCCCCTGATGGCGAAACTCTGCAAGCATTTGATGCCCGGCTCGCTGAGGTATGGCAGCGGCTACTTCTCCAGCCGCCCGGTCAGCATGTGCTGGTCGTGGCCCATCTGTTTGTCTGCAACGGCCTGCTGCGACAGGTTCTTGAACAGCCGCTTTCGCGAGTGCTGGCGATGGATCTGCCCTATGCGGCGATGAGCCGAGTGCGCCATGAACGCCATGCGCTTGGCGACACCAGCTTTATTGAGTGGATAGGGCGTTAAGCATTGTTGGCGGCTAGGCATGCTTTACGCCATTATGAGGGCAGTTAGCTTACCGGAGCGCCTGTCCATGTCATTGGTTCGCCTGTCGTCTTTACCTTATGCGGTTATATCGCGCAGCGGATGGTGGCTGCCCTGCCTATTCATGCTTGTGTTGGCGGGCTGTGCCAGCCGCGAGCTGACGCCGATAGATGCACTACCCGACCGCGCCGGTATTTCTATGGAGCGTGCGCTCATTCTTTCCCATGCCCAGCAAGCCATTGGCACGCCGTACCGCTTCGGAGGCAATACGCCAGAAGGTCTAGACTGCTCGGGGCAGGTGGAAATGACCTATCGAGCGGCGGGCATTCGTGTACCGCGCACCGCCAATGAACAGTTTCAAGCCTTGCCAAAGGCCGATGCCCCGCGCCCCGGCGACCTGCTTTTCTTTGGTGAGCGCCGCAAAGCGACCCATGTCGGTATCTATCGTGGCAACGGCCAAATGATTCATGCGCCCGGTAATGGTCGTCGCGTGGTGAGCGTGCCGTTAGAAATCGATTACTGGCAGGCGCGCTTTTTAGGTGCCGCCAGCCCTGCCCCTTAAGTAACCGTGCTCTCTACCGATATATTGCTTTGCAGCGCCTCATAGGTGAGCGCTCCAAGCGAAGCCCATTCGTGTGGGGCATACCTTTCTCATCCGCAGTAGGTTTTTGCGTTTCTGGCATAACATGGCATCAACATTGCTTGTATAATGTGTCCATTGGACTTTCAGGCTTATCCGCTTGAAAGCAAACAGCCTGCCTACCCGGCCTGCGCTGTCAGCACATCAGGAGATATACCATGTCTGCCTCACCTGTCACATTGATGGTGGCTCGGCGCGTTGAGCACGGCCGCTATTTCGATTTTAATCGTTGGCTTAACGAGGGGCGGGAGCTAGCGGCTGATTTTGCTGGCTATCTTGGCTCTGGCGTATTGGCACCACCGGTTGACGATGATGAATATCAGATCATATTTCGCTTTAGCAGTAGTGAGACTTTAGCAGCCTGGGAGCATTCCGCTTCACGCCATGCTTGGCTCGAACGCGGGGCAGGGCTCTATGAGGCGCCCCATGAACATCGCGCCACGGGGCTGGATACTTGGTTTCAAACTAGCGTTAGCAGCATTCCTCCGCGCTGGAAACAGGCGGTGGCCGTCTGGCTGGCGTTTTTCCCTATCTCACTGCTGTTTCAGTGGTTATTTGGCGGCGTATTAGCCGAGTGGGCACTAGTGCCGCGGGTAGTAGTGAGCACCTTAATGCTAACGCCTGTCATGGTTTTTGTGTTTATTCCACTCTCTATGCGCCTATTAGCGCCCTGGCTGCAGGGTAAATGGTCACCGCTAGATATGCTGGCGCGCTGGCGCCAAACGTCTCGATCATAATCATGCTTGGCAGCACTGAGATGATGCTAGTCTTGGCCCATAGGTTCTATGTAAGCTGACCTTGATAATCGTGGTTTCAAGCAATAGGCGCAATGTACTAGTAGAAATGTACTGGCAGAAAAGGATCGCTGTCGCTGGTGCAATGCGTGCGGCTAACTCAGTCCCAAGGAGCTTTTATGATTCATGTCCACCATCTGGAAAAATCGCGTTCTCATCGCATTCTGTGGCTACTCGAAGCCCTTGAGCTGGACTACGAACTGGTTGTTTACCAGCGTGATGAGAAAACGCAGCAGGCGCCAGCATCGCTGAAAAAAATTCATCCGCTGGGCAAGTCGCCGGTGATTACGGATGGTGATCTGACCGTGGCCGAGTCGGGGGCTATCATCGATTATCTGCTGCAACGCTATGGGCAAGGCCGGCTACAGCCTGCCCAGGAAGATATGCATGCGTGGGTAGATTATCGGTACTGGCTGCATTATGCCGAAGGCTCGCTGATGCCGCTGCTGGTGATGCAGCTTGTGTTTGGACAGATACCTAAACAGTCGCCGTGGCTGATAAAGCCGCTAGCGAAAGGCATTAGCGATACGGTGAGTAAGCGCTTCTTAGCGCCTCAAATTAAGCAGCATCTTAGCGTTATTAACGAACACTTATCTGCGCACGGTAATTTTGCCGGGCCGTGGCCGAGCGGTGCCGATATTCAAATGAGCTTCCCGCTGCAGGCAGTTGCTGCCGTTCAGTCGCTGGAGAAATATCCGGCCATTGCCGCCTTTGTGTCGCGTATTGAACAAGACGCTGCGTGGCAGCGGGTGATAGCGCGAGCCGGCCCGCTCACGATGCCGGGCCAGTGATTCGCCGTCATGGGCTTAATGTCGCTTGGGCCGCTAGCCTGAGTTAATTGAAAAGCGCAAAGCTATCAGCATTGATCCACATGTGGACCAGGATGCTAGCGATATAGCCGAGCAGAATCACCGGCGACCAGCGTAAATGCCCCATAAACGTATATGACCCACGTGCCTGCCCCATCACTGCCACGCCGGCCGCTGAGCCAATCGACAGCAGGCTGCCGCCAACCCCCGCGGTTAAGGTGATGAGCAGCCATTGGCCGTGGGACATGTCGGGATCCATGGTCAGCACGGCAAACATTACCGGAATGTTGTCGATCACCGCGGAGACAACGCCTAGCGTAATGTTTGCCGCGGTAGGATTCCAGCCGGTATATAGCGCTTCTGACAGCAGGCCGAGATAGCCCATAAAGCCTAGCCCGCCCACGCACATGACGACCCCATAGAAGAATAGGAGCGTGTCCCACTCGGCGCGCGCCACGCGATTAAAAACATCGAAGGGAACCACGCTACCCAACTGCGCCAACTTACGGTTATCGCCTTCCCGGCTGTAAATCTCACGTTTGCGCTTTAGTGAACGAGGCAAGCTACGGCGCAGGTAATAGCCAAAGAATTGCAAATAGCCCAGGCCTGTCATCATGCCCAGTACGGGCGGCAGGTGAAGCACTACATGGCAGAGTACCGCGGTGATAATGGTCAATAAAAACAGCGCCACGATGCGTCGCGCACCGCGCTTCATCCAGACGTCTTCATGAACGCTGGCGGGCTTCTCATCCTTGATAAATAGACTCATGATGGCGGCGGGGATCAAGAAGTTGACCAACGCCGGAATAAAGAGAATGAAGAAATCTTGAAACGCGACCATGCCTGCCTGCCACACCATTAGCGTGGTTATATCGCCAAAAGGGCTAAAGGCGCCGCCTGCATTGGCGGCAATCACAATATTGATACATGCCATGTTAATAAAGCGCTGATCTCCTTCGGCAACTTTCGTCACGACGGCGCACATGAGTAAAGCGGTGGTAAGGTTATCGGCAACGGGAGATAGCACGAAGGCAAGGCCGCCCGTTAGCCAAAAAAGTGTGCGGTAGTTGAAGCCTTTGCGCAGCATCCATGACCGCAGCGCGTCGAACACGTGACGCTCTTCCATCGCATTGATATACGTCATCGCAACCAGTAAGAATAGCATCAGCTCGGTGAACTCTAACAACGTCATTCTAAACGCGTATTCTGATGCCTCAGACATGCCATTTTGGACATACACCCAGCCGATAAGCCCCCAAATAATGCCGGCGGCTACTAGTACGGGTTTTGACTTGCGCATATGAATCTTTTCTTCTGCCATGACTAACGCATAGGCCAAGACAAAAATAGCGACGGCAAAAAAGCCCACGAGTGAGGTGGTTAAATTTAATTCGCCGGTGACGGCAAAAACGCTAGGACTGATGAATAACAGTAAGGCTGCTAATAAAAAAAGCCAGCGACGATGTAATCGTGGCTGGCAAGAGTGTTTGCTCAACGTAGACATGTGAGGTCTGTCCCATGGTTAAGTTATTAGAAATTGTTTAAAAGGGATTCCATGTTATCAGCCTGTGTTGCGGCGCAATACGTTATAAAAACGAATGAAGATCGTCGTTATTAAAAGAATCAGATCTTTTTTTAGTAAATTAATCTTTTAGGTAATGGCAACTTTAGAAATAATGATTCTGGAAGTTAATTCATTATCTTATCAATATGATACTAAGTGTTAATAGTGAAGCTGATTAAATTTTATTTTTAGATGCTTTTGTTAACGTCGCTAGTGTCGTTTTTAAAATGCAGCGTGCAGAAATGGATGAAGTGGTTTGATGGCCGGTGGCGTTAGAGTACATTCAACAGGGGAGTGCCCGATTAAGCACAGTCGTGCTATTTTGAGGCGCGCCACGCTCACGGCTTGGTAAGATAAAAATGAGGCCGGCTAGAAAGCGGCTACTGGACACGTTGAGGAATAAAAGAATGCGCAACCCATTTCGCTCCCTAAACCGCACGCTTGGCATGTCAGTAGCGACGTTAGCCCTAGCCAGTGCCGCGTTTTCCGCCCATGCCGAAACGCGTGTGACCTATAAATCGGCTTCTGCAGGAACCGCCTATTACCAGATGGGCGTAGAGCTTTCTGAGGCGATTCGCCAGGGCACGGGCGACGACATTATTCTTACGCTGGAAGAAAGCCAAGGCTCCGTACAAAATGTAATGGAAGTCATGGCCCGTCAGGGTAACTACGTTTTCACGACACCTCCCGCGCTAGTCGAACAGGCGATGGCGGGCGAAGGCCCCTTTGCTGAGCGGCAGAGCCCTCGCTTTCAAGAGATACGCGGCTTATTCCCAATCCCTTCTATTACCATGCACTTCGTGCTTGCGGGCGATGAAGGCGTGACCGATATTTCCGCCTTGGAAGGTAAGCACCTGTTGATTGGTAAAGGCACGTTTGGTGCCCGTGAAGCGGCTCGCTATCTAGAGCTGTTCGGCCTGGCAGACGACGTTCAAATTGCCGGTGCTGCTATTGGTAGTGGCCCTGATGCGCTTAAAAATGGCCAGATTGACGGTTTTGTGACCGCCAGCTCGTTCCCGTCACCTAACGTGATTGAGACGGCTGCCAGCATGCCTGTCTCTATGGTAAGCCTGACCGATGAGCAAATCGAACAGACGGGTGCGCCGCGTCAAACCATTCCTGGCGGCACTTACCCAGGTGTGGAGAAAGATGTTGAAACGACGTCACTGCCGGTCATTGCCTACACCACTACGCAGATGGATGACGACACCGCTTACCTGCTGACGAAGACGTTCTGGGAGCGTCGCGATGCCATGGCCGAAGAGGCCGCCTGGTGGGGCAGTATTGCGCCGGAAATGCTTGAAAATATGTTGGGTACGCTTCACCCCGGTGCACTGCGTTACTACGATGAAGCGGGTATCGATATACCGGATGCCCTGCGCTAACGCTGTTCGATAGTCCTGTGCGATAGCCCTTTTCGATAGCTTCTTTCGTTCCTCTTCCCACTGCCACGGCGCTTGTGCCGTGGCAGTGCTGTATCAATAGGCAACTTGGCATGCGTTTTTCCTTTTCGTCGCAAGCAGCGACGCCCTCCGCAGCGGACAACGCGATAGCGCCTGGCTGGATAGCGCTTGGGGCAGTCAGTGTTGTATTCCACCTTGGGCTGATTTTTTACGGCTTAACGCCTGCGCTGGTGAGTCGGCCGCTGCACATGGCGCTGCTGTTGCCGTGGGTATTGATCTTTATGGCGAAAACGCCGGCTCAGCGCATAAGCGGTTGGCTTTTAACGCTGCTGGGCATTGCGGCGTGCAGCTATATCGCCTTTAACGAAGCGGCGTTGGCCAATCAGTATGGCTTTATCGATACGCATCTACAGATGGCGATTGGCGTGTTTTTAATTGCGCTGGCGCTTGAGGCTGCCCGCCGAGCGATTGGCTGGCCGCTGCCGCTAGTAGCCTTATTGGCACTGATGTACGGTGCCTTTGGCCAGTATGTGCCCGGTGCCTTTGGGCACCCAGGTCTGCCGCTGCAGAGCATGGTCGGTACGCTGACCATTGCCGAAGGCGGCCTGTGGGGATCATTGACCGGCGTGAGCGTGAGCGTTGTCGCTATTTTTGTGATTTTTGGCGCAGTGCTCAATGCCGGGGAAGCTGGACAGGGCTTTATGAATTTAGCCAGCGCTGTGGCGGGCCGCCTGACGGGCGGGGCTGCCAAAGTGGCGGTGATTTCATCGGCATTGATGGGATCCATCTCTGGTTCAGCCTCGGCCAACGTGGCCTCAACCGGGGCGATCACCATTCCTTCGATGGTGCGTTTGCGTTATCCGCGTTCGTTGGCTGGTGCGGTGGAGGCGGTTGCTTCTTCCGGTGGGCAGATTATGCCGCCGCTGATGGGCGCGGGCGCGTTCGTGATGGTTGAGCTTACGGGAACGCCCTACACGCAGATTATGGCTGCCGCTATGCTGCCGGCGGTGCTGTATTTTCTGACCGTTTGGGTAGGCATTAATGCGTATGCGACGCGGCATGATTTACAGCCAGTCGCTGAGAGTGAGCGGCCCCATGCGAAGGAGGTGCTGATTACCTCACTATTTTTCGCGATACCGTTCGTACTGCTGTTAGAGCGCATTTTTCACGGTGGCTATACCCCGCAATACGCGGCCAGTATCGCGATTTTTGCAGGCATTGCGCTGCTGTTGTTCAATGTCAAACTACGCTTCTCGCTGCCTGATTTTGCGCATCGCTTAGCGGAAGCGGCGGTGACCGCCGGACGCCAGATCGCGGTGATTGGCGCCATTATTTTGTGTGCTTCTCTGGTGGTTGGGGTGCTGTCGCTGACGGGGTTAGGCGTTAAAATTACCTCGGGTATTTTGTCGCTTTCCAACGACGCCCTGTGGCCGGCGCTGCTCTTGACGGCGTTGGCGTGTTTGATTCTCGGCATGGAGGTGCCGACCACGGCTGCCTACGTAATTTGTGTTTCGGTTGCCGGGCCCGCATTAACCTCTTTAGGTTTAGAGCCGCTCTTGGCGCATCTTTTCGTGTTTTGGTATGCGCTGCTCTCAACCATTACGCCGCCGGTGTGCGGGGGTGTGTTTATTGCAGCGGGCATGGTTGGCGAGAACTGGCTCAAAGTGGCGTTTAAGGCGATGGCGCTGGGTATTGGGCTGTATATCATTCCGTTGGCGATGGTTGCCAACCCTGAGATAATCCAGCTAGCTTTTAATCCTTCGGGCGCTCTGCTTTACGCGTTGAAAGTGGCGGTTGGGTTAACGGCCATTTCATTTGGCGTTATTGCACGCAAAGCCCTATGGCATCGCGTGGCGTTAGTCGCAGCGGGCATCATCATCATCTTTGTGATTTAGCCGCAGCGGTGAAGAGGCGGGCAGGGGACTATTAGCAAACATCACCCAGGTATCTAGCGCAGGGCCAAGCGACTGCACCATACGCAGTTGCTCAGGCGCCAGCGCTAGTACTTCTTCAGCACAGATGCCCGCTTCAAAGCGGCCGTCTAACAAACCTTCGGCTACCGCCACGGTGGTAGGGGCCTCAATGATGGCTGGATAGCGGCTTATATCTGCGTAATAGCGCGTTGCTGGCTGCAGCGCGACGTGAGCGGGCTGAGCAATAGCGCGCTGTGCGAGCAGCGCCAGGGGTTTGCTGCCAGCAATAAAGGTGTCCACGGGATAGGCTCGGTGCATATAGCGGCCGACGCAATCGCTGTGCGAGGCATGGGCAGTGCATTGCAGTACGTGGCTTACCTGCCCCCTCATAAGCGCTTGGAATGCGTCTTCAAACTGCGTGAAAAGCACCACGCTTCCCACGTCTGAGCAGCGCATTTTAAGATAGCGTTTGGCAATCAGTTCGTGATTGTTACCACTCGGCCCTAGCGTCGCGATTTGCACGATAATTCTTCTCTGTAAAAAGTGGCTTAAATGAATAAGCCAAAAGCGCAGGGTGCTTTTGGCTCAATGCAATCAGCGAGCAGATGCGCTTAGAAGATAGTAAAGCTTAGCACTAAGTAAGCGGCATAGCCTGCCAGCAGCGCAGCACCTTCCCAGCGTGCTAGGCGCATGCCAGTATATAAAAACAGTACCAGCAGGCCTGCCGCGCCCAACATGACCCACTGATCAAACATCGCCACTCGCGGTGCCAGCGGAAGCGGCTGTAAGAACGCTGAGATACCTAAGATGCCAAGCAGGTTGAAAATATTACTGCCAAGAATGTTCCCGACGGCAACATCGGCATGACGCCTTAGCGCTGCAATCACTGATACCGCCATTTCAGGTAGCGAAGTACCCACGGCGACGATGGTTAAGCCGATAACCGTCTCGGAAATCCCCATGGCCTGGGCCAGGCCAATGGCGCCATAAAGGAGTAACTGCGAGCCACCAATCAGCATGCCTAGGCCGGCAATCAGCGCTAAGGTCATCATCCAGCCTGTGGTGGGTAGCTTGGTCATTTCCTCCGCTTCTGAGGTGTGCATCTCGGTCGCCGGAACATGCTGGCGGCTTTCGCTTACGTAGGCCCAAACGAGATAGCAGACTAGGCCGGTAAGAAAAATCCCGGCATCAACGCGTCCTAATGCCCCGCTAAACGAAAGTGCTATAAACAGCAGGCTGGCCAAAACGACGACCAGCCCATCACGGCGCAGTGCTAAAGGCTGTACGACCATTGGGCAGATAACCGCGCACATTCCCAAGATCAATAAAATATTGCCAATGTTGCTGCCCACTATATTGCCAATAGCAATGTCCGGCTGCTGGTTCATAGCGGCATGGATAGAAACGACCAGCTCGGGCGCCGAGGTGCCAAAGCCGACCACGACAAGCCCTGTCAGCAAGGGCGAGACACCCACTCTTCTAGCGCCCGCTACTGCGCCGCGAATAAGTGATTCCCCTCCTAGGGTGAGTAGTACAATGCCTGCTAACAAACTAAGTCCGTATAGCATGTTCAAGACCTCTTCCTGAGTACCTCCCCGACCGCGAGTGACGCGGGGTTTGTCGGGTCGGTTAAGCGCGCTAGGCGATCGGATTAATAGTGCCCAGCTCACTGGCAAGATTACGGCTATTTTTATGTCTTTGCTCTTTTTTACTGCGGTTGTCAGAAAGAAAAAGGTGAAAGGCTTTGACCTAGTTGGGTATCCGTGGCAAGGTGTGCGCAGTAAGTTAGCAAGCAGCATAGTTCCAGAAACATTCGAATTCTTTCGGTAGTCTGTAATTGTATTCCTTGTTCTACTCACTATTTATCTGGGTAATACCAGGATTTTTACAATTCGCAAATTGCGAAAAGGATTTATAACATGGCAACTGGCACAGTTAAGTGGTTCAACGATTCTAAAGGTTTTGGTTTCATTGCACCGTCTGACGGCAGTGACGACGTTTTTGCTCATTTTTCTGAAATTCAGTCTGATGGCTTCAAAACCCTTCCAGAAGGCGCTAACGTTTCTTTTGACGTTACCCAGGGTCAGAAAGGCCTTCAAGCTTCAAACATCAAGCTGCTTTCTTAATCCTAGCTAGCTAGTGATTATGTAAGTGTTCGAATCGTTTAGATTCGATAATCGGGCCCCACTTCGGTGGGGCCCGATGCGTTTGTGCTGTCAGAAAATAATTTTCTCCCCACTTAGCAATGCCACTCCTCTAAGATTAGAATTGATAAAGTGCTGGGGTCGATGCCTTGGCTTAGCTGGCATTTTATTTTTATCAGACATAAGGGGTATCACTATGCGTCTATCGCCACTCTTTCTTGGTATGGGCTTATTGATCGCAAGCGGTTTCACTATGGCCAGTGAAGGGTGCGAGAGCCCTACCACTCAGCTGGAAATGACCGAGTGCTCGGCTCAAGCCTATGAAGCAGCCGATACGGAGCTGAATGAGTCCTACCAAGAGCTTGTTAGCCAACTGAAAGGTAATGCGCCTGCGTTAGAAAAGCTGAGGTCGGCGCAGCGGGCATGGATTGGGTTCCGCGACGCTGAGTGTACATTTGAAAGCAGCGCCGTTGAGGGCGGTAGTGCCCAGCCTATGGTGCGCAATGGATGCCTTGAAAAGGTGACCGCGGCACGTGCAGAAAGGCTGCAAGAGTATGCTAGTTGCGAGGAAGGGGATCTAAGCTGCTCGCGCTGAGTGGTGCTTCAGCGTTGCGTACGATGACTCTCAGAAACGACAAAAGCACCCGAGGGTGCTTTTGTCGAAGGAGTGTCTGGTGGAGGCGGCGGGAATTGAACCCGCGTCCGCCAGCACGCGCCTATTGGCTCTACATGCTTAGATTCCGTCATTTAGTTTAGCGCGACTGACTCCGACGGTCAGGATTCAGCAACGCGAGCCTTCTAAAGTTTAACGATTGGCGAGAAGACACCACCAACCGCGGTCCTATCAGCTTTGGCTCATATCCCCGCAGAGATGAATAGGCACATCACCTTGGGGCCAGACAAGAAGCTAACAGTTTAAGCTGCTAGCGCGCCTTGAGCGTAGTTTTCGTCATTTGCGACTATTTTTTCGTGATGTGGGATTTACGAGATACATCACGCTCTCGGCATGCACCGCAAGGGTTGTCACCGGCGTCGAAACCATGTCGCCCCCTTATTACAGGTGAGCATTCTAACGTGCCCACTTCCAATTGACCAGTTATGCCTTGGTATGTTCCCGCATGATTCGCCCTTTTTGACGATTCCAGTCGCGATCTTTTTCCGTGGCACGTTTGTCGTGCAGCTGTTTACCGGTCACGAGCGCCAGTTCGCACTTCACCTTGTTACGTGTCCAGTAAAGTTTTAAGGGCACGCAGGTGTGTCCTTTGTCCTGAGTGATCGAAAAGATTTTGGCAATCTCTTTGCGATGTAGCAGCAGTTTGCGGGTACGCGTTGGGTCAGCAATTTCGTGAGTGCTGGTGGTATTGAGCGGCATGAAATGGCTACCCAGTAGAAACGCTTCGCCGTTACGAACCAAGATATAGGTGTCGGTGAGCTGGGCTTTTCCTGCGCGCAGGCTTTTGACTTCCCAGCCAGCAAGCACTAATCCTGCCTCAAAGGTCTCGTCGATATGGTATTCAAACCGCGCCTTCTTGTTCTGGGCGATAACGCCGCTGCCAGATACTTTGCTTTTACCTTTCTTAGTGGCCATGGAACCTCATATTTAATCTGTCAGTGGCATCCCCTTCGTTATTGGGGGAGGCGTGATACCATTTAGGGTCTGAAAAATGTTTCCCATGATACGCTTTGGGCACTGTGAAGTCAGCGGAGAGGTCAATGCCAACCGTCAATCGTTCCGCCCTAGTGCGGCACACCCCCCAGAAAATGTTCGACCTGGTCAACGACTTTGAGCGCTACCCTGAGTTTTTGCCTGGGTGTCGTCAAGCGCGTCTGGTAGAGCATGATGATGTGCATCTCATCGGCGAAATGACCCTTGGTCGCGCCGGTGTTGAACAAACGATTACTACCCGTAATGATCTTTTCGAGCCTGAGCGGATAGATATGTCGCTAGTAAAAGGACCGTTTAAGCAGCTCAAAGGTCGTTGGATGTTTACTCCTATGGGGGAGGGCGCCTGTAAAGTCAGCCTGGAAATGGAATTCGAATTTACCAACCGGTTTTTAGGCATGGCCTTTGGAAAGATCTTTCAACAAATAGCGGGGCAGCTCGTTGATGCCTTCACCAAGCGCGCTAACGAGCTATATGGCCGCTGAAACGCTTGCGGTTGAAGTTGCCTATGCCTTGCCGCACAAACAGCGCCTGGTGGCTCTACGCGTGCCTGAAGGCACCACGGCGCGCCAAGCCGTTGAGCGTGCCGATTTGCCCGTGCTGTTTCCGGAATTGCCCAGCGGCACGTTCGCACAAGCGCCGCTGGGTATTTTCGGTAAAGCGCTACGTAGCCCCGACACCCAGGCCCTGCGTGAGGGCGATCGAGTCGAGGTATATCGGCCGCTGGCCATCGACCCCAAGGCAGCTCGCCTAGAGCGCGCAAAGCGCCAAGCGAGCGACCAGGGGCGCTAGCGCCGCATCAAAGCTGTGAGGCGGGCTGTGTGCTTATGGGCGCGACGTTTTGCGTGCTTTCATCAGGCTGCATAAGCATTGGGTTAGACCCTTCGGTTGCGGGCCCCATGTTACTGTCCACATCTATGGGCAGCTCTTGGGACAAATCGCCTTCTTGCTCAATATTGGCTAAACGGCCCTGGGGGTCGAAAGCAAGGGTGACGCGGCGCTGCTCGACACCGCCATAGGCTTTGTCTACGCGGAATACATAGTCCCACTGGCTAGCGTCGAAGGGCGCTTCCAGCAAAGGTCTGCCCATCACATAAACCACCTGTTCTTGGGTCATGCCCGGCTGAAGCTGGCTCACCATCTCTTGGGTTACCAGATTACCTTGGGGGATGTCGCGTTTGTACACGCCGACGTAGCTACAGCCACTCACAACGGTAAGGGCGACGGAAAGTGTGATGATTCGAGTCAATTTTTGCATTTGGGCCTGTTCTTCACTATCGTGGTTTCGGTTGATCATACCCGACCTAACCTGTTACTGCGAAGAGCGACCATGGCCGATCAGAACCATGAATTGCGCAAAGCCGGTCTGAAAGTGACCCTGCCGCGCGTCAAGATACTTCAAATTCTCGAAAATGTTTCGGGCCAACACCATCTCAGCGCTGAAGAAGTGTACAAAACACTGATTGACGCGGGCGAAGATGTTGGCTTGGCAACCGTGTACCGCGTATTGACTCAATTTGAGTCAGCGGGTCTGGTTATTCGTCATAATTTTGACGGAGGCCACGCGGTATTTGAGATGACTCAAGAGGATCACCATGATCATATGGTGTGCCTTGAAAGCGGCGAAATCATTGAATTTGTAGATGAAATCATTGAGCGCCGTCAGCAAGAGATTGCCGAAGAGCATGGCTACGAGTTAGTAGACCATGCGCTGGTGCTTTATGTTCGCCCGCGCGGGTCTGACGTAACGCGCCAGGACAGTGGCCCGACGAATAGGAAGTAATATTCGTAGGTCGGATCTGTTTGTGAAGAGAAAGCATAAGCGCCCTGCCTATTTGGTCGAATTCCCTAAGCATGGAATTCGCCAAGTAGGCAGGGCGCTTTCTTGTTTGTGTAGATTGTTTGTGTAGATTGTTTGTATAGATTGTTTGTGTGAAGCGCCGCGCTAATGTTGAAAAATGCGTGCGTTTAAAGCAATTAGTGCGTCGGACGTTGGCTGGCGTGAAGCATCTCACGGGCGTGTGCGAGCGTTTGATCAGAGAGCGTGACACCGCCAAGCATGCGGGCTAGCTCGCTGATACGGCCGCGTTCATCGAGCAGTGCCATTTGAGTGAGAGTGGTGTCGCGTTTTGCCTGCTTTTCGATATGTAAGTGTTGATGCGCCTGTGCCGCCACCTGGGGCAGGTGCGTAACGGTCATTACCTGGCCGTTTTGGCCTAGCTTGCGCAGCAGTTGGCCAACAATTTCTGCGGTGGCGCCCGAAATGCCTACGTCTACCTCATCAAACACTAGGCTGGGGACGGTTGAGTGCGTCGCGGCAACCACTTGAATCGCCAAGCTGATCCGCGATAGCTCGCCACCGGAGGCCACCTTGGTGAGCGGTCTCGCGGGCTGCCCAGGGTTGGCGCTGATCAAAAACTGCACGCGGTCCAGTCCTTCTGGGCTAGGCGCATCTTTCGCAATGACGCCTACTTCAAAGCGTGCTTTGCCCATGGCTAAGTAGCCCAACTGCTGCTGGACCTCTTTGCTCAGGCGAAGCGCGGCTTTGTGACGGCTATCACTAATTTTTTTGGCTTCTTGACGATAGCGCTCACGATATTCGACGACTTGAGCGCTTAAGGCTTCAAGATCATTGCCCCCTCCATTGAGCTGCGCAACTTCTTGCTGTAAATCGGTATGCAGGGCGCAGAGCTCTTCAGGGGCAACATGATGTTTACGGGCAATCCGATGGACATCGGTCATTCTTTCCTCAACCCAGGCGAGCCGTTCAGGGTCTAGCTCGGTGGTGCTGGCGAGGCGGTTTAGCTCGCTAGACGCTTCTTCTACCTGAATGCGCGCATCGCTGAGCATGGCGAGCGTATTGGCCAAGGTGCCTTTGTCGCTGCCTGGCAGCGCGCTTAAGTGCGCGAAGGCTTGATTTAATAACGACAGCGCGCCGCTTTCATCACCGGCGCAGCAGTCGGCGGCAAATTGCGTTTCACGCAGGGTCTCTTCAGCATGGGCGAGCGTGTGCTGCTCTTCTTCTAATGTTGCCAGCTCACCTTCCGCTAACGCCAGCTGGTCAAGTTCTTCAACTTGGTAGCGCAGTAGCTGGCGTTTGGCCTCTACTTCACTGCCTTCTTCGCTGAGTTTTTTAAGCTGGCGGCGCGCGTTGCGCCACTCACGAAACGTCTCCGCTAATTGAGAGGTTGCGCTATTGAGACCGGCATAATCATCCAGTAAGGCAAGGTGCGTCTCTTCGCGCATTAGCGCATGGTGAGCGTGCTGTCCGTGGATCTGAATAAGCTGTTCGCCGAGCGATTTTAGATCCGAGATAGTGGCGGGATGACCATTGATCCATGCTTTGGAGCGGCCGCTGGCGGTCACGACGCGACGCAGCAAGCATTCTTCAGAAGGCAGGTCGCGTGCGGTTAGCCACTCAATGGCGGCGGGCAGGTGCTGAATGTCGAAGCGTGCAGAGAGGTCGGTGCGTTCGCGTCCGTGGCGCACGCAGCCGGCATCGGCACGTTCGCCCAGACACAGCCCGAGGGCGCCTAAGAGAATCGATTTACCCGCCCCGGTTTCCCCGGTAATGGCGGTCATGCCACCGGTTAAGTCGAGCTCTAAGTGATCGACAATGGCGAAATCTTGAATAGCTAGCTGAGTGAGCATGACGCCTCCTGAGGCGGTACGGCGCAGAAGCTGGATACTTATCCAATAGTTGTTGATTTATACAGTAGTTAATAACTCACTTCAATGCACCTCTTGAGATGGCGTTTATGGCCCCCATATAGCGTGCATAGCTAATTATGAACTTGTCTCTTTGCGCGCAACTCGGTGTAGAAGCGCCTTACTTTCTAGGAGCACAACATGGCGAAAGAACCGCAAACTCCGTTGGATGACGAACTGAACCGCCACGAGCATGAAGCAGACGGCGCTGAACAGGCGGCTGAAAAAGCCGCCGAAGAGCGTTTGTTGGAAGGCGAGCTGGAAGGGCTAATTAACGACGACGAGCCGTTAGACGGCGGTCTTGATAACCCAGAAGCTGAAATGCTAGCCGCCAAGGTTGATGAACTAGAGCAAAGCTTAGCCGAAGCGAAAGACCAAGCGCTGCGCGCCGCTGCCGAAGCACAAAATGTGCGCCGTCGTGCCGAGCAAGAAGCCGACAAAGCCCGCAAGTTCGCGCTCGAAAAGTTTGTCAAAGAGCTGCTGCCGGTGGTGGATAGCCTTGAGAAAGCGCTGGAAAACATGGAAGAAGATGCTTCCGATGTGCACCGTGAAGGTGTCTCCATGACGTTAAGAATGCAGCTGGATGCGCTCAACAAATTTGGCGTTGAGAGTATCGAGCCCCATGGCGAGCCTTTCGACCCTCAAGTGCATGAGGCGATGGCCATGGTACCCAATCCGGAGCTTGATCCTAATACCGTGATGGATGTCATGCAGAAAGGGTATTTGCTTAACGGACGCCTTGTGCGCCCGGCGATGGTCATCGTGAGCCAGAAAGCCAATTAAGCAATTGGTGACACAAGGTGTGAAAAAACCCTTGAAAAGCTAGCGGCGGCCCCCAGATATAGGGCAACCCCGCGGGGAAACCCGCAGTTATGTTTTAAATTTTTTGTTTATAACTACCAAATTCGAGGTTATTGCTATGGGACGTATTATTGGTATCGACCTGGGCACCACCAACTCTTGTGTGGCCGTGCTTGATGGTGACAGTGCTAAAGTTATTGAAAATGCCGAAGGTGGTCGTACCACGCCTTCTATCATCGCCTATACCGACGATGGTGAAACGCTGGTCGGCCAGGCCGCCAAGCGTCAAGCGGTCACCAACCCAGAAAATACGCTGTATGCCATCAAGCGCCTAATTGGCCGTCGTTTTAAAGACGACGTTGTCCAGAAAGACATCAAGATGGTGCCTTACAAAATCGCCGAAGCAGACAACGGTGATGCGTGGGTTGAAGTAAAAGGCAAAAAAATGGCACCCCCGCAGGTTAGTGCGGAAGTGCTGAAGAAAATGAAAAAAACCGCCGAAGACTACTTGGGCGAAGCGGTGACCGAAGCGGTTATTACTGTGCCGGCCTACTTTAACGACAGCCAGCGTCAGGCGACTAAAGATGCCGGCCGCATCGCGGGTCTAGACGTTAAGCGCATTATCAACGAGCCGACCGCTGCCGCACTGGCTTACGGTATGGACAAGTCGCGCGGCGACAAAACCATCGCGGTTTATGACCTGGGTGGCGGTACTTTCGATATTTCTATCATCGAAATTGCTGACGTTGACGGCGAAACTCAGTTTGAAGTGCTGGCCACCAATGGCGACACCTTCCTGGGCGGTGAAGATTTCGATTTGGCGCTGATTAACTACCTGGTTGACCAGTTCAAAGCGGATAGCGGTATTAATCTTTCCGGCGACAACCTGGCTATGCAGCGCCTGAAAGAAGCGGCTGAGAAAGCTAAAATTGAGCTGTCTAGCGCGCAACATACCGACGTCAACCTGCCGTACATCACGGCTGATAACACCGGTCCGAAACACCTTAACGTTAAAGTGACACGCGCTAAGCTTGAATCACTGGTAGAAGACCTGGTTCAGCGTTCGCTTGAGCCGTGCAAAATGGCGCTGAAAGACGCTGGTTTGTCCGCTTCTGAAATCGACGAAGTCATCTTGGTCGGTGGTCAGACACGTATGCCGATGGTGCAGAAGAAAGCCGCTGACTTCTTTGGTAAAGAAGCCCGCAAAGACGTTAACCCTGACGAAGCGGTTGCTGTAGGTGCAGCGATTCAGGGCGGTGTATTGGGCGGTGACGTTAAAGACGTGCTGCTGCTTGACGTGACGCCGCTGACCCTGGGTATCGAAACCCTGGGCGGCGTAATGACGCCGCTGATAGATAAGAACACCACTATCCCGACCAAGAAGACGCAAACCTTCTCGACCGCGGACGACAACCAAACGGCGGTCACCATTCACGCCGTGCAGGGTGAGCGTAAACAGGTCTCGCAAAACAAATCGCTGGGTCGTTTTGACCTTGCCGACATCCCGCCTGCACCGCGCGGCGTGCCGCAGATCGAAGTCGCTTTTGACTTGGATGCTAACGGTATCCTTAACGTGTCGGCGAAAGACAAGGCAACGGGTAAAGAGCAGTCCATCATCATCAAGGCGTCTAGCGGCTTGTCGGATGAAGAAGTCGAGCAGATGGTGCGCGACGCTGAAGCACACGCGGAAGAGGACAAAAAGTTCGAAACGCTGGTACAGCTGCGCAACCAGGCTGATGGCATGATTCACGCCACGCGCAAAACGTTGGAAGAAGCTGGTGATAAAGCGACTGATGACGAGAAACAGGCTATCGAGACCGCTATCACTGAGCTGGAAGAGGCCGTGAAAGGCGACGATGTCGATAACATCCAGAAGAAGCTGGATGCGCTGACCGAAGCTTCTGGCCAGCTAGCTCAGAAGATGTACGCCGAGCAGGCAGAAGCGGCTCAGCAAGAGGGCGGTGAAGGCGATGAAAATGCAAGCACCAAGCCGGAAGATGATGTCGTTGATGCCGAGTATGAAGAAGTTAACGACGATCAGAAAAAGCCGTAAGTAACGTCTTTCTGACAAGCAGTGCGGTGACGCGGGAGCCTACTCCCGCGTTGCTGTTTCCGCAGCCAAGACGCGCGTCGTTAAATGTGTGTTAAAAGGCGCAGTGAAATGCGCAGCTAACCAGGAGGCGTAGGGCCTATGTCCAAACGCGATTATTACGAAGTCCTGGGTGTTGAAAAAGGGGCCGATCAGAAACAGATCAAGCAGGCCTATCGCCGTCTGGCGCAAAAATTCCACCCTGATAGAAACCCGGACGATAACACCTCAGCAGAGAAATTCCGCGAGGTGTCTGAAGCCTATGAAGTGCTTAGCGATGGCGAAAAGCGCGCTGCTTATGACCAGTTTGGCCATGCGGGCGTTGACGGTCAGGGCGGCGGTTTCGGCGGCGCGGGTGCCGGCGCAGGTGATTTCAGCGATATCTTTGGCGATGTGTTTGGCGATATCTTTGGTGGCGGCGGTGGTCGTCGTCGTGGCCCTAACGCACCCGCTCGTGGTTCAGACCTACGCTACAACCTAGAGCTGGATCTGGAAAGCGCGGTGGCTGGCACCACGGTCGATATTCGCGTACCGCGTCATATTGAATGCGATCGCTGTGATGGCGGTGGCGCTGAACCCGGTTCCTCTAAAGATACGTGCCCTACCTGCCATGGCCACGGCCAGGTGCGCATGCAGCAGGGCTTCTTTGCCGTGCAGCAAACGTGCCCGACGTGTCACGGCTCTGGTCAGCACATCAAGGTGCCTTGCCATAAGTGTAATAGCGAAGGGCGCGTGCGCGAAACGCGGACACTCTCCGTTAAGATTCCGCCCGGCGTGGATACCGGTGACCGCATTCGTTTAAACAGCGAAGGCGAAAGCGGCGTCAACGGTGGTCCGGCAGGCGATCTTTACGTTCAGGTATCGATCAAACCGCACCACATCTTCCAGCGTGACGGTAAGCATCTGCAGTGCGAAGTGCCGATCAACTTTGTTGATGCTGCGCTAGGCGGTGAGCTTGAGGTGCCGACGCTCAATGGCCGTGTGAAGCTGAAGATTCCGCCGGAAACTCAAACCGGCAAGCTTTTCCGCTTACGTGGTAAAGGCGTTAAGCCGGTACGTGGCGGCGTCGCTGGCGACCTACTGTGCAAAGTGGTCGTGGAAACGCCGGTGAAACTTAACGACGAGCAGCGTGATTTACTGCGCCAGCTTCAGGAGAGTTTTGACGGCAGCAACAGCCATAGCCATTCGCCTAAGAAAAGTGGCTTCTTCGATAGCGTGAAAAGCTTCTTCGAAGATATGAAGCCCTAATCTGAGATGATGGATCTACGCTAGATATCTGGTTCAAAAACCCTCGGTTCGTCCGGGGGTTTTTGCTGTTTAGGAAATGCTACGCGCCATGGATAATCTTCAAGAAAAAGTGTCTCTGGGCATCTGGCTGAGGATTCTCTCAGGGATGCTGTTCACGGGAATGCTGGTGTGCATTAAAGCCGTGAGTGATGACGTGCCGGTCGGGCAGTCGGTCTTTTTTCGCTCGCTGTTTGCATTACTCCCCGTGGTGATTTTTCTCATGCTGCGGCGAGAATTTCCGCGCGGACTGGCCACTCGCCGCCCGGTAGGGCATGCGCTGCGTTCAGGGTTGGGAGCGGCGGCAATGTTTGCCTCTTTCGCAGCCGTTGCGTTACTGCCGGTGGCGGAGGCGACGCTGCTGGCCCAGCTTACGCCGGTGTTTATGGCGTTGGGTGGCGTGCTGCTGCTGGGTGAACGGTTCTCGCGCTACCGTATGGGGGGCGTGGCGCTAGCGCTTGCTGGGGTGGCGGTGCTGATATTGCCTGGGTTAAATGCGAGTGCCGCCAGTGGGCAAGCGACCGGGTATGCGCTAGGCGCGCTCGGTGCGCTGTTAACGGCGGGAGCGCTATTAACCGTCCGGCGAATTTCGCGAACCGAAAGTGCGGCTTCGATTGCATTCTACTTTATTGTTGTCGCGACGCTGGCTGGGCTTGCCACGCTTCCGTTGGGGTGGGCCGCATTGACGCGGGTGGAATTTGTGCTGTTAGTGCTGTCGGGCCTGTTTGGCGGCGCTGCCCATATCGCGATGACATTAGCGCTGCGCTATGCCGAGGCGTCGCGGTTGGCGCCTTTTGAATATATTGCCCTGGTGTGGCCTGTGCTCGCCGACTGGGTGCTGTTTGGCATACCGGTCTCCAGCGGCTTCCTGCTAGCGCTACCGCTGATGTTAAGCGGGGTAGCGCTAGCGGCGATGGAGGGGCGGCGGCTTAGGTTAACGGCTAAATGGCTGCTTCGACGATAAGCTGCGGCTGGCCTTTCGAGCACGGTTCAATTCGGGCCGTGACTTTATATACTTGCTGCAACAGCGCTGGCGTAATCACTTCAGCGGTGGGGCCGCAGGCAATCAGGCGGCCATTTTCCAGCAGCATAGCGGCGTCGGCGAAGCGTAGCGCATGCCCCAGGTCGTGGAGTGCCACCAGAATCAGCATCTGGCGCTCGTCGGCCAGCCGGCGCAGCACCGTCAACAGACTGATTTGCCGGTTAAGGTCGAGTGCCGAAGTGGGCTCATCCAGCATCAGAATCTCCGGCTCTTGCACCAGCGCTTGGGCGGCGCTGACCAACTGGCGCTGGCCGCCGCTGAGGTCGCCAATATCGCGCTCGCCAAGGGCTGTAATCGCCAGCTCGTCCAGTGCGCGATCCACCTGGGCTAAATCCTCAGGCTGCACTTTTAATCCACGCCCCTGCATGCGCGCCAAAAGCACCGATTCGTATACTGTGAGTACTGCTTTAGCGCCCGTGTCTTGGGGCATATAACCCACTGGCCGCTCGGCGCTGGTGCCGCTAATTGTCACCTCGCCTTCGCCTTTCAAGAGCCCTAAAATGCGCCTAAAAAGCGTCGATTTACCCGCCGCATTGGGGCCCAGCAGCGCGACGACTTGCCCGCCTTGAAAGCAGGGCGTGGTGATCTCTTGCAGAATAGGGCGTCGCCCATAGCGGGCGGATACGCGGCTCAGTTGTAGCGTTACCATGAGGCCTTCTTGTGGTTAAGCACTAGAAATAGAAAGAAGGGAATGCCCACCAGCGAAGTGATAATGCCAATGGGGATGATGGTGCCGGGGATAATGATCTTGGAGATAACCGAGCCCACCGAAAGGATGAGCGCGCCGCACAGCGCCGAACCGGGCAGGAAGAAGCGCTGATCTTCACCCAGCAAAATGCGCGCAATATGCGGGCCCACCAAGCCAATAAACCCGATGGTGCCGACAAACGCTACCGCGATAGCAGCGAGTAGCGACACCAGCACCAGCACTTCCAAGCGCAGCGCGCGGGGATTGACGCCCATGCTCTCGGCTTTGGCATCGCCCAGGCGCATAGCGGTCAGTGCCCAGCCGTGCCGGGCAAGCAGCGGCATCGACAAAGCGAGAATGCTGAGGGCGATCCAGAACTTGGGCCAGGTGGCTTTGGTCAAGCTGCCCATGGTCCAGAATACCACCGCGGATACCGCCTCCTGGCTGGCAAAGAACTGAATCAGTGCCATCAAAGAGTTAAAGATAAACACCATGGCGATGCCGAGCAGCACAATCGTCTCTACCGTCACGCCGCGCTTTAGGCTTAAGGCATGAATTAAAAACGCGGTAAACATGGCCATCACGAAGGCGTTGATAGGCACCACAAACTCAATGGCGGCGGGCACAATAGCCACCCCAAAAGCGAGGCCCAGCGCGGCTCCAAAACTAGCCCCGGCGGAAATTCCCAGGGTAAACGGGCTAGCGAGCGGGTTGCTCAGAATGGTCTGCATCTGTGCCCCGGCAACTGACAGGCTGGCGCCCACCACCAATGCCATCAGTGCCACCGGCATGCGGATTTCCCAGACAATTACCCGCGCCTGCTGGCTAACGCTGCCCGGCGTGAATAGTGCCGCGATGACTTCGCCCAGGCTGTAGCGGGCGGGGCCGAGGGCCAGGTCAACGCAGAGGCTAAAAAACAGCGCTAACACCAGTGCAACCAATATCAGTTGGCGGCGGAACACCTGGCTATGGTAAAAGGCGCGCCCCTGTGAAAGGCGCTCTGTTACCTCCGTTTCCGTTATCCTCGTATCAGTCGTCATGGAGCGATATCCAGTAGCCGGGTTCATAGTCGATGGGCAGGAAGCGTTCGTGCAGTTCTTCCATGGTGGCTTCCGGGTCCAGGTCTTCAAATAGCTCGGGGTGTAGCCACTTGGCTAATTGCTGTACCGCCACGAAGTAGTAAGGGCTGTTGTAAAACTGGTGCCAAATAGCGTGGAAGTTGCCAGATTCAACGGCCTTAATGCCGGTCATCGCGGTGCGCTCGGTCAGCGCTTCCAGCTTGGCGTGAGCCTGTTGCATATCTGAGCCAGGCCCGACGCCCACCCAGTCGCCGCCAGGTACGTAGGCATCCCAGTTGCCGCCGGTAACAACCACATGGTCGGGGTTAGCGGCAATAATCTGCTCAGGGTTCAGGTTGCCGAAGCTGTTAGGAATAATGCCTTCGGCAATATTGGTGCCGCCAGCGAGGGTTACATATTCGCCAAAGTTGGCTGGGCCAAAGCTCATGCAGCACTCATCGGAGTAGCCGCCGGCGCGGTCGATAAATACGCTTGGGCGATCAGGGTTTGCCTCGGCAATAACATCCGTGACGCGTGCCAGCTGGCTCTCTGCAAACTCGATGAAGGCTTCGGCCGCGGCTTTATCGTTCATGATTTGGCCGATAATCCGCATGGATGCAATAGTGTTTGCCAGCGGATCTTCACGAAAGTCTACGTAGATAATAGGAATGCCCAGCTGTGCCAGTTTTTCATCGTAGGCGGCGTCCTCTGTGGCCGCTTTCGCTTCGATATTCATCAGTACTACGTCGGGATTAAGAGAGGCTGCCTGCTCCACATCGAAGGTGCCGTCTTTAAAGCCGCCAAAGGTAGGAATCGCTTCAATCTCTGGGAAGCGCTCGAGATAGCGGGCATAGTTATCAGGGTCCGCCTGAGAAAAATCTTCGCGCCAACCCACTACATGGGCAAAGGGGGCTTCTGGCTCGAGTAGCCCCAGTAGGTAAATTTGCCGCCCTTCCCCTAAGATAACGCGCTCTGCAGGTCCGTCTAGCGTGACTTGGCGGCCAGCGATATCGGTAATGGTGATGTCATCAGCTATTGCAGTGGCGCAGAAGCCAGATGCTATGAGAGTGCCAAGCAGGCGTTTTAAGTGCTTAAAGCTGAGCATTTTTTTCTCGGAGGTCGGTGTTGATAAAAAATCGAGGTTGATTGACGAATCGATGTTGGGAAGTTGCACGCGACAGATAAGCAATGAAAGGACTTTTCTGGCGCGTTATCGTGATCTGATCGAACTAAAGATGCAATCTGTATTATAACTGATTCTCATTGTTTTTTGTGAGGGCGTGATTTTTGTCTATTTCAGCGTGGTTGTCATGGATTAGCCACGCAAATTGCCGTGAAGGCACGGTGTTTTTTCATCCATAATGCTAATGTTAGAGCGGCTTGACGCGTGTGAGTACTTATAAAATGGAGCAGTACTATGCCTTTATCTCGTGCAAAGATTGAAACCATGTCGGCTGAGCGATTGATCAACCGTTTATGTAAACACTGGGCGCATAAGCTAGAAGTTGAACAGGACGACCAGCAAGGCAAGATCACGTTTGCGACGGGCACCTGCTTAATGCGCGCTGAGTCCGGTACATTATTGATCGCCATTGAAGCGCTGGAAGAGGAGCACCTGGATGAGCTTGAAGGTGTGGTTGAGCGCCATCTAATCCGTATGGCTGGCGATGAAGAGATAGTCGTGGTGTGGGAGAACTGAGCGAGTAAAGAGAGCTTTTGTGCATCTGCTATAATCGCGGCCAATTAGTGAGCACTTTCTTTTACCTATCAAGTCGTAGCACAGGAGTTTGCATGACTCGAATTGCCATTGTAGGCGTGGCTGGTCGAATGGGCCGCACGTTGGTAAATGCGATAGAGCTAGAGGCTGAGGCGACGCTGGCGGGCGGCGTTGTAGCGCAAGGCAGTTCCTTGGCGGGGGCTGATATTGGTGAACTTGCCGGTGTGAGTAAGCGCGGCGTTGTCGCGGTCGATTCGCTTGAATCGATTGTCGATGACTTTGATGTGCTAATTGACTTCACGTCGCCTCAGGTCACGCTGGCCAACCTGGCATTCTGCGCCGAGCATGGCAAGCGCATTGTGATTGGCACCACGGGGATGAGTGATGACGAGCTAGCAACGCTGGATAGCTATCGCGATCGCGTGCCCATGGTGTTTGCGCCCAATATGAGCGTTGGCGTCAATCTTACCCTGAAGCTGCTGGAGACCGCTGCTAGGGCGCTGGGCGATGAAGGCTATGATATTGAAGTGATTGAGTCGCATCATCGCCATAAGGTCGATGCCCCATCAGGCACTGCGATCAAAATGGGCGAAGTCATCGCCGCAAGCCTGGGGCGTAACTTGAAAGAGCACGGCGTGTTCGAACGAGTTGGCCAGTGCGGCCCGCGCACCGACAAAGAGATCGGCTTCGCCACCGTGCGCGCAGGCGATATTGTCGGCGAGCACACGGTGATGTTCGCGACCGAAGGTGAACGTATTGAAATTACCCACAAGGCCTCCAGCCGCATGACGTTTGCCAAAGGTGCCGTACGCGCCGCTCGATGGGTCGCGGATAAAGAGAACGGCCATTACGATATGCAGGATGTGCTGGGGCTAGAGTAATGGGCGCTAGCTAGGCGGGGGTTTAGAGGAGTTAAAATGCTGGGAACCCTTACCGTATACGTATAGATGTTACCTTCGCCTTAAATCTTGGATTCATAGAATAACTGCAGCACTTTGGATCACAAGGTAGGGATAGGAGGACCAGTGCCGGTACCCTCTCTGCTTTACCTACCAAGGTGAAGCAGAGCATGGGATACCGACAACTGACCCAGACACAACGATATCAAATTTTTGCTTATCTTTAGACCAGTATTAGCCAGCAACAGATAGCTAATGCCATTGGTGTCCACAGCAGCATAATTAGCCGCGAAATCAAGCCCAACGGACTGATCAGTGGTTATGCGTCTAAACAGACCCATACGCACCAGTGAGCAGCTCCGACGTGCCGTCTGGAAAGTGACGAAGAGACCGTCAAGCCTGATTCGCTGGGTCACTGGGCAATTGATGGGCGAATGGAACCCTCAGCAGATCAGTGGCTTCATGACTAAGACTAACGGGGTTTATATGAGTCATTAGTGGATCTACACGCTCATCTGTAATGGCAAGAAACACGGTGGCACATTATGGAAGCGGGTCCGACTGCCACAACAGCGGCGCTATCAGCGTCAGTCAGCTAAGCGGGCGGGGCTAGGCAAAATCCCGTACCGGATAGGCATCGAGCAGGGCCCTGCCGAGGTGGCAGCGCGGCTGCCAACGATCATCGCCACTAGGACGGTTAAGGCGGTGACACGGTTATTGGGACCACGCCAGGCGCAGTGCAACCATCACTCTGGATGACGGGTCGGAGAGCGCTGAGCACAGGGAGGTGGCCAAGGCCGTCTCGGCAAAGACCTATTTGTGCGGCCCGTACTGCTCATGCCAGCGTGATACCAATGAGGCAGTATTTTCCAAAAGGAACTGACTTTCGAAAGGTGGCCAAAGCATAGCTACGAAGCGTCGTCGATAAGCTAAACCATAGGCCAAAAAAGCGGCTGGGATACCGCACTCCGGTCAATGTTTTATTAGGAAAGTTCCCAGGTGCATTAGAAACTACAGTTGCTTATTGATTGAATTCAGGACGCAATACGCTTTAGTTAGCTCGTTCTTGTCTTCTTCTCTCGGATTGGTTGGTATGAGGCATTAATCTCGTTTCGAACGGTCGCTTACTCAGCGGCCCTTTGCATTTATAAAAGCTGAAAATATGACAAAATTCATAATTCCCTCAGGTTGGGAAAAGTGGAAAGTTATGTAGCTCGTAGGAAAAGAAATATTACAGACCATCATGCGCTTCGATGAATCGATCTGCGCTTGGCTGTGTGCATGGGTCGCAGAGTCTTCTGATACGAGCTGGAACCAATCAGCAGATGCAAGTCACTAGTTTCCAAGTGCTAGAGAAACGGGCTCTGATCGCTTCGAGCACGGGATGTTTTTAAAAGGCCGGGAAGTAACGTTGTCAGAGCGCATCAAGAGTCGAGATTACATAATGCCGGTGGCTAAGCCGATCATGAGTGCAATCAAAGCGATGACACTAAGTGCTCCAGCTATCTCAGGCCACCAGCCAAAGTCATATACTTGTGGGTCTTTATCGTCGGTTTTCATATTGGAACTCCTTTATTTGCCCAACGAAGGTAACCAGAGTGCGATCTGCGGAAAGATGATCACCAGTGCTAGGCCGACCAGTTGCAGCCCGATAAACGGTAGTACGGCGAGAAAAATCTCCTGCAAAGTAACATCCTTGGGTGCGACGCTCTTCAGATAGAAGCAGGCCGGGCCAAATGGTGGTGACAGCATGTAGATCTGGATATTCATTGCGAACAGAATGCCGAACCATACGGGATCATAGCCGAGATCGATGACTACTGGCGCGAATACGGGAACCGTAATGAAGACGATCGCGATCCAGTCCATGAATGTCCCAAGCAACATAATGATTGCCATCATGATAAGAATTACTACGATCGGAGGTACATCCATTCCTGTCAGCAGGTCGTTTAGGAAACGCCCTCCTCCCATGAGGTTATACATGCCGACCAAGCTTACAGCGCCGACGATCAGCCAGACAATAGAACCCGTTGTCACCGTAGTGCTCCACAATCCTTGGCGTAGCCCAGCCATCGTCATCTCTCCGCGCAGTATCGCAATAAAGACCGCGCCGGCCGCGCCGAGGGCCGCGGATTCGGTGACTGTCGCGACGCCAGTATAGATCGATCCGAGAACGCCACCTATTAGAATCAACGGCATGATCAGACCCTTCATATAGGCTAGGCGCTGGAGGAAGGGGAGTTGCGCTTCCGGGGCGTCATAGGCCGGGCCGAGGTTCGGGTTGAGCTTACAACGGATCAGAATGTAAGCAACGTAGAGCGACGCAAGTAGTGCGCCCGGTAGGAAGCCCGCAGAGAATAGATCCTTGACCGACACCCCCGCTTCGGAGGCGTAAACAATGAGTACTACCGATGGCGGAATCAGTGTCGCCAGCGATCCCGAAGCGGCGATTATGCCGATAGACAGTTTTCGGTCGTAGCCGAGCCGAAACATCTGCGGTAGAGCGACCAAAGCGAGTAGTACGATTTCGCCGCCGACGATGCCACTCATTGCGGCGAGTACAACCGAAACGAAGACAGTCTGCACAGCGATGCCCCCGCGCATGCGTCCACCCAAAATTGCCATGGAATTAAACAGGTCACGGGCGACCCCGCCTCTCTCCATAATGTTTGCCATCAGTATAAAGAATGGAACGGCAATCAGTTCGTACTTTTCGAAAACATGCAGAACATTGGATGAGATGAGAATCAATCCTGAAGTGCCGAAATTCAGGAGAGTAGTCACGATGGCAACGAGTAGGGTCGAGGTGCCCAAAGGAACTCCGGCCGCCATCAGGCCAAAGAGACTGACGATGATCAGAAAAGTAATGACTTCTATACCCATGGTGTCAGTTCCTATTCTCGGGGGGGAGGTTGGCATCGCATGTGCCATGATCCGGCGGGGCATCTCTCGTATCGAGTAGATTCGCGATGAGCTGGGCGGTATAGAGTAGCAGCGCTACGACGATCATAACCTTGAGGTAAGTGGGAAGAGGAGGATTAAAGGCGCTGCCCGAACGTTCAATCGAGGTGATCGCATGTAGGAACGGGTTGACGTTCGTCCAGAGCAGACCCAGAACCGCCACCAAACTGAGCACTATGGAGATGACACGCATTCGCGCCCAAGCCCGGTGTCCGACCAGCATCTCCATCACGGTGACGGTGATGTGGCGATGTTGTTGTGTGACCGCACCCACCGACAAAAGCCATGCGGTCGCACAGAGGGCGGTGATCACTTCGGTCGTCCAGACGGTCGGTGTGCCCATCGCATAGCGGGTGAAGACTTCGTAGACGGACAGCATGATAGCCACAGCGTAGAAAACACCGCATGCCTGTCCGACAAACACACTGAACCGACCGATATGTTCGACGATGATCCGTCGCATTGGGCTTCCCCTTGGTTTGAAAATTGTGAGTGATGCCGGGCTTCTCTGTGAAAGGTCACACTCAGGGTGCTAGTCCAATAAACCGATCGACTTCATGAAGGCCAGCTGCGCATCCAGCGCTTGGCGCGCCTGGGGCGACTTGGCAGCGGTTGCTTCCCAGACGTCCGCTGCAATTTCTCGGAAAGCATCGCGGTCTTCCTGGCTCCAGTCGATAACTTCAATATCTGGGTTCTCCTGGTCGCGGGCGACTAGTTTCTGATCCTCCTCATAGAGTGCTTTCATAAGATCGTCGTAGGCGGCGTAGTACCATTCCTGCAGCCCTTGTTGTGCCTCAGACGAAAGGTCATCCCAAATCCGCTTGTTGACGGTGAACTGATGCACTGCCATCGAGTGGATGCCCGGGTAAAGAGGATAAGGCGCGATTTGGTGAAATCCATTCTGGTCGTTGTTGACGTATGCCGACGCGTCGGCGGCATCAACAACACCCTTTTCAAGGGAAGTGAAGACTTCCGAGAAAGAAATATTTACAGGACTCGCGCCAGCGGCCTGAAAAACTGTAGCGGCGAGACCCTCTGGCGAGCGTATCTTTATCCCCTGTAAATCGGCCACGCCACGGATCGGGACTGCGGAGACAAGTGCTTCCTTGGAAACCGCACCGCATCCGACGACATGGATCATGTTCGGCAGCGTCGAGTCCCAGAGTTCCTGCAACGCCTCCGAGCCGCCACCCTCGTCGCAGAACTGCTGCACCTGCGCCGGCGTATCGTAGCCGGCAATCAAGTCACCAAGGATTGCGAATGCCGGGTTCCTTCCAGCGAAATAAGCGACTGATGTAAGGTCTCCACCAAGCACTCCAGCGGCAACTGCCTCAGGTGTGTCTTTGGCGGGCACGATCGAACCGATCGGCAGGAATTCCACCGTCACCTCTCCATTGGTCATCTCAGACAACTGACTGACCCAATTGTCGTTGAGATATCGAAACGAAAAGCCACCTGACTGAGTCGACGTCTGTACGCTCAGCTCTGTTTGCGCGCTGGCAATGTTGGCAAAACCGATAGCGGCAGTGGCCGCCAGAACCGTGGTTCGTGCAAGCATATTTTTCCCCTTGTCTCTTTTATTAACGGGCGAATGACTTCAGTAAAACTACTTCCTCGCAATGCATCTGTCAATGTATACATTGTTAAATTTGACAATGAATTCATTGTAAGCTAGTTTGCTAGATTAAGGAGAAAATAGCGATGCCTGAAAAAGTCAAATCGACCCGAGTTGATGACGCCTACGAACAGCTCAAGGACGAGATACGATCCAATAGGATGCCGCCAGGTTTTCAGGCGCCGGAACCCGAAATCGCCGCACGTCTGGGGATGAGTAGAACACCGATACGCGAGGCATTGATCCGGCTTGAGTCAGAGGGTCTGGTCAAGATGACGCCCCGCCGTGGGGCGTATGTGCTGCCAATTCGATTGGATGACATGAAAGAGATCTACGAGATACTGACATCCCTGGAGCCTGATGCCGCGGCGAGTCTCGCGGCTAGGCGGCCCACGGACGATGAACTTGCACCACTGGTGAAGGCTACTGAAGAGATGGAGGCGGCACTCCTGATTCCGGATCTGGAGGGATGGGCGGCAGCCGACGACCGCTTCCACAGAAAACTGCTTGATCTGCAGGGCAATCAGAGGCTGAACGCCATTATTTCAACACTCAACGACCAGGCACATCGTGCGCGTATGATTACCCTGCGAATGCGGACGTTGCCGATTCGCTCCACTGAGGAGCATCGAGAGATTCTTGAGCATCTTCGCAGTGGTGACGCCGAGGCGGCCCGATCGGCATTTCAGAAACACCGGCGTCGCGCTTCCGAAGAACTACTCGCCATTCTTCGCAACACCGGACTTTCACAGCTCTGACTACTTGACCCCAAAACAGGAGAAACTGATCTATGATCAGAAGACTGCGTGTGGCCCTCATCAAGGGCGATGGAATAGGCATTGATGTGGCCGAATCCGCTGTAAGCATAGTTGACGCCGCCCTAACTCAAGTCGGCGCGCCTGGGCTCGAATATTTCGAGGTGCTGGCCGGCGCGGGTTATTTTAGTGAGACAGGTCGCGACATCGAGCCGAACGGCGAAGAGAAGCTTCGTGAAGCTGATGCGATCTTCCTCGGTGCCATCGGTCTGCCGACAGTCCGGCACCCCGATGGTACTGAAATTTCGCCGCATCTGCGCATCCGTGATCAATTCGGTCTTTATGCTGGCGTTCGTCCAGTCAAGGCCTATCCCAATGCGCCACAGCGGCTCGCCGACCCACGAGCATCCGGGATCGACATGGTGATCTTGCGCGAATCGACCGAAGGATTGTTCTACTCCGCTGCCGCACACGGGCGGAGTGAGGTAATCGACGATAGTGAAGTGCGGGAGACGCTTAGGATCACACGCGCCACTACTGAGAAGCTGCATCACTTTGCGTTCAAGCTAGCCGAGAAGCGCAAGGCTCGCGGACGTACTGGTCATGTTGCTTGCGTCGACAAGGCCAACGTATTTTTGTCAATGGCCTTCTTCCGAAAGATTTTCGACGAGATCAAGTCAGACTATCCCAGCATCAAATCCACCTACAATTACGTAGATGCTCAGGCTCTAGATTTGATCCGGCGCCCCTGGGATTTCGACGTTATGGTGATGGAAAACATGTTCGGCGATATTCTATCTGACCTCGCAGCGGGCCTTGTGGGCGGTATGGGCATGGCTGCATGCGGTGAATATGGCGATAAGACTGCTATGTTCCAACCCGCCCACGGTAGTGCTCCCGACATCATGGGCCAAGACAAGGCCAATCCGCTTGCAGCCATCCTTAGCGGCGCGCTGATGCTTGATTACTTGGCCGATAAATCCGGCGATACGAAGTTTAGCCAAGCGGCGATGCTCATCGAGTGTGCAGTCGAGAGCGGTTTTGCCAGCAACCGGTTACGCCCGATGGAGTTCGGCGGAGATATGGGCACTAGTGCCGTGACGAACGAAGTTTTGTCACAGTTACGGTCCGGCGGACAGGCAGCCTAGAGCTAAAATTGGAATAATAGGAGAAAAATTCATGGGCATCGTGCTGGGCGTAATCGCCGATGACTTCACCGGGGCTACGGATATCGCCAACACTCTGGTTGGCGAGGGAGTACGTGTTACTCAGGTCATCGGTATGCCTAGTAAAAACACTGATATCAATGACGCCGAGGCTGTAGTTATCGCGCTGAAATCTCGCTCCTCTCCGGTCAATGAGGCTATCGATCAGTCTCTGGCCGCGCTGCACTGGCTCCGTGCAAGGGGGGCGCGACAGATACTTTTCAAATACTGTTCGACTTTCGACTCGACGCCACAAGGCAATATCGGACCGGTTGCCGATGCCCTTGTGGAGGCCCTAGGCGGAGAGTTTGTATTTGTTTGTCCGGCCTTTCCCCAGAACGGTCGGACGATCTACAAAGGCAATCTCTTCGTTGGTGACACCCCGCTCTCAGAAAGCTCGATGCAAGGTCATCCGCTGACCCCGATGCGTGACTCGAACTTGATGCGGTTGATGGCAGCACAAAGCCGCAAAACCGTAGGATTAATCCCTCTCGAAGTGGTACGCCAAGGCCCGGAAGCCATCTCAGCGCGCATGGAGAAAATCAAGGCCCTTGGGGTAGTCTACGGGGTGATAGATGCACTCACCGATGAAGATCTACGGGTGATCGGTAGCGCAGCGGCAGGCCAGCCCTTGGTGACTGGCGGCTCGGGCGTGGCGATGGGGCTGCCCGCCAACCTACGTGAGGCAGGGTGGCTGGGGAAGGCAAAACCACCGGAGTATCCAATGGTATCGGGGCGAGACCTGGTTCTGGCCGGCAGCTGCTCCGTGGCAACCCGTGCCCAGATCGCACGAGTCAAGCAGAAATGGCCGTCGACTAGAATCAATCTCGACCAGCTGGCAGCGGGCGATGATGTGATCGAAAAGATATCCCAGTGGGCTGTCGGGCAATCCGCGAAGACGCCCGTGATGATCTATGCGTCTGCCAACCCATCAGAAGTTAAGACAATGCAGGAGCGTTATGGTGTAGCCAAAGCCGGAGAAATGGTGGAAATGGCGATGGGCGATCTCGCTCGTATACTACATCGCTCAGGTTTTAACCGTATCGTCGTGGCGGGCGGAGAAACCTCCGGGGCAGTGGTTTCCGCCCTTGATGTGCGGGCGCTGCGCATAGGGCCAACCATCGCACCAGGTGTTCCCTGGACCGAAGCGGTCGGACAGGGTTCGCTCGCAATTGCGCTGAAATCAGGCAATTTCGGCTCCGATAGCTTCTTTGAAGAAGCCTTCGCGGTGCTACCATGAGCGAATACAAGATCCGTGACGATATTGTGCGCTTGTCACGCTCGCTCTTCGAGCGTGGGCTGACCTTCGGCGCATCGGGCAATATCTCTGTCAGGCTCGATGATGGTTGGCTGATGACACCAACGGGGGTGTCAATGGGAAACCTGAATCCCGCACGGCTATCCCGACTCGACAATACGGGGACCCATATTGGCGGTGACGCACCGACGAAAGAGGCTTTCCTTCACATGGCGATGTACGATGAGCGTCCGCAGGCGCGGGCGATTGTGCACCTGCATTCTACGCATTCAGTTGCGGTAAGCTGCTTGTCTAACATCGACCACAGTGATGTTCTGCCACCACTGACAGCCTACTACGTGATGCGGGTAGGGATTCTACCGCTTATCCCGTATTTTCCGCCTGGTGACCTTGATCTAGCTCTAGCTGTACGCGAGATGGCAGGTCGCCACCACGCAGTTCTGCTAGCCAACCATGGTCCAGTCGTCGCAGGCAAGAGTCTCTCCGATGCTGTTTACGCGATGGAAGAGCTTGAGGAAACCGCTAAGCTCTTTCTAGCGCTTCAAGCAATGAAGACAAGCCCGCTGAACGAAGAGCAGATCGCGGAGCTTAAACGTCGTTTCCCTAGTACTATTTGAGGAGTAGAAAAGATGTTTGCCGTCTGTGTTCTGTTTTCTGTCAAGCGCGAGTCCATGGCTAAGTTTCTGCAGCTGATGCGGACACAGGCTCATGACTCACTCAAACTGGAACCATCTTGCCACCATTTCGACATATGCTCCGGCGGGGAGGATCCCTGTGAAGTGTTTCTTTACGAGCTTTACGCAGATGCAGCAGCCTTCGATCACCATCTCGCCACCCGCCACTTCCAGGCTTTCAATGCCGCGACAAAGACAATGATTGCTCGTAAAAAAGTTTGGACCTATCCGGTAGTTCGAACCCCATAGCTATCAACTGCACTAGAACTGAGTTGTCTTCCTACTTATAAGAGCTATGAGCTTGTAGAAAATTGATTTTTCGATAGTTTATCTTTTTTTTAAAAAGAATCATTTTGAGGCCGGATATGCTCGTTTTTTATCAAAAATCGCGCGTCATTATCTCAGCAGAGCTCGTCTATGCCTGCTTGGGTGCGTTCTAAGCTATCAGGGCTTCAGCCAGTTTGAATCGACCCAAGAGTCCTAGGCGTTATGCTCTGAATTCAAAAAAACATTGCACCTCATAGCATTGAGGGTCGCTGGTCTTGCTTGGGGCGATATATATGCTACCTGCACCTCCTCTACGGTCTATCCCCGGCGTACTCAGCAAGAATTAAGCTCAATCTCAAGCCCGAGTGCTTATAAGGGCTAGTCTTTGGGCATAAATTCCTGTAACATTTCAAAAATTTTGGCCGGGTGGCTAAGAAGACTCAAACGGCGCGCTTGTTGCGTTGGCCAGCCCAAAGCCTGCCCGAGTCCGCTTTCATATTTATGTTAAGTGAGCGGCTCTGCAAGGGCATCGAACAACAAGCGGGATGAAACCGATTCTTTTTATCGGCTTCGTCCCGCTTTTTTACGGCCCTTATTTCAAAGAAGTTTTAATGCAGAAATTGCTGAGCCTGCGCCCAACAGGCTCCCACCAGCATGGGAGGATCTTGTTTTGAATAACACCGCATTGAGCAAACCCGCAATATTGGCTCTGGAAGATGGTAGCGTTTTCCATGGAATCGCCATTGGCGCGGATGGACTAACAAGCGGTGAGGTGGTGTTCAATACGGCCATGACCGGCTACCAAGAAATCCTCACTGACCCTTCCTACACTCGCCAAATCGTTACGCTCACCTATCCTCATATCGGCAATACCGGCATTAATGCCGAAGACATCGAGTCTGGGTCGATTGCGGCGGCGGGCTTGGTGATTCGTGATTTGCCGTTAATGGCCAGCAGCTTTCGCTCTGAGCAATCGCTATCGGATTATCTGAAAAGTCAGAACGTGCTGGGCATTGCCGATATTGATACTCGCCGCCTAACGCGCATTCTGCGCGATAAAGGTGCCCAGAACGGGGCGATTTTGGCGGGTGCTGACGCCGAAGGCGATGACGCGGTAGCGCGGGCGCTAGACGCCGCCAAGGCATTTCCTGGCCTGAAGGGAATGGATCTGGCTAAAGAAGTGTCGTGCAAGGCCCCTTACGAATGGACAGAAGGCGAGTGGACGCTGGGCCAAGGCTACGCGGATACCACGCAAAGCGAGCGCCCTTACCACGTGGTGGCGTTTGATTACGGCGTTAAATTCAACATCCTGCGCATGTTGGCTGCGCGCGGCTGCCGGCTTACCGTGGTGCCGGCGCAAACGCCCGCTGCTGACGTGCTGGCCATGAACCCTGATGGGGTCTTTTTGGCCAATGGCCCGGGCGACCCAGAGCCCTGTGATTACGCCATTAAAGCCATTCAGGACGTGTTGGAAGCCGATATTCCGTTGTTTGGAATTTGCCTGGGCCATCAGTTGCTGGCGCTCGCCTCTGGTGCGAAAACGCTCAAGATGAGCCATGGCCATCACGGCGCTAACCATCCGGTGCAAGATCTAGACACTGGCAAGGTGATGATTACCAGCCAAAACCACGGTTTTGCGGCAGATGAAGCGAGCCTACCTGCCAATCTGCGGGCAACGCATCGTTCGCTGTTCGACGGCACCTTGCAAGGTATTGAGCGCACTGACCGCTCAGCGTTCAGCTTTCAAGGTCACCCAGAGGCGAGCCCCGGTCCGCGAGACGTAGCACCGCTGTTTGATCGCTTTGTGGCCATGATGCAGGCGCGTCGCTAAGGCAGCGGGTTGCTGCTGAAAGCTTTCGCCTAGCACCGCTGCATCACTTTATCGCCGTCTTTTGTCGCTCATCGTCATTATTTTTTGTGGGAACCGTTATGCCTAAGCGTACCGATATCAGCAGTATTTTAATCATTGGCGCTGGACCGATTGTGATCGGCCAGGCCTGCGAATTTGACTACTCCGGCGCTCAGGCGTGTAAAGCGCTGCGCGAGGAGGGTTACCGCGTTATTTTGGTTAACTCCAATCCCGCGACCATCATGACCGACCCGGCGATGGCCGACGCCACCTACATTGAGCCGATTACCTGGCAGGCGGTGGAAAAAATCATCGAAGCCGAGCGTCCGCAGGCTATTTTGCCCACCATGGGTGGTCAAACGGCGCTTAACTGCGCGCTGGAATTGGACCACCATGGCGTGCTCGCAAAATACGGCGTTGAGATGATCGGTGCTAACGCCGATGCGATCAATATGGCCGAGGATCGCGATCTGTTTGATCAGGCCATGAAGCGCATCGGTCTAGAGTGCCCCAAGGCCAAAGTCGCGCACAGCATGAGTGAGGCCTGGGAGATTCAGGCTGAGCTGGGCTTTCCAAGTATTATTCGCCCCTCCTATACCATGGGTGGCTCCGGCGGCGGTGTGGCGTACAATAAAGAAGAGTTTGAAGAGATTTGTACGCGCGGCTTTGAGCTTTCTAACAACCATGAGCTGCTCATTGATGAGTCGCTGCTGGGTTGGAAAGAGTATGAAATGGAAGTGGTGCGCGATAAAAACGACAACTGCATCATCGTCTGCGCGATTGAAAACTTCGACCCGATGGGCGTGCACACCGGTGATTCCATCACTGTAGCACCAGCGCAAACGCTGACCGATAAAGAATATCAGATCATGCGTGACGCCAGCCTGGCCGTACTGCGCGAGATTGGTGTGGAAACCGGTGGCTCCAACGTGCAGTTCGGCATGGACCCGAAGACTGGGCGCCTGGTCGTTATCGAGATGAACCCACGGGTCTCGCGTTCCTCGGCGTTGGCCTCTAAGGCGACCGGATTCCCGATCGCGAAAATCGCCGCTAAGTTGGCGATTGGCTACACGCTGGACGAGCTGCAAAACGATATTACCGGTGGTCGTACGCCGGCGTCGTTTGAGCCGTCGATCGACTACGTGGTTACTAAAATTCCGCGCTTCACCTTTGAAAAATTCCCACAGGCCAATGACCGTTTAACCACGCAGATGAAGTCAGTGGGTGAGGTAATGGCGATTGGCCGCACCTTCCAGGAGTCGCTGCAAAAAGCATTGCGCGGCCTGGAAACCGGTAACGATGGCCTAGACCCGATCATCACCGATTTCACGCCGGAAAACATGGCGATTATTCAGGGCGAGCTTCAGGCCGCCGGCGCCGAGCGTATTTTCTACGTGGCAGACGCGATGCGCGCTGGCATGAGCGTTGATGAAGTCTTTGCACTGACCAATATCGACCCTTGGTTCTTAGTTCAACTTGAAGATTTGGTGCTGACCGAAGCCGCTGTTGCTAAGCGCTCGCTGCCCGATCTTTCTGCCCGTGAGCTTTACCAGCTTAAGCGCAAAGGCTTTGGCGATGCGCGTCTGGCAACGCTGCTGAGCGTGAGCGAAAAAGACTTCCGTCAAACGCGTCAGGCCGCCGGTATTCGCCCTGTCTACAAGCGGGTTGACACCTGTGCCGCTGAGTTCGCGTCGGACACCGCCTATATGTACTCCACGTACGAAGAGGAGTGCGAGGCAGATGTATCTGATCGTCAGAAAATTATGGTGCTGGGCGGTGGCCCCAACCGTATCGGCCAAGGCATTGAGTTTGATTACTGCTGTGTACATGCCGCTATCGCGATGCGTGACGACGGTTATGAAACCATCATGGTCAACTGCAACCCAGAAACAGTGTCTACCGATTACGACACCTCTGATCGTCTCTATTTTGAGCCGGTGACGCTGGAAGACGTGCTCGAAATTGCTGATAAAGAGAAGCCGGTCGGCGTTATCGTGCAGTTTGGCGGCCAGACGCCGCTGAAACTCGCGCGTGAGCTGGAAGCCGCTGGCGTACCGATCATCGGTACCACGCCGGATGCTATTGACCGTGCAGAAGACCGCGAGCGCTTCCAGGTGATGATCGATAAGCTTGGCCTGAAGCAGCCGCCTAATGCGACAGCGCGTAGCTTTGCAGAAGCGTTTGATAAAGCCGAGGTGATTGGTTATCCGCTAGTGGTGCGCCCAAGCTACGTACTTGGCGGCCGTGCTATGGAAATCGTTTACGACGCCTCTGAGCTTGAAAACTACATGACTCACGCGGTGAAAGTCTCCAACGACTCTCCGGTATTGCTGGATCACTTTCTGAGCGCGGCGATCGAGATCGATATCGATGCGGTGTCAGATGGCCAGCAGGTTGTGATTGGCGGCATTATGCAGCACGTCGAGCAAGCGGGCGTTCACTCCGGCGATTCGGCCTGTGCTCTGCCGCCTTACTCGCTACCTGCCGATGTGCAGGACAAAATGCGCGAGCAGGTGAAGCAAATGGCCGTCGAGCTGGGCGTTAAGGGCTTAATGAACGTGCAGCTGGCTTGGCAGGATGGCGAGATTTATGTAATTGAAGTGAATCCGCGCGCCTCACGTACCGTGCCTTTTGTGTCTAAGTGCATCGGTATTTCGCTGGCCCAAATTGCCGCTCGTTGTATGGCGGGTAAAACGCTAGCGGAGCAGGGCTTTGAACACGAAATTATCCCGCATTTTCATAGCGTGAAAGAGGCCGTCTTCCCGTTCAATAAGTTTCAGGGCGTGGATCCGATTTTATCGCCGGAAATGAAATCAACCGGTGAGGTCATGGGCTCTGGCGATACCTTTGCTGAGGCTTTCTTTAAAGCGCAGTTAGGGGCGGGTGAGGCGATTCCTACGCTTGATGGTTCGCGTAAAGCATTCCTTTCCGTGCGTGAACCGGACAAGGCGGGGATTATCGAAGTAGGGCGTTCTCTGTTAGCATTAGGTTTTACGCTATGCGCAACACGAGGAACAGCGGCTGCTTTGGAAGCTGCTGGGCTTGCCGTGGAGCACGTCAACAAAGTCTACGAAGGTCGTCCCCATATCGTCGATCTGCTCAAGAACGACGAAATTGCCTACATTGTGAACACTACTGAAGGTCGTCAGGCGATTAACGACTCTTCGGTCATTCGCCGTACTGCTCTCTCGCGCAAGGTGCCCTATGCGACCACCTTGGCGGGCGCTAATGCTGTTTGCATGGCGCTTGAGTACGGTAGGGAAATTACGGTGCGGCGCCTTCAGGATCTGCATGCAGGAGCAAATAAATGAACAAGGTCCCGATGACAGTTGCGGGGGAAAGAAGCCTTCGTGAAGAGCTTGATCATCTGAAAAGCGAAGCTCGCCCTCAGGTGATCGCGGCCATCGCTGAAGCGCGTGAACACGGTGATCTGAAAGAGAACGCCGAGTACCATGCCGCTCGCGAGCAGCAAGGATTTATCGAAGGGCGAATCCAAGAGATTGAGGGCAAGCTCTCCGTCGCCCAAGTGATTGATGTCGCTAAATTGCCAAACACGGGCAAAGTGATTTTTGGCGTCACCGTGTCGATGCAGAATCTAGACACCGATGCCGAAGTCACTTACCGGATCGTTGGCGAAGACGAGGCCGATATTAAGTCTGGGCGCATTTCGGTAACATCCCCTATTGCTCGCGCCTTAATCGGCAAGGAAGAGGGTGATATTGTGGTGGTGAAAACACCGGGCGGCGATGTCGAGTACGAAATAGGTAGCGTCGTATATATTTAATAAAAAAACGCCCCTCAGCGAACGAGTGCGCTGAGGGGCGTTTGATGTGTCTTTACGAACTATATTTTTTCAAACATAGCCAGCGGCGCGTCAATTTAACGCACTGCCCGTTTCGTGATTAATAGCGACCGTGGTGGTTCTCAAAGCGGGTGACATTAGACAGCTTCGGATTTACCTGTGGATTCCTGCGATAAAGCAGGGCCATTTTACCAATGGTTTGCACAAGGTCAGCACGGCTGTTGGTGATCAGTTCGGCTACCATGGCAGCACGTTCATCACGTTCAGGAAGGGCGAGCTTCACTTTGATCAGTTCGTGATCGGTGAGCGCGCGGTTAAGTTCTGCTAGCAAATTTTCGGAGACGCCGTTCTCAGAAACGGTGACCACAGGGTTAAGGTGGTGGCCAATGCTACGAAATGCTTTCTTTTGTGCCTGTGACAAGCTCATGGTATCTTGCGGTATCCCGGTTAGCGCTTAACGCACCATCTTACGGTGAAACGCCATCGAGTGAAAGCGATCGCGTAAACGCGCCCCTCTCTTATTCTAGTGTTAGATTTTCACATGCAGCAAAAGCCCCCAAGTCGTAAGCATTCAGTAAGCAAGACTAGTAATAACTGGAAGAAGGAGCATTTTGACGACCAGTACGTCAAGCAGAGCTGGCAGGATGGGTATCGTTCTCGCGCTAGCTACAAGCTGCTTGAGTTGGATGAAAAGGATAAGCTACTGCGTCCCGGTATGACGGTGATCGATTTGGGCGCTGCGCCCGGAGGCTGGAGCCAGATTGCTGCGGAGAAAGTAGGGCCTGAGGGTATTGTTATCGCCTCCGATATTCTGGAGATGGACGCCTTGGCCGGTGTAGACTTTATCCAGGGCGATTTCACAGAAGAGGCGGTGCTTGAAGCGATACTAAAACGCCTCGATAATCGTCGTGTAGACCTTGTGATGTCAGACATGGCCCCCAATATGAGTGGGATGGCTGCGATAGATCAGCCCCAGGGGATATATTTAGTGGAGCTGGCATTAGAGCTGGCGCGCGAAACGCTGTCACCCGGTGGTCGGTTTTTAGCGAAGGTATTCCAAGGTGAGGGGTTTGACGCCTACTTGAAGGAGCTGCGCGGTAGCTTCAGCAAAGTGGTGACTAGAAAGCCAGATGCGTCGCGGGCGCGCTCTCGTGAGGTGTATTTCCTGGCAGAAGGTTTTCGCGGGTAGCTGACCTTGTGAGCGTTCTTATGACAGGGGCAAATAACCGCGTGGTTCATAGCCAAGATTTATTAGCGCAATTGCCAGACAGGCAAATGCAATGCGTGTCACATTAGACGCAGCCAATGCGCGTGACACAGATGGCCCGAGGCAGAACACGCTTTGGCAATGGTTGAGTACTTGATGCTGATGTGCGGTCTTAACGGCAGCGTTTATTTGGCATCAGGGTTTAACTGACGGATTCTTGTAATGAGGGTAGCCCCTTGAATGATATGGCGAAGAACCTGATTCTGTGGTTGGTCATCGCGGCCGTCTTACTGACAGTGTTCAATAATTTCAGTACGGAAAGCGCACCGCAAAGCACAAATTATTCCCAATTTGTGCAGCAGGTGCAAAACCAGCAGGTGCGTAGCGTGACGATTGATGGTTACACCATCAGCGGTGAGCGTACGGACGGCTCTGAGTTTCAGACGATTCGCCCTTCGGCGGAAGACCCTAAGCTGATGGACGACCTGCTAAGCAATAACGTCACGGTTGTGGGTAAGGCGCCAGAGCAGCAAAGCATCTGGACGCGCCTGCTGATCGCTAGCTTCCCGATTCTGCTGATTTTGGGCATCTTCATGTTCTTTATGCGCCAAATGCAGGGTGGGGCCGGCGGTGGTAAAGGCGGCCCAATGAGCTTTGGTAAATCAAAGGCTAAGCTGCTCTCTCAGGATCAGATTAAAACGACCTTTGCCGATGTGGCGGGTTGTGATGAAGCCAAAGAAGAAGTGGAAGAGCTGGTCGACTTTCTGCGTGATCCGACTAAGTTTCAGCGCCTAGGCGGTATGATTCCGCGCGGCGTGCTGATGGTGGGGCCGCCGGGTACCGGTAAAACGCTGCTGGCAAAGTCGATTGCAGGCGAAGCCAAAGTGCCTTTCTTCTCTATCTCAGGCTCTGACTTTGTTGAAATGTTCGTCGGCGTAGGTGCGTCTCGAGTACGCGACATGTTCGAGCAGGCTAAGAAGCAGGCGCCGTGCATTATCTTTATCGATGAAATCGATGCCGTGGGCCGCTCGCGTGGTACCGGTATGGGTGGTGGTAACGACGAGCGTGAGCAGACGTTGAACCAGCTGCTGGTCGAGATGGATGGCTTTGAAGCTAACGAAGGCATCATCGTGATTGCGGCCACCAACCGTCCAGACGTGCTTGACCCCGCACTGATGCGTCCAGGTCGCTTTGACCGTCAGGTAACCGTGGGCTTGCCAGATATTCGTGGTCGTGAGCATATTTTGGGTGTTCACCTGCGCAAAGTGCCGCTTGCCGATGATGTTAAGCCACAGCTGATTGCTCGCGGTACGCCGGGTTTCTCCGGGGCCGATTTAGCTAACCTGGTCAACGAGTCTGCACTGTTTGCTGCGCGCCGTAACAAGCGTGTTGTCAGCATGGAAGAGCTTGAGCTGGCCAAGGACAAGATCATGATGGGCGCTGAGCGCAAATCGATGGTTATGACCGATAAAGAAAAGCTCAATACGGCTTACCATGAAGCCGGTCACGCCATTATTGGTTTGGTCGTGCCGTCTCATGACCCGGTTTACAAGGTGACGATTATCCCCCGTGGCCGAGCGCTGGGCGTGACGATGTTCTTGCCTGAGGAAGATCGCTATAGCCTTTCACGCCAACAAATTTTGGGCCAGATTTGCTCGCTGTTTGGTGGTCGTATTGCTGAAGAGATGACGCTAGGCCCGAACGGTGTGACTACCGGTGCCTCTAACGACATCAAGCGTGCTACCGAGCTGGCGCATAATATGGTCGCTAAGTGGGGTTTGTCGGACGCCATGGGGCCGATCATGTATGACGAGGACGAGTCGCATCAGTTCCTTGGTGGCCCAGGTCAGGGTGGTGGCAAGATGAAGTCTGGCGATACCACCACGCGTCTTGATAAAGAAGTGCGCAAAATTATTGATGACTGCTATGAGCAGGCACGTCAAATCTTGGCCGATAATCGCGATAAGCTTGATGCGATGGCTGAGGCGCTGATGAAGTATGAAACTATTGATGCCTCGCAGTTGAAGGACATCATGGAAGGCCGCGATCCGCGTCCGCCGGAAGGTTGGAATGATGGCGACTCGCCGGGCGGCGGCACGCCTGCCGGTGGTGAAAAGTCTAACGTTCAGGCCGGAGATAACGTTGCTTCTGGCCCACCTGACAGCGATGCTGAAGAGGATGACGACGATACGCCGCGCCGTCGCCCCTCAGACCCGCTGGGCGGTCCGGCAGGGCCATAGTGACAGCGTTGAATGAGCCAAAAGGCGCCCCGTCAAGGGGCGCCTTTTTTGTTATGCTGTGCACATACGACTGCCACGTTTTTCTTCTTGACTAGGCTGCAGCATGAAATCAACTTTGGACACATATCCTCAGCGCGTCGCTGGCAGTGATTCACAGCTGCGCTGTGGGCGTCATCTGCTGGATTTATCCTTCCCGCGTGTGATGGGTATACTAAATGTGACGCCGGACTCTTTTTCCGATGGCGGGCAGCACGTGGCGCTAGATGACGCGTTACGGCATGCCGAGCAGATGCTGGCAGAGGGGGCGGCGATCATTGATGTCGGTGGCGAATCGACACGCCCCGGCGCTCTAGCGATTGGCTCCCAAGAGGAGTTGGATCGAGTGGCTCCAGTGGTAGAGCGCTTGGTGCGCGAGCTGGATGCGCTGGTCTCTGTGGATACCAGCTGCCCGGCCGTGATGCGGGAGGCAAGTGGGCTGGGCGCCGGGATGATTAACGACGTACGTGCGTTAGAGCGCGAAGGAGCGCTGTTGGCGGCGCTGGGCAGTGGCTTGCCGGTGTGTTTGATGCATCGCCAGGGCGAGCCTCAGGATATGCAGCAGGCGCCGAATTATCAGCAGCCTGTTGAGGTCGAAGTGGCCGAGTATTTGGCGCGGCGAGTGGCCGAGTGTGAAGCGGCCGGTCTGCGTCGGAATAGACTGTTAATCGACCCGGGCTTTGGTTTTGGAAAGACCGTTGAGCACAACTTGCGCTTGCTGAAGTACATGGCGTCTCTTCAGGCACTGGGGCTTCCGCTGTTGGTGGGTATGTCACGCAAAAGCATGATTGGCAAGGTATTGGGCCGCCCGGTAGAAGAACGCCTGTTTGGCGGCGTGGCGCTGGCGGCGATGGCAGTGGAGCGGGGTGCGAATATTCTTCGCGTGCATGATGTCGCTGCAACGGTTGATGCGGTCAATATGACCTGGGCGGTGCTGCAAGAAGGCTGCGAGCCACCGTTTGAGCTGTCTATGATTAAGGGGTTTGGTGCATGACAAGGCGCTATTTTGGTACGGATGGTATTCGCGGCACCGTGGGTAAAGCCCCCATTACCGCTGATTTTATGCTCAAGCTGGGGTGGGCCGTCGGTCAGGTGCTGCGCCGTGATAAGGGCCGAACGCGAGTGCTCATCGGTAAAGACACGCGTATCTCTGGCTATATGTTTGAGTCCGCGCTTGAGGCAGGGCTTTCTGCCGCGGGAGTCGATGTGTCGCTGCTGGGGCCCATGCCAACGCCGGGTATTGCCTACCTAACCCGCACGTTTCGTGCGGATGCGGGAATTGTTATTTCAGCATCGCATAATCCTTTTGATGACAACGGCATCAAGTTCTTCTCGGCAGAAGGCAAAAAGCTGCCTGATGAAACGGAAGATCGTATTGAGGCGATGCTAGAGGCGCCATTAACCACGGCGGAGGCCGCTCAGCTGGGTAAGGCAACGCGTATTGATGACGCGGCGGGCCGCTATATTGAATTTTGCAAATCGACGCTTCCCGACCGGCTGAGCCTGCATGGCCTGAAAGTCGTGTTGGACTGTGCTCACGGCGCTACTTATCATATCGCACCCAATGTTTTCCGTGAGTTAGGAGCTGACGTCTCGACGATTGGCGCCTCGCCTAACGGGCTAAACATTAATCAGCTGGTGGGTTCAACGCATCCTGCTGCGCTGCGTGCGGCGGTCATTCAGCAGAGTGCTGATTTGGGCATTGCGTTTGATGGCGACGGCGACCGCTTGCTGTTGGTCGACGCTGACGGTCGTGAAATTGATGGCGATGATATTCTTTATCTTATTGCCCGAGACCGCCACGAGCGCGGTTTGCTCGAAGGGGGTGTTGTTGGCACTCTGATGTCCAATTTTGGATTAGCCATGGCGCTAGATAAGCTAGGCATACCCTTTGAGCGTGCTAACGTCGGTGATCGCTTTGTGATGGAGCGCATGGCCACGAATGGCTGGGAGCTGGGCGGCGAGTCTTCGGGGCATATTGTCTGCGGCCATGTGCAAACGACCGGCGACGGTATCGTATCGGCGCTGCAAGTGTTGGCGCTGATGATGCGAGAGCAAAAGAGCCTGCCAACGCTGTTAAGAGAGCTAGAAAAAGTCCCGCAAGCGCTCGTCAACGTGCGCCTGCCCGCTGATACCAATGCCAAAGAAGTGATGGCATCGGCGCCGCTTCAGCAAGCGGTTGCTGCATTGGAGCAGGCGTTGGGTGATGAGGGTCGCGTATTGCTCCGGCCTTCCGGTACAGAGCCTTTAATTCGCGTGATGGTAGAGGGTCGTGCCCATCTGGATGTGGATCGATTGGCGAACGACCTGGCCGCTCAGGTGAAGGCTTTACTGGATTAATGGTGCTGTAAACTGAGTCTGTGCTTGTAACAGCGGTTGTCTTGATAAGGCCGCTCCTATACCATTTCGCTCCACCTTGAGTGAGGACAGTCGATGCGTACGCCTTTAATTGCCGGTAACTGGAAAATGAACGGTTCCGTGGCGTTGATCAATGAGTTCGGTCAAGCCTTCTCCGCCGCCGTGTCGCCAGCGAATGTAGATGTCGTTATTATTCCGCCGTTTCCTTATTTGGATGCGGCGCGTCATGCGTTCGAAGGAACAGTGCTGGCACTAGGCGCGCAAACATTGAACCCTCTTCACTCAGGGGCACATACCGGTGAAGTCAGTGGTCGTATGCTCAAAGAATTTGCGGTGTCCTATGTGTTGGTAGGACATTCGGAGCGCCGCCAGCTCTATAAAGAAAGCGACGAGCAGATTTTTGCCCGTCTGCTGGCAGCCTTAAATGTCGAGCTTACGCCGATTCTCTGCGTGGGTGAGTCTCTTGAAGAGCGCGATGCAGGGCGTACGATGGATGTCGTGCTTCGTCAGGTCGGGCATGTGATGTCGCGTTTAGAGCCCGATCAGCGCCAGCAGGTAGTCATTGCCTACGAGCCCGTTTGGGCAATTGGTACGGGGCGCACGGCGTCGCCTGAGCAGGCACAAGAGGTGATGGCGGGCATTCGCGCCTACCAGGCCGGTTTTGATAAAACGCTCGCCGAGCAGCTGCGGCTGTTATACGGCGGCAGTATGAATGCAAGTAATGCGGCGGAGCTGCTTGCTCAGCCGGATATAGACGGCGGTCTAGTGGGCGGAGCCTCACTTAAGATCGATGATTTTTATGCCCTTTGTCAGTCAGCAGGATAACGCCATGCAAGTTGCAATACTTATGATCCATGTGGTGATTGCGATCGCCCTAGTGGTACTCATTCTGCTTCAGCAGGGTAAAGGTGCCGAAGCCGGTGCTGCCTTCGGAGGCGGTGCGTCGCAAACGGTCTTCGGCTCGCGCGGTAGCGGCAACTTTTTGTCGCGTGCGACGGGGCTGCTTGCTGCCGGGTTTTTCGTCACCTCAATGGCGTTAGCTTACTTTGCTACCCAGGCTGGCCAAGCACCGGAAGCAGGCATCCCAGACTCGCGTTTGATCGAGCAGCAGCAAAGCGTGCCAACGCTTGACGATAGGCCTGCAGGTGTGGATAATACCGCGCCAGTGCTAGAGGAAAGCAGCGACTAAGTGGTTGATGACTTAGCAGCAAACGTTTCTTTAGCCTCCCCTGATGCCGAAGTGGTGGAATTGGTAGACACGCTATCTTGAGGGGGTAGTGACCGTATGGTCGTGCGGGTTCAAGTCCCGCCTTCGGCACCATCTGTTAGGCTGATTTATCAGCTTCCCAGAATGTCTGTTTTGTTCTCAGAGTGCACAGTTTGGTGCCTGAGTCGGAAAAGGCAGTTTCAAGTAAGTGGTTCTTGGAGCAAGTAGTTCTTGACGTAAGTAGATTAAGTGTCTATTATCGTCGACCTAGATTGATGCGGGGTGGAGCAGTCTGGTAGCTCGTCGGGCTCATAACCCGAAGGTCATCGGTTCAAATCCGGTCCCCGCTACCATTTTCTAGTAGCATGTAAATAGGATAGATTGTTTTCTCATGTTGTTATTTGAATGCAGTCAGACTTGGCAGGTTTAACCCGGCCGCATGTTGTTAAGATGGTACCCAAGGTTTCTTTTAAAAAGCCCCTTCCAGTGAAGGGGCTTTTTGTTAGTAGCTTTTGGTTAGCCGGCGCTTTTGCGAACAAGAGTGCTTTAAAGCGGATGCCGCCCGGGTTGCCGGAGGCACATTTCCGAGTAACGCCAATCAGTCACCTCGCTTTTCTTATAACTCCTGGCCAGGTGTCTGACTCAACGGCTATAGGAGCTTTGTCTGTGGCCACTAAACACGCTGCGCTTCATGCGCTGATCGAACCTGTCGTTGCCGCCATGGGCTTTGAGCTATGGGGCATTGACCATCTTTCCCAGGGCAAAAACTCGCGGCTGGTGATTTATATCGAAAGCGAGAATGGCGTCAGCGTGGAAAATTGCGCAGATATTAGCCGCCAGGTCAGTGCCGTCATGGATGTAGAAGACCCCATTGCCGGTGAGTATCGGCTGGAAGTTTCCTCGCCAGGCATGGCACGTCCCTTGTATTCCCTGGATCAGTTTACCCGCTTTCAAGGTCACCACGTCGCGCTGAAACTGCGCACTGCCTTTGATGGGCGGCGCAAGTATCAAGGGCTGCTGGTGGGTGTTGAGGGAGATGAGGTGCTGCTACAGCTGGATAGCGAAGAGTACTGCTTTCCAATTGAAAGTATTGATTCTGCTCACATTGTACCGCAGTTCGACAATTGACCGAGTGGCGGCGCTGCCGGCAGGCTGCCGGGGTGATGCACATAAGGATAGGTTTTCTGGCGAGGCATACGCATGAGTAAAGAAATTTTAATGGTCGTTGACGCGATCTCCAATGAGAAGGGCGTCCCGCGTGATGTCATCTTCGCAGCGGTAGAAGCCGCTCTTGCGAGCGCGTCACGCAAGCGTTTTGATAAAGAAGAAGCCAATGTGCGCGTGCATATTGACCGCCGCACCGGCGAATACGAAACCTTCCGCTTCTGGACAGTCGTGGAAGATGACGAATTCGAAACGCCTGATTACGAAATTAAAGAGACCATCGCCGAGCAGCGTGACCCGCCGCTTAAGCTAGGCGACGTGGTTGAAAAAAGCATTGAAAGCGCGTCTTTTGGCCGTATTGCTGCGCAAACCGCCAAGCAAGTGATCGTGCAAAAAGTGCGCGAGGCTGAGCGTGCAGAAGTGGTGCGTCAGTACGCTGATCGTGAGGGCGAGCTGGTTGCCGGTATTGTTAAAAAGACCACTCGAGATGGCCTAATCATTGATTTGGGCGAAAATGCTGAAGCATTTTTACCGCGCAATGAAATGATTCACGGCGAACGCTACCGCATGAACGAGCGGGTGCGTGCGCTGTTAGTTAAAGTGGATCCTGAGGCTCGCGGTGCACAGCTTCAGCTTTCACGCACATGTCCTGAGTTCATTATTGAACTGTTCAAAATTGAAGTGCCTGAGATCGCTGAGCAGCTAATTGAGATCAAAGGGGCTGCGCGCGATCCCGGTTCACGCGCTAAAATTGCGGTAAAAACGAATGACCGCCGCATTGATCCCGTGGGTGCCTGTGTCGGCATGCGCGGTTCACGCGTTCAAGCCGTTTCATCTGAACTGCAAAATGAGCGTGTCGATATCGTGCTTTGGGACGACAATCCCGCTCAATTGGTGATCAACGCCATGGCGCCGGCTGACGTTGGGTCGATCCTGGTGGATGAAGACGCCCACGCGATGGATGTGGCGGTGGCGCAAGATAATCTTGCCCAGGCCATTGGCCGTAGTGGTCAGAACGTGCGTTTGGCCTCAGAGCTAACCGGCTGGCGTATCAATGTCATGACCGAAGAAGAAGCTGAGACCAAGCGCGATCAAGAAATTGATAGCCTGGTCGACTCTTTTGTCCAGCACCTTGAAGTGGATGAAGACGTTGCCCGCCTGTTGGTGGAAGAAGGGTTCACAACCCTAGAAGAAGTCGCCTACGTGCCGCTGGAAGAAATGCTCGAAATCGAAGAGTTTGATGAGGATTTGGTCGAGGAACTTCGTGCACGTGCGAAAGACGAGCTGCTGACGATGGCGATTGCCTCGGAAGAAGCGCTAGACGGTGCCCAACCAGCGGCCGATCTGCTGGAAATGGATGGCATGGAGCGCCATCTGGCCTTCATTCTGGCCAGTCGCGGCATTGTTACCATGGAAGATCTCGCCGAGCAGTCTGTCGACGATCTGGTCGATATCGAGGAGTTGGACGAAGCGCGCGCAGCGGCATTGATCATGACTGCCCGTGCGCCCTGGTTTGAAGTCGATGACGCATCGGATTCGAACACACAGTAAACAGGTCTCGGGCTGAGGAGGGTCACTATGTCAGATATGACAGTTAAAGATTTCGCAGTAAAGGTGGGCCGTGATGCGCCCCGCCTATTAGAGCAAATGAAAGAAGCGGGTTTGAAGCACGCTTCTGAAAGCGATGCTGTATCTGAAGAAGATAAGCAAAAGCTGTTGAGTTTTTTGCAGAAAAGCCATGGCGGTAGCGATACGGCCGAGGCAGGTAAAAACCGCATCACGCTGACGCGTAAAACACGCAGCCGCATCAATACCGGCGAGCGCGGTAAAACCATCGAAGTGCAGGTACGTAAAAAGAAAACTTACGTTAAAAGCGCTGAAAATGAAAAGCCGAAAGCTGCCGAGCCAAGCTACACGGGCCCGCGCCAGCTGGTAGGCGATATGGCTGAAGCCGAAGCTGAGCGTAAAGTGTTGGACGCTCGCCAAGCTGAAGAGAAAGCCGCTGCGCAGAAAGCCCAGGCAGCTAAAGCCACTGAAGAAGCTGCTAGTAAGAAGGCTGCTGACGCTAAGCCGAAAGCACCTGCTGCAGCGAAAGCGCCGGCGACGCCTGATATCGAAGTGCCTAATCTTGAAATCGACGATGCACCGTCGGGTGAAGATATGCCGCCAGCGCCGCCGAAAGAAGGCCGCACTGACCGTCGTACTGCTCCGCCTAAGAAAGCGGCAGCTAAGAAAGGTCGTCGTGACGATGAAGATCGTGGTGATCGAGAAGAGCGTAAACGCGGTGGCGCGGGCAAGAAAGTAAAACGTGCCGAGCAGCGTCGCGGTGGTCGCCGTGGTGGCAACCAGACCGGCAATGGCAAGCACGCTTTCCAAAAGCCGACCCAGCCGATCGTGCGTGAAGTATCGATCCCTGAGTCTATCAGCGTGGCGGAATTGGCCGACAAAATGTCGATCAAGGCCAACGAAGTCATCAAGGCCATGTTTAACATGGGCGCGGCGGTCACCATCAACCAAACCATTGATCAAGATACAGCAGCGATCGTGGTAGAAGAGATGGGCCATACGCCGAAGCTAGTCAAAGATGATGCGCTGGAAACGGAAATGCTGGAAGGCATCTCCTATGAAGGCGAAGAGATTACGCGTTCGCCCGTCGTTACCGTAATGGGTCACGTTGACCACGGTAAAACCTCGCTGCTGGATTATATCCGTAAAGCGAAGGTCGCAACCGGTGAAGCGGGTGGTATTACGCAGCACATCGGTGCCTACCATGTGGAAGATAACCACGGCGGTGTGACCTTCCTGGATACTCCTGGCCACGCAGCGTTTACCGCTATGCGTGCCCGTGGTGCCAAGGCAACGGACGTCGTGATTCTCGTGGTCGCAGCGGACGACGGCGTTATGCCGCAAACCGTTGAGGCGATTGAACACTCCAAAGCTGCTGGCGTACCGATGGTCGTCGCGGTCAATAAGATTGATAAGCAAGGCATCGATCTGGATCGCATTAAGAATGAGCTTTCCCAGCACGGCGTTATCTCTGAAGAGTGGGGCGGTGACACGCAGTTTATTCACGTGTCTGCCAAGACCGGTGAAGGTATGGAAGAGCTGCTGGAAGCGATTCAGCTGGCCTCCGAAGTGCTTGAGCTAAAAGCCGTGCCTTCCGCACCGGGTAAAGGTGTTGTCGTTGAGTCACGCCTTGATAAAGGTCGTGGCCCGGTCGCTACTGTACTGGTTCAGAACGGCACGCTTAAAAAGGGCGATATCGTTCTTGCTGGCCTGCACTACGGCCGAGTGCGTGCACTGACCAACGAACTTGCCCAGCAAGTTGATGCGGTTGGCCCGGCCATGCCGGTCGAGATTCAAGGCTTGGGCGGTACGCCGGATGCCGGTGACGACTTTATGGTTGTCGCGGACGAGAAGAAAGCGCGTGAAGTCGCTAACTTCCGTCAAGGCAAATACCGCGAAGTGCGCCTAGCGCGTCAGCAGAAGGCCAAGCTGGAGAACATGTTCAGCCAGATGGGCCAAGACGAAGTGGCCAAGGTCAACATCGTCCTCAAAGCCGACGTTCAAGGTTCACTGGAAGCGATCAAAGGTGCCTTGGAAGAGCTCTCGACGGAAGAAGTTGAAGTGGCCGTGGTGTCCTCGGGTGTTGGTGGTATCACCGGTACCGATGCCAACTTGGCGCTAGCATCTGAAGCCATCGTTGTTGGCTTTAACGTCCGTGCTGACGCCGCTGCCCGCGAGATTATCGAGCGTGAAGGCTTGGATCTGCGCTACTACAGCGTCATCTACCACTTGATCGATGAGGTCAAACAGGCGATGAGCGGTATGCTCGCACCTGAGTGGAAAGAAGAAATCGTGGGTATTGCTGAAGTGCGCGATGTATTCCGTGCACCGAAGATTGGCGCGATTGCTGGCTGTATGGTTATTGAAGGCAGCGTACATCGTAATAAGAAGATTCGCGTACTGCGTGATGACGTCGTTATTTACGAAGGTGAACTCGAATCGCTGCGTCGCTTCAAAGATGATGTACAAGAAGTGCGCAACGGTATGGAGTGTGGCATCGGCGTGAAGAACTACAACGATGTTCAAGTCGGTGACAAGATTGAAGTCTTCGACCAAGTGAAGGTCGAGCGTAGCCTGTAAGGTTACGAGGAGCTAACCATGCGCGAATTTAAGCGTACCGACCGGGTAGCCGACCAGCTCCAAAAGGAGCTGGCGGTACTTATTCAACGCGAAGTGAAAGACCCGCGCTTAGGCATGGTCACGGTAAGCGGTGTCACCGTTAGCCGCGACCTTGGCTACTCCGATGTGTATGTCACCCTGCTGGGTGAGCAGGAGCCTGAGCGTATTAAAGAGAATCTCCAGGTGCTTAAACGTGCCGCTGGTTTTCTAAGAAGCCAAATTGCTAAGCGTATCAAGCTGCGTCATGTCCCGGAGCTACGCTTTCATTTCGATGAAAGCGTGGTTCGGGGTCAGCATCTCTCTTCATTAATTGATGAGGCGGTGACGACTGACCGCGCGCGCTATCAAGACGATAGCGATGGCGATTATCAGGACAGTGACCCAGACGCCGAGCAAAGTGAGGAAACTCGCTAGTGGCACGTCAACGTCGCGGCTTGCCGGTTAACGGCGTACTGCTGCTGGATAAGCCCAAAGGGCTTTCCAGCAATCATGCGTTGCAGCGTGTTCGCCGTTTGTTTCAGGCCCAAAAAGCCGGTCATACGGGCACGTTAGATCCGATGGCAACCGGCTTGTTGCCGATTTGCTTAGGCGAAGCCACCAAGTTTTCATCGCACTTGCTGGAAGCCGATAAGGTATATCGCACTCGTGTAGAGCTGGGTGTGATGACCGATACCGGCGATGCAGAAGGCAGGATTATCGCGCAGCATGACGTACCCAGTTTAACCATTGATGACGTGGAAGCAGTGCTAACACGCTTTCGTGGTGAGATTGACCAAGTGCCGCCCATGTATTCTGCTCTCAAGCATCAGGGAAAAAAGCTTTATGAGCTGGCCCGCGAAGGCAAGCACGTAGAGCGTGCAGCGCGGCGAGTAAGCGTGTATGATGCGCGCCTATTATCGTTTGACGGCACCGCTTTTGAGCTGGAAGTAAGCTGCAGTAAAGGCACTTACATCCGCACGTTAGCCGAAGATATTGGCCAGGCACTGGGCTGTGGTGCGCACATTAGTCAGTTAAGAAGGCTTAAAACAGGGCCTTTTTTAGCCGATGCAATGTGGACACTAGAGGCGCTAGAAGCGTTGGCCGATCAAGCCGCTTTAGAAGCTGAGCTAATGCCGGTGGATGTGTTGGTCAATCACCTGCCGTCATTAACGGTCGATGACATCGCGCATTCGCGTTTGGCCTATGGCCAGCCCGTTACGCTCGAAACCGGCGCCTTAGGGCCGGACGACGTAGCCAGACTTTATTATGCCGAGACGTTTATCGGCCTTGGTGTAGTGAAAGGCGCCCAGGAAGTGGCGCCTAAGCGACTGTTAAGTACCGTCGCTATCTCGTAAACAGCGTTGCAAGGATGCCGCCGTCTACGTAAAAATGGTAAGACGAAGATAGTAAGACGAAAATAGTACGAGCAAGAACGTAAGGCGAGCATTGCAATTCGTAAATTGTAAGTCGCAAATAGCAGATTGAGACTGCAAATATGCGTGGTCTCACCCATTCATTTTTAGGCATATTGCTTACTGGAGATACAGATGGCTTTAACCGCTGAGAAGAAGGCCGAGATCGTCACCGAATACGGCCGCGGCGATAACGATACGGGTTCCCCTGAAGTGCAGGTTGCACTGCTGAGCGCCAACATCAATGGCCTGCAGGATCACTTCAAGACCAACAAGCAGGATCACCACTCACGTCGTGGTCTGATCCGCATGGTTAACCAGCGTCGTAAGCTGCTGGACTACCTAAAGCGTAAAGATTTCGAACGCTATCAGTCTCTGATTCAGCGTTTAGGTCTTCGCCGCTAAGCATTACTGGCAAAGATTGAGAAACGGGCAGCTCCTTGTGAGCTGCCCGTTTTGCGTTGGTGGATAGGCCATTGAGTACAAGTGTCAGTGAGCGGAAATCTGCACAAACGTCTATTTTAATTGTGCGGATTTCCATCCATCGGTGGGTCTGGGCCTTTCGACTTTTGTCGCGTGCGAAATTTTTAACTGTTTGAAATAAAGAAGTAAAGCAGTGAGCGGAATGTAGTTTGCTAAAGTATTTGTGAGGTACTGAGGTGCCTGGACTTAATACGCCTTAGATTTTACAAACGACTCCTTGGATGGAACTAACACCAATGAAAACATCCCTCGCCAGCATTGGCATTCTCGCCATAACCGCGCTACTCCCAGTTTCAGCCATGGCCGAAGCTGAAGACGAAACACAGTCCAATGCCCTTGGCTCACCAAACCCGCAGCAAATCCTCTATGTAGGCAATAGTTATCAGTACTACAACAATAGCCTGCACAACTACGTTAAGCGTATGGCGGAAGCCGCCTACCCGGACACTGCCGATCAGCTCAAGAGCAAGTCTGTGACCATTTCAGGCGCTTCTTTATCGCAGCACGAAGTCAAAAACTATCTGTTCCCAGGGGCCTTGGGGTTTCCTAACCCGTTTGATGTTGTTGTCCTTCAGGGGCACAGCGCGGCTGCATTGAGCGACGAGCAGCAGCAGGAATTTCGTGATGCTGTTCTGCGGCATCATAATGCCATTGAGGCGACGGGGGCAGAGACCGTCCTTTACATGACGCCTGCCTACAGTGAAGATCATGATAGTTACGATGCTGGCATGATCGATAAGATCGAAGAGCTATATACCTCTGTGGGTAATGAGATCGGCGCCCCGGTGATTCCCGTTGGTCTTGCTTTTCAAAATTCCTACGAGCAACGCCCAGAGTTGGCCTTGCATGTTGATTACGATGGCAGCCACCCCTCTCCAGAAGGCACCTATCTAGCCGCCGCCACCGTGTTTGCCACACTCTACGACAAATCGGTCGTCGGTAATCCGTACACCTATTACGGCCGTATCGATGAAGATACGGCGGCTTTTTTGCAGCAGGTCGCCGAAGACACGGTAGCCGAGTACAACCGCCGCTAACGCGCTAAGACCCAAGTCTGGTTGAGTGAGTTGTCTACTGCCAGCGCAGTTCGACTGTCGGCCTGCGCTGCTAGGCGCGCGTGTAACCGTGATTTGTACACGCCAGGTAGAAGGTTCTGAGCAAGGCTATCCACATCTGAATAAATAAAATAAGAGAGCAAAAATGAGAATCCTATGGTTCGCATTAATGGTGCTGTGCCTGCCATTGTCGACGGTCGCCGCTAATGAGCGCGTGGCAAGCCTGGAGGCCGGTGCTGGGCGCTATGTATTTGAAGACCCCTCTACACGCCAGGAGGTGGGGGTCTATTACTATCAGCCGAGCAACTATACGTCGGATACGCCGATAGTTCTCATTCTGCACGGGCTGCGACGCAACGCGAAGGAGTATCGTGACAACTGGGCCGAACTTGCTGAGCGTGAGGGGCTGATGGTCTTGGTGCCTCGGTTTAGCGCGCAGGCCTATCCAGGCGGAAATGGTTTCAACTTGGGTAACGTATTCAAGGCCGGGTCAGCAGAGCAAGCGCGTGGTTTTACTCAGTTAGAGGAGATGAACCCGCCAGATCAGTGGGTCTTCACTCTTGTTGAGAGAGTGTTTGCTGACTTCAGAACGCACCGCAGCCATAGTAATCGTGAAACCTATTATCTGTATGGCCACGGCGCCGGTGCACAGGTAGCCCATCGCTTCGCAATGTTCATGCCCGAGTCTAATGTAGAGGAAATTATCGTCGGTGCAGCAGGCTGGTACACGATGCCTGATGAGACGATTGCGTGGCCGTATGGGACCGGTGGTGTACCGATGCTGAATGCCACCGCGATAGAAGCTTTTTTTTCTCAGCCGATGCTGTTGCTGGCAGGTGGAGCGGATACGGCCACACTTCACACTGTTATGCGCCAGACGCCTGAGACCAATGCGCAGGGCGAGACTCGCGTGGAACGAACTCGCCACTATTTTGAATTTGGTGAAAGCCAAGCCCGGTCTTTGAACACCACATTCAATTGGCGGCATTGGGTTTTACCCGGCGTGACACACAGCCCCAGTCAGATGACGCCCTTTGCGGCTCGCTATATTGCATCGCGAGCACGCTAGTCGAGCGGTTTGCACAACAACAATCAGAATCCGATCCTCAAGGGTCATGGGACAATCATGCTAAATAAAACTAATTCAGGCCGCAGTGTCTTGCTATCTGCGGCCACCCTCGGGTTATTTGTTTTACCTGTCTTTAGTGGTAGTGCATTGGCCAGTGAGGCGACACCTGCCGAACTTGCTGAACTGATTGCGCGCCAGTCTGAGCTGCTGGCTCGTCAGGCGCAGCAATTGGAGGCTATGCAGGCCCGTTTAGGACAGCTGGAGTCTTCTCGGGATACAGTTCCCGTAGCATCAGCGCAGAACCAAACCACGGCGTCTACACAACCCAGCGCTGAGGCGACAGCGTCGGGAGATAGTGCGGCCATTGCAGAGCTACAAAGCCAGGTCGCATTGCTAGAGGCATCCCAGGTTGACCAGTCGCGTATTGACTGGTCGGGTGGTGGGCCCGAATTTATCAGCGCCGACGGCAGCCGTCGTCTGGAGATAGGGGGGCGGCTACAGTTTGACACCTCGGCCACGCGTGGCTCTGATTTTGAAGATCGTAATATCAGCGGCTCAACGGCAAGGCGCTTGCAATTGGATCTTGCTGGTCAGCTATCTGAACGCGTTGGTTACAAGCTGGGCTACGACCTGTCCAACAACTCTGTCAGCATGCGTGATGCCTATATATCTAGCCTATTTAACTGGGGCGGAAGAGATGCAGAGCTGTATGTCGGCAATAAATATGACGACCGCACGATGGATGGTGCTACTTCATCCAACAATACTTGGTTTATGGAGCGAAACTTCGTTAATGAAGCAGTTGCTCCAGACCGTGGCTCATACGGGCTGGGGGTGAAAGGCAAAGTATTCGGCAACAACCGTGACTGGCATGCATCTTTAGCAGTGACCAATGGCAGGCTCGGCGGCAACACCGATCGCTCTGATACGACCACCTACATGAGCCGAGCCCACTGGAATCCCTGGCATAGCGGTGGTGATATGGTCCACTTAGGTGGCTGGGGATTCTATGAAGATTTTGATAGTAGTTCAGGTAATGTGACCAACAACATCAATGCCGCCGATGATTTCAATGACAACGTTACTATTCGTAGTCGTGCTGTCACTGATCCTGAGTCGAGCACTGCTTATGGACTCGAATTGGCTACATCGCTGGGTTCATTTGCGGCGGCCGCAGAATATGGCCAGCGCACCGTTGATCAGCGTGAAGTTGCTGGAGGTCAGAGCCTGAGCTATGACGCTTGGGCTGTTCAGGCCAGCTATTTTTTAACGGGTGAGCAGCATGGCTACTCTCGTAAATCAGGCCTCTGGCGGAGCCCGAATATCAAGAGCCCGGTTTCGTCGGGGGGAATGGGGGCATTTCAGTTTGCCGTCCGCTATCAGGAGTTGGATTTTTTCGATGAGCCCAATTATCTCGGTGGCGAGGGGGACGCAACGACACTTGGTCTGAACTGGTATCCGAACGACTGGGCGCGGGTGATGCTTAATTACACGCTCTGGGACACCCATAATCGCTCTGTCTCCTTCAGGGGGCCAGATGATGGTGATACGCTCTCCGCTCGATTGCAGTTAGTGTTCTAATAAGATCGCTTTAGATGTTGTGAAGGGCAGTGTCTGGCACTCAGTTTTATCCGTGTGACAACGGGCAGCTCCTTGTGAGCTGCCCGTTTTTTTATGTTTTGGCTTGCCCAAAGAGGGAACTGGTAGCCCTATCGCGTTCCAGCGCCTAGAATGGTATCGAGTCAAAACGACCTAAACGAATAGACAAGTAGATATTGATAATGCTGAAGGAAGTCGCTGTGAATCCGGTAAAGAAAACGTTCCAGTACGGTCGTAGCACCGTCACGCTCGAAACCGGGCGTATTGCTCGCCAGGCTAGCGGCGCTGTCATGGTTACCATGGACGACACTGTCGTGCTGTGTACCGTGGTCGCCAGAAAAGAAGCTAACCCGAGCCAGCCCTTTTTCCCCCTCTCGGTACATTACCAAGAGAAGACCTACGCGGTGGGTAAAATTCCTGGCGGCTTCTTTAAGCGTGAAGGGCGACCCACTGAAAAAGAGACGCTGACCTCGCGTCTGATTGATCGCCCTATTCGCCCGCTGTTCCCAAAAGGCTTTATGAACGAAGTACAGGTCGTCTGTACCGTTCTTTCCACCGATCGCAACCACGATCCGGATATTGCTGCACTGCTGGGTACCTCTGCGGCGCTGAGCATCTCTGGCGTGCCTTTTAAAGGCCCAATCGGTGCTGCGCGCGTTGGCTTTAATGAAGAGCAGGGCTACTTCCTCAACCCGACGGTTGAAGAACGGGCGACCTCTGAGCTTGACATGGTCGTTGCCGGTACTGAAAAAGCCGTATTGATGGTTGAGTCTGAAGCCAAAGAACTGCTTGAAGATGAAATGCTCGGCGCCGTGCTGTTTGGCCACCAGGAAATGCAGGTCGCCATTACGGCGATCAATGAACTGGTCGCTGAAGCGGGCAAGCCACGCTGGGAGTGGCAGGCCGCTGAAGAAAATGCGGAATTAAAAGCTGCCATGAGCGATGCTTTTGAAGCCAAGGTAGGCGATGCTTACCGCATTACCGATAAAATGCAGCGTCAGGATGCGCTGGCGGCGCTGAAAGATCAGGCGGTTGAGCAACTAGTCGCCGTTGAAGGCGAGCCCGTTAACGATAAGTTTACTAAAGATGAAGTGAAAGGTGCTTTCGCGGGTCTTGAAAAACGCGTCGTGCGTTCACGTGTGGTCAAGGGCGAGCCGCGTATTGACGGCCGTGATAACCAAACAGTGCGCCCGCTAGCCATCGAAGTGGGTGTGTTGCCGAAGACTCATGGGTCGGCCGTGTTTACTCGCGGTGAAACGCAGGCTATTGCCATTGCCACGCTGGGCACGCTGCGTGACTCTCAGCTGATTGAGTCTTTAGAAGGCGAGCGTAAAGACCGCTTTATGCTGCACTACAACTTCCCTCCTTATTCCGTTGGTGAAGCTGGCTTCATGGGTGGTCCGAAGCGTCGCGAAATCGGTCACGGCCGCTTAGCGCGCCGCGGCATTCAGGCAATGCTGCCTTCCGCTGACGTTTTCCCGTATACCATTCGCGTAGTATCTGAAATCACCGAGTCTAACGGCTCAAGCTCAATGGCTTCAGTCTGTGGCTCTTCATTGGCCCTGATGGATGCAGGCGTACCGCTGAAAGCGCCGGTAGCCGGTATCGCCATGGGCCTGGTGAAAGATGCTGACGGCTTTGCGGTATTGACCGATATCCTGGGTGACGAAGATCACCTCGGCGACATGGATTTTAAAGTCGCCGGTTCTGAAGAGGGCATTACCGCCCTGCAGATGGACATTAAGATCGAAGGCATCAACGAAGAGATTATGGAGCTCGCACTGCAGCAAGCACTGGCTGCGCGACTGAGTATTCTTGAGCAAATGAATGTCGTGATCAGCCAGAGCCGCACCGATGTCTCTGACAACGCACCGTCCATGGCGACGATCAAAATCGATCCTGACAAAATCCGTGATGTCATTGGTAAAGGTGGTGCGACGATTCGCAAAATTTGCGAAGATACCGGCGCCTCGATCGATCTTGACGATGATGGCACCGTACGTATTTACGCGGAAGACAAAGCCGCCGCGAAGCGAGCCATTGATACCGTATTGGCGATTACCGCTGAAGCGGAAATTGGCAAGCTGTACAACGGTAAGGTCGTACGTATTGCTGACTTCGGCGCCTTTGTGAACATCATGCCGGGTACCGATGGTCTGGTGCACATCTCGCAGATCGTTGCCGAGCGTGTTAATAACGTGCGCGACTTCTTGAACGAAGGCGATGACGTGATCGTGAAAGTGCTCGATATTGACAACCGCAATCGCGTGAAGCTGTCGATGAAAGAGATCACCGAAGAAGAAAAGACTGCTTTCGCAGCGCAAGAAGCGGAAACCGACACCACGATTTAACATGCAGGTCGTTAAATCGTAATTCGGTTTCTGATACCGCCCTCGTAGCCTCTGGTTACGAGGGCGGTGTTGTTTGATAGGCACGCTTATATTGTCAGCAGCAGTAAGAGAGAGTCGCTATGGAGCAGGAACAAGCGCCGCGGTGGAGAGCGGTGGTGGCCGTGATGATCGGCATTTTTTTATTGGTGACCGCTGAGCAGTTGCCTATCGGGTTATTGTCTCAAGTGGCCTCGGCGATGGGCGTGACGCCAGGCACGGCGGGGTTAATGGTGACCGTGCCCGGCGTCATTGCGGCTTTTTCAGCCCCGCTTTTGCCGGTAGCCGTGGGGCGCTTGGATCGGCGCATCATGCTCACGCTGCTGATGATGGTGATGGTGCTGGGCAGTGTGTTGACGGCGCTGGCAAGCAGCTTTGCACTGCTGCTTGCCGCGCGCGTGCTGGTCGGGTTGAGTATTGGTGGATTTTGGGCGGTAGCTGGAAGTATTGCGCCACGCCTAGTGCCCGAAGCTAAGGTGCCGAAGGCGATGACGCTTATTTTTGGTGGCGTAGCGGCGGCGTCAGTACTGGGTGTACCGCTTGGCACGCTGCTGGGAGATCTTAGCAACTGGCGAGTCGCCTTTGGTGCGCTAGGCGGGTTCAGCCTGCTAACGGCCATCGCGCTATGGTGCTGGCTACCCCCTTTGCCGCCGAGAGAGCCGGTGCGTTTACGCGTGCTAGCGCAGCAGCTAAGTAATCGTGGCGTGCGGGTGGCCGTGCTCACAACGGGGTTTGTGGTGGTGGGGCACTTCGCGGCCTATACCTTTATTAGCCCTATTCTGCAGGAAATAAGCGGTATTTCTCAGCGCCATGTGGGCAGCCTGCTGCTGCTTTACGGCGCAGCGGGTATTTTGGGCAATATAGCGGCAGGCGTATTTGCCGGGCGCCACCCGTACCGTGCCGTGCTGGCCATTCCTAGTTTGCTACTACTGGTTGTCGCGGCCTTCCCATTGCTGGGCATTCAACCGCAAAGCGGCGTTATCTTGCTGATGATTTGGGGGGCGGTTTTCGGCAGTGTATCGGTGAGTATTCAGACCTGGATTCTACGCACCGCGCCGAATACGGAAGCCGCCACGGCCTTGATGGCCTTTGCGTTTAATATGTCGATCGGCCTGGGAGCGATGCTGGGCGGGCGAATCGTCGATGGCACTAGCTTGCCCATTGCCATGTGGGCTGCATCGATATTCTTTCTGATGGGCGCGTTGCTAGTGTTGAGGACACCACCTAGGGTGGTGGGTGTAAAGACTCGCTGAAGGCATGGCATTAAAAAAGCCCTCATCTACTGATGAGGGCTTGTTGAGGCTAGCTAAATAACGCAGGCGAGGCCGTTAAGGACGCTCAATGGCAAGCGCTACACCCTGACCGCCGCCGATACATAGCGTCGCTAGGCCTTTCTTGGCGTCTCGGGCGATCATTTCGTGTAGCAGTGTGACCAACACGCGACAGCCTGAGGCACCGATAGGGTGCCCGATAGCAATGGCGCCACCGTTAACGTTTACCTTGCTGACATCCCAGCCTAGCTCTTTATTAACAGACAGGGCTTGGGCAGCGAAGGCTTCGTTGGCCTCGATAAGATCAAGGTCATCCAGGCTCCAGCCAGCTTTTTCTAAACAGCGGCGGGTGGCCGGTGCCGGGCCGATGCCCATAATCGCAGGGTCTACCCCAGCGTTGGCATAGCCTGCAATGCGCGCCAGCGGCTCAAGGCCTAACTGCTTGGCTTTTTCAGCGGAGCAGAGCATAACCACCGCCGCGCCGTCGTTCAGCCCCGACGCGTTACCGGCGGTGATCGTACCGTCTTTCTTAAACGCAGGGCGCATGCCGCTGAGTTTATCGGCCGTGACTTCTCGCGGATTTTCATCGGTATCAAAGACCAGCGGATCGCCTTTACGCTGGGGAATTTCCACCGGCACGATCTGGCCCTTAAACTTACCTTCTTTGATCGCTGCTGCGGCTTTCTGCTGGGAAGACGCCGCGAATTCATCCATCGCTTCGCGGGTGATGCTGTATTTCTCGGCTAAATTCTCGGCGGTAATACCCATGTGATAGTCATTGAACGCATCCCACAGGCCATCGTGGACCATGGAATCAATGGCTTTCCAGTCACCCATGCGTTGTCCGGTGCGTGAGTTGGGTAGCACGTGAGGTGATGCGGACATATTCTCCTGGCCGCCTGCCAAAATGATGTCAGCGTCGCCACAGCGAATCGCCTGAGCCGCTAGGTGAAGCGCTTTAAGACCTGAGCCGCAGACTTTATTGATGGTCATGGCCGGCACCGAGTTTGGCAGGCCTCCTTTAATCGCCGCTTGGCGAGCCGGATTCTGACCTACGCCGGCGGTGAGCACTTGGCCTAGCAGCACTTCGTCAATTTGATCAGGGGCAACGCCGGTAGATGCGAGGATATCTTTGATCACCAGCGCACCAAGGTCGCTGGCTGGAATGCCCGCGAGAGAGCCTCCGAATGCGCCCACGGCGGTGCGGCGTGCCGCAACAATGACTACGTCTTGCATAAAATGACTCCTGGAGTAAATAACAGACAGGCTGATGCCAGATGCCCGGTAGGCGTACTCTGTCAGCCGACACTCTCAGCCGTCCTTTCAGGATAGAGGAAGGGTATGCGTTGCGGCAATACGCATTTATAAGCAAATAAAAGCGGGCCACGTCAGGGCCCGCTGCTTAATCTGTCTAGCGCCTTCTACTTAGGCTAACTGCACTGGAATAATGTTGCTGGTGTGGCTAACGTCATTACCTTCTTGTAGGTAGACCAGCGCGGGCTGATGGCAGGCCAGTTCGGCTTGTGAGTAGTGAGCATAGCTGCAGATAATGATGCGATGACCGGGAGCCGCCAGGTGGGCAGCCGCACCGTTGATCGAGATTAGTTTGGAGCCTTCCTCTCCGCGAATGGCGTAGGTCGTGAAGCGCTCGCCATTTTCGACGTTATAAATCTGAATCTGTTCATTTTCACGAATGCCGGCCAGATCCAGCAGGTCGCCGTCGATGGCGCAGGAGCCTTCGTAATTAAGTACCGCGTGGGTGACGCGGGCCATGTGCAGCTTGGCTTTGAGCATAATGGTATGCATGTGAGCTCCTTTATTTCCCTGTATTTTTTTATTTTGTAGCGGTGTTGATGGCGCTAGCCGGTAGCTCAACGCGGAGATTGTCGATTAAACGTGCCGGGCCGAGCTTGGCTGCCGCCAGCAGCACCGAGTGATGAGTAGCACCGCTGATCGGGCCGAGCATGAGCTCACGTAGTTCAAGATAGTCCGGCGTAAAACCAGCGTCGCTGAGCTCGGCTGTGCCTTGCTGCAAGGCGGCCTCTACCGGGGCGCCGCGCTCCAGGGCATCGCGCAGCGAACACAGAGTGCGATAAAGCGCCGGTGCTGCAGCGCGCTCTTGCTTACTCAAGTAGCCATTGCGCGAGGAGAGCGCTAAGCCATCATCAGCACGCACAATCGGCACACCGATGATGTCGATCGGCATGTGAAGATCGCGCACCATTTTACGGATTACCGCGAGCTGCTGGTAATCTTTCTCTCCAAAGCAGGCAATGTCGGGCTGTACGAGATTAAACAGCATGCTGACGACGGTGGAAACGCCGTCAAAATGCCCGGGACGCGAGCCGCCACACAGCCCTTCGCCCACGACGGGCACATGGACACGCGTCTGGGCATCTAACCCGTTTGGGTACAGCGCGCTGACGGTCGGGGAAAACAGGACGTCGCAGCCTGCATCGCTCAGCTGCGTTTGGTCAGCGCTGAAGGTCCGCGGGTAGCCGTCTAAATCCTCACCTGGGCCAAACTGCATCGGGTTCACAAATAGGCTCGCAACCACAATGTCGGCGTGCTTTCGGGCACAGGCGATCAGCGCTAGGTGGCCGGCATGAAGATTACCCATTGTGGGTACCAGGGCGATGCGCTGGCCGCGTAGGCGATGCTCTCGCAGGATGCTACGTAACTGATCAATATCTCGCAAAGTGCGCATAGTCGTTTCGCGTTATTAACAAAATAAAAGAGATGGCGGGCTAATCGAGCCGGCTTCTAAAAATGTTCTTTTAAAAAAATGTTTTAAAAGCAATGCTCTGGCGCTGGGAAGGTGCGGTTTTTAACGGCCTCATGATAGTGCTGGAAAGCCGTTTGGATGCTATCGGCCTCTGCCATAAAGTTCTTCACAAAGCGTGGCGTACGGCCATGAGTTACGCCAAGCACATCGTGCATGACGAGAATCTGGCCATCGGTGTCCGGTCCTGCACCGATGCCAATTACCGGCACATCCAGTGCTTCTGTTACTGCTTTGCCTAGGCTGGCGGGCACGCACTCAAGCAAAATGACCGCAGCGCCCGCATCGGCAAGCACCTTGGCATCATTGATGATTCGCTCAGCGTTAGCGGCGTCGCGCCCCTGTACTTTATAGCCGCCGAGCTGGTGAACGGTTTGCGGTGTTAGGCCAAGGTGCGCGCATACCGGCACGCCGCGGCGTGTGAGTTCACGAATGCCTTCGGCCATCCACGCTTCGCCTTCAAGCTTCACAAGTTCGGCTCCAGCGCGCATCAGCGCACCGGCATCTACCAATAGGCGCTCGGTTGAAATGTTGCTCATAAAGGGCAGGTCAACCATCAGCAGGCTATGGCCTTTACCGCGAGCGGCACAGCGCGTGTGATAAATGATGTCTTCCATGGTGACAGGCAAGGTGCTGTTGTGGCCTTGTAGCACCATGCCTAGCGAATCGCCGACCAAAAGCACGTCAATACCGGCTTGGCTTGCCGCATGGGCAAAGGAGGCATCGTAAGCAGTCAGGCAGCTAAACGTTTCACCCGCCTGCTTATAGGCTTGCAGCGTGCTTAGGGTAACGGTTTTCATGGCATGCTCTCATCGTGTGCGTGAGGCCAGCGCTGCATAGGCGACCGACCATTATTAGCGCAGTCTTAAATAGTTGCGTGCTGCGATACCGTGATTGTTACCTGATTGCGCGCGCGCTGTCGAGATTTGGGTAAAAAAGTAACAGTTTACGAGGGCGCGTCTTCAACTAACCGCTGAATGCCGGGGTTGGATATCTGGCCAAGCCACGCAGTGAGCGGCTTATGATGCAGTAGGAGTGCAGGCGCAATTTCTGCCAGCGGTGCCAGCACAAACGCTCGCTGGGTCATCTGTAGATGTGGAACGCATAGGCGCGGGGTTTCGATGTGCTGATCGCCGTAGACGAGCAGATCAAGATCCAGCGTGCGTGGGCCCCAATGACGCTGGCGACGGCGTTGGTGCTGCTGTTCTAGCGCTTGGAGCTGATCAAGCAGCGCCAGTGGCGAGAGGCTGGTTTCCAGCGCCGCCACGGCGTTGATAAAGTCCGGTTGATCTTGCGGTCCAACGGGGCGGCTGGCGTAGAGCGATGAAGCTATCACTAACCGGCTCAATGGCAGCCCAGCGAGCCCGTTCAGCGCTTGGCGAACCTGTTCAACGGGTGACGCTAGATTGCTGCCTAGGCCAATATAGGCGAGTTGGATCGGCATTGCTGGCTACTCTGGATCTTGGCTGCGCGGTTTCCGCCGTTTTTTACGGCGACGATCACCCTGGCTGGCCGGATCGCCACCCACTTTTTGCAGCAAGCGGCGCTGTTCATGTTCATCGCCGCGCTGGAAGGCAGTCCACCAGTCGCCTAAGCCACGCGGTATTTCGCCAGCCTGTTCACGTAGCAATAGTAGGTCGTAACCCGCCCTAAAGCGCGGATGCTCGCGGGTCTGGAAGGCTTTCTTGCCGCGTCGTTGGGGTAGGCGTTGCTGTAGCTCCCAAATTTCGCGCATGGGGATGCCGAAGCGCTTGGGAATCGAGGTGTGCTCTAACTGGCGAGATACCACCTGTTGAGCGGCCGCCTGTAGTGCGGGAATGGCCGCCATGCCCTCTTGCTCTAGCTCTTCCATACGATGCTTAACCGGCGCCCAAAGGAAGGCCGCCAGCAGAAATGCAGGCGTAACCGGGCGCTCTTCAGCAATCCGCTTGTCGGTATTGGTGAGCGCTTGCTCAATCAGCTCTTCTGCCCAGGCAGCATCGACCATCGCTTCTTCGGCTTCGGGGAACAGCATGCCGAACAGGCCGTAATGACTGAGCAGACGAAACGCGACTAAGCCGTAGCCCGACATAAACAGCTTGAGTACTTCATCGAACAAGCGTGCGGGAGGAATCTGTAGCAGCAGCGATGCCTGTTCATACATCGGGGCTTCAGTGGCTGGGTCTATCGTGAAGTCCAGCTTGGCCGCAAACCGTACCGCGCGCAGCATCCGCACCGGGTCTTCACGATAGCGTGTAGCCGGGTCGCCAATCAGGCGCAGGGTGCGGGTTTCAATGTCACGCACGCCGTTGGCAAAATCGGTGATACTGAAGTCAGCGATGTTGTAGTAGAGCGCGTTCACGGTGAGGTCGCGGCGCACCGCATCCTCTTCGATATTGCCCCATACGTTGTCGCGCAGCAGTAAGCCCTCATCGGACTGATGGGCAATATGGTCGCTATGCTCGTCTTGGGGTTTGCCACGGAAGGTGGTGACTTCAATGACCTCGCGGCCAAAGCGCACATGGACAATCCGAAAACGGCGGCCGATCAGGCGCGAGTTACGAAACAGATCACGTACCTGTTCGGGTGTAGCGTTGGTGGCCACATCGAAGTCTTTGGGCATCTTGCCCAGCAGCGCATCGCGAATGCATCCGCCTACCAGATAGGCGTCATAACCTGCGCCGCTCAGCCGATAAAGCACTTTTAGTGCGGCATCGCTAATTTGCTGGCGAGAAACAGGATGCTCGGACCGAGGAATATGGTGTGGAGAGAGGGCAGTGGTAGAACTCTCTTGGGGATCGAGCAACGTTTTCAATTGCTCCCCCGGACTGTGTAGGAAACGGGTAAATCCTTTAAACATGCGATGATTTCAACTCGCAGGGTACGAAGAAATGGTCGTCAATAGTTGCTACAAAGCACTTCAAATAAGTACTCAATAAAAACAGTTAGTGGATGAGTGTAGCCGACCCCTTTGAGCTTGCAAAGCACTTGACGCTAGCGTGTGCTAACTCAATCCTCAAATACGGAAAGGGGAGGCTAAGAGAGCCTCCCCTATAAAGCAGTGAATCAGCGTCCATGCTGCTGTTTTTATTCATGATGGCACATCGCTCTGAATACGCACCGCAGTCGGTAGGCGTAAGGATCACGTTAGTTCCGACCGCCTCGTATTCAAAACAATAATCCAACCGCGAACTTTTTCTTACCCCGGGGAATTATTGTTGGCGCCGGGGTGTACACCTGACTGCTATTGTTATTGTTAGTATGCAAGCTGCTGTGTACGTCGCGTCCTTTCGGGCTACTTACTGTGTTTATTATTGTTCTCAGCGCCTGTCTTGCCTGCGCTAGCAAGTGATGAGATTCAAGCCTGTTGTTGTTATTAGTGCCGTTATCTCTACCTGGCCCTGTTGTATTTGTTATGGCTCAGGTGGTGGCAAGGTCATGTTGTTTTTGTTGGTGACCTACCGCTATGCCCAGTTTGTTTTTCTTACCCAGTAATATTGCAGTCGCTGTGCCACCTCTTAGATAAATGATAAGTTTCAGAAGGTTGGCATTTTTTAAATTGTCGAGGAACTTTTTCTAGCAAGAAGTGTTACCCCTTTTGCTCCCGTTTGTGGGCGACGTTGTGTGGGAAGGTAACAGTGTTAGCAGCGTATAAAGTTAGATATTTCTTATTTAAATCAGAATATTAGACAATAGTCGTAAGGAGGCTGGCGTCAAGCCAATGCCCAGGTGGTTAGCCTGGGCGACGAGCGGTCTTTTTGCGCGGAATGCCAAGCCTTTGGCGCCGCTCCCAAAGGTTTTTCCGGCTAATGCCAAGTTTTTGCGCCAGCTCGGTTTCGCTCATTTGGTCCTGGTGCTCTAGCACAAAGTGCTGAAAATAGTCCTCTAAAGAGAGATCGTCTTCATTCTCTTCAACGCTTTTATCTACCTCACCGTTGGCCGCTGAGGCAATAGCGGATGGTGCATGGACGCGTGCGGAGGTCGGCGCTAGCCCAAGATCATCAGGATGAATAAGGTGCCCTTCAGCGAGAATAACGCCGCGTTCAAGCGCATTTTCTAGCTCGCGCACGTTGCCGGGCCATGGATAGTCGCGCAGATCTTGTCGGGCAGCGCGGGACAGCCGCAGGCCCGTGCGCTCATGGCGTTTACATGCCTTGTCGAGCAGGATGTCGGCGATTTCGAGGACATCATCTTCTCGCTCGCGCAGCGGCGGCAGCTCTATCTGCATGACATTCAATCGGTAGTAAAGGTCGAGGCGAAACTCGCCGGTTTTCGACAGCTCCCGTAGGTCGCGGTGAGTGGCGGCGATTAAACGGACGTTAACGTGACGGGTTTCCACCGAGCCAATTTTGCGGATTTCACCCTCTTGAAGCACGCGAAGTAAACGTGCCTGGGCGTCTAGCGGCAGCTCACCAATCTCATCCAGAAACAGGGTCCCGCCGTCGGCAGCTTCTACCAGGCCGGTGCGCGCAGCACTGGCGCCGGTAAAGGCACCTTTTTCATGCCCGAATAGCTCAGATTCGATCAGCGTTTCTGGAATCGCTGCACAGTTAACGCTGATCAGCGGCGCTTTGGCACGTTTGCTTTGCTGATGAATGGCCCGCGCTACCAGCTCTTTACCAGTGCCTGACTCGCCTAGAATCAGCACGGTGACATCGGCGGGTGCGGTTTTTCGAATGCGGGTATACACCTGCTGCATGGCAATGCAGTTGCCAATCATGGTTTGTCGACCGCCGCCTGCGTCAGTGATGTCGGGTGGCGGGCTCTGCTGCATCGCCTGCTGGTGGAGGATGCGCTCGACGGTTTCGAGTAGCTCAGCGTGGTCAAATGGCTTAGCGACGTAGTCGATGGCACCCAGTTTCAGCGACTCTACCGCTGAGCGCATGCTTGCGTAACTGGTCATAATCAATACCGGCACAGGCGCCGCTTTGGCAATCAGAGTGATGCCTTGTTCGCCGGGCAGACGCAGGTCGCTGATGATGAGATCGAACCCTGTGAGCTCAAGCTTGCAGGCTTCCTCAGCGCTGCCTGCTTCGCTGACCGTATAGTCGTTGCGTTCTAGCAACCGCTTCAACGCGCTGCGAATAATCGCTTCATCTTCAACAATCAGAATCCTGGGCATGGGCTGGCTGATCATCCTGTTGGTAAAGCGGCAACCATAACGTAATGGCAGTGCCGCGAGGCTGTCCGGGCGGTGGCGAGGCCACGTCTATTTTACCCTGGTGTTCATTGATAATTTGATACGCCAGTGACAGGCCCAAGCCGGTGCCTTCACCTGCTGGCTTGGTGGTCGTAAACGGTTCAAATAAGTGGTCGCGTACCCTGGGGTCGATACCCTGGCCGTTATCGGTTATTCGCCACCAGGCAAGCTGTTGATGGGCGCCTGCATCAATATTGACCTGCCCGCCTTGGTCGCAGGCATCTCGAGCATTGCTGAGCAGGTTGACCATCACCTGCGTCAAGCGCTGCGCATCACCACGGACCACTACGTTCTCGGGCGTATCATTAGACAAGGTGACATCCTCTCCCGAGCGGGCGAGGTGGATCAAGTGCAATGCATCTTCGCTAATCGATGACAGCGTCACCGGTGAAGCGGGGGGCGGTGTTGCTTGGCGCCCGCCGTGGGCAAAGCCAACCAGGGAATTGACGATTTTAGTCACTCGCTGGGTCAGCTGTTGGATTTGGTCCGCCGTTTCCAGCAGCGCCGGGTCGTTGGTGTCGTAGCGAAGATTCTGCGCCAATGATGAAATGCCGGTAATCGGATTGCCGATTTCATGGGCGACGCCGGCGGCTAGCTGGCCGATCGAGGCCAGGCGTGCCGCATGTACCAGCTCATCTTCCAGCCACTTCATTTCAGTATGATCTTCTATCAAAATAACGCTGCCACCACGGCTATCGTGGCCGCTGAGAACGGCTTTATGCAGGGTTAAAAAGTAGTCTTTTTCGTGCAGCGTGACGGCCTGTTTGTAGAGTGGGCCTGGCGTTGCGTCGAGCACGCTGCCCAGCAGGCTTGGCCAGGGGGCTGGGAGACTATCGCGGCGCGAACCTATCACGCTTTCACCGCTAATGCCTGAGAGCTGTGAAAGCGCCTGATTCCACATTAGCAGCTCGTCGTCATCGCCCAGCACACAAAGCCCAACGGGCAAGTAGGCCAACGTTTGACGATGGTGGCGGCGCAGGCCGTCGAGCTCGCGGGCTAGCCCCGTTAGCCGCGAGCGATAAGCCTCCAGGCGGCTTTCGACAAAATGAATGTCGTCGGTTTCTGGGGCGTCGTCATGGCGATAAGGCAGGTAGCGATCAACGATGTCTCGCGCGACTGATGGCCCCATGAGGCCTGAGAGATTCGCTTGAATGCGATCGCGTAAGCGGCGCAGCGCGTAGGGTCGACGCTCTTGAGGCGTAAAGTTGAGTGCCTTTAAAGCACGGGCAACTTCGCGCTGCGCCGCTTCGTCGCCGATCGCCTGCGCCAAATGGGTGGCAAAGTCGTTAGCCGTGGCGGCTTCTAATGGAGAGCGCTTAGAGCGGATAACCGCATCGACCGAACATGCTTCGGCGGCAGAGCGCTCGCCTTCAGAGATACGTGTAAAGAGTGATATGACGATTAGCAGCAGAATATTAACGGCTAAAGAAAGCAGCGTAACGTTATACCACAGCGGCGAATCAGCAGTCGTGAGGGGCGTTGAAGGCAGCGGTGGTAAGGGCAGTGAAAGAATGAGAGGTAGCCAAAGGCCCCAAAGCCATACGCTGACGCCAGCGACCAGCCCTACAATCATGCCTTTACGATTAGCGCCCGGCCAATAAAGTAGTGCCAGCATGCCTGGCAAGCACTGGGCCATGCCCACAAACGCAGCTAACCCCAGTCCAATTAAGCCGTGGTGGCGGCCTATCCACTGATAGAACAGCCAGCCACTGATAATCACCGCGACCACCAGGCCACGCCGCAGCCATAGTAGCCAGCCGTAAAGATCACTGCGTGCTTCAGGGGGTCTTGCCACTAATACAATGTGGTTGAGCACCATGCCGGAGAGCGCCAGCGCGATCATCATCATCGTGCCGGAGGCGGCGGCTAGCCCGCCGATAAATGCAAGCGCGCCGACCCACCAGTGTTCCGTCATCAAATAGGCGGCATAGGCCGTTATGGGGATGTCGGGATTGACCGACTGTGCGGCCCACCAAATTACCGGTACGGGTAGCGCCATGAGCAATAGAAACAGCGGTAACGCCCAGCTGGCTTGTAGCAGGGTGTGCCGCGATAAGCTTTCTGAGAAGCTGATATGGAAAAGATGCGGCATCATAAACGCCGCGGCAAAGAACAGCAGCAGCAGGGTGCGCCACTGCGCAGGATCAAGCTGTGGGGTTTGCTGTTGAAGTATCGCGCCGGGCCCTTCCAGCCACAGCTGCAGATCGCCAGGGCCGTCGAAGACCATCCATAGCGCCACTGCCCCTAACCCCAGCATGGCCAGCAGTTTGACGATGGATTCAAACGCGATGGCGCTGAGCAGGCTATCGTGGCGGTCATGCGCTTGACTATGACGTGCGCCGAAAATTACCGCAAAAGCGGCAATGAGCGCGCAAAAAAGCAGCGCAACGCTACTCCCTGCCTGGCTGGCCGTCATAATATTAATGGCATTGCTCAGCGTTTGTACTTGAATACCCAGCAGCGGCAATACTGCCAGCAGACTGACGACCGTGACCAGCGTGCCCGCCCACCGAGAGCGAAAGCGAAAAGCAAATAGGTCAGCTAGTGACGTTAACTGATAGGTACGCGTAATGCGCTGGATGGGCACCAGCAGCACGGGCGCGAGCAGGAAAGCGCCAGCGGCGCCTAGGTAATAAGCAAGAAAGCCAAACCCCGCGCTGGCCGCCATTTCCAGGCTGCCGTAAATTGCCCAGGCGCTGGCATAAACGCCTAGCGCAAGCGTGTAAACAACGGGATGGCGGGTAATGCGCACCGGCACCCAGCCGCGCTCAACGGCAAAACCGCAGCCGAACAGCAGGGCCAAGTAGCCCAGGCCGAGCGCTAATACTCCGATTAACTCAGCGTTCATCAAGCTTTCTCTTTTGCTCTAGCCAGAGCGTCAAGGCAATTAGCCCGCCCCAAATTGCAAACGGCCGGTACCAGGCGGCCTCTGGATCGCTCCAGCCATTCATCAGCAGCGGAGAGAGTAAATAACCGCCAAACACCAAAAACAGCATGATGCGATAGACGTACATGTCACTCTCCTGTGGGTATTGGAAAAGATAGTCACAAGGGTATTAAGCTGGCGTTCGGCGATGAGCCGTGGGGCGCAGCTGCGCCGGTGACCAGTTTGCTACTGCCCAGTGTAACTGAGTCGACGGTGGTTCATCGCTAAGCGCCTTAGGTGGTGCTTGGTCAAGTGCTTGTAGCGCCTGAAAGAGCTGCAGGCGGACACCGTGGTCATCCGTTGCCAGCGAGGGGGCTAAGTTTTGTTTTGAAAGCTTTTGGCCTTCAGCGGTCACGATTAGCGGCAAGTGCAAATAGCGAGGCCGTGGTAGCTGAAGGGCGATTTGCAGCTGGCATTGCCAAGGAGTGTTATCCAGAAGATCTACTCCCCGTACAATGTCAGTAATTTGTTGCTCGGCGTCATCGACGATAACGGCAAGCTGATACGCCCACAGGCCATCTTTGCGCTTTAATACCACATCGCCTAGCGTGATTGGGTCAAGCTGCTGTTCACCAAATAGCCGGTCATGCCAGCGGATAGGGCGTTCGCCGCGGTCGCTACGCAGCCGCCAGGCCGCTGGCTTGGTGGGGGCGCATACGCCGTTGCGACACCAGCCGGGGTAGATGTCGTGCCCTTGCCACTGCTTGCGAGAACAGCTGCAGGGATAGGCCTGGCCTAGCTTGAGAAGCTGCTCTAGCCCATGTTGATACGCCTCGCCACGGGCGTGCTGCCACATGACCGCTTCATCCCACGCCAGGCCGAACGTTTCTAGTTGGCGCAAAATAGTACTCGCTGCGCCCTGGGGGCAGCGGGGAGGATCGATATCTTCAATGCGCACCAGCCACTGTCCGTGAGCCGCACGGGCGTCTAAGTAGCTGCCTACGGCGGCGACGAGTGATCCAAAGTGCAGCGGGCCTGAAGGCGTTGGGGCAAAGCGGCCACGGTAGCGAGCAGAGGAGGGCATATCAGCATTGTCCTAGGGGGTACAGGCAAGCGCCTCGTCGTTAACAAAAACGGGCACCCGAAGGTGCCCGCGTTCACGTAGAGCATTCTTTAAAACACCGCTCTAGAGATCAGCCGCCGAGCTGCTTCTCTTTGAGTTCCGCCAACGTTTTGCAATCCACGCAAAGCGTGGCAGTGGGGCGGGCTTCAAGACGGCGAATACCAATTTCAACGCCGCAGGCTTCGCAGAAGCCATAATCGTCGTCGTCAATATTATCCAGAGTCTCGTTAATTTTTTTGAGCAACTTACGCTCGCGATCCCGAGTGCGCAGTTCCAGGCTAAAGCCTTCTTCCTGAGTCGCGCGGTCCGCGGGGTCGGCGTAATTGTTAGCATCTTCTTGCAGGTGGCGTACTGTGCGATCCACCTCTTCCATGAGATCCTGTTTCCAATCCAGCAGCAGCTGTCGGAAGTGCGCTAGCTGCTGCTCGTTCATATACTCTTCACCCGGTGCTGGCTCATACGGAGTGAAGGACTTGGACGCTTCCGGTTTCTTTTCTGCTACTGGCATGGGACTGCCCCTTACATATGTGACTACTGATCGACCATGAGCCTATGTCACGATCTCACGCCAAAGGGATGCTTGTTTATCTGAAAAATGGCGACGTTGCAAGCATAATAGTGATTTTGCGACCATGGTCTTGCATAGAATGTGGCGAGTGCCATGTTTTAAGTGACGTTAATAATAGCTTGGTGAAGGAGCCGTTATGGCCTGGAATTCACGTGTCGATCACGTTGCCCCTTTTCGGGTCATGCATTTGCTGGAAATGGCTCAGGCGCGAGAAGCCGCTGGCCACGATGTGATTCATCTGGAAGTTGGCGAGCCGGATTTCGCTACTCCGGAGCCGATTGTGGCCGCCGGGCAGCAAGCGCTTGCCAATGGCCAAACCCGCTACACGCCGGCGGCTGGGCTGCCCGCCCTGCGTCAAGCGATTGCGGAGCATTACGCTGAGCATTTCAATGCCGCGGTTGACCCTGCGCGCATATTGGTAACGCCCGGCGCATCGGGGGCGCTACTGTTAGCCAGTCAGCTATTAGTTGAAACCGGCTCGCGAGTGCTGATGGCCGACCCTAACTATCCCTGTAACCGCCACTTTATGGCGTTAGCGGGCGCTGAGATTGATGCGGTGTCGGTGGGGCGCGAGAGTGGCTGGCAGCTAAACGCCGCGCTGGTTGCCGAGCACTGGCGCAAGGAGACGAGCCTAGCGATGCTGGCCTCGCCTTCTAACCCGACTGGCCACACCCTGAGCGCTGAGCAGCTTTGTGCCGTGCTGGCCGCGGTCGCCGAGCGTGAAGGTGAGGTGATTGTTGATGAAATTTATCAAGGCCTCAACTATGACGATGCGCCGCTGTCGGCGACCTCGCTTTCAGCAAATGCTTTTGTGGTGAACAGCTTCTCAAAATATTTTGGGATGACCGGCTGGCGCTTAGGCTGGCTGGTGGCGCCCGAACATGCCATAGAGCCGCTCACCCGCTTGGCGCAGAATATGTTTCTTGCCGCCTCAACGCCTGCCCAGCATGCGGCGTTGGCAGCTTTTACCCCCGAGTGCCGGGGTATTCTTGAACAACGCCGAGCAACCTTGAAGCAGCGCCGAAAAGTGTTGTTAGAGGGCTTAGCAAGATTGGGGTTGGCGCCGGATCTGCCACCCCAAGGGGCCTTCTATGTATGGCTGGATATTTCCCGCTACAGCCGAGATAGCCAGGCGTTCTGCGAGCGCCTGTTGCAGGAAGAGAATGTGGCCATCACCCCCGGCATTGATTTTGCCGTGCGGGGTGGCGAACACCATGTGCGCATTGCCTTCACTAATGACGTTGCCCGTCTTGAAGAAGCCATAGCGCGCATCGCGCGTTTTGTGAGCCGACTATGACGCTTAACTATCCCGCGCTTGTGCCGGGCATGCTACTCAAGCGCTACAAGCGATTTCTTGCCGATGTTCGTTTAGATGATGGTCGTGAGGTCGTGGCGCACTGCCCTAATACGGGGTCGATGAAAGCGGTGAGCGTGCCGGGCTGCCGCGTGTGGCTTTCACCCAGCGATAACCCTAAGCGTAAGCTTGCCTGGACCTGGGAGTTTATTGAGCTACCGCAAGCCGATGGGCAGGTGGCGCTTGCTTCTGTGCATACCGGCCGTGCTAACCGAATAGTGGAGGTGGCACTAAACGCTGGGGGTTTAGTGCCCTTGGCGGGCTACGCCACGCTGCGTCGTGAGGTGAAAGTGGCCGATGCACGGCTTGATTTTATGCTTGAGGATCCTGAGCGGGGGCGGGTGTATATCGAAGTTAAGCAGGTCACTCTCAAAGAGCCGGACGGCCACGGCTACTTTCCTGACTCGGTGAGCGTGCGCGGCACCAAGCATCTGCATACCTTGCGGGCGATCGCTGAGCAGGGCGAGCGAGCAGTACTGCTATTTTGCGTGGCTCACGAAGGTATTGCTGACGTGGCCGCCGCTGCGCATATTGATGCGACCTATGCAGCGGCACTGGCGCAGGCCTCGGCCAGCGGAGTGGAGGTGCTGGCCTATGGTATTGACGTGGTACGGGAACAGGGTTGCCCCAGCGGGGTGAGGTTAAGCCGTGATCTGCCCGTGCGGATTGAGAGGCTAGCGGCGCCGAACTCGGAAGATGGCAATTTCACCAAACAGATTGGGCCATAGCCGTGATTTCCAGTGCCCCTGATGGTCCCCAACGCCCACGGCGCGATCAACAATGACCAAGCCTTTCTCGCGACATAGGTGCTCAAAGTCATTGAACGTCGAGAGGTGGATGTTGGGCGTGTCGTACCAGGCGTGAGGCAGCGACTTCGATACCGGCATATAGCCGCGCAGGCCTAAATGGATGCGGTGTCGCCAATAAGCAAAGTTGGGAAACGTAATAATCCCTTCTTCGGCGACCCGCAGCATTTCATCCAGCATCTTGTCTGGGCGACGCAGCGCCTGTAGCGCTTGAGTCATGATTACTTGATCGTAGCTGTTATCGCAGAAGCTGCTTAAGCCATCGTCTAGGTTGTGCTCTATGACGCTAACGCCGCGCGCCACGCAGGCGTTGATGCCGTCATGATCAATCTCTAACCCATAGCCGGTGACGCCCTTATTGCGCGCTAGGCTCTCGAGCAAATCGCCGTTGCCACAGGCAAGATCAAGCACGTGTGATCCTTCGGGCACCCAGTCGTAAATCAGTTCAAGATCGGCGCGCATTATGGCGTCTCCTCTTTGCCCAGCACATTGATGCCCAGCTCGTTGAGATGAAGCTCGCCGGCAGCGCGGCTCATGAAGGCGCTTAAAATGGCATCGTAACGTGGCTCTGAGAGTAAGAAAGCATCGTGGCCATGGGGCGAGTCAATATTGGCATAGCTGACTGATTTACCCGCCCGAGTAAGCGCATCCACCAGCTCGCGCGAGCGCGACGGCGGAAAGCGCCAGTCGGTGGTGAAGCTAACAATCAAAAACGGACACTGCACAGGCGCCAAGGCTTTGGCAAAGTCGCCCCCTTGGGTGGCGGCAGGGTCAAAGTAGTCGAGTGCTTTCGTCATCAGCAGATAGGTGTTGGCGTCAAAGGCGGTGGAGAACGTATCGCCTTGATAGCGCAAGTAGGACTCCACCTGGAACTCAACGTCAAAACCGAAGTTGAGATCATCACTACGCAGGTCGCGCCCAAACTTGCTGCCCATGGCGTCTTCTGACAAGTAGGTAATATGGCCCACCATGCGTGCCAGCTTCAGACCACGCTTAGGCACCGTGTCATGCTCAGCGTACCAGCCGTCGAAGAACTCAGGATCAGAGCGAATCGCCTGGCGAGCCACTTCGTTAAAGGCAATATTTTGCGCCGAGAGTCGGGGCGTTGCGGCAATCACCACCGCGTTGGCGACGCGCTCTGGGTAGGTCATGGTCCACTGCATTACCTGCATCCCGCCAAGGCTGCCGCCCACCGCTGCCGCCCAGCGCTCAATGCCCAGATGATCGGCAAGCTGCGCCTGGCTGGCGACCCAATCGCTAACGGTCACCATGGGAAATTCCGGCCCCCACTGGCGGCCGGTTTCGGGGTTGTGGCTCACGGGACCGGTGCTACCATGGCAGCCGCCTAAGTTGTTGAGCGATACAACAAAAAAACGGTTGGTATCGATCGCCTTGCCGGGGCCGATATGGGCATCCCACCAGCCGGGTTTACGATCTTCCTCGCTATGGTAGCCCGCCGCGTGGTGGTGGCCGGAGAGCGCGTGGCAAATCAATACTGCGTTACTGCGCTCAGCGTTCAGCGTGCCGTAGGTTTCGTAAATCAGCTCGTAAGCAGGCAGTACTTTGCCGCAAGCCAGGGCGAGCGGCGTGTCGAAGCGTGCCACGTGCGGAGTAACAAGGCCGACGGAGCCCGTCGGCCGGTCTGCAAACGCAAGCGTATCTGAATCAGGCATTGAAGGCGCGAGTCCTGCTAATTAAGAGTGCGGCTGAATAGACCCTGCTGATCGAATCCATGATGAAAATGGGTTGGGCCGCTATCACAGCCCGACTAGCGCGCCGGAAATGCCGGCAGCACGAATCATCGAACCAACGATCAAGCTATCGATTAGGTTAATGGCAATAAACACGACGATAGGCGAGAGGTCGATCATGCCAAGCGCAGGAACGACTTTGCGCACCGGTGCCATAATCGGTTCTACCAACTGCATTACCAATAGAGCACCCGGGTGGCTGGCATTGGGAGCTACCCAGCTCAAGATAATCATCACAATCATGGCGAAGAAGTAGATTTTTAAAATCGCATTCGCCAAGGCGGCGATACCCGCTATTAATAGCCCTGGAATAGGCGGCATGCCGATACCGATGACCATGAAAATAGCGATGATACTGACTACTTTTAACACGAAGCCAGCGGCGAGCGTTGCAAGATCAAAGCGACCGGCCACGGGGCCTAAAAAGCTCTGAAATAAGCCGACCAGCGGCTGAGTGATCTTAACCACCGACTGACTTAGCGGGTTGTAGTAATCCGCCCGTGACGCCTGCAGCAGAAAGCGCAGCATGAGTAAGAACAGATAAATATTGATCAGTGTGTTGACCAACATTAACCCTGCACTGCCTAATCCGTTGCCCATTATGATGTCTCCTTGGTGATTCGTTGCTGAGCGGTTCTTTAGTCGCCGTTAAGTTCTTTGGCCATAGCCTGAGCGCGATCGGCACAGGCCTGCATAGCATCGGCAATGGTGGTGCGCAATTGTGCCGTTTCCATGTGCGCAATGGCACGCTCGGTGGTGCCACCGGGCGACATGACATTTTGCTTCAACGTCGCCGGGTCTTTGTCACTCTGCTGTGCCATGGTGGCGGCACCCAGCGCTGTTTGAATAGCGAGCCGGCGCGCGGTGGCGGCGGGTAGGCCGAGCTTAACCGCCGCCTCTTCCATGGCCTCGAACATCAAAAAGAAGTAGGCCGGTGCACTGCCCGAAACGGCGGTGACGGCATCCAGCAGCGCTTCTTCTTCAACCCATTCCACAATGCCTACCGCTTCCATAAGCTGAGTAGCCACGTCGCGCTGCGCGTCGCTTACCTTGGCATTGGCATAAAGACCGCTGGCGCCGTAGCCCACCAGCGATGGCGTATTGGGCATGCAGCGTACCATGGCATTGTGATCGCCTAGCCAGCGGTCGATAGTGCCTGCATCAAGGCCGGCTGCAATCGAGATAACGAGCGGCTGCTGACGCTGAACGCTGTCGCGCAAATTTTCGCATACGCTGCGCATAATTTGAGGCTTTACCGCTAATACCACGACGTCTGCATCGGCGACTGCCGCATTGTTATCTGTCGTTGTGTGTATGCCCAGACGCTTTGCCAGCGTTGCCAGCTCTTTTTCATGAGGTGCAGTGGCGGTGATGGTAGAGGGCGCCGCGCCGCTGTCGATTAGTCCGCCGATAATGGCACTCGCCATATTGCCGGCTCCAATAAAGGTAATCTTACTCGCCATTCTAGGTGTCCTTTAATAAACGTTGGCTCAGTGAAAGAGTGGGCTGCAGCAGGCAGCCGGATAGTTGTGGTTCGCCTAAGCCCTCTGGCGGGCGCCAAAAATGGAGGTGCCTAAACGCACCAGCGTAGCGCCCTCCAGTACTGCCGCTTCTAAATCGTCGCTCATGCCCATCGAAAGCGTATCAAGGGGCGTCTCGGGGAGTTGGCTCTGTAGAGCCGTTAACGCCTCACGCAGCGCGGCCAATGGCTGGCGCTGGGCGGCTAGCGTTTCCGCCGGGGCAGGAATCGCCATTAAACCGCGCAGGCGCAGGTTTGGCAGCGTGGCAACGTCGCGCGCTAGCGCTTCCAGTTCTTCCGGCAGTACACCCGCTTTGCTATCTTCGTGGCTAATATTAACCTGTAGGCAAATATTGAGGGGTGCAAGGTGCGCCGGGCGCTGTTCGTTAAGGCGCTGGGCAATTTTTAATCGGTCGACGCTGTGCACCCAGTCAAAATGCTCGGCGACGGCGCGGGTTTTGTTGGATTGCAGTGGCCCAATAAAATGCCATACAAGGCCTTCAAGGTCCGCCAGCTCGGCCTGTTTTTCTAGGGCTTCTTGCAGGTAGTTTTCACCAAATTCACGCTGGCCAAGCTGCCAGACCTGACGAATCATCGCTGCCGGTTTCGTTTTGGTGACGGCCAATAGCGCTGCAGCGTTCGGAGCCCGCTCTGCGTCCTCTAGCGCTTGGCGCAGGCGTTCACACGCTTGTTCATATGAATGGGCGAGCGACTCGTTAAGCGCGATGTCTGACATACTCAAGCACCTTACCGCAGCTGGGAGGAGAGATGGATATTACCGAACTGCTAGCATTCTCGGCAAAGCAGAATGCCTCTGACGTGCATCTTTCGGCAGGTTTGCCGCCCATGATACGTGTTGATGGCGACATTCGTCGGCTCAATGTGCCCGCTATCGATAATAACGGTGTGCGCAAGTTGATTGACGACATCATGAATGATCGCCAGCGGCGCGACTACGCTGAAAGGCTGGAAACTGATTTTTCGTTTGAAATGCCGGGCATCGCACGCTTTCGCGTTAATGCGTTCACTCAAGCCCGCGGCGCGGGAGCCGTGTTTCGTATTATCCCAAGCCAGGTGCTTTCTATGCAGGCTCTGGGGCTGGGTGAGATGTTTGAGCGCTTAGCCATGCTGCCGCGCGGGCTGGTATTAGTCACCGGGCCGACCGGGTCGGGTAAAAGTACGACGCTTGCGGCGATGATTGATCACATTAATGACCATCGATATGGGCACATCCTGACCATTGAAGATCCGGTTGAATTTGAGCATTCAAGCAAGCGCTGTTTGGTTAATCAGCGCGAAGTGCACCGCGATGCGCATAGTTTTGCAGATGCGCTGCGCAGCGCGCTACGCGAGGACCCAGATGTGATCCTGGTCGGTGAGTTGCGCGATTTAGAGACTATTCGCCTAGCGCTGACCGCGGCAGAAACGGGGCATCTGGTGCTGGGTACGCTGCATACTACCTCGGCGGCTAAAGCCGTTGACCGCATTATCGATGTTTTTCCTGGCGACGAAAAAACCATGGTGCGTTCGATGCTTTCTGAATCGCTCCAAGCGGTAGTGTCGCAAACGTTGCTTAAGCATCAGGACGGCGGGCGCGTAGCGGCTCACGAAGTGCTCGTCGCCACGTCGGCAGTGCGCAACTTAATTCGGGAAGACAAAACGGCGCAAATCTATTCGGCTATTCAAACTGGCGGAAGTCTGGGTATGCAAACGCTAGACTTTGCGCTCGCTCAGCTAGTAAAAAAAGGCTTAGTGAGCGCAGAAGAGGCGCAATTGCAGGCCAAAGGAGCGCACGCTCTGCAGGTGTCATAGCGCAACAGTGCGCGCACTTTCGTCACGGTGTTTACGTGTGGCGGGAATCAGCCTGCGTAAATGCCGCCGAGTATCCGTGGGCCTGCCGCACCGGTGACCGATGGCAAGTTGCCCGGCAAATGGTGTAACCGCTGGTGGGCCAGCCAAGCAAAGGCGCCTGCTTCGATCCAATCCTCAGGCCAGCCGTGTGCAGCGGGCGATGTGAACGTTGCCCCCGGTAGGTGATAGGCAAGGCGCTGCATCAAGTAGGTGTTATGAGCGCCGCCGCCAGCGGTGATAAGCGTGAGCGGGCCGTCATGGATTTTTAAGTGGTTAATGCCCTGGACAACGCTAACCGCAGTGAGCTCGGCTAATGTCGCCTGTACATCTTCGGCGGCTTCCTGACCGCTGAGATGTTTTTCTAACCACGCCATATGAAATAGCTCGCGCCCCGTGCTGCGCGGCGGCGGCTGCTGGAAAAAGGGTTCTGAGAGCAGCCGAACCAACAGCGCGTTATCTATTGTTCCACTTGCGGCCCAAGCGCCGTCCTGATCAAAGCGCCCGCCTTGGTGCCGCGCAAACCAGCCGTCCAGCAATGCGTTGGCAGGGCCGGTATCAAAGCCAATCACCGGGTCTGTCGGCTGGCTGGATAGCCACGTTAGATTGGCAAAGCCGCCTAGGTTAAGCACCAGCTGATGTGCGCTGGCTCTGCCAAATAGAGCCTGATGGAAGGCGGGGGCTAGCGGGGCAGCCTGGCCACCGGCGGCTAAGTCGCGGCGCCGAAAGTCAGCAACAACGGTGCAGCCGGTAAGTTCAGCCAGCAGGCTCGGATTATCCATCTGGAGGGTGTACGCCGGGCCGCCGTTGTGACCTAGAGGCGCATGCTCAATGGTTTGGCCGTGGCTGCCAATAGCACTGATCTGCGCATGGCTTATCGAGAGTGGCGCCAACAAACGTTGAACGGCTTGGGCCTGTGACTGGCAGAACGCATGCTCAGCGGCTGCAAGCTGTGCAAAGCTGACCTGCTGGGCATGACAAAGCGAGAGCAGCAGATGATGCAGCGCGTCAGGCATGGGTTCGGCATGCGTTGCCACTAAGTGTGGTGGTGAATCACCTTCGATAGCGATCAGTGCGGCATCAATCCCGTCCAGGCTGGTGCCGGACATCAGGCCAATATAATAAAGCGGCGACGAAGCAGTAGGCGTTTTCATAAGCTAACTCGTGCAAAGCAGGGCGAAGTCTCAGCCAAGGCTCAACCAAGGCGAGCGAGCATGGTAACATCGTCGGCTATTTATCACCTGAGCCCGGCAAGGGCGGTTTTTTTATAGTGGAGAGAGGCAATGAGTGAGGTGGATCAGGCTTTAGCGCTGCTGTCGCGCGGTACGCAAGAAATCCTGGTAGAGGACGAGTTAAAACAGAAGTTAGCCTCAGGCCGCAAGTTGCGTATTAAAGCGGGTTTTGATCCCACGGCCCCTGACCTGCACTTGGGGCACAGCGTTCTGCTGACCAAAATGCGCCAGTTTCAGGACTTAGGACATACGGTCATCTTTCTGATTGGTGACTTCACCGGGCGTATCGGTGATCCCACTGGGAAGAACGTTACCCGTAAGCCGCTTACCGAAGAGGACGTTAAAGCCAACGCTGAAACGTATAAGGCGCAGGTGTTTAAAATCCTTGATCCCGAAAAAACGGAGGTGCGCTTTAACGCCGAGTGGTTTGGCGAGCTGACCGCCGCCAAAATGATTGAGCTTGCCGCTCAGAGCACCGTTGCGCGCATGCTTGAGCGTGATGACTTTGAGAAGCGCTACAAGGCCAATCAGCCGATTGCTATTCACGAGTTCCTTTACCCGTTGGTACAGGGCTATGACTCAGTGGCGCTTGAGGCCGATATTGAGCTTGGCGGTACCGATCAGAAGTTTAACCTGCTGATGGGTCGTGAGATACAAAAGCATTTCGGCCAGGAGCCTCAGGTGGTCATCACCATGCCGCTGCTTGAGGGTTTAGACGGCGTGCAGAAGATGTCGAAGTCGCTGGGCAACTACATTGGTGTCGATGAAGCGCCTGGTTCTATGTTCAATAAGCTGGTTTCCATGCCAGATAGTTTGATCTGGCGCTACTTTGAACTTCTTTCGTTAAAATCTAACCAAGAAATTCAGGCGCTGAAAGACGCCGTTGAGCAGGGCGCCAACCCCCGTGATGTGAAAATGGAGCTGGCGCGTGAGTTAATTGCCCGCTATCACGGTGAGGAAGCTGCGGCCAATGCTCACAAATCAGCGGGTAATCAGTTGGCGGATGGTGAGCTGCCAGACGATCTGCCAGAAGTGACGGTGGATTTTGAAGGCAATGAGCATGCACCAATAGGCGCGATCCTAAACAGAGCAGGGCTGGCCAATAACAGCGCCCAGGCTAAAGATATGCTGGGTAACGGGCGCGTTAAAGTCGATGGCAACGTCGTTGCTAAAGACGCAATGCTGGCCACGGGAAGCAGCTATGTGATCCAGGCGGGCAAGAAGCGTTACGCCCGTGTGACGCTTGTGTGAACTTTTTGTGCTTATTTTCACCAGAGCCCTTGCCAAGGCGTTAGCGAGTCCGTAAAGTACGCATCCGCTGCCGGGGACGCCTAGCGTTACCAGCGGTGGATGAAGGTGAAAACCTTCGGTTTGTCAGCAGGTTAGCGTTTTCAGGTCATCGAAAAATGTTTTCCGAATCGGCCCCAGAAATTGCCGATTGACAAACG
>NZ_JBQSVS010000006.1:0-338896 GCF_052376475.1 Halomonas sp. AOP5-B2-8 | reverse complement strand
CGTTTCTGATCTTGAGATTGATAGTTTTCCAGCGCTTTTATCTATCCGCTAGGTTGTAGCCATAGGAAGGAAGAACAAATTCAAAGTGAGGAGCCAACAAAGCTATCTCACTGGTAGGTTGAACACCGTAAGGTGGTTAGACGTTATCCATCATCGGCCGCTTATGCATGGCTAGCCTCAAGTACCACGACGATCACTTCCGCGACGGCTAACTTATTAGTATAGCCCCCAGGATAATGGACCAGAGTACATACCCAAAATAAGGGTGCCTAAGATTATGACCACGCCAACTAGTTTGCGCGAAGCTGAGATGGAAGCAAGAGCGCGTCGAGCCGTGATGGAAAGCGGCGATTGGTTAACTGTCGATGAGATATTGCAGTTGCCAGGCGTCCGCTCACGTGGTGATAGTGTTCATCCTGCTCAGTGGAAACAACAAGGTGATATTTTTACTATCAATGACCACGGCACCGATTACTACCCAGCGTTTGGGCTTGAGAAGGATGCTGGCTACCGACCGTATCGCGTCATGTCGAAAATCATCGACATCTTCAAAGAGGATAAAGACGGATGGGGAATGGCCTTTTGGTTTCAGTCGATAAACAGCTATCTTGGCGGGCTAAGGCCCCAGGATCTGATAGCTACAGACCCTGATCTCGTTATTGATGCCGCTCTAGATGAGGTGCGAGGAGTCACACATGGATAGTGAGTAGACCAATATGGGGTAGTGGCAATAACAATCGACACGCTTCAAACGAGCAAAAAAGATAATCAGAGCTCCCCCTAAAGGTGACTTAAGTTATTATGAAGAGCTATCCGTGGAAAGGGGCTATGTCATGTGCAATGGGTCGCCCGCTATACCCCCATAGGGCCATGCCTTTACCGGCGTTGATGTTAGTCTGAATATGCTCACGTGGGTTTAATAACCATTATTTGCGAGGCTACTCATGTCAGCATCAGCCATTTCGCCTCAAAAGCATAGGAATAATGGGCGCGACTACCTGATAGCAGAGGTAATCCATGCTTCACTAAAAGCCTGAGAAATTTGACTCCCCATCATGTATGAGTGACGCCAAAAGCAACCTAATTCACGCTCTGCCGATAAAGCGGGAGGAAGCTCCATCACTGCTAAATGATCCGGTAAATGTACATCTCTTACCCAGCCATACGGCAATAATGCATGACCATAACCTGCGGCAACTAAAGCCATTCGATGCTCAACACCAAGGCCATATGTACGAGTCAAGCCGGAGCTTAATAATTTACTTAAGCCTTCAGTAATTAGCGATGGAACAAAATCATCCTCGCTAAGTGGTAGTAATCCAGGCTCACAGAGCATAAGAGGATGGAGTTCAGGCTGAAGTTTATCGGCTCGCACTAGTAAGACAAAGTGTTCCTTGAATAAGCTTGTATATGCCATCCCCTCAGGAACCGACTGTGCTGCACTAATTAGCAAATCAATTTCACGGTTCTGTAAACGCCGTAACAGACCTTGATGCTTGCCACTAACCAACTCGACTTTAGTTTTACCTGAACGGTGAGCACAAATCTGGATAATCCGTAACAAGTTATCCGGTGCCAGTGAGGAAATCACTCCAATACGTAAGGTTTGCCCAAAGGGAAGAGCTAAGCCATCATCACGTAACCCCTCAAGCCGAGTCACGCCTTCTAAAATTACGGCGATTAAGTCTAAAACTTCCTTTCCAAAGGCAGTGGGTGTTATTTTACTCCCCCTTTCAAAAATGGGCTGTCCGAGAATTTCCTCTACTTTTTTTACTTGATAAGACAAGCCCGAGGTCGAAATACCCATGTCTATGGCCGCATAACGAAAACTACGTTTCATTGCGACGGCCTCAACTAAAAGCAAGTCACGCACAGACACTGCTGCTAGCTTGTTCGAAATTACTTCACGCACCGTCATAAACATTTCGATTCCAATTGATGAAACACTGGCTATAATATTTTTAATCAAAATGATAGTCAATCTCATTCTTAATTGGAGAGGTTATGACCTCAATACCCCGTTGCTTTGCCGTGCTAGTAGCGACAACTTTGTTATCAGGTAACTTGTCAGCGCAAGAATTTAACTTTACTGATGTAACCGGACAGGAAATTAAGTTAGAAGCCCCTCCTAGACGTATCATTACTCTGCCCAATCCAGCTGCAGCTACCTTCATCGCAATAGATGGTTCTACCGAGCTGTTAGTGGGTATGAATGAGGGCTCTAAACGAGCCTTTGAGAGCGGTATGATGAGCGTTATGTTTCCTGAAGCTGTTGATATCTCCAGTGACATTTTGTCGGAAAACGGTGGTTGGATGCCCAACGTAGAGGCCATCGCAGAACTTAAACCGGATTTAGTCATCCAGTGGGGTGAGCGCGGCGATGATATCGTAGCTCCACTTCGCAATGCAGGTTTGCCCGTTGCTCTAATGGTAGGCGGTGGCAATGCGGGTACAGAAGAGCTGGCCCGAGCCAATATGAAAATGGTGGCTGATATCACGGGTAATACTGAAAAACTGTCAAAGCTTATTGATTGGCGTGACCGTGTACAAAGTGAAATTACTACTGGTTTAAAACAAGTAGGCTTTCATGCAACACCAAGCATTTTGCATTTGCGCTCTGCCAAATCCAAGTTGACTGCTACTGGTGAGAAAAGTTATCAACAAACCTTCATCGAGCTGGTTGGCGCTAAAAATGTAGCTCAAGGAGCTGGCGTACAAAGCACTGTTAGCGTGGAACAGATTCTTGAATGGAACCCAGATATTATCTTACTTTCCGCAGCAGAGACGGATGCTGGATTAGAAGCGATATACGACGACCCATTACTTTCTCGCTTAAATGCCGCCGTACAAAAACGCGTTTATAAGACACCTCAAGGTGGATATATCTGGGATAGTGCTTCCCATGAAAGCCCCTACACATGGATGTGGCTGGCCAATCTTACTCATCCCGATATTTTCTCTTTTGACCTACGTCACGAATTAAAAGAAGGCTTCAAATTACTTTATAACTTTGACCTATCGGATGAGCAGATAGATCGAATTCTGCGTATTGCTATGAACGGCGACAGTCACGGTTATCAAGTGTTTCGTAAACAATGAACACATATACGCGATCGATTCACTCGTCCTCAGAAATGGTTGAGCCAGTTACCCTGAGCACTTGGCGTGCTAGTCATTGGCCTCTTTTGTCCCTACTGCTTATAGCGACTGTGCTAATCGGGCTATCAGTAGGTCGATACAGCGTAGCGCTAGATGAGATTGTAGCCATCCTATATGCAGCCTTACGAGGTGATAACTCACAGCATATGGATGCGTTGGTGATCTTGAATGTACGCTTGCCGCGCATATTATTGGCAGGAGTATGTGGGGCTGGGCTTGCCATCTGCGGGGTAGCCTTACAAACCTTATTTCGTAACCCTCTCGTTTCACCTAAAGTGCTAGGTTTATCCTCAGGTTCAGCATTAGGAGGATCACTGGCAATTTTGGCTGGAGTAGGGGGGCCGCTACTGATGGGGGCTACGTTTGTATCAGCATTTGCTGCTCTGTTTTTAGTAGTGCTGATTTCAAATATGGCGGGTCGTACTTTGATGACTATTGTGCTTGCTGGAATTGTTATTGATGCTTTATTTGCAGCAGGTATTTCGTTAGTTCAATATGCCGCGGATCCAGAAACGAGTTTACCTGCCATCGTCTTTTGGCTGATGGGAAGCTTTGCAACGGCGAGTTGGGAAAAATTTGCACAAACTGCTCCTATACTCATTGCCAGCATTTACCTACTGAATAGAATGCGCTATCGCATTGCTGTACTCGCTATGGGTGACGACGAAGCTAAGTCGTTTGGCATCCATGTTGCACGCTCCCGGATGATCGTCTTCGCGTTGATTTCTATCATTATCGGCGCCTGCGTAACCGCATCGGGCGTAGTGGGGTGGGTAGGACTCGTAATCCCACACTTTGCTCGTATGTTAGTAGGCGAAGATCACCGCCGGCTCTATTTCACGAGTCTTATGCTGGGTGCCACTTTCATGATTTTGACTGATACGTTGGCTCGTAGTTTAACTGCTGCAGAGATTCCTTTAGGCGTACTCACAGCTCTAGTTGGCGCCCCCGTCTTTGTGTACTTACTATGCACTCGTCGACGTGAAAGGGCTTAATCATGCAAACCGTCTTTACCTCTCATCTCAGTTTAACTGGAGCGTGCGTACGTTTTAGTGAACGTGTGATTTTTCAGGATTTAAGTTTTAACGTACAAAAGGGCGAAACGTTGGCCATTTTGGGCCCAAACGGACGCGGTAAGACTACGTTGCTAAAAGCTCTATTAGGCTCACAACGTTTAGATCAAGGACAACGGCAGGTACCCCACCTCATCGGCTATGTACCTCAATACCAATACGGTAGTGAAAACCATTGTTGCCTCGATGTGGTACTCATGGCACGAGCCGCCTTGCTTCCCATGTTCAGCCTTCCTTCACAGCGGGATCGTAAGCTAGCTCTTGAAGCATTGGAAAAAGTAGGCGGAGGGCATTTTGCTTATCGTTTATATGGCTCTCTATCCGGCGGCGAGCGCCAATTAGTGTTGCTTGCTCGTGCTTTAGCTACTGGTGCTGAGGTACTCATACTTGATGAGCCGGCTTCAGCTTTAGATTTAGCTAATCAGGACTTATTGCTTAACGTCTTATTCGAGTTACGCCGAGTACGTAGCCATTCGGTCGTTTTTACCACTCACCATCCGCAACACGCTCTGCATCTCGCAGACAAAGTACTGCTGATGCACACCAACGATCAGATTAAATTTGGTCCAGCTGATGAGCTGTTAACCGAGTCTGAGTTATCCCGTTTATACAACGTCAGACTACGCCGTCTAATGGTGCAAACGGGAGAACATTTTCAAAGCACAATCTGCCCGGTTTTTGGAATACGTGAACCGGATCAAGATATGCCCATTTCTTATCCTCTAAACAAAGGTAAATACAATGAGTAACGATACAATCTCCTATCTGGAAAATGGACATGAATTTACAGTCCACTTTGATGAGTTATTAAAATACCACGGTGCCGGTTATCCGGGTGGTGTAGCCCACGGGCTAAAAGTTATGCAGCGAGCCTGGCCCTTGCTAGATAATGGTCGTTTGCCTGAACGACGTGAAATTCGCTGTGTCACAGCCTTTGGAGGCCCAGGGGGTAGAGATGCGATTGAGTTTGTTACCCGCGGTCTTACTGAGGGTCGCTACATTGTTGATAACTCAGTAGGGCTCGAAGAAGAAGAGTCCCCCGGTGGTCGTTATTACTTCCGTTTCGAGTACCGTGGCACCGCTGTTGAAATCACCATCCGTCCCGGACACGTACGCCCCGAGTTCATTCAGTTAGCACGCAAGAAAGACCGCTCACCAGAAGAAGAGATCATTTTGGCTGAAATGAAGCTCGAAATGGGAGAACGCTTGTTAGTCCAGCCCGCAGAAGATATTTACAACGCTACCGTATTATCGTAATAAGTCATAGCCATGAGTCAAGAACGTCAAACTTGGCTCGGGCTACTTGCCCGAGCTAACCGAGATTATCTGGAAAATATCTGGGCTACTTACAATCCGGGTGTGCCTATACAAAAACTCGCTGGCCCTGAAACGGGGTTGGTGCAGCTCAATACACAAGCTTGTAAGGCCTCAGTGTCATTTCAGTTTGGTGAGGCTTCTTGTACTCGCTGCGTAATCGCTATTGGGAAAATTCAAGGTTACGCAGTACATTTGGGCTCCGATCTACGCAAAGCGGAGTTAGCGGCCTATCTAGACGCCTTTCTACAAACGGCCCCCTCCCACCAACGTGAGCTGGTGCTGCACCCTATACGCCAACAGTTAGAGCTAAAAAAGGCTGAGAGGGAGCAGCTGACGGCTGCTACTTCTGTACGTTTCTACACCACACAAAAAACTTAGAATCATGAAAATACCTTTACGATCTGAGCACAGACATGACGATGAGTTACATCGGCAGACGCGTACTTATCGGCGACTACTGCATGCCTTTGGTTACCCAATGCGCATACAGCAACTAGAAGAGCGTGCTATTCATTGCATCGTTGACTGCCTTCTAGACAGCCAAACGACGGTAGCTATTGAGGTGGAAAATAAGGAATTAACAAGCCGTATTTTGAATACAGGCGCAACCTTGAGCCAAACTCCCGAATGGGTTTTTGCAGGTTCTCAACGGCATCACTTACAACATATTCCAGCAGGAAGCCGTGAGGCGCCTGAAAGTGGGGCAACCCTTGTCATGGAAATAGCCGCCATATCACCTACAAACGGGGGGCTTGCTATACGAGCCACCGGTGCAGGACTCAACAAACCACACACTTTATATTTTTCAGGGTTACATCAAAATGTAGTCATTGATCATATTGCTTTTCGTGCCGATTACCCGCGTGGAGTGGACCTACTACTATGCGCTGACACGCAGCTGGTTGTATTACCACGTCACTTAACTTTGGAGATCATTTAATGTACGTACCAGTAAAGGGTGGTGAACAAGCAATTGCTGCTTCCCGTATAGCCGTAGAACGGAGTCGCCGAGGCGACGACACAATCCCCGAGATTGAAATTAATCAAATCATGGCACAAATGTCGTTAGCTCTTGATCGGATCATGAGTGAGGGGGGCTTATACGATCGACGTTTTGCTGCTATTGCCTTTAAGCAAGCTCAGGGAGACATTGCCGAAGCGGTATTTCTCGTACGTGCTCATCGCGCGCAATTAGCCAATTTTGGCTCAAGCCAAAACATAGATCTAAAAACAATGCATTACAGTCGCCACATTTCCGCCACGCAAAAAGAGTTGGCTGGAGGGCAAATTTTAGGCGCCACTTACGACTACACCCACCGCTTACTGAATATGGATTTAGAACACTCTCGCCCTCAGTGCGAGTTACCTAAATCAGTGATAACAGCTCCCTCATCGCCCTCTAGCTCTGAGCCACTGTACGCAGATCTTATCCGCACCGAAATATCTAAAGCTCCGATAGACATTACGCGAACTGTTTTGCCTTCTTTACCTGATCCTTGCGAGCGTCTCGCTCATCTCGCTCGTGGCGAAGAAGGCTACTTAACTGGATTAGCTTACGAGAGTTTGCGTAAAGCCTCAACGAGTCATCCCTATGTAGCGCAATTAATGAGAGGGAGCGTTGAAATATTCGTAGAGCTGGAAGACCTCAATTTAACCGTATCCATTGGTGAGGTTGAGTTAACTGCCTGCACTACTGTGGCTCCAAATTTTAGCTCATCTCCACATTTAGAAGCGGGTTTTGGTATTGCTTTTGGAGCTAACGAGCGTAAAGCCGTCGCCATGGCAATCGTAGATCAGCACTTTAAAATTGAGGGTGCTACCAGTGATGCACTCATGCATACCGACGGAGTCGCTGCATCCGGCTATGTCAGCCATTTGAAATTACCTCATTACTCTGACTTTGATGCTGATTTAGCGCGTTTACGCCGAGTTCAGGCTAAGGAGGAAATATGAATTATGCCTACCTTGATCTACCGTCCAAACAAGAAATACGTCGTAAAACCCTAAAAGCACTCTGTCTACCTGGACGTCAAATACCTTTCTCAGCTCCTGAGCTACCCATTGCCTATGGTTGGGGGGTAGGAGGCATGGCTATTACCGCTGCCTTATTAGAACCGAATGACACGTTAAAGGTAGTCGATCATGGTTCGGATGATACCGTTAATGCCCTGAATATCGCGGATTTTTTTACTAAAACGGCAAACATATCAATTACGACAACAAGCTCAAAGGCTACTCTCATTCAAACGCGTCAGCGAGTCCCTGAAAGCCCGTTGCGGGAAGAGCAAATTGTGGTGTACCAAGTTCCTCGACCTGACCCTCTACGTGGATTTATTAATGATGCGGCCGAAGCACTGACACGGCACGCACATCATGATTACGGTGTCGTGTTAAGCGCTCTATTTGAAACATGGTTGCAACAAGATGAGGCGTGCTTAGGATACGACCACCCTGTGATTGTTAATGATGGGGTCTTAATGTCACCGTCGCCTATTCCTGCTATGGATAACCCCCGCATGGCGATGATGCCTGCTATTCAGATTTTTGGCGCCGCACGCGAGCGACGAATTTATGCATTGCCTGCCTATACACCCTTAGCAAACTTAGCTTTTGTTGACCTGCCTGCTAGCCTGAAAAAAGTCGATACAGCATGTTGTATCTGCGGCTCATCTATTCATTATTTGGATAATATTGGTACGTCAAACACCCCCCATTGGGTATGTTCCGACTCCGAAGCATGCAAGGAGCGCGCTCATGTTTAGCTTGCCAGATCCCGTGCTGACAGCACAGGCTATCTCACTTGAAATAGCTGGGCACCGTATTTTGTCGGATTGTCACCTCAAGCTTTATCCTTCCGAGGTTCTCGCTTTAGTCGGCCCCTCAGGTGCTGGAAAATCAAGTCTTCTGAATATACTTGCTGGACGACAGCTATCTAACAACTGTCAGGCTCTTTCCCTTTTAGGCCAGGATTTACTACGTACCAGTCTTTATCAAACTAACCTTTTACGTCGGCGGGCGTGTGGCTATGTGGCTCAGGATGCCAGCACAACCCTAAACCTGAGACAAAGTGCCGCCACTAATATCGTACGTCGTCTTTTTGATTTAGGTGACAACCGTGCGGTTGATGCACTCAAACAAGCACAAAAATGGGGCCAGCGACTTGGTTTATGTCCAGAACGATTACATGAGCCAGTGAAGAACTTTTCGGGAGGGATGCGCCAACGCGTACAAATCGCTGCGGCCATGATCCATCAGCCGAGCATTTTATTTTTAGATGAACCCACTGCTGGTCTCGACTCAGTCGCTCAAGCAGATTTTTTAGATGTGCTCTCTAATTTGAGAAACCAAACACAGACTGCCATGGTGTTTGTGACTCATGACTTACGTCTAGCTCGACTCATTGCTGATCGGGCCATCGTGATGGATCAAGGCCGCATCGTCAGCGAATCCATTATGGATCGTTTGCTTACTGAGCCTGAGCATCTCATCGCCCAAGCTCTTGTTAAGGCAATGATTTAATGAATAAACCAACTGTGATTTTGCAGTATGAAGGCAATGGCATACATCATGGGCCACTTCGCATAACGGCACAAACAGGGCAGATCGTACAGATCTGGGGAGCGTCAGGCTCAGGAAAATCGACTTTGCTCTCACGAATTTGGGGAAGTCGAAGCTTAGGAACGGCACACTTGTGCATACGAACCCACGATCAGCAGTTCACACCAAGCACAATGACACCCGCCCACTTTGCATTTCTACGCTCACGATTAATGTCGTACGTAGGGCAACATCCTACCGTACTACCTCGCGAAAAACTTGTGGATTGGTTTGCTCTAGTCCCCACAAAGACAGTACTCGACGGACTAAGACTGCTGGACCTCTCTCCTAGCTTACTCTCTCGCTATGCCTGTGATGTCTCTGGTGGTGAACTACAGCGTTTTATGTTGCTTCACGCTTATTTTTCTTCTCCTCCAATCTTACTTTTAGATGAGCCCTGTACAGGATTGGATCCAGAGCGTAGTCATCAGGTGAGCACGCTTTTATTACAGGCTAAAGCCGCTCAGAAACTGGTTATTTACACCAGTCATACGAGTGCCAGTTGGGTGGATCAGTCAATCTCTTTAGACGGTTAAACCGTCTACATTTAATTTAACCTGGAAAAGTACTCATAATGAAAAAAATTTTATTGGGATCTGCGTTGAGTGTAGGTTGCCTAAACTTCGTTCATGCCGATACCTCAGTCACACTGGTAATCCCCCCACCAAACCGTAGTGCTTTAAAGTAGAATTTCTCGCAAAGGAAATTCAATGAAAAAGTCTCCCGCTTTGGCTGAGTGAGCGGCTTATTAATGCCTACGCCATACAACATTTAATAAAAAAGAGGAGGGCCAAAAAGAAAAAAAATCTCACGGCAGTGTAAAAAAAAACTCAAAAAGATAAATCAGGGAGTAAACATGTTGTTGAACAACAAAAAATGCCATGGCATTTCTACATTGGCACTAGTAGCAGGTTTAGGGTTTTCAGGAACCACACAGGCATTCAATGTGTATGAAGACGGAGAAACTTACTTTGACCTATATGGCCGTATACACTTGACGTTAAACAACGATGACGGTAACGACTATATTAGTGAAGAAGGTTCACGCCTTGGCTTTAAAGCTGGACATAGGATAAATCCTAAGCTAGAGGGTTTTATAAGAGCCGAGTTTAGATTCACCGCTAATGATCGTGACGAGGCACGGCCTAACGTCATTGATGATATAAGGAACACATATGTAGGGCTACGATTTGAAGACGTCGGAGCCGTAAAGGTTGGTAACTTTGACTCCATCTATTATCAGAACATATCCAAGGTTATCAATGTAAGAAATACTGTGGATTGGCGAGCCTTGGCAAAAGGTGGTGCCCGCGCCCGTGGAAACTCTATCTCTTTTGAATCCCAAAGTTTCGATGGCTTCAGCCTGGGTGTCGCTGGAAAGCTCGATCCAGAAGATGAAGATGCAGGTGAAGAAGAAACACTTAACCTAATGGGATATGTAGCCTATGAAACAGGCCCGGTACGTTTTGCCGCTGGCTATGATGAAGCAGAAGGTGATGATGATGCTCTACTCGGGGCAAGCGTAACCTACAAAATATCTCCACAGCTAAGTGTCGGTGCGTTATTTGAAGAGCAGGGAGATATTCGTCATTATGGTATAGCACCCGTTTTTAGTTACTCAGAAGGCAAAATATACGGGAACGTCAGCTATATGGAAAATAGTGACATGAATTTGAGTGACGTCCAATACGTTGCGGGTGGCAGCTACCGGCTTAGTGATCCAATGTTTGTATATTTAGAATATGCTAGCAGTACAGATAGGGAGATCAATGCGATTGATAAGGATTGGTGGGCTTTAGGGGTTCGATACGATTTCTAAGTTTCACAGAGCCCATTAATACAGGTCTACACAGCACCCCGAAAGTTGAACTCCCAGTTCGACCTTCGGGGTTTAAATCTCGATAGCCTCAAAAATCAAGCGCAACGCCGGTGGAGCTGGTGAAATTGATCCGCCGCATGTCGGGGTGGGCAATTAGATGGTGCACAGCCGGGTACTGCCCGGAAACCTTCATGATGAAGGTATTACCGCACACCACAGAGACATAGCGCTGGCTTGGGTACAGGCAAGCGTACTCACCAACTAGAGCAGAAACAGCGTGCTCAAAATGGGGAAGGCGATTAATAGCGCTAGTCGTATTAAGTCAGAAACCACAAAAGGCGCCACCCCTTTAAATATCTCCCCTAGCCCGACATGTGGCGCCATCGCTTTAATCACAAACACGTTCATCCCCACCGGCGGGGTCATTAGTCCCAGCTCAACGGTCAGTACGGTCAAAATACCGAACCACACCGGGTCGATGCCCATCGCCTGAATAATCGGGTAAACCACCGGCACGGTGATCACCAGCATCGCGATGGAGTCCATGAACATGCCCAGCACGAAGTAGAGCGCCAGGATGCACAGCACGACGACGATGGGCGTTAGATCCATACCGTAGAGTAGGTCAGTGATGGAGAACGAAATGCGCGACACCGAAATGAAGTAACCCAGCGTTTCGGCCCCTACCAGCATAAAGAACACTACCGCGGAGAGCGCCAATGTCTCTTGTACGCTATGCCATAGCTGCGCGCCGCGCATGCCTTTCGCTAAGGCGTAGAGCAGCGTAGCGAATGCCCCAACGCTAGCGCCTTCCGTCGGCGTAAAGGCACCAAAATAGATACCTAAAATCATCACCAGGAAAACGCCAAAAAAGGTACTGGCCAATGTCGCGGGCACGCTTCTCGTTGAGGCTGCGCTGGGCGCGCAGCTCGGGCGGCACGTCCTCTTCATCGAAGACGAACAGCTTGACCAGAACCCCATAGGGAATTTGGGCTATGTAGTATTCCTTGCCCGCCTGGATGCCGCGCACGGCCGGGAACGAGTAGGTGTGTTCCTGGGCGGCCTCGGTGATTTCGCTGGCCGCTGCCTCCCGGCGAGCCGCCGCTTCGGCGCGCTCTTGGCGCTCGGCCTCGACACGCTCGATCTCGGATCGGGCCTGGGCACCATAGCGCTCCACCAGCTCATCGAAGGACAAGCCCAGCGCCGCTAGGCGCCCAGCGTGACGCTCTACCCGGTCGCCCTGAGCCTCGGCATGAGCTGCGCGCTCGGGGTTGTACAGTCCCGGCTCCCAGATCGCTACCAGCAGCGCCACAGCTTCCGACTCCTGGCGTTGCTCCAGGGCAGCCGCCAGAACTTGCGGGTAACGCTCGCCCTTATCTAGCTTGTTCTCGTTCTCGACCACCACGAACGCCTCCAGCGTCTCGGCCTGACGATTCAAGCGGTGCGCTGCGTCGGTAGCGGCATGATCAGCCTTGTGGCCGGACACCACCTCGGCGGATTGGTAGGTCTTCGGGGTGCGGGCGTGGGTTACGACCGTCTCGGTTACGCTCATGACATAGAACATGGTGCTAACTCCTTTGGTTTGTCCCAGCCGGGGATGGAATGGGTTTTGGAATTCCGAGAATCAAATTGGCTAAAAAATGCATCGAAGCCGACGCTCGTACCCCGCGCGCTTTATGCGGGCGTTAACTTGAGCCAGAACCAATGACAAGGGAGAATAAGGATCATATGAATTACATCTTTCTCGATACATGTGTTTTGCTAGATGTTTCTACGAAAAGAAGTGATCTCCCTCTTGTGTCTGCACTAGAGGAGCTGGTGAGTTCGAACAGCGTAAAATTAGTCTTGGCTGACCTGGTTATTGATGAGTATGAGCGAAATAAGGAGAGTGTGGCGAAGAAAACTGCGCAACGACTGTCTCAAGAATTTAAGCAGGTCAAGGCTGTGGTAAATGAGTTTGCTGGTGAAAAGCAAGGAGCGACCATAGACGTTCTGAATGATATCAATGCAAGACTGCCCCTTTTAACCGAGGCAAATTACGCAACTATCCATAGAGTTGAAAGACTAATTGAATCGGCAGTGGTAACTCCAGTTAGTGAGCGTTCAAAAATCGCTGCCATTCAACGTGGACTAGAAAAAAGAGCGCCTTTTCATATAAACAAAAACTCTGTCGCAGATGCTGTTATCATTGAGCAGTTTTTTGAGTTTATGAGTAGCCTAAATCGTAGCTGTGATACTTGTATTTTTGTTACCCATAACCATAACGACTTTTCCTCGAAAGATCATCGAAAACCGCACTCGGATTTTGACGAGATATTTTCATTTTCTAATTCTTTATATTTCAATAATCTAACTCCAGCTATTGACCACATTGATCCTGATTTGCTTGCCGAAGTCGAGTTTGAACATGATTTTTCAGAAGAAACCAGAGGGTTGAGAGAAATATTAGACTCCATGGATGAGCTTGTCGATAAGGTCTGGTACAACCGTCATCAAAACCGTATATGGCTCATCGAAAACGGTGAAATTGAAATCGTTCCTGAAGGAACTGAGCGCTATGGCTCAGATGTAATTCATGATCATATCCTCCAAGGTGCTATTAAATCAGCTGAACGCATTGAAGAGAAATATGAAGATACAGGCCCATGGAGTGACTTTGAGTGGGGAATAATCAACGGGAAGTTATCAGCGCTGCGTTGGGTTCTAGGTGACGAATGGGATATGTTGGACACCTAAGTTAACGAAGCATTACAGATAGATAGTTAGGTGCTTGTTGCCAGAAAGGCACGCATGCGCACTCATAAACCGTTAAATTTAGGGGGTTTTGTGCCTGAATGGGCTATTAGATTCTTTGATTCGATCTCATCTGTAACATCAGCAGCTAGAGCACTAGGTACGGTTTTGCTTGTTCTATTGCTCTGGAGGCCAGCCTCAAAACTATTCTCTAATATTGGCTTTCCCGATGATTACATAATTCTTTTCCTGACAGTTGGAGCGTTCTCCGTTTCATACCTTGTAGTCAGGTTGCTTGAAATTGGATGTCTCAAGATCTTAAGTTTGCAGAATGATCGAAAGGCTAGTTTAAGAAAAGAGAGAGATCTGGCCAACTTTAAAAAAAAGGTGAGAATGACCCTGCCACACCTCAATCCCAAAGAACTCAGAGTTCTTCGGGAATTGGTTGAATCAGAGCAGCGCATGGATATCCGGGAAAAGGAAGTTAGCTGGCTGAGCAAATCGGGTTGGATCACAAAAATACATCAAGCACCCGCTGCTGAGTTTTTTTTCCAGCTGAGCCCTGTAGTACGTCCACTTTTTATTGAGTTCGAAAAAAATCGTTTTAAGGGGATGGTGAATCAAACGATTTCTAATCTTACTGAACCGCAGCGAAATTTTTTGGAGCTTTTTTGGCAAGAGCCGATAATTCATGGCACAAGGGAAAGCCAAAATTCAATGCCTTACAAAATCTACCATGCTGGCTTGGGATTAGTCACTGTACTTGGACTTTCAAAATCAGAATGGCGAGAAGGTGGACACCTGTGCGAGCGATTTGCACTTAATAACTATGCAAAGTCGAGATTGGAAGATGAGGTTTATGGTATTCCTCCTGTTCGGATTGAAGTTGATCTGAACCTCGAATATGTAGAAGGTCCCGGTTCCTCAGGTGGTGGAGCGCGAGGTCGGATTTAACAATCACAGGCATCAGTATTGACCACTAGAGCGAATAGCCAATTTGATGCGAATAAAAAAATGGCAAAGGTGTGGCAGCCTGTCAGCGATAACAAATGGTTATCATGCGAATTATCATAGGGCTCACATTGGCCAAGCTCTACACCTTACATTCCTATTTGCGCTTCAAGCTTTTTTACATGGTACCGCACAGTTCCCGTGCTCATAGGCTGCATACGGCTTCTGCCAGCAAAGATAAAAGCCTCAGGGTCGATTCCCAACTGATCTACCTTCATTAAATGAGGCAGCGGCCCGAGGAGCTCGTAGCGCTCATCATCCACAGTAATGAACACCTTTCGGCTGGATTGCACAACGTGTGCACAGCGAAGCATAAGTACCTTTTTTAATGGCAACTGATAAAGCATTGAAATTGCTGCAGGCATTAAAGCTTTAGCTTCGCGCTCGTTCGGTGTTGAAACAAGCTTTTCCATTACTGCCTTAATTTTTTTAACGTGTTGCTTATTGCTTATCCCTTTATTTTTTTTCTCAGGTAACACGAGATTAACGGCGTATTTATCTTTGGCAAAGGTTCTGAAAACAGCTAAGGAAGCACAATGCCCTGGCTTTTTCTTAGCATGAGATACGATAGCTTCTTCGGGAAGTTCCTGAATGGAAGATACCTTGGCTGACATCAATAGCTCTATAGCTGCTCGCAGATAGTTCCTAACAGTCAAAGGTTTGATTGGTGTCTCTTTGTAAGTAACTCTCTCACTCAATTCTTTTGCATAGTCGACGACCTCACGATGCCAAGGCTGCTTCTCATAACATTGCAAAATATCATTAATCCTCTTATTTTCAATCGCTTGCTCTTTCTCTTCGTTATCCCACTCTATGCCTAGTTTTTCTACTAAGAAATTCACCACATGAAAAGAACGGCGAAGCTTTTCAGCTCCAAATAAATTGAATAAGTGTTGCTGATCAATATCTCTGACGGACAAAGTATTCCGTTCGAGTATGACCAAAAAACGCGCATAACTATCTATTCGCGTCGTCATATTTCCCGCTTGCCTAGGAAGCCTTTCCCAAGAGCAAAACTCAAGAAATAGCGCTCTACACCAAGAAGCTTCAAATAACTCAAGGTTCAGCATTATTCGTCGGTCTAAACGGCGTTTTAAAGAACAGTCTTGGCAAGGGGCGTTGCCACCACCGGGAGTATCTGCTCCACAGTCAGGACATGAGTGAGTTTTTGGATATGGCCCGCTGCAATCTCTACAAACAGCTCGTCCTTCAACATCATATTGATGGAGCTGACGATATTTCCGACAAACCGAGCAGGTTACAAATGCGCAGGCCTTCCTTTCGCATGCCTGGCAGATAATCTCTGAAAGTTCACCATTAGTGATGCGTGAATATCTGCTAGAAAGACATCCACAACGGGAACAGGTATGTTCCTCTCGCCCATGCGGAGCGCAGCTTTTGCAAAACGCAGCGTGACCAATAAGATAACCGGCTCTCGGCAGCGGCTTATCGCAGCGCGCGCAGACACGGTGCAGCCTGAGGCACTCACCGCAGACCGGGTTCTCTTCATACTTATGGGCTCGCACTGACTCGCCGCATTTAGTGCAAGTCTTCTTCTTAAACTCACGGGCATAACATGTCGAGCAGTAAGCGCTCCCTTTGTAGCGCCTTTGCGCCTTAAGCATGGATCGACCACAGTCATCACACTGCAAGTGGGGCTTATGACTCACAAAAATGGGTATCCTAAAAAACTTAATATATGTCGAGCTCTTTCCTGGCGGAACTGTACAAGCTCAGTTCGTCGGCACCGATTTAGACAAGGGCCTTTTGGCTGCTGATTCGTGCTGCGCGTTCTTCGTACCCCCACAGGCAGATATGACAACTGCTCAGCAAAAAAAGCAGGCATTATAGATTTTATGAATGTCCTCTGAGTTAGACCAAGCACACTTGAACCTTCTTGGAATGACGATGGCCAATCAAGAAGCCAATATGCCAAGGTTTCCAAAATTGCAGTCCTATAGGCAACACGCTGATGCTCATACAAGCAACGCTGATTTGAAGGACGATGGAAGGGTTTCAAGTCGTAATGATGCCTCAGTCGATCATGCTGTAGCGAATTAGCGAGCACGCCTGCCATTACCCGAATGACACTCAGAGCTTCCGGACTGGTGGACGCTTGTGGGAGCAAGTTAGTCGGAGTTCCATTCGCTAATTTCAGTAGCTGGGATTGAAGAGCTAACACTAATGGAGAACAGCACAAGGTTGGTAACTTGCGAGAAAGAAGCGACACCCCACATACCGTACAGCGATCCATTCTTTGCACGGTACTTAGATGTGGCATCAATGGCGCATCACAACGTGGGCAAGCATCGCTCATCATGGCGCCATGGTAAGGACAAACAACCATAAACCCTAAACGCCAGTCACGATAATAGATGGCCCCATAATCCTTGAAGCATTCGGAACAATATTGGAGGCCGTGCTGGGTACGTACCTTGTTAGATATCCCCGCTGACAGAAGAAAGGGGACATTTCCCTGACGATGAATTTTTACCAAACTCTGCTCAATTGAACGTAATGTCATCCTTTCGACTGACGCAACATCAAAACCTGAGTGGCGCGACACGGTATAGAGCAGCTCATCACTGGCACTACGATCAATGTCACGGCTCCAGATAGGAATAGATGGAGCCCAGTAATTAGCAAACCGATAGGGGGTCAGGCCGTGAGCAAAGGCGCTACGCATCAACCACGAAGTAAACAGCTCATTCTTAGCTGGTGATAGCATGATCGCCCAGCTTCCTCTGATCACAGTTTAAGCGCCTCCTTGCCATAATCAGAGAGTTTAACCCAGCCGATGTTATCAAGAAGCTTAGCGTCTATATGCTCTTTACCATCTCGGATCGCTTTAACGGTCGCTCTTTTAAGCACGGTCGCTACGCCGCCGATGGTGCCCCCACTCATACTATGTAGCTTTATCGCGATATCCTGACTAGACAGCTGAGAGGGCTCAGCTAATGGCAGTAAGCGTTCAAAGCTGGCCAAGAGGCGCAAGAAGCTAACATCTAACTGCCATCGAGGTAGTGCCAGCGGCTCAAAGCGACTTGAGAGTTGAGTATCGGTGTGCAGCGCGAGAATGGAGTCACGCGTACCGACGGCTACAAGCGGAAGCTGTAGCTTATTGCTCAATCTTTTAAGCATTCCTAGAAAATGCCTCTGTTGTCTTGCACTTCCATGTAGCACATTGTGGATTTCATCAATAATGAGCATCCTGGCTTGTACGTAAGTTAATACCGAAATAGCTTGGTTCTCCTTACGCTGCACGGGATCCGTATCTCTGTGGGCTATCTTTAATGACAGAAGTAACTCAGTCCAAAAACGCCCCTCATTTGGTTCGGAGGGCATTTCCATAACAATGACAGGTGCTAATGGCTCTCCAGAGGGAAGAATCTTCACAGGATGCTTTTCTCTGAAACGGTCGATTAATGTACTTTTTCCATTCCCGCTTTCTCCGACCAGCAACGTGTTGGGCATCCGCTGTACACGGGGATGTGCTAATTGATCCTCAAGCCGGGTCATGATTTCTTTGGCCCTAGGATAGGAAATCCAATGGTTTTGCTGAGCGAAATAAATGCGGTCTTCCGTCGTCCAGGTGAGTGTCTCAGCAATCTCTGGCTTGAGGTGATCAAAATGGGCCATATTCATTCCCTAGGCATCGTCATCGAATGGTTCTATAGGCAGTGCGAATATATCAATCTCACTTTGCACCTCTGTTTGAGGTGGAGCAGGAAAAACACTCTTAGCAGGCGCTTGTGTTTCAACAGATTCCGTTTTCTTGGCGAGTTTCTTCGTCGTATTGATACGAGCCATCTGACGTCTTGCTTGCTTCGTTTTCGTGACGGCCTGTTCAACACGATGACGCATCTTGAGAATGGTCTCAAAAATCACATCCTCATCAACATGCCGCAGTCCTTCCTCTCGAATGCGGCGAGTTGCTTCCCGTAACTCCCACACACTAATCGCTGGTCGAGTAGGATTCCGATAAGGAACCATGTAATAGATCTCACTTTCAGGGTCGTAGAAATAGACTTTACTGATATCGCGTGGATCACGACGGATAGTAAATGAACGAGCCTTCGTTTGATTTTCGGGGTCTTTTGAACCAATCCAAGGGTTCAACACTTCATGGTAGTAATTAATTTCATCCAGCTGGACGCCGTAGCGCTGCACAGTGCGTGAATAAAGAGGAAGGAAGTCTAACTTCAAACGCGTGGGGTCAGTTGGTATAGGCGGCATCCCCAAGCCCGGCTGTGTTGAGTCTCCTAATATACCGAGTTGCCACTTGCGCATTGGTGGCATGTTCAATTCAGAATGCTTGCGACGGTGATACACCCCAACAATAAATTCAACTAAATGCTGCTCAAACTCACGAAGGGTGAGCGCTGATTCTTTTTCTGAGTCATATCCTTTCCGTTGCTCAACGTTGGAAAATGTTGTGCCAGGTAAGGTGTGTATCTCATTTGCAGCAGTACCCATATAACGCTCTATATGTCCGCCGTAGTGGGGAAGCTTTACCGGACGTAATTGCAGGTCGATACCGTATTGTTCACAAGCCCGGCGCAGCATTTTCCCCCGGAATTCTTTCGCGTTATCAGCATGCAGAACACGCATTTTCCCCCAGACTGGCCACTCTTGCCCCACCCCCAGGTTTGCAAGATATTCATGCTTAGGCAACATGGCATTGGAGACACACAAACCCACTGAGATAGCACTGGGCTTTTCCATGCTAACCGCAATCCCCACCACCATTCGTGAAAAGACATCAATAGCCAGAGTTATCCACGGTCGGCCAAGCGCCAGACGATGCTCTTCATCAACTAAGATGACGTCAGCAGGCGTATGATCTATTTGAACAACAGCAAGAGGGAAATCCGCATTTGGAAACTCTCCCCTGATAGGAGCAAAGGTGTCACGCGCCTTATCTCGTAGCCCGCGGCGTCTCATCGTTTCACGTGTCGAAATCTGTTTTATGCGGTTACGGATTGTATTGGAGTGAGGAGGAAGTAAACCGGCCTGTTTGCAATGAGCTTTGACAGTGATAATTACGTCACTGGGCTTATATCGTTGACGACTTAGATATAAGTCATTGATCGCCCCTTCGATTATTGCCTCGACTTTCTTATCGAGCTTTTTCGTACCTGGCTTGCGGCCTCGCGGGGCTGGTATCAATGCTGAAATATGGCCAGCCTCGTGATAGTCCTTAACCCATTGGTATAAAGTGGCAACGTGAACACCGGCTTCTTCTGCTAACTGCTCTGCCTTTGCACGAGTACGAAATGGATCGTCAAGTAGAGGACGGATTGCTGCAAACCGCTGCTGAGCAACTTGCCAGTCTTCGTCTTCGATCTCGGATAAATCCTTTCCTTCAGCAACACCACCTTCTCCAAGCTCTATATCCGTTACGGGACGAAGCTGATGCGCAGACAGACGGTGCACCTCTCCAGTGTCGGTATCTTTAGCAAGGAGGGTTGCTGTATCCAACAAGTGCGAAACTCTATAGGTACGACCATTGGCTGTTATCACAGACCCAGTAGTTACCGATAGAAAAGCGGGCTCTGTAGCCATAAGAAACCTTCTCCGTTAGTAATCCATATGGGGCTGGACATGTTTAATGGGCGTATGAGGTCAGCATGAACACGGCCTATAGCGATCATTTGCCATAAACAACTAAGCGCACACATACGCTTTTCCTCATTCGCATAAGCAGCTGTAAGTAGAATTTCAGGTGTTGTTTCACCGAGCACGGCAAGGGTTCTAGCCAAGTGAGTAGCGGTAGCCGAGTCCTCTGCCAAGTCCCTATAGGCCCTTAGAAATCGTGCATTGTTCAATAGGCCAGTGCCTCTAATCTCTCGCTCAGTCACAATGCGAAAGCCCCAACCTTGCTGCTTGCAATAGCGTATAGCTGCCTGAAATTTAGGCTTCATAATGTGCCAATTTTCTCTCAAATCTTCGCGATACTTAACCTCATACAGAATCGGCGCCGCTTCATCCGAGTAAGTCACGAGCATATCGGGCGTGTACTGACGCCTTTTTCGATCATCATCTTGATACTTAAGGGTTAGCGGCTGCTCACAAACCGTAGCGACCAACGGATCAAAATCGAGGATCATCAGGAAATCGCGCTCTAATGATGACTCAAAATTGCAAGTGCTTCCTCGTAAGAAAGAAACCTGCCCAGTAAGGCTCCTTCGGTTAGTTCCAATAACTCTAACAGGCCGATTCATATTCAGTCGCCTATATATTTGTGATTTTAACACCCAGTCGCTTATATTGGTGTCAATTAGTAGCGTATTTACTTGTCGAAAATAACGTAAGATATTGTTCCAGTATAGCATTAGTAGCTGTTTTTAGTGGAATTCACAGTGGTTCAAAACCTAAGCCCGGTGAAATTTCGCTCGCCCATCACGGCGTGCTGTTTTTAGACGAGCTGCCCGAGTTTTCGCGCAATGTATTAGAGGTTTTGCGCCAGCCGCTAGAAACGGGAAGTATTCATTTAGCCCGCGCTAGCCATGAGCGCCGCTACCCCGCTCGCTTTCAGCTGGTAGCCGCCATGAACCCCTGCCCCTGTGGACATTTAGGCGATCCTAGAAATCGCTGCCAGTGCACGGCCAGCCAAATTCAGCGCTATCAAGCGCGGCTTTCTGGGCCGTTACTAGACCGCATTGACCTTCAAGTTGAAGTACCGGCACTGCCGCCGGAGCAGCTCACCGCCCAGACCCAGGGAGAACCCTCCGCAGCGGTACGCGAACGTGTAATGGCGGCGCGTGAACGCCAAATGCAACGCGGCGCGCTAAACAGCCAACTGAGCGGCAAAGCGCTGGAAGCCGCCTGCGCGCTCAATGATGAAGAGCGTGCCTGGCTAGCGGAAGTGCTCGAAAAACTCAGGCTTTCCGCTCGCGCCTATCACCGCGTGCTGCGCGTCGCGCTAACGCTTGCTGACCTTCAAGGCGTCGAAAAGCCCACTCAGCCGCACCTTATTGAGGCGATTGGCTACCGGCAGTTGGATCGAATGTTAAGGGGGGCGTAGCCGCAGGCACGGCTTGCTGCTGGCTATCGTTAAGCTGATCTAAAAAACCATCGAGTGCTTCAAACAACACTTCACGGATGACATCGGCCTCGTTGACAAGATGGTGACGGGCGTCTGGGTGGCGATGAATCTCGTTGCTAGGAAACTTCTCCGCCAAAATGGCTAAATTCCATTCCCAATCAACCGTTAAGTCTTGCTCGCCCTGAAGAATAAGGGTGGGCAGCGCCAGCGGCTCTAACGCCAACAAGCGAGGCATCCAGCGACGCATCGCGCTTACCCATGCCACGCTTAAGCGCTCAGGCTGCAGCGGGTCGCCATCGCGCAGAAACGCGGTGAACTGCTCATCCGTTGAATTGGGTCGGTATTTACGCGGCAGCTCCTTTAAAAATGGGCTGGCGATTAAATGCACCCAGCTCGTCTGGCTCCAGCCCCAAGGCCGCACCAGCGGCGCCAGCAGCACCAGGGCTGACCAGCCGGCTGCCTCACGGCGGGTAAGCGCATCGGTCGCCAAAATGGCCGCGCCGGTGCTTTGCCCCACGCCCAGCCAGGGTGAAGGCGCCATGCCCTGGGTTTTTAAAATCGTCTGCACGTAGGTCAGGCTGTGTTGATAATCCTCGAAATCTTCTATTTCCGCGCGCGCGCCGCTGGAAAGCCCGTGACCCGGTAGATCCCATAGCACCACTCGCCAGCCCTTGGCGAGCAGGCGTTTAAGCAAATGGCGATACAGCCCCATATGGTCAAAGTAGCCGTGAACCACAAACGCGGTGCCTATCGGCTGAGGAGGACTCCACACTTGGCACCACAGCGTAAAGCGGCCCGTATCGATAAAGCCTGCATGCACTTCACTGGCATCGGGTAGCAACGCCTCCAGGCCATAATGGTGGAAGTAGTCCTGCATCGCATCTGCCAGCATTTCCCCTGGCAACAGGCGGCTAAGGGCAGTCTCGCCCGCAGCATGGCGAAACAAGCCTTCCAGATGTTGGAAATCATGCATGGTTGTTTCTCCATAGCGCCATTTTCCGTTGGCCTTAACGCAACTGATGAGTTGCGCGCCTAACGCCTAGCACCTAATCATTTGGTCGAGCATTTTACCACTTTAGGGTCTACGCTGTTTACATGCCCAACCAGATATGGAATTATTTTCCATAAATACATTTTACTCTGCTTGCGGCCAACACATTACCCACAAGCACTCTTACAGGAGAAACCCCATGAGCGAGCGTATCACGCGTCACCGTTTACAGGTGGCAACCGATCTAGATCGTTTTATCAATGAACAGGCGCTACCGGGAACAGGCGTTGATGAAAAGGCCTTTTGGGCCGGTGTTGATGCCCTGTTTCACGATTTGACACCCAAAAATCGTCAATTGCTGGAAGAACGCGACACGCTGCAGGAAAAACTGGATGCTTGGCATCGGGAAAACCCTGGCCGCGTTAACGATATGCCTGCGTATCGCCGCTTTTTGAAAGAGATTGGCTATTTAGCGGACACTCCAGCCAACGTGGCGGCCACCACTGCGAACGTTGACCGTGAAGTTGCCGTTCAAGCCGGCCCGCAGCTGGTTGTGCCGGTTAACAATGCACGCTATGCGCTGAACGCCGCTAACGCGCGCTGGGGTAGCCTTTACGATGCGCTGTACGGCACTGACGCTATTTCAGAAGAAGATGGCGCTGAAAAAGGCGCCAGCTTCAATCCAAAACGCGGTGCCAAGGTCATTGCCTACGCCCGTGGTGTACTGGACCGCGCGGCGCCGCTCGCCACTGGCTCGCACCGTGATGCGATCAAATACGCCATTCGTGACGAACACTTGGTTGTCACTCTGGAAGGCGGGCGTGACACCGGCCTGAAAGACTCGGGCAAACTGATCGGTTTTACCGGTGATGCCGCAAAGCCTGAATCCATACTGCTCGCGAATAACGGCCTGCATCTGGAAATCCAGATTGATCCAACCGATTCAATCGGCAAAACCGATCCGGCTGGCGTGAAAGATGTGGTGGTTGAAGCGGCTCTGACCGCCATTATGGACTGCGAAGACTCCATCGCCGCGGTCGACTCAGAAGACAAGGTTGGTGTTTACAGCAACTGGCTTGGCCTGATGAAGGGCGATCTCGAAGAGAATATCGATAAAGGCGGCAAGACCTTTACGCGCAAGCTCAACGCTGACCGCACTTGGCAAACCACCGATGGCGGCAGCGTTACATTGCCTGGCCGTTCGCTGATGTTCGTGCGCAATGTCGGTCACTTGATGAACACACCGGCAATTCTGGACGAAGATGGCAACGAGCTTCCGGAAGGTATTCTGGATGCGGTAGTGACCTCGCTGCTGGCGTTGCACGACCTAAACAAAGACGCCGATCAGCCGCGTAACTCACGCACCGGCTCTGTGTATATCGTCAAGCCGAAAATGCACGGCCCGGCAGAAGTGGCCTTCGCTAACGAGCTGTTTGGTCGCGTTGAAGACATTTTGGGCATGAGCCGCGACACCCTGAAAATGGGCATCATGGACGAAGAGCGCCGTACCACCGTTAACCTCAAGGCGTGCATTGCTGAAGCGGCTTCGCGCGTGGCATTTATCAACACCGGCTTCCTGGATCGTACCGGTGATGAAATGCATACCGCGATGGAAGCAGGCCCCATGGTTCGCAAAGGCGACATGAAAAGCGCCGAATGGATCACCGCGTATGAGAAGAGCAACGTGCAAGTCGGCCTTGCCTGTGGCCTGCGTGGCCGCGCGCAAATTGGTAAAGGCATGTGGGCCATGCCTGACCTGATGCACAACATGCTAGAGCAGAAGATCGGCCACCCGAAAGCCGGTGCTAACACCGCCTGGGTGCCTTCGCCGACCGCGGCTGCGCTGCACGCGCTGCATTATCATCAGGTCAATGTCACCGACGTTCAGCGCGAGCTGGAAGCCCTGGGCGAACCTGACTACTTAGACGACCTGCTCACGGTGCCGGTGGCCGAAAACACCAACTGGTCCGATGAGGAAAAGCAGCAGGAGCTGGATAATAACTGCCAGGGCATTCTGGGCTACGTCGTGCGCTGGGTAGAGCATGGCGTGGGCTGCTCGAAAGTGCCGGATATTCACAACGTAGGCCTGATGGAAGACCGCGCAACGCTGCGCATTTCCAGCCAGCACATTGCCAACTGGCTGCATCATGGCATCGTTGATGCGCCGCGGGTGGAGGAAACACTCAAACGTATGGCGAAAGTCGTCGACGAGCAGAACGCAGGCGACCCGACCTATACCGCCATGAGCGCTGACTTTGAGGGTTCAACCGCCTTTAAAGCGGCTTCAGACCTGGTCTTCAAAGGTCGCGAACAGCCTTCTGGCTACACCGAGCCGCTACTTCACGCGTGGCGCCAGGTGCATAAAGCCCAGGTTCATAAGACCTAGTAAATTGGTTTTATGGTGTAATCAGCCTCGAGGCTTATGTCTCGGGGCTTTTTTTATAAAAGGAAAACAACAATGACCGTGATGAACGCCGAGCAGATTGAACGCTTTCTGGATGACGTCTTTCCCCAGCGAATGGGTAGGATTGAGAGCGTCGGCGAGATGCGTGCCACCATGCGGCTAAAAATTGGCCACGAGCACCTGCGCCCCGGCCCGCGTGTTTCCGGCCCCACCATGATGGGCTTTGCGGACGTCGCACTGTATGTGGCTATTTTGGCGCAGATTGGCCCGGAACCCATGGCCGTGACCAGCGATTTCAACTGCCACTTCCTACGCGCGGCCTCTGGTGATCACGACATTATCGCCCATGCCAAATTGATTAAACTCGGCCGCCGCTTAGGCGTTGGGGAAGTGCAAATATACTCAGCCAGCGATGACATACGACCTGTCGTGCATGTCACCGCCAGCTATGCGCTGCCCACCACCTGATTGCGCTAGCTTACTTCAGGGAGCCGGTCGATCATTCGATCAAGCGTCATCGGGTACTCACGTAGCCGAACGCCGGTCGCATTATAGATCGCGTTGGCAACGGCGGCCGCCACGCCACAAATACCCAGCTCACCAACTCCTTTTGCCTTGAGAGGCGTTGAGGCCGCATCCGCCGTGTCCAGGAAAATAATCTCCTGTTGAGGAATGTCGGCATGCACCGCCACCTCATAACTGGCGAGATCGTGATTGACGAAGAAGCCGCGCTCAAGATCGGCGGTGAGCCCCTCCATCAAGGCGGCACCGACACCCATTGTCATACCGCCTAGCACCTGGCTACGCGCCGTTATCGGGTTCAGAATGCGCCCCGCATCACATGCCGCCAACATGCGCCGAACACGGGTTTCTCCCGTATGCGCATGCACGGCCACTTCAACAAAGTGCGCTGCAAAGGTGCCCATCTGCATGCGGTCTTTAAAATCACCAAAGTGCATCGTATCTTCGGCGACCAGCTCTTCACCGTCGAGGATATCGGCAAGTGCGAGGTCGGTTGCGCCGGCCACCACGCGGCGGTTTTCAAAGCGCGGCGTGTCGATATTTAAACGCTTGGCGATCAGCGCTTGAAGCGCCAAGCAAGCGGCATACACGCCTGCAGTGGCGCTAGCGGCGCCGAACTGGCCGCCCGAACCGGAGGAGACAGGATAATCGCTGTTGCCCAACCTGACCTCGACGTCGGCTAGCTCAAGTCCCATTGTTTCGGCGGCCGTCTGGGCAATAATGGTGTAAGAGCCGGTACCGATATCGGTCATATCCGTCTCAACGATCAACCGCCCGCCTTGCAGGCGAACGCGCGCGCCGGAGTTCAGCGTAAGCGCCCCGCGATAAGCGCCGGCCATGCCATGGCCAATCAGCCACTGCCCTTCTCGCGTTGCCCCTGGCGTGCGGTTACGCGCCTTCCAGCCAAAGGCCTCTGCACCTTGGCGTAAGCATTCAACAAAGTGGCGTTCGCTAAACGGCTTGGAGGCATCCTCGGGGTCCACCTGCGTATCGTTGAGAATTCTAAACTCAACGGGATCCATGCCCAGCTTTTCCGCCATTTCATCCATGGCAATTTCTAGCGCAGCAAGCCCCGACGCCTCTCCTGGCGCACGCATATCCGCTGACTCAGGAAGATTCATGTCGATCGGCTGGTGGGACACGCGACGATTCTCTGCGGCATAAAACGTACGAGTCTGATTGACCGGATTCTCGCCGCTGCCGCCGGGCAGCGTATGCGATACCGCCGAATGGTCGAAGGCGGTTATCTTGCCCTGAGCGTTGGCGGCGATGCGCAGGCGCTGAATAGTGCCGGAACGGTGGGTGGTATTGTTGAACACCATGGGGCGCGGCATGGCCAGCTTGACCGGATGCCCGCAAGCACGTGAGCCAAGCGCTGCCAGCACCGCATCGGCACGCAGCCAAAGCTTGCCGCCAAAGCCACCGCCAACGTAGGGGCTTTCTAAGCGGATAGTGTCTGGCTCGATATTAAACGTGGTCGCCAGGGCCTTATGCGTCCAGGCAATCATTTGATTCGAGGTCCATACCGTCATCTGCTGGCCATCTGACCAGTCGACGATTGAGGCATGCGGCTCCATCATGGCGTGGCTTTGGGAAGCGGTGCGATAAACCTCATCCACCGTGACAGGCGCAGCTGCAAACGCAGCGTCCACGTCGCCCACATCGGCTAGCGGCTCGCCGGTGCCCTGCAGGCGCTCCCAGGCTGCCTCAAGGTCAAAGACCCCCGGCGCTTCCTCGTAACTCACCTTGATCAGCGCGGTAGCGCTGCGCGCCTGCTCAAGGGTGTCGGCCACCACCACCGCAATCGCCTGATGGTAATGCTCGATAACGTCGCCCCCAAACAGCCGTGCGTCGTTACTTTTGGCGCGGCCCAATGGCTCAATCTCTAGCGTTGTCACCACGCTGACGACGCCCGGCGCGCCACGCGCAGCCGACGCATCCATGTGGGTAACTCGCCCATTGGCAATGGTGGCGCACAATGGGTAGCCGACCTTTTGATTCGCCACCACGTCATGACGCTCGTAGGCGTAAGGTGCACGGCCCGTGACTTTTAGGATGCCGTCAATCCGCGCATGGGGCTTGCCGATAATACGGGCGCGATCAAACAGGTTGTCTTCGGTGGGTTGATTGAAATCCATGGGGTCACTCCTGAGCCAGCAGCGCGGCAAGCGTTCGCTCTGCCAGGGTAAGCTTGAAGGCGTTCTCTTGCGTGGGGCGGGCGCCGTTGAGCAAGCGCTCCATTAGCGCAGTTGCCCCCTTCGGCAACGCCGCATCAGCTTCCTCGCGCCGCCACGGCTTGGGGGCAACGCCGCCCAGCGCCACACGCCCGCTGCCGTCAGGGGTCTTGATTAGCGCAACGGATACCAGTGCAAAGGCGTAAGAGGCGCGGTCGCGCACTTTATAATAGGCGTGACGCCCTTCGACAGGCGCTGGTAGAACCACGGCGGTAATCATTTCGCCTGGTTCCAGCGCATTTTCCACCTCGGGTGTGTCGCCAGGCAGGCGGTAAAACTCATCAAGCGTGAGGCGCCGAGTTTTGCCGCTGGGCATGACGGTCTCTATGTCAGCGTCCAATACCCTGAGCGCAACGGCCATATCCGAAGGGTGGGTGGCGATACACCGATCAGACGTGCCGATAATTCCCAGTTGGCGCGACGTCGCGCCATCACCCAGTGCCGCACAGCCCGCGCCAGGCGCACGCTTATTGCAAGGCATCGCCGTATCATAAAAGTAGGGACAGCGGGTGCGCTGTAAAAGGTTGCCGCCCGTAGTGGCTTTATTACGCAGCTGGCCCGAGGCGCCCGACACCAGCGCCCGGCTTAATACGCCATAATCTCGGCGAATGCGTGGGTCGGCCGCAAGCCCGCTATTGCGTACCATTGCCCCCACGCGCAAACCGCCGCCGCTGGTGGGCGTAATATCATTGAGCCCGGTTCCCGTCACATCGATCAAGTGCTGCGGGATTTCAATCTCGTGCTTCATCAAATCAAGTAGATTGGTGCCTCCGGCGATGAATTTAGCGCCGGGCACCTCTGCAGCCCGCGCGGCCGCTTGGGCCGGGTCGCTCACTCGTTCATAAGAGAAGGCTCTCATGCGCGCTCCTTAGCGACCTGAGTAATCGCTTTTAAAATATTGGAGTAAGCACCGCAGCGGCACAGATTGCCCGACATCCGCTCACGAATTTCGGCATCGGTTATTTCGATCGGTGCGGTTAAATCATTGGTTACATGGCTGGGAAAGCCTGCCTGCATTTCTTCCAGCACTGCGCTGGCCGAACAGATTTGTCCTGGGGTGCAGTAACCGCACTGAAACGCATCATGATCGATAAACGCTTGCTGCATGGGGTCGAGCTGGTCGGCTGCTGCTCGCCCCTCGATGGTCAAAATATCATCACCGTCGTGCATAACGGCCAGCGTCAGGCAGGCGTTAATCCGCTCGCCATTAACCGACACCGTGCAGGCGCCGCACTGCCCATGGTCGCAGCCCTTTTTTGTGCCCGTCAGCTTTAAACGCTCACGCAATGCGTCCAGCAATGTCGTGCGGTTATCCAGCTCAACGTCGTGTCTTGCTCCATTGACCACGAAAGAGACGCTTGAGCTCTCAGCGCCACTGCGTAAGGTGTCGTCACGCCTTTGAACGCTACTAGGTGGGTTCATAAATGATGCCTTCCTTGCTCACTGCGGTCGTTTAATGAATGACATAACCGCTTTAGCATAGCCATAATTGTTGTAAGCAACCTGTCTCCTGAGCCGAAATTGCTTAAAAAAACATGTCGTGAGATGACGGCCCACGCCAACACGGGCAATGGAAGCCGTTTGCTAACAAGGGGATGCGTTTGAAATGCAGCATTTAGATCGACAGGTGATCGAGCAAGCCATCGCGTGGGCACAGAAAAGTGAAACGCTTTGGCTGTGCACCGTACTGGCAACGTTTGGCTCATCGCCACGCGCCCCCGGGTCATGGATGGTGGTCAGCCAAACGGGACAGTTTATCGGCTCACTATCAGGGGGCTGCGTAGAAGAGGACTTTATACAGCGCCTGGGCGCGGGTGAGTTTGATCAGCCGATCACCGTCATGCGCTATGGCGACCCTAACGACGCGCAAGGCGCTCACCTCGCGCTGCCCTGCGGGGGCATTCTAGACGTGTTGATCGAACGTCTACCCGCCGAACCCGAGACACTTGAACACCTAACGACCTTGCTGGCCGCCCTGCAAGGCCACCGCCGCGTGCTACGTAACGTGCATTTATCCAGCGGGGAGCGTTACTTTACCGATGAGCCCGGCCTAGGCCCGCGGGTAATACACGATGCTGAATCAGGCATTGTTCAGATGCGCCTCGCCCCCGCCAGAAGGCTCATTATTGCCGGCATTTCACCGATTTCAGCCCCGTGCGCTGCCTTCGCTGTCACCCTGGGGTTTGAAGTCATTGTCTGTGACCCCGATGAGGCAGCCTGCGAGGACTTTTCAGTACCCGGCGTAGCGGTTAAAGCGTTACTGCCTTCCGTTTATATCGCTGCCGGTGCTTGCCATAGCGCCACCGCAGTTGTAGCGCTCACCCACGACCCGCGCATTGATGATTTGGCCATGATAGAAGCGGTGCGCACGCCGGCTTTTTATATTGGTGTAATGGGCTCAAGACGCACATCAGCTGCCCGCGCCGGGCGGCTGCTGCGCTCCGGCGGGCTAAGCGAAAAAGAAGTCAACCGACTGCATATGCCGATTGGCTTAGCGTTAGGCAGCAAGACCCCGGCGGAAATCGCTCTCGCCGTCATGGCAGACATTGTGCGAGTGCAGCATGGGCGCGCCATTAATGAGCTCTAGCCACGTTGTCGCCTTAGTGATGGCCGCCGGCTACTCCCGGCGCTTTGGCCAGCACGACAAGCGCAGCGCGATGCTAGCCAGCGGGCAGTCGCTGCTGGCAACGTCCGTCGCCCATGCTGAGTATTCCTTTACGCTGCTACGCGTGGCGATTCGTGAAGACGACACGCCAAGCTTACTCGGCCTGGCCGACACCATGGCGCTAATTCAGCTGCAAACAGCGCACTTGGGCCTGGGATCAAGCCTCGCCGAAGCGGTAGCCGCGCTGAGTCATGACCCGCGTCTGGATCACGTTCAGGCGGTCGCGATTTTATTGGGCGACATGCCCTGCATTGAACGCAAGACGCTGCTAACGCTGCAGCGATTAGCCACCCGCGACACCATCCTGCGGCCCTGCTATGAAGGACGACCAGGCCATCCGGTGATTTTTGGACGAGAATTCTGGCCAGCGCTTGAAATGCTAGGTGGCACTAGTGGCGCTCAGCCGGTTATTCGTCGCCATTTATCCCAGTATCGAGAATATGACGTGCAGGATGACGGCACGCTTATCGATATCGACGCGCCAGAAGACATAGCGAATCTCGATAGCAGGCGCACAGAACAAGCCCCATAAAAAAGCGCTACGGGCGGTTTACGAGGCTTTCACGACCGTAATTGCCAGCATTACCCAGCCTAACATCAGCAACAGGCCACCTATCGGCGTGACGATGCCGACGCTAAGCCCCGCCAGCGCCATTAAGTAGAGTGACCCCGAAAAGCCAGCAACACCCAGCGCCCAGCAGGCTAATATCCAGCGCTGGCCACTTAGCGGCTGTACCCGCTTCCATACCAGCACTATCATCATGGCAAGCGTGTGCCATGCTTGATAACGTACGCCGGTTTCAACAGCGCTGACCATTGCTTGGGTCGTCCGTGCCTGCATGCCATGCGCTGCATAGGCACCCAGCATCACCATTAATACGCCCGAGAGCGCCACGACACACCACCACACTTTATCTGTTCGCTGCACGTTGCTCTATTGCCTCCCGTTTGATTGCGCCCTACGCGCTGATTGCACTCATGGCGTACCTTGAACGGCTCGAAACCGCTACAATAGGCAACGCATTGCCACGACGAATGAGACACTCCTATTCATGTCTACACAAGCTATGCCCATACAAATAGAGCTAAACGGTGAGCCACATACGCTGGCGGCTGGCCTTACCGCCGCCGACCTAGTGGAACAGCTAGGCCTTAGCGGTCGTCGTATCGCCGTTGAAATTAACGAAGAGATTGTCCCCCGCAGCCAGCACGCCAATACCTGCCTGGCCGATGGTGACCACGTGGAAGTCGTGCATGCCATTGGCGGCGGCTAAAGGAAATACTATGACGCAACCTACCTCTGCACCGCTAGCCGATGCCCCGCTAACCATTGCCGGGCGCGATTTTCACTCGCGCCTGCTGGTTGGCACCGGCAAGTACAAAAATTTTACAGAAACCGGCGCCGCCATTGCCCAGAGCGGCGCTGAAATCGTCACGTTTGCCGTCCGCCGTACTAACTTAGGCCAGGATGCCGGTGCGCCCAATCTGTTGGACGTTATCTCGCCCCAGCGCTACACCCTGCTACCTAACACCGCTGGCTGCTATACCGCTAAAGACGCGGTGCGCACCTGCCGCTTAGCCCGCGAGCTGCTTGATGGCCATAACCTGGTCAAGCTGGAAGTACTCGGTGACGAAACCACGCTTTATCCCAACGTGGTAGAAACGCTAAAAGCAGCCGAAACACTGCTTGCCGACGGTTTTGATGTGATGGTGTACACCAGCGACGACCCTATTGTGGCTCTCGAATTAGAAGCGATGGGTTGCTGCGCCATCATGCCGCTGGGCTCGCTGATTGGCTCTGGCCACGGCATTCAGAACCCGCACAACGTACGCCTCATTGTTGAGCGCAGCAGCGTGCCGGTGCTGGTGGATGCAGGTATTGGCACTGCGTCAGACGCGGCCATGGCCATGGAGCTAGGCTGCGACGGCGTGTTGCTGAATACGGCCATTGCTCACGCCCGCGAGCCGCTACGCATGGCCAACGCCATGAAGCTGGCCGTTGAGGCCGGACGCGATGCATTTTTAGCCGGCCGCATGCCACGTCGGCAATCCGCCGACCCTTCCTCACCTTTCGCAGGCCGTATTAACGGTTAATTGATTCGAGACCCCATGACTGAATCTAGCTCTGAAAACAGCCCTGAAAATAGCGATTCTCAAGACAGCTCCCTTGAGAACAACACCGGCCCAGAAAGCCAAGATGCTCCGTTGCACCGCCGCGGCATTAAAAGCTATGTGATTCGCGCGGGCCGAATGACCCCGGCACAGAACCGCGGATTAGACGATGTATGGCCGCGCTTTGGCTTGACCATCGCGCAAGGCCGTCAAGACCTAGACGCACTCTTTGGACGCCAGGCGCCACGCGTAGTGGAAATCGGCTTTGGCATGGGTAACTCGCTTATCGAACAGGCCCAGACTCACCCAGAGACTGACTTTATTGGCATTGAAGTCCATGCCCCCGGCGTTGGCAAACTACTTGATGAAGTCGACAAGCGCGGCCTTAGTAACCTGCGCGTTTATCGGGAAGACGCTCTAGCAGTGCTTGAGCAGTGCCTTCCCGAAGGTTCGCTGACCACGCTGCAGCTGTTCTTCCCCGACCCATGGCCGAAGAAAAAACATCATAAGCGACGCATCGTGCAACCAGCGTTCGTCGAGCTAATTCGTACGCGCCTGATGCCCGGCGGCACCTTTCACTTAGCAACTGACTGGGAAGCCTACGCCGAGTGGATGGCCGAGGTGATGGAAATAGCCCCCGGCTATGCCAACACGGCCACCCAGGAAACGGCCCCCTATGTACCCCGCCCCACGTTTCGCCCGCTGACCAAGTTTGAAGCACGCGGCGAAAAGCTCGGCCACGGCGTATGGGATTTGATTTACCAGCGTCAAGATTAAGCTATTTTTAGTGCTGCCTATTCAAACGCAGTGCGCGCGCCGTCAGCATCTTGGGGGGCGCATTTAGCGTTCAACACCTGATGCATCGCCCCTTCACCACTTTCAAAGGCGTCGATATTGGCTAGGGTGGTCTCAGCAATATTCGTTAAGGCCTCTGTGGTGAAGAAGGCCTGATGGCCGGTGATCAGCACATTGTGAAAGGTTGTCAGACGCATAAACTGATCATCGCTAATCACTTGTTCGGATAAGTCTTCAAAGAATAGCTGCTCCTCCTCTTCATAGACATCCAAGCCAAGGCGGCCGATTTTGCCGCTTTTCAGGCCGGCGATGACGGCCTGGGTATCAACCACGCGACCGCGACCCGTGTTTAGAATCATGACCCCAGCTTTCATTTGCGCGATGGCATCGCTATTAATCAAATGATGAGTGTCAGGCGTTAGAGGGCAGTGCAGGGAAATAATATCGGCTTTAGAGAACAGTGTTGGTAGCGGCACGTACTTTATAAATGGTTTTGCATCCGAGTTGGGAAAAGGGTCATAAGCCAACATCTGGCAGCCAAAGCCATGCATGATATCGGCAAAAATCAGCCCGATTTGTCCCGTGCCAACAACGCCGACCGTTTTGCCATTGAGATCAAAACCCAGCAGGCCATCCAGAGAAAAATTTCCCTCACGCACGCGGTTATAGGCGCGATAGGTCATTCGATTCAGGCTGAGCAGAAGCGCCACAGCATGCTCAGCGACCGCATGCGGCGAATAGGCGGGAACGCGTACAATCGTCATGCCTAATCTAGCCGCTGCCGCTAGATCCACATGATTAAAACCAGCTGAGCGCAACGCTACCAGCCTTGAACCGCTTTTATAGAGCATTTCTAATACCGCGGCATCAAGGCAATCGTTGACGAAGGCGCATACTCCGTCAAAACCCTTAGCCATAAACGCCGTGTCAGCCGTGAGGCGCGTATCGAAAAAGCTCAATGTATGCTTGCCAGCCGTATTGGCGCGGGTCAGAAATATCCGGTCATAGGGTTTAGAACTAAAAACGGCAATGCGCATGACCCAGTGCTCCCACAAAAAATCTATTCACAAATGCATTAAGAAATAAGCGGTGATAACGACAGCATAGGCGACGAGCACAAAACGAGTAACGCTAATTTGCGCAGAGCATTAGCAAGGAGAGGTTATTAGCGAGAGGTAGAAAAAAGAAAGCCACTCCAAAGGAGTGGCAAAAGACCGTGACTAGCAATGAGAGGGAGAAACCATGACAGTCAACTGACGCTGATCTTTGCGAAGTATCTGTCTTGGTCGTGGCGTCTCATCAAACGCCACAAACACACTGTAATCATTCTCATTCAAGCCGTCAATACAAATACGAATATTTTTTATTTAGTTTCTTAATTAGCTTACCAGCTTCAGCCATAGCGGCAGTGTGAGCATTGCTAATAATGTTTGCCCCGTGATGATGGCCGCCATCAGCTCGGCATCGCCTCCCAGCTGACGCGCTAGAATATACGCGGACGTGGCGGTCGGCAGCGCTGCAAACAGTAGCGCCACGTCCCGGCTGACAGGGTCTAGCTGTAATATCCAGGTTAATATCAGCACGAATGCCGGCATTAATAACAGCTTAACGCTGTTAATGGCCAGCACGCCACGGTCAATACGTAGCAGCGCCGCTGGGCGTAGTGCAACGCCTACGGCTACCAGCCCAAGCGGCAAAGCCGCGCGGCCTAGCAAGCCAACTGTCGCATGACTCCAGCCGGGTAAACCGATGTCCGAGACATTCAGACCAATACCCACGAGACAAGCCAAAATCAACGGGTTTTTAACCAGCGCCATAACGCTTTTACCCAGGCTTGCACTGCCCAAGGTTCCTGCGCCGACAAAGCTTGCGACACACATGACGTTGACCACCGGCACCATCAGAGCAACAGCGACCGCAGCGGTGGTCGCTCCTAAGCTGCCGTGTAGCGCGGCGGCACCGGCAACGCCAACATAGGTATTAAACCGTACGGCGCCTTGGAACACAGAGGTAAACGCAGCGGGTGCGAGCCGTAACCAGCCACGCAAGCGCCATAGCAGCAGCCCAAAAAAAGCCATCGCGCCCAGTAACACTAGCGCTAAACGGCCGACCGGCACCTGGGTCACATCGGCGGTGGCCAAGGTGCCCACCAGCATCGCTGGGAACAGTACAAAGTAAATCAGCCGTTCCATCTGCGGCCAAAAAGTATCGCTTGGCCACCGCCAGTTACCTAGTACTGCACCCAGTAAAATCAATAAAAACAATGGGCCTAAAGCGCCGGTGATACTCTCCATTTGCGTTCCTTATACCTGCGACACTCAAGCACAACGATATCGACTTGATTACTGTTACCATGGCAATCATTTCCGCCTGACGCCTTGCGTAGCGATTATTCTGCCATGAAGATGATGTCCAAAGCTGCATCCCCTGCAGCCTTCCCCGTATTAAGGGTACTGATACTGATCACCGGCTTAGCGCTGGCCGCCTGCGCATTGATGCATTAGCGATATTACCACTGGAAGTAGCAGTAGAGGGTGTGAAAGCCACGCAGATGGACGTTGATTTTATTGGCCGGGACATGGATGTAGGCTTACATCGTTTTGGCCTTACCGCCCGTTCGCCGGGCCACTTTCAAGGCCAAGGCCAGGTAGGCATCTGCACTCAGGCAGTTATGCCTTGGCGAGCGCGAGTCATACTAAAAACGGCCGACGGCAATGTCGGCAGCTGGTTTGATTTTGATGTCATTCGGAGTTAATGAAAATGGCCAGTAAACCGCTATGGCTTGAAGTAGGTGTTGCCGCATTAGAAACTGAGCTAGAGGATTAATCGATTGGCTCTGGCGCTGTCTGAAGGCGATCGAGCATTGCCATCAATGCGCTAATTTGAACCCCTTCGCGGGTATCGTATTGAGGGCTTACCTGCCAGGTGCTTTCAGCAAATCCCCACCAGTCCCAGCAACCCTGGGGATTGGTCATGCTGCTTTCTGCCTGAGGATAAAGCACGATTTGTTGATGCGCTGCAGCCCAGTCATTTAACCCAGAATAGCGGATGAACGTATCACCAATCGCTGCTTCATTCATTTGGCAGCCGTGAATTGCCAGCGTTACCGGGCAGCCGCCCGCCTCGCAGTCTTGCGGTATAAACACGTAGCCCGTGTCAGCCAACCCTTTTGCCGCAAATTCCGCTTGATCAAAGGCGATTAGCGCCCCGCTCTCTTCTCCACTGGAGCTAGCGTCATCTGAGACGTCGCGCTCGGGATAGAGCCAATCCAGCATTTCGCCAGCAATGTCTTCATCGCAGGATAATACATAGCTACCGCCGCCTTGATGGCAGTCGCCCCACTCATGCGGATCAGAAGCGGCGTTACTGGGCAAACGCACCGGCCAACCATGCCCAATATTTTCGCTACGCACAACGCGCAGCTGGTCGGGCGAAGCAAGCCAGCCCTGCCATTGCTCGGCTAATAAATCACCGAGTTCAGGCTCAACCACTTCATCATCTTCACCGTGCCACAGATAAGCCCGGAGCTGACTAAGGGCATCTGTTTTACCCACAAGATCACGTGCTAGGTAACGCTGATGGCGGGTTTGTAAGTCGTCCAATGACGGCGCGCCGTTGCGAGTCGTTAGGCACTGATTCAACGCCAGTCTGAGCGAGCCTTGGGCACAGCTCCAAGGGCCTGCCGCCAGTACACCCAAGCCGCTAAAACGCTCGGGCCATGCCACTGCCAGCTGGGTAGCCATGTAGCCGCCCGACGATAGGCCCACTACGCTTGCGTCATCAGAAGCGGCGCCCAACGCAGGCAGCGCATTGTGCTCGCTGGCGGCCTCGGCTTGAGCAATCAGCGGCACACACATGCTTACGCAAAGCAGCGTGAAAGCAAGAGGATGCACCGCTAAAGCCGAGGCTGGCAGCATCGCTTATTCGACGCCTAGCAGTTCAACGCGGAAGGTAAGCATCTCATTGGGTCCAATCGGGCCCTGGCCGTTTTCGCCGTAGGCAAGCTCAGCCGGGATATACAGCATCCAGCTATCGCCCACGCTCATCAGCTGCAGCGCTTCCTGCCAACCTTCAATCACTTGATTGGTCTGAAAGCTTACCGCCTCGCCACGTTCAAATGAGCTATCAAAGACCGTGCCATCCAACAGCATACCTTCGTAGTTCACTTCAACAGTGTCTTCAGCACCTGGGGTCGCGCCGTCACCAGATTCAAGCACTTCATACTGAAGGCCAGAATCTGTCACCGTGACTTCTTCACGCTCAGCGTTCTCGGCTAGAAAGGCTTCGCCTTCATCAAGATTCATCTGCGCCATTTCTTCGGCTTCAGCTTCACGTGCCTGCATCGACTGCTCTTGGAAAGCCATTAACGCTTCGGTCATCTCTTCTTCCGTCAGCGCGAGCTCAGCATCTTCAAAAACATCGCGCATGCCGTCGTTAAAGGCATCCAAATCAAGGTCTTCAATATCCGCCTGCATGCTTTCACCCAGGGTAACACCCAGGCTATAAGCCAAACGCTGTTCGTCGGTTTCTGGCGCTGCTGCTGCAAAAGGGGCGACCAAAAGCAGCCCCGTAAGAGCCGTTGTAGAAAGCAGTAGTTTCATGAAAGATCCTTTTAAAGCGGCGCCGAACGCCTATCAGTGTCACCCAAAGACTAACACCCACCGCTCGTCAAATGCATCTGCCGAGCGGTGGGTGTTTAATAAGACCACAAAATACTAAAGAGGTTTAGCGATTAAACCACCAGCGTTGGACAATCCGCCGCGCCCGCTACACGCTGGGAGACGCTGCCAAGTAACGGATTTTTTTCGCCATTGGTGCCCTGTGCACCAATGACAATAAGGTCACATTCACGCTTATGGGCAAAACGCACGATGATCCGCGAAGGGCGACCGCCCTTTACAAAAGCCCGCACGCGGGAAGCATCAGCGCCAAGCTCAACAGCATGGGATTTCGCATGGACGGCAATTTCCGTGGCGTACTCTTTTAACGCATCGTCGGGAAGATCCAGCTGGCTGGGCCGCACCATAGAAAGTGAGGCTTCCAACAGGCTGTGGTGCTTAAAAACGCACAGTAAATAAAGCTCAGCACCGGTCAGCAAATGCAGCCCCACCGCTTTTTCCAACGCCTTGATAGCGCCTTTTGAGCCATCCACCGGGACTAAAATGCGATTAAACATTCGTGTACTCCTCGTGGCCGCTTACCGAAAGGCAACATCACGCAGAAACAGCGCAATCTGCGGGAACATGATCAGCAGCGCGGCGGCCAAGATCAGCATGAAGATGAACGGCGGCGTGCCTTTAATGACATCCCAATAAGGGCGTTTAAAAATCGCAATGGCGGTAAATATATCGCACCCAAAGGGCGGTGTTGCCGACCCTATCGCCACCTGCAGGGTAATTAATATACCCACCAACACCGGATCTAAGCCCGTTGCAGCAATGGCCGGCGCAAAAATCGGCGTTAACACCAAAATGACCACAATCGGGTCGACAAACATACACGCCACAAAGAACGAGATACAAATGGCAATCAAAACGCCCGTTGGCCCAGCGTCATTGACACCCACCGTTTCCAAGATCATCTGCGGAATTTGCGCGAAAGAGATAATCCACGAAAAGCCATTACCGACAGCGACCAAGATAAACACCACGGCCGTAATCAGGCCCGTCGATTTGGCGATAGCATAAATGTCGTGCATCTTCAGCGAACGAAACACCACAAACTCTAGCAAGATGGCGTACAACACGCAGGCAGCAGCGGCTTCGGTTGGACTAAACACACCCCCGTAAATACCGCCTACGATAATGACCGGAAAGCCTAGCGGCCAAAGCGCTTGTTTTACCGCCAATGCGCGCTCTTTCCAGCTCGCCTTTGGCTCGGTAGGCACGTCTTTAACGATGGCATACACAATGCTATAGGCGGAAAACATCACCAGAATCATTAACCCTGGCCCAATCCCCGCAATGAACAGTTCACCAATGGATGTACCTGAGATTACCCCATAGATGATCATGCCAATGCTGGGGGGAATCAAAAAGGCGATGTCACTGGCGTTAATGATTAGCGCTAACGTAAATGAATCGGAATAGCCTGCCTTAAGCATCTTGGGCCGCAGCGGTGAGCCAACGGCCACCACCGTTGCCTGCGTTGAGCCAGAAACAGCGCCAAACAGCGTACATGAGGCAGCGGTACTGACGGCTAGGCCACCTTTGATATGGCCGATAAACGACATGACCATTTCGATCAAACGGTTAGCCGACTGCCCGCGGGTCATAATGTCCGCGGCTAGGATAAACATCGGCACGGCAATTAATGAGGCGGGGCGTATGCCTGCCATCATCTGTTGGATCAGCGTATCCATCTGTCCAAAGCCGTTAAACATCATATAAAAACCAATTACCGCGGCGGTAATTAGCGGAATCATCATAGGAAAGCCCAGCAGCAGCAGGGCAATCATAGCGGTGACCATTATCGTCGTCATATCTGTTCCCCTAGAGTGCAATGCCCTGCATCAGACTTCAGTTTCGGTATCTTTGTAACCATCCACGACGCCCGTCGAGAGATACACATCGTCAGAGGTGACGTTTTTAACCGCCGTCAGCAAATACTGAATACCGGTAATCAAAAACCCCATTGGCACCCACAGGTAAATAATCCATACAGGCAGCCCCAGCGATGGCAGAACGCGACCTTTGCTGTATAGATCAAGAATATAAACGATTGAATAGTAAAGCAAAAAGAACATCACTAGGGATGTAAACAGGGCGATAAAGATCATCAATACTTTGCGCCCACCGACCGGCAACGCATCGTAGATAGCCGACATGCGGATATGACGACCATGGCGGGCGGCATAGCCGATGCCTGCAAAGGTAATCATGATGATCAAAATCCGGTTTAGCTCACCGGAGAACATAATACTGTTACTAAAGACAAAGCGCGCAATGACATTGGTGACCGTATTCAGTGCCATTAGCAAAACGCCTACCGCAAGAATAACGGCTTCAATTTTGCTAATTGCAGTGTCGATCACTCCCAATATCCCCGGCAAACCGGAGTGGTAGCTATTTTCCATCTCTTCATCGGTCATGGCCTGACTCCTCTCTAATGGCTCTAACGGCAGCTCAATGCCCTCAGTACAATCAATACAGCGTTTTCCAGACCCGTCTCGCGCTATTGAGCAAGAGATTATCGCTAGCGTAACGGCATGCTGATGCAGATGTTTCAACGCTAGATGTACGTAACCCACCCGTAGCGCTTACAAGCCCTAAAGTGAATATCCAACTCCACGTCGGCGCAACAAAAAAGGGGCAGCCTTCGCTGCCCCTTGGGTACATCACCCATTTTGCCCGTATGGCTTATAAGGGATGATTACTCGTTGGTAACGGTCTCAAGGTCTGCTTTAAACTGATCAAGCAGCGCTTGACCACCTTCACCGGTCATTTCAAGGAAGGCTTCTTCAACCTGCGGAGCACGCTCACGGAAGGCCTGAATCTGCTCTTCGTTCAGACGCGTCACCGTTACTTCATCAGACGCCGCCTGAATTTTTTCTAGCGCTTCATCGGCTAAGCCTTTGATGTGCTCAATCGTCTGATCATATGCGGCTTGTGAAGCTTCTTGCACCAGCGCTTGGTCTTCTTCAGACAGGCCTGCATAGAAATCCTGGTTGGCCATCATCGCGGTGGTAAACCAGCCGTGACCAGTGAACGTCAGGTGTGGCGATACTTCATACAGACCGCCTGATTCGATCCAAAAAATCGGGTTTTCTTGACCATCAAGAATACCGGTCTGCAGACCACCGTACACTTCACCCCACGGCAGCGGCGTAGGCGTTGCGCCGAAGGCATCGTAAGTTTCCGACAGCAGCGGGTTGGTCATGGTACGGATTTTCTTATTATCCATATCCTCCGGTGAGCTAATCGGCTCATTGGTAGTAATGACCATTTCGCCTTCTGGATACATTTTCAGCAGCTCTAGGCCTTGCTCGGCATAAAGCTCCGGAAACATTTCGTTGATGGCTTTGCTTTCGTCAAAGAACGTCAGCACAGTTTCTTCGTCGGTCGGCAGCAGGTAAGGAATAAAGAAAATTTGCGCTTCAGGGATCAGCGCCCCCGTGAAACCAGGCGACTGGTTCACAAACTGCAGGATGCCGTTCTGCGTCTGTTCCATAATGTCATCAGACTCGCCCAGCTCACCAAAACGATACACCTGCACCGTGTTGTCAGAATTTTCTTCAATATATTCTTTAAAGGCATAGGCAAAGACATCTTGAACGTCGCCTTCGTACTCTTCGTGAGCGTAACGCCAGTTGTCTGCTTGTGCCACCGACGCCATGCCTAACAGCAGTGCGCCAACGCTGGCAGTAGTGATTAACTTCGTGGTGACAGAACGAGTAGAAACGGTTTTGCTTGCCTTCATGCGATGTTCCCCTTGCAGTGGTAAGCGCGCGATACAAATGCGCAACATTATTTTTAAAGCGAACTGCTTAGCATCTAACGTTTAAAACCAACCCATCGTCGCGTTTCTCAACGCGGCATTATTGTTCGCTAATAGGCAAAAATGCGTCGTTAACTGCGTGCTAGCGGGCAAATAACGCTAGGTGATTCAAAACTAGCTTAAATTCAGGCTAGCGCGCTCCTTGATGAGGGTCAAGTTGACGAACGAGCGTTTGCAGCGCCTGAAGCGACGCCGAAGGCGTGTTTGAAGAACCAGTAAACTGGAAGGCTTTTTCACCATGATTCAGCTTTTTTTCAAGCCATTCAGCTACGTTAGAAGGCTTTTCAACGATGTTAGTGACGCATTTTTCATCGATTTTTACTTCCAAAGCCCATATTTGCCAACGTTGAAGGTTCTCACGTTCGGCCATCAGTTCCGCCTGTTTAATGGTCTTGCGCAGCGCTGCCACAGCTTCGTTCGAGGCAGCCGACGACGTTAAGTCGCGGCGCAGTGCGCGCAAAACATCCGTTACTCGAGCCTGCCAGTGAAGACGCTCCTTGCGCACGGCAGACACGGCTGTCGACACGGCTTCTAAGCCGCATGAATATAGCCAGCAATGAAACAACACTTCGCAAACATCTAATCCCGCCTCGTCCTGTAACGTTAAGCACGCCGCTTCAACGCCTGGCTTGGCGTAAAACGCGAGCGCAAAATCCCATAACGGTATCTGCTGCAAGCGCTGCAATCGGGTAGAATCAAGCGCAATAGAATCTGGCATCGTATGACCCACATTTTTTTCGGGAGAAGGCATGATCGCACTGCGCCAAGTCGCCCTGCAACGCGGCACGCAAACGCTACTCGACAACGCGGACGTTACTCTTAATAACGGGGTAAAGGCCGGCATTATCGGGGCAAACGGCGCCGGTAAATCGAGCCTGTTCAAACTCTTGCTGGGCGAGCTTGCGCCCGACCAGGGTGATGTCGAGATGAGCGGAGGCCAGCGTATTGCGCATATGGCCCAGGAAGTTGACGCGCTTGACCGGCCTATTATCGAGTATGTGCTCGACGGCGACCTGGCATTACGACAGGCCGAGGCCGACTTACTTGCCGCTCGTGAAGCCGACGACGCCCATCGCGAAGCCGAACTGCATGGCTTAATTGAAACGCTGGACGGCTACCGTGCTGCGTCCCGCGCGGCACAGCTGCTGGTCGGGCTTGGGTTCTTACAAGCTGACCTGACCCGCCCGCTGTCGGCGTTTTCCGGCGGGTGGCGAATGCGCGTCAATCTCGCCCGCACCCTTTTCATGCCTTCTGACTTGCTACTGCTGGACGAGCCCACCAACCATTTAGACCTGGATGCTTTACTGTGGCTGGAGCAGTGGCTGACCCGCTATCCCGGCACGCTGCTGCTGATTTCTCACGACCGCGACTTTTTAGATGCGGTGTGCGACCACATCGTGCATATGCACCACCAAACGCTGGAGCTTTACCGCGGCAACTACTCCCAGTTTGAGCGCACCCGCGCCGAAAAGCTTGCCCTTCAGCAAGCCGAAGCCGTCAAACAGCAGGCGCGTCGGGAAGAGATCGAGCGCTTTATCGCCCGCTTTAAAGCACAAGCGACCAAGGCGAAGCAGGCACAAAGCCGGGTCAAAATGCTTGAGCGCATGGAAGATATCGCCGTTGCCCACGTGGACTCCCCGTTCCACTTCACGCTGCCCGCTGCCGATAAAACGTCACGTCCGCTGCTGGTGCTGGATCAGGCTCAGCTAGGCTATCGCGGTAAAACGGACGACGGAAGTGACGATAACATCCAGCTGGACAAGGTCAACGTTACCCTGCTGCCCGGCAGTCGCATTGGCCTGCTAGGTCCTAACGGCGCTGGCAAATCGACGCTGATTAAATCACTGACTGGCGAGCTTGAGCTACTTAATGGCAAGCGCGTGCCCGGCGAGCATTTAGCGATTGGCTACTTTGCTCAGCATCAGCTTGAAAGCCTGGACGTTTCATCGACGCCCTTTGTGCATGTGCAGCGCCTCTCGCCCACCGCCAGTGATCAGGATATTCGCAATTTCCTGGGCGGATTTGGCTTTAAGGGCGACGATGCGTTTGGCGTCGTTGGTAACTTTTCCGGCGGCGAGAAGGCACGCCTTGCGCTTTCTTTAGTCGCTTGGCAGAAGCCTAACCTGCTCTTGCTCGATGAGCCGACCAACCACCTGGATTTGGAGATGCGCGAAGCATTAACCCAGGCGCTAGCAAGCTTTGAAGGCACGGTTATTCTGGTGTCTCACGACCGTCACCTGCTGCGGGCGACCGTGGATGAGTTCTGGCGAGTAGCCGATAATCGCGTCGAACCGTTTGACGGCGATCTAGAGGACTATCGGGTTTGGCTTAAAGCACGCCTGGAAGACAGCCGCCGCGATTCACGCGGTGAAAAGGCCGAACGTCAAAGCCAGCAGCCTAGCGGCGACAGCCGTGAAGCGCGCAAAGCATCCCGTAAAGCGGCCGCCGAACTGCGCGAAAAATTACGCCCGTTGAAAAAGCAGCGCGACCAAGCCGAAAAGGCCATGGAAAAGGCCCAGCAAGAACTGGAAGAGGTAGAACACGTGTTGGCTGACCCTGAACTCTACACAGACAGCGCACGTAAAGCGGAGTTGACCAAGACGCTTAGCCAACAGGCTGAGATTAAAGCACGGCTGGATGAGGCAGAGCGGCAGTGGCTCAGCGCCGAAGAAGCGCTAGAGACAATGGAAGCCGAGCTGCTGGCCAGCGAAGAAGCGGTTAGCTAGGCCTCGCCAGATCTCACTAGCTTTCCAGTAAAAACGTGACCGGGCCATCGTTGACCAGCGCTACCTGCATATCGGCACCAAACTCACCGGTGGCCACGTTAGGCCAAGCAGCGTTGGCCTGGGCGACAAGGAAGTCAAATAACCGCGCGCCTTCGTCCGGCGGCGCGGCGCTGGAAAAGCTGGGGCGCAGCCCTTTACGAGTATCCGCTGCCAAGGTGAACTGAGAAACAAGCAGCAGCCCGCCGTTCACCTGCTGAAGGTTTTGATTCATTTTACCGTCAGCATCGCTGAACACGCGGTAATGCAGCAGCTTATGCAACAGCTTGCTAGCGGACGCCTGGTCGTCGCCCTTTTCTACGCCCACCAGCGCTAGCAACCCATGCTCGATTGCCCCCACAGTTTGACCTTGCACCGCTACGCTGGCGCGCGTCACCCGCTGAATCAGCGCTTTCATCATGCTTCTCCTTGGCTGCTAACGACAGCGACTGCCGCCACTGCTCGCTAGCCTCTTCCTAACAGCGCATCGCGAAAATCTTCACCCAAAGGGCGCTCGCCTAGCCAGATACTAAACATGGCGCTGGCTAACTCAGCGTTATCCTCTGCAAACAGAACCTCGCCATTGAGCGCCAAACGTAGCTGCGTGCCGTCCCAGCTAAGTAGATAGCGGTCGCCGGGCACTACGTCACTATAGCGCTGATTAAGCTGCTCTAGGGGCGCTTCAATCTGAGTGAACTCATAAAGCGTCAGCGTGTCCCGCAGTGTTTCTTCCGTGGCTTCGGCAAAATCTGACGCTTTAATGGCATGGAAATAAGCCAGCTCTAGCCGCCTCGGCTGGTTACCCAGCGGCTGAGGTTGCGTATCACCTTCAAGCTGATAGTACGCTCCAGCGTAGGCGTTCCAGACCATATAGCGAAAAACGCCGCTGCCAATCAGCGTATAGCGCTGCCCGTTCTCGTCAACGACGCGTTCAAAACGCTCACCCCGCTCAGAAACGCTGCTGGCAAAGACAGCAGACGTTATCAACATCATACATATCGCCAGTAATGCGCCCAGCGCGGGATGATGGTTCAGCCTTAATCGCATGGTGATACCCTCCTGTTAACAGCGTTTTCTCGCAAACTCTCAGCGCAATACCTAATGCCTAATAAATCTTGCCAAACGGCGCTAGCGTTACCACCACGCATGAAAGTGATGCACTGGACCACGCCCTTTACCCACGTTTAGACGGGCACTTGCTTCTAATGCGGCATGCAGCCACTGCTTGGCCTCGCTAATCGCCATCACGGCTGCATTAGCGGGTGCTAAAGCCGACTGCTTGGCTAAACAGGCGGCGATCGCCGAAGAGAGCGCGCAGCCGGTACCGTGTAAGTTATCAGTATCAATACGCGACGCGGGCAGCCACTCATGGCCGCTGGGTGTTGCCAGCAAGTCAGGGCACGTCGCCCCGCGCAGGTGGCCGCCTTTGAGCACCACATACGGCGCGCCTAGCTGCATCAGCCCCGGCAACATTGCCTCCATTTCCTCTAAGCTAGTCGGCGAGGGTGAATCGAGCAGTACGGCTGCTTCTGGCAGGTTGGGAGTGATGACGTCGGCTAGCGGCACCAAAATATCCCGCACGGCTCGAATACCGGCGTCATCCACCAATATATCACCACTTTTGGCCACCATGACGGGGTCCAGTACGATCCAGCGCGGACGTTTCTGGCGCAGTACGTCAGCGATCACTTCGGCGACTTCGCGGCTAGCCACCATGCCAATTTTGACCGCGTCTAGCGTGACGTCTTGAAGCAAATGCTCTAGCTGTTCACGAATCACCTGCGGCGACACCGGATAAACTGACGCCACACCGCAGGTATTCTGGGCAATCACCGCCGTGATCACGTTGGTGCCATAGACCCCTAATGCTGAAAAGGTTTTCAGGTCTCCCTGCAGGCCTGCGCCCCCGGAAGGGTCAGAGCCTGCAATCGTCAGTACATTGGCAATAGGATGCATGCTTTCCCCTTACATCAACGAAGGCAGCCATGTGGCCAGTCCAGGGAATAGCGCCAGCGCTAACAGCATGCCGAGCTGCATGATGATAAACGGCACGACGCCGCGATAAATCGCCGATGTCGGCACACTTTGCGGTGTCACACCGCGTAAATAGAACAATGCGAATCCAAAGGGCGGCGTCAAAAAAGAGGTCTGGAGGTTGACGGCAATCATGATGCCCAGCCAGATGGGGTCAACCCCCATCGCTAATAGCACCGGACCAACAATGGGCACCACCACAAAGGTGATCTCGATAAAGTCGAGTATGAACCCGAGCAGGAAGATGACCAACATGACCACAATGGTAGCGCCCACCACCCCACCGGGCATCGAATCAAACATATGGTTGACCAGCTCTTCGCCACCAAACGCTCGAAATACCAGCGAAAACAGTGTCGCGCCAATCAGGATCAAAAACACCATGCTGGTTACCTGAGCGGTGGAGCGCACTACCTCACCCAGCATCGAAAAGCTTAACCGCCGATTGGCCGCTGCCAGCAGTAGCGCACCGAAGGCACCCACTGCTGAGGCTTCCGTGGGCGTGGCAAAGCCGCCCAAGATCGAGCCCAGCACGGCCACGATTAGCAGCACGGGCGGTAAAAGTCCTTTCAGTAGCAGCGGCCAGATACTGCCGGTGTGCCCCAACTCCTGCATCAATCCTTCACGATCCGCCGCCGGGGCCGTACTGGGCTTTAGCCACGCCACTGTAAGCAGATAGATAATATAGGCTAGCACCAGCAGCAGGCCCGGTACCAACGCGCCGACAAACAGATCGCCCACCGAAAGCGTCTTGGGGCTCCAAGCGCCCATCGATAGCTGTGCCTGCTGATAGGCATTGTTGAGAACATCACCTAGCAGCACCAAGGCGATGGAAGGCGGAATGATTTGACCCAGAGTGCCCGTGGCACAAATGGTCCCGGTCGCCAGTGCCGGTGAATAGCCGCGTTTGAGCATGGTGGGTAGCGAGAGCAGGCCCATGGTAACCACCGTTGCTCCCACAATACCGGTAGACGCGGCCAGCAGCATGCCCACCAATACCACCGCAATGCCCAGCCCGCCGCGCAGGGCGCCAAATGCCATGGTCATCGCATCCAGCAGCGTTTCCGCCACCCGTGACTTCTCAAGCAGGACACCCATCAGCACGAATAAAGGCACCGCCAGCAGGGTATTGTTCGTCATGATGCCGTAGATCCGGCTAGGCATTGAGCCCATCCAGCGTGCCTCGAAATGCACCGGAACGCCCAGCGATTGCAGCAACCAGCCTAATCCGGCAAAGGCCAGCGCCGTTCCCGCAAGCGACAGAGCCACCGGATAACCCAGCATCAAGACGCCGCATACCGCGGCAAACAGTAAAAGCGGCATGCCTTCCAATAAAATCGCCAGCACTAGACCATCTCCTCATGCACAGGGGCAGAACTGGATAGCTTGCCGCGGATAATCAGCACCTGACGTATCAGTTGCGCTACCGCCTGTAAAAGTAGCAGTGCCACCATTCCCAGAATCAGCGTTTTAAGCAGGAACACGGCCGGAATGCCGCCGTCCCCCGACCGCTCCATAATGGCCCAGCTGGTAATCACATAGTGGAAGCTTGAAATGGCGATAAATGACATGACGGGAATCAGCAGAAATAGCGTGCCGAGCAGGTCGACCCACGCGCGGCCACGCTCAGACATCTTGCGGTAAAAGATATCGACCCGCACATGGCCATCGTGACGTAGCGTCCATCCGGCGCCGAGCATGAACACGGCGGCGTGCATGTACATCACCGACTCTTGCATCACGATGCTATTGATACCGAAAATATAGCGCAGCACGACGATGGCGAACTGCACCAGCATCATTATCACAACCAGCCAGGCAATGGCCCGGCCCACTCCCTCAGTCACGCAGTCGAGCCAGCGCAGCAAGCGCGGCTCATGGGCATTGGCGAGCATGTTAAATGTCCTGGAAAAGAAACGGCCCAGAATCATCGCTGATTCTGGGCCGAACGTCATCCCTAAAAAGGTCTGGGTGGGCCATAAAGCGGCCTAAATTGCTCTTAGCAGCTTATTGAGTTGCGCTGGGTGCGGGTGTCGCCTTTTTAATAGCCAGTAGGCAGGCGGCTGGTAAGGGTAAATCAACCGCAATCGGCAAGTGATCCGAAAACAGGTGATCCATTACCCGCACCTCAGCGGCCTCCAGGGTTTGCGATAGCAAAATGTGATCCAACGCTTGCCTGGGCTGCCACGATGGGTAGCTCAATAAAGGTGTAACGGGATGCAGCGGCAACGAGGTGCTGAATCGCTCATGGGCGTGCAGCTGAGCCGGAGTGCAATTCAGATCGCCCATCACCACCACATGCCGCAGTGGCTGGATGATCTCGCTTAAGTAGTTAAGCTGGCGCACCCGGCCACGATGGCTAAGCGCCAAATGTGCGACAAAAATATGTAACGCATCCGGCCCGTTACCAAAACGCACGTGAATGGCACCACGCCCAGGCAAGGTCCCGGGCAGGCGGTGCTCTTCAATTTTGGTGGGCACGAGACGCGAAAGCAGCCCGTTGCTGTGCTGGGCAAGGTGCCCAAGATTTCGGTTCAATTGCTTGAAGTGATGAGGAAATCCGGCCTTAGCCGCCAGGTATTCCACCTGGTTGATGCGGCTGGAGCGAAAGCTGCCGCCGTCGGCTTCCTGCAGACCGACGACATCAAACTGGCCCAGCACGTCGCTCATCACATCCAGGCGTTTCACCCGTTTCCGATTAGGCAGAAAGTGCTGCCAGCTACGAGTGAGATAGTGATGATAAGCAGACGTCTGAATGCCCACCTGCAGATTGAACGTCAGCAGGCGCAAATGACCATCTTCTAACAGCGGCTTATGGGTGCTCGTGACGCTCGCTGTCTTATCAGCCTTCACTTCATTTGACACCGTTATTCTGCGCGCTCAGCACGCACTTGCTTAATCAACTCATCCGCAACCTGCGGCATGTTTTCAAGGCTGCCAGCAGAACTAGGCGTCACGACATAGCGGCCGTCAACCACCAGGGCCGGCACGCCCATTAGGCGCATTTCGCGCATACGGCTGTTGGCCTTGTTCACTTCACTACGTACACTAAACGCCGTTAGCGCTTGTTTCGCTTCTTCTTCACTCACGCCATAGTTGGCAAAGAACTCAGCGATATCATCAGGGTCGGTTAGTGACTGCTTTTCCTGATGAATGGCATTAAAGAAATCTGCGTGCAGCTCATCTTCGATACCCAGCGATTCAGCCGCATAGAAAGCGGTCGCATGGGTATTCCAATCGCCGCCCATGGTGGCAGGCATATGCACTACGCTGACGTCATCGTCGAGTGTTTCGTACCACTCATTAACCGGCGTTTGCAGACGGTAGCAGTGCGGGCAACCAAACCAGAATACTTCGGTCACTTCAATTTGGCCGTCTTCAACGTTCGTTTCTACCGGCGTCTCAAGAAGCTCATACTGCTGGCCTGCTACTAGTTCCTGGGCACTCACCGCCGCAGAAAGTCCGAGGCCAGCCATTGCGACCATTAGCGTTTTAAACATTGCGTGTATTCTCCATGGGTAAGCGAAGGATGTGACAGTCACTATAGTAGCGAGTTCCCTCCTCTACGACACATTACTAGCGCCCGACAAGGTTTCGCAATCCTGACAAAAAATCGTTTAGGCTCCCAAAGGCTAGTTCAGGCCTAACAAATAGTTAGCGACGGCTTGCATATCGTTATCGCTCATCTTGGCGGCAATATCTTGCATCATATTATTAGGGTCATTGTCACGCTCACCGGCAGCGAACGCCTGCAGCGTCGCGACCGTGTACTGCGCATACTGGCCAGAAAGCCCGGGGTAAACGGCACTGCCGATACCAACGCCAGTGGGCGAATGGCAGGCTGAACAAGCGGGTATGCCCTTAGACAGATCACCCGCGCGGTAAAGTTCTTCGCCACGGGCCAGCAAGTTGGCATCCTCATCGCTCGCTTGCCCAATATGGGTGTCTAATCCGGCGAGAAACGCCGCAACATCCCACGCATCCTGGTCTGAATAACTGTCCACTTGACCGGCCATTTGCGGCACCAAGCGATCGCCATCACGAATATCGATGATCTGCTTGGCCAGATAAGACATTTGTTGACCTGCCAAGTGAGGGAAGGCGCTCGCCGGGCTAATACCGGTTTGACCATGGCAAGCAGCGCACGTCTGCGCCCGCTCGCGGCCAGCGGATGCATCCGCATCGGCCTGGAAGTCCGCTTGGGCGTGCGCGACGCCAACGGCCATAGCAATGGCCAAGCTTGCCAGTAACTGTCTCATTACCCTTCCACATAGCGGTTTATATTTGACGAATGTGCTGGTCGCTGCCGACTAGAGCGCGATGGTACACTAGCGCCTCAGCTCGCAGAGATATACCGCTGGCATTATAACGAATCACCCCTGGCGGCGGGAATCAAAACCCTGGGCTGCTTTAGGGGTCACTCGTCGCGGCACTGCTCTATGCTCTGTCTTTCGTATCATGTGCGCCGAGCAGGCCGCTTTTATGTTCGTTTTTCAGGATCACATCCATGTCTACCCCTCATGATAGCCTTGTCGCTCGGCTGAACTACCCCACGGCAAGTTTTGTTATCAGCGCGCCTACCCTAGCGCTATGCCCTGACGATACCGGTGCAGAAGTTGCTTTTGCCGGGCGTTCGAATGCCGGAAAATCAAGTGCTATCAATGCATTAACGCAACAGAATGCCCTGGCGAGAACCTCTCGCACGCCGGGTCGTACCCAGTTAATCAACTTTTTCCGCGTCATGAACGACGACGCTAGAAGGCTGGTCGATCTACCGGGCTACGGCTACGCAAAGGTACCTGAGTCAGTCAAACTGGAGTGGCAAAAGCACCTAGCAGAGTATCTGCGTAACCGCTTTAGCCTGCGCGGGCTAGTGCTGTTGATGGATGTACGTCATCCGCTGACCGAGTTCGATCAAATGATGCTCAGCTATGCCGACCAGCGAGAAATGCCGGTGCATATTCTGCTGACCAAATCGGACAAGCTAAAGAAAGGCCCTGCCAACGCGGCATTGCAAAAAGTACGCTCGAGCCTCAAAGAGTGGGAAGACCTGGTGTCGGTACAGCTATTCTCATCGCTCAAACGCGACGGCGTGGACACGCTTTCAAAGAAGTTAGATCAGTGGCTGCATACGCCGCCTGAATAGTTCGGCGCTTATACTTCGTTTTCTAGCAGCTTAAGCACGCTGGGCAGCTCTTTAATATGGGCGATGCGATGCACTCGCGGCGGCAGCACCTCGTCACCCGCTGCGGCAATCCATACGGCGTGCATCCCCAGCTGCTGAGCAGGCAGAATGTCTTCCTCCCAAGAGTCACCTACGTGCATCGCGCATTCTGGCGCGACGTTGAGGCGTGCAAGCGCGGTAAGAAACGGCGTGGGGTCAGGTTTGGGCGCCAGCAACTCGCCCGCGGCAATGGCCACAGGAAAGTGAGCGGCCAGCGGCTGACGCGCCAAATGGATATTGCCATTGGTAATGGCGGCAAGCTGATAGCGCTCCGCCAATGCGGTCAATAGCCCCGTCGCTTCAGGATGAGGCGTTACCTGAATGCGCAGGCGATGAAACTCGTTCATCGCCGCAGCTGCCCACAGCAACGCGCCACTGCGCGTCAAACCCTGAGCTTCTAACTGAGCTTCCAGGGCGCGTAAGCGCAGCCATGTGAAGTCGCCACGCCGTTCGGGCACATCTTTAGCCAGCTGTAAGCGACGCTGCAGATAATCTTGTCCGCCGTTGACCGGGTCGAGCGCAAGGGCTGGCTCTTGACGCGCAGTACGCCATGCCCTGAGCGCGTCCAACAGCCAGCGGTAATGCCCTTCCTCAGTGCGTAACATCACGCCATGGTTGTCCCACAACGTATCGTCTAGATCGAAGGTAATGGCCTTCAGCACCGTCATGGCTTACTCCCAGGGCTGCGTTTGGCGCGCGGATGAGCGGCATCGTAGCTCGTTGCCAGGTGCTGCCAGTCGAGCCGCGTATAGATTTGGGTCGTCGAAAGATTAGCGTGGCCTAATAACTCTTGTACCGCGCGCAGGTCTTGGCTTGATTCCAGCAGATGGCTGGCAAAAGAGTGTCGCAGCCGATGAGGATGTAAATGCTCGGGCAAGCCGCGAGCAAGTGACAGCTGCGCTAAGCGCTTTTGAATAGCGCGATGCCCTAGCCGCGCACCGCGCTGGCCAACAAATAAAGCCAGCTCTCCCGCAGGCGCCAGCGCAGAACGACAGCCAAGCCAGTCGATCAGTGCCTGCTGGGCTCGGCGCCCAACCGGTACTTGGCGCGGCTTGCCTCCTTTACCGATGACCCTCACTCGGCTGCTTTGCAAATCACCCAAGTCCAGCGCAGCAAGCTCGGCTAAACGCAGGCCGCTGGAATAAAACAGCTCAAGAATGGCTTGATCGCGAGTGCCCAGCGGTGAGCCGTCGTGAGGGGTATCTAGAAAACGTGCCAGCGCATCGACATCAACCGGGCGCGGCAGATGGCTTGGCTGCTTCGGAGTGCGTAACAGCCCCACCGGGTTATCCACCAGCACGCCCTGTTTGACCAGATAATCCGCAAAGCGTGACAGCGCTGCCCGGCGCCGCGCCAGGCTTCGGGGCGCCAAGCCCCGGCTGCGTTCTGCGCCCAAAAAGGCGCGTAGCAGGGCGGTGTCTAGCGCAGCTGGATCTGTGACATCACGGCGATTCGTGAAGGTACATAGCGCCGCTAGGTCATGCTGATAGGCCGCCACGGTCGCCGGGCTGGCATGGGCCGCCAGCGCCGCTAAAAATGTCTCAATGCGATCTGCAATAGATGATGGCTTAGCCATGATCGCCTAGACGTATCAGCAGGCGCGCAACGATATCGCCTAGATACTCGGTGAACAGCGTGTCCATGCTGGCTCGATAGGCATCGGGGCTGGGACTTGCCAGCACCAAGTAGCCAAGTGGGTCGCCAGCAGAGAGGCGCGAGATAGCGCACGAGCCGGCTTTGCGCGGTGCTTTAACATGGGGCAGCAAACACTTCCAATCGCTAACGCTGAGCTTAACGCAGCGGCTAGTGCGGCCATCCAACATAGCGGCTAGACGCGCACTAGCATGCTGGTCTAACACGTGGCGCGGCGGCTGGGGCGGCTGCGGCTCGGCATCGCTTAACGTGGCTGGGCACCACAGCGCCATGGCAGGGGTTTCAAAGCGCTCACTCAGCTGAGTCGCCAGCGCCTGTGCCAATGCATCGCGGTCTTGAGCCTCAACCAATGCAATCAGCGTTTCGCGTAGCCGACGATACTGAGACTCGTTATGGCGAGCGGTTTCTAACAAGTGCTCTAAACGATCCTCGGCGGTTTCAGCACGCTTACGCAGATCAAATACCAGCCGCTCCAGCAGCGACACAGCTCCCTCAATATTGGGATGCGGCACTTGCAGCTGCTGCAATAACCCTTCACGACCCACGAAAAAATCGGGATGCCGCGCCAGCCAGAACGCCACTTGATCAGGATCGAGCGTTTTGCGGGGTTCGGGGGCTTGTGACATCGCCGTTCTCCTCGAGTTAATTGAGTGCTACACGGCCATCAAAGACGCGCGTAGCCGGTCCCACCATTGTCAGCGACCCTTCAGGGTCGGGCCATTCAATGCTGAGTTCGCCACCGGGTAAATGCACTTTCACAGGGCTTTTCAGCAGCCCCTGACGAATGCCGCTGGCCACTGCCGCGCAGGCACCCGTACCGCAGGCTAGCGTTTCGCCGCTGCCGCGCTCATAGACGCGCAGGCGTATTTCGCTAGGTGAGAGTACCTGCATAAAGCCTACGTTAACACGCTTAGCAAAACGAGGATGCGCCTCAACCAACGGCCCAAGCCGCTCGACCGGCGCGCTATCAACGCTTTCGACCTGCAGCACCGCATGGGGATTGCCCATTGAGACGACGCCAATCTGCAGCGTGTCATCGCCCACATCTAGCCGGTGCAGCGGCTGGTCGCCCGGCGCATCAAAGGGCAAAGCCAGGGGGCTAAACCGCGGACGCCCCATAGCAACACGCACCATTCCATCAAGCTGCACGGTTAATACCAGCGGTCCGCCCGCGGTTTCCACATGAATTTCATGTTTATGCGTCAGCCGCTGATCGCGTACAAAGCGAGCAAAGCAGCGCGCTCCGTTGCCGCAGTTTTCCACTTCACTGCCATCCGCATTGTAAATACGGTAGCGAAAATCCATGTCCGGGTCGCGGGGCGGCTCGACCACTAACAGCTGGTCAAAGCCGATGCCGAAACGACGGTCTGCCAGCGCACGAATTTGCGCCTCGTCCAGCCGGGCGCGCTGCGTCACGAGATCCACCATGACAAAGTCGTTACCCAAGCCATGCATTTTGGTGAAGTGCAGAAGCATCAGCGTTCCCCTTCGGGTAGCAACGCTTCGCCGGCCCACAGGCTCGCCACGGTTTCACGCGCCCGGACGACATGGCAGCTGTCGCCATCGACCATAAGCTCCGCGGCGCGAGGACGGCTATTGTAGTTTGAAGCCATCACAAAGCCGTAGGCGCCCGCCGAGCGCACCGCCAGCAGGTCGCCTTCCGCGATCGAAAGCTCGCGCTCTTTACCCAGGAAGTCGCCAGTCTCGCATACCGGGCCAACCACGTCGTAAAGCGCAGTCTCGCGCGCCTCGCGGGTGTCGACCGGCACAATTGCTTGCCATGCTTGATACAGCGCAGGGCGAATCAAATCGTTCATCGCCGCATCCACAATGGCGAAGTTTTTGGTCTCACCGGGCTTGAGAAACTCAACGCGCGTCAGCATTACGCCAGCATTGGCAGCAATCGAGCGTCCTGGCTCAAACAGTAGCGTCAGTGCTTCACCACCTTCCCAGCGCGATAGCCGTGCCAACAACTGGCTAGCGTAATCAAACGGCTGGGGTGGCTTTTCATCGCGATAGGTGACGCCCAAACCGCCGCCTAAGTCGAGGTGATCAATTTCGATGCCTCGCTCACGCAGGCGCTCCATCAGTACCAGCAGCCGCTCCAGTGCATCCAAGAACGGAGCCGTTTCAGTTAGCTGCGAACCGATATGGCAGTCCAACCCTTTGACCTGAAGATTAGGCAAACTGGCGGCTAGCTCATAGGCCGCCAACGCTTCGTCTATCGAGATGCCAAACTTATTATCTTTCAAACCCGTCGAGATATACGGGTGCGTACCCGCGTCAACGTCTGGGTTGACCCGCAGAGACACCGGCGCCACCTTGCCCTGCTCGCCCGCAACGCGATTTAAACGCTCAAGCTCTGGGCGCGACTCGACGTTAAAACACTTAATGCCCACATCTAGCGCGCGGACCATTTCGTGGGGCTGCTTGGCTACGCCGGAAAACACCACCTTAGCCGGATCACCGCCGGCTTTAAGCACGCGTTCAAGTTCGCCGATCGAGACAATATCAAACCCTGCGCCAAGCTTGGCGAGCAGTCCCAGCACCGCCAAGTTAGAGTTGGCTTTTACTGCGTAACAAATCAGATGCGGATGACTGCCCAGCGCTTCAGTATAGGCCCGAAAATGACGTTCAAAGGTCGCTTTTGAATAGACGTAGCAAGGCGTGCCGTGTTCGTTAGCAATCCGTGACAGCGGCACATCTTCGGCGTACAGCACGCCATCGCGGTAGTTAAAATAATCCATGTGACTCTCCCCTTTTCCTAGGCCAACGGCGCTCTATTCAGCCGCGCGGCTAGGCTGCTCGTCAGACTGTTCGATGGCGGGCGCATCGTCCGGCAGATAAAGCGGCCCTTTTTGCCCACAGCCGGCTAAACCGGCCAGGCTTGCCACCAGCAGTACCATCAGTGCTAACGTTTTCATGCAGCACCCGCCTTGAGTGCGCTCAGCGCATCGCGCGCGCGCTGGGCAGCAGCACGCACTTGATTCGGTGCGGTGCCGCCAATGTGATTACGCGCGGCCACTGAACCTTCAAGGGTCAACACCTCGAAAACATCCTGCTCAATGATGTCGGAGAACTGCTTGAGCTCATCAAGACTCATTTCAGAGAGGTCTTTTTCCGTTTTAAGACCGTAGGCCACCGAGTGACCGACAATTTCATGGGCATCGCGGAAAGCAACACCTTTGCGAACCAGGTAATCGGCAAGATCCGTCGCGGTCGAAAACCCACGCCGCGCCGCTTCATACATGCTGGTTTTTTTCGGCTCAATGGCAGGCACCATATCGGCGAAGGCTTTCAAGCAGTCGCGCACGGTATCCACAGCGTCAAACAGCGGCTCTTTATCTTCTTGGTTGTCTTTATTGTAAGCCAACGGCTGGGATTTCATCAGCGTCAGCAGCGCCATTAAATGGCCGTACACACGGCCGGTTTTGCCGCGCACCAGCTCGGGCACGTCCGGGTTTTTCTTCTGCGGCATAATGGATGAGCCGGTGCAGAAGCGGTCGGGCAGGTCGATAAAGTTGAACTGAGCGCTGGTCCACAGCACCAGCTCTTCGCTCATGCGCGATAGATGCATCAACAAAATGCTGGCAAAGCTTGTGAATTCGATCGCGAAGTCACGATCTGACACGGCGTCTAGCGAATTTTCCGCCGGGCGATCAAAGCCTAGAAGCTCTGCGGTGACGTGGCGATCAATCGGATAGGTCGTTCCCGCTAGGGCAGCGGCGCCCAGCGGCATCACGTTGACGCGCTTGCGACAATCCAACAGACGCTCATGATCCCGCGACAGCATTTCTTGCCACGCTAAAATATGGTGGCCGAACGTTACCGGCTGAGCCGTTTGCAGGTGAGTAAAGCCCGGCATAATCGTATCGGCTTCACGATCAGCCAGCTCAATCATGCCTTCGCGCAGGCGCTTAAGCTCTACTTCAATGACGTCGATTTCATCGCGCATGAACAGGCGAATATCGGTGGCTACCTGGTCGTTGCGCGAACGCCCGGTGTGCAGCTTCTTGCCGGTAATACCAATCTTGTCGGTCAGCCGCGCCTCGATGTTCATGTGCACGTCTTCAAGCGGCACCGACCAGTTGAATTCGCCGCGCTCGATCTCGCCCTGAATTTCGTTCAGGCCGTTGATAATGGCGTCGCGCTCGTCATCGGTCAGTACGTCTACGCGGGCCAGCATGGTGGCATGGGCGATGGAGCCCTGAATATCCTGGCGGGCTAGGCGCTGATCAAAGGTGACAGACGCGGTAAAACGGGCAACAAAGGCATCGGTGGGCTCGCTAAAGCGACCGCCCCAAGACTGATTCGTAACTTGGCTCATCGGAGATATATCCTGCTGACAAAACAATGGAGTCGTTGACGGAAAGTGTACCAGAGTCGTCCCGCTCAGCGGCATGCCGTTTTTACTGTGGCGCCCGGTGCTTTATGATAGGGGTATCATAGTGTGAGTCGCCGTGTCTGCGGTATAGGGGAGAATAACGTGCTATCAATTACCAAATTGCGCATTGCCACGCGTAAAAGCCAACTGGCCATGTGGCAGGCTGAGTACGTTCGTGACCGCTTAATGGCAGAGCACAGCGGCCTTGAGGTCGAACTTGTTCCCCTTTCTACTAAGGGCGATAAAATAATCGATACGCCTCTTTCTAAGATTGGTGGGAAAGGACTGTTCGTTAAAGAACTTGAAGATGCGATGCTTGATGGCCGTGCCGATATTGCCGTCCACTCCATGAAGGACGTACCGATGAACTTTCCTGAAGGATTAGGCCTCTCGATCATTTTGGAAGGGGCCGACCCTACCGATGCGTTTGTGTCTAACCACTACGCAAGCCTCGATGAGCTGCCTGAAGGGGCGAGCATTGGCACTGCTAGCCTGCGCCGTGGTCTGCAAATGCGCGAAGTCCGTCCTGACCTACAAATTCTTAATCTGCGCGGCAACGTGCAAACACGACTCGCCAAATTAGACGCCGGCGATTTTGATGCCATTATTCTCGCCACTTCCGGTCTACAACGGTTGGGCCTGAACGCGCGAATTGCCCAGGCGTTGCCGCCGGAAGTATGCCTGCCTGCCTGTGGTCAAGGCGCGCTAGGCATTGAGTGCCGCCTGCATGATCCTGAGCTTATCAACCTGCTCGCACCACTGGATGATCCTGACACTGCCACTCGGGTACGCGCAGAAAGAGCGATGAATACACGACTCGACGGTGGCTGTCAGGTGCCTATCGCCGGACACGCAGTGCTAGACCTTGCCAACGAAACGCTGTGGCTACGCGGCTTAGTGGGAAACCCAGAGGGTACAGAAGTGCTTCGCGCCGAAGGCAGCGGCTCAATGCATGAGCCTGAGGCGCTGGGCATTCGCGTTGCAGAAGACCTGCTCGACCAAGGCGCAGGTGATATTTTGGAAGAGGTTTACGGTCGAGAAATATGAGCCAGCCAGTACTGATCTGCCGCCCTGGTGAGCGCGGAGAAGCGCTCGCCGCGGCGCTACGCGGCCAGGGCGGAAGCGTTGAATCACTCAATGTGATGCAGCTGGAAACGTTGCCAGAAAATGCTGCCATGCGAAGCACATGGCTAGATATTGATCAGTACCATAAGATAATCGTTATTAGCCCCTTCGCCGCCGTTTGCTTGGCCGAGGCATTAGACCGCTACTGGCCGCAGCTTCCCGTGGGGATTGACTACTACAGCGTCGGTAGCGCTACCGCGAGCACGCTTTATGATCAGCTGGGTGTGCGCGTACACGTGCCCCGAGCCGATGCGAGGGAAGACACCAGCGAAGCGCTGCTGGCACTGGCGTCGCTGCAGCAGCTGGCGCATCAGCGTATTCTATTAGTGGCAGGTGAAGGCGGCAGAACTCTGCTGGCAGAAACGCTCACCGCGCGGGGAGCAAAGGTAAGCCGCATCGCCGTTTACCGACGTACGCTTCAGCCCCTTGCACCCGCCCTACAGGCGTATTTATTTTCAGGTAATTATCGGGCGTTGATCGTCACCAGCAGCGAACTGCTGGAACATCTGGCAAAATGGTGCAATCAGGCGGCTTTCAACCAACCGCTAATCGTTTCCAGTCGCCGTTTGGCTACACTGGCTGGCATACTAGGTTTTTGTAACCTCAAGGTGGCGTCTGGAGCAACGTCGGCTGCGTTGATAGCGGCGTTGGAGACTTGCGACCCACAGGGTGCCGATGTCGATCAAGGAACTTACTAAGGGCTAGCGACAGATGAGCAAACAAGTAAATGATCAGGGCGATGTTCAACCGACATCCGCCGATGCCTCTCAAGGCATCCCTAAAACGACCGACACGGCCGCTGCGACTAGCCGCACGTCTGAGCCCAGCACGCCGACTACACCGCCGAGTTCACCGCCGCCCCCTCAAAGCGGTGCTAATAACCAAAGTGGTGCTAACAACCATCGTTCGCGGCGGCGTGGAAAAGGCGGCGCCAACAGCGCAGCTTCGTCGGCAGCCAGCACGGCGGCCACACCCTCGTCGACAGGCACTGCCGCGCCAAGTTCATCTTCCCAGGCCACAAGTTCACCTTCGCCCGCACAAAGTACCGCATCATCACCCAGCACGGCATCAGCAACGCCGACACCCCCAAAACCAACGCCATCAAAATCTTCGTCCGGTGGTACGCCACCGCCCAGCAATACGGGTAAAGGCAGCGGTGGCGGTAAGGGCGGCCTCTTCGCTATTGTGCTGGTCATTATCGTGGCTATCGTATTGGCCCTCGTCGCCTGGCAGGGCTGGCAGCGCCTTGAGAACCAGCAGCAGCGTATTGATGAACTGACCCAGCAGACCGAAAGTAATGCATCGCAACAGTCGGTGAGCGATCTGGCGTCGCGCCTAGACGGCGGCGAAGCAGAGCGCGATGAGGCCCTGCAAGGTACGCTCAGCGAGCTGCGCGACGAATTTGGCAGCTACCGTAGCGAAGTCGATGAGACCTTGGGCCAGGTGCTGGATCAACTTTCCCAGGAGCAGGACACCGACGAGCGCGATTGGCTGCATGCCGAAGCCGCGTATCTGCTGCGCCTAGCGAATCAACGTCTGCAGTTAGAGGGCGATGTTAACGGCGCTGCGGCGCTGCTGCGCACCGCTGACGCGCGCCTTGTCGATGCGGAAAATCCCGCGTTGACGCCGGTACGCCGCGAGATTGCCAATGAGCTAGCCGCCCTTGATGGCGTACCCCAGGTTGACCGCACCGGCCTCTACTTAGCGCTGAATGCTCAGCAGGAGCAGGTTGCCAACCTGCGGCTTTCGCAAGAGATTGAAGAACGCGCAGTCACTTCCGGCATCGAACAGCCACCGACCGGTACGTTCCAGCGCCAGTTAGCACGCTTCGGTCAAGAGCTGAAAGACTTGGTGGTGATTCGCCATCACGATGAAGCGCTGGAAGCACTTGTGACGCCCGAGCAAGAGTCGTACCTGCGCCAGAGCCTGCGCTTAATCTTGGAGCAATCCCAGCTAGCGCTGCTAAAAGAAGAGCAGGACCTGTATCAGGCCAGCCTTGATAAAGCACTGGGGCTTCTGAACGACTATTACGATACCGACCGCGAAGAAACGCAAAATGTTATCGCGCGCCTTCAAGAGCTTCAGCAGACCGAGATAAAGCCGGAGCTGCCGGATATCAGCGCTTCTCAGCAGGAACTCACGCGTTTTATTGAGAACCGCCATGAAACGCGTGGCCAAAGCGGAGGTGATGCATGAGAAAGCTTGTTCTGCTGATTGTCGCTGGCCTTGCCGTCGGTGCCCTATTTGGGCAGATGATGATGGCGGTGCCCGGCTACTGGCTTATCCGCGTTGGCGATTCCTCCATACAAACCTCGTTTTGGTTTGGCCTGGTATTGCTGTTTGCCGCGTTTATTGTCCTTCATTTCGTCCTGCGCTTGCTAAGCGGCATCATTCGCCCGATGGGCCGTTTTCGCAGTTGGAACAGTCGTGCACGCAATCGCCGCGCTATGCAGCGCACTGTGCGTGGCCTCGTCGCGCTAACCGAAGGTCGTTGGAAAAAAGCCGAGAAAACCTTGGCTAACGCTGCCGATGATTCCAGTACGCCGCTGGTTAATTACCTATCAGCGGCGCTGGCCGCCCACTACCAAGGCAACCACGCTAAGTCTCAAGAGCACCTCAACCAGGCACAGCTTTCAACGCAAGGCGCGGATACGGCCGTTGGCCTAATGCAGGCGCAAATGATGATTGAGCGCCAGCAGCCCGAAGAAGCCCTGGCGATTTTGAATCGACTGGACAAAAAGCTTTCTAACCACCCGCAGGTGCTCAAGCTGCTGAAACAGGTGCATGTGAGCGTCAACGACTGGGAAGGCCTGCGGCGTTTGATTCCACGGCTGGCGGCGCAAAAGCTGATTTCTCAATCAGAGCGCGAGCAGCTAGAGTTTAAAGCTTACCGTGAGCTGATTATCTTTGAAGCCAAAAACCCAACCAACGTTGAGCGTGTGCGTGGGCTGTGGGCGGATATGCCTGACTATATGCGCGGCAATACGGAGCTTATCGCTATTTATTGCGAAGCACTGATTCAAGCCAATGAAGAGTTTATTGCCGAGCGCCTGCTTAATCATTCGCTGGACCATCACTGGGATGCACGCTTAGTAAAACGCTACGGCCTGCTGAAGGTTGACCCAGCACGACAGTTGGCAAAAGCAGAGAAATGGCTGCAAGAGCGACCTAATGATCCGGAGCTACTATTGACCTGTGGCCGGCTGTCTCTGCGCACCGGCAAATGGGAAAAAGCGCTGGAATACTTCGAAGCCAGCCAGCGCCAGCGCCCCAACGGTGAGGTATGCGCCGAGCTTGCCCGTCTTTACGCCAGTATGGGTGAACACAACAAGAGCCAGCTGTACTATCGTCACAGCGTTGAAATGCTGGCTAAATCGCTGCCCTCGCTGCCCCAGCCAAGCGATGCCAGTGATAGCCAAACCCCTGACACGAAAGTAGCTAAAAAACGCGCTTAAAGTAAGCTGCATAAAAACGGGTGCCCTTTTGGGCACCCGTTTTTATAACGAACCATTAAGATTGTAATGGCGTCGACGCTGTATTAAGAGACTGCTGTTCTGCCTCTGTGGGTACAGGCAACTCGGAGGTGCAGTGGCCGCAGCGAGTGGCTTTGATAGGCACGGTCATGAGGCAGTGCGGGCAGGGCTTCTCAACCGGGCTTTTGGGTGATTCCACCTCTTCACGCTTTAAGCGGTTAATCGTTCTTACCAGCATAAAAACAACGAAAGCCACAATCGTGAAGCTGACCACCGCATTGATAAATAGCCCAACGTTTAGGGTGACTGCTCCGGCCACCTGAGCGGCCGCCAAGGTGGGATAAGGGCCTGCAACGGCGCCCTGACTGAGCACGACAAAGAGGTTGGAGAAATCGACTCCCCCCACCAGTAGGCCGATAATAGGATTCATTACATCCTTGACGAGGCTTTGTACGATCAGCGTAAAAGCGCCGCCGATAATGATCCCCACCGCCATATCCACAACGTTACCTTTAACCGCAAACTCGCGGAACTCCTTGAAAAGCTTGGCCATTGATATCTCCTTTCATTGCTTAGCTTATTAGATTATAGCGTTTTTAGATGTAAAACCTTTTGGCTCAATGCCTTATCGAAACGACGCTTAACGTTGAAACGAACGTTTCATTCATCACTGATGCCCGCCTTACATCCACATTAATCGCCTCAGAGGCGACTTCCAGCATTCTATTTGCGACATCGATTGAATTGCTTTTAAGATTGCTTTGTCAGTATAAGTGTCATCCGTGCCAATATGCATTGTAGGCAGTAAGTATCTAGCGCAGGGACCCAGAAAAAAACGCCGGCGATATAAAACGATAATAAAAATAAAATCAATGACGTTTAGGTGATAGAGGTATAGACCATGACTATTAATCAAGTAAAAAACCCAACGACTGTAGGTCACTCGAACGTTCCGCAAACCCTCGGTTTTCTGCTGTTGGACAACTTCACGCTTATCTCTCTGGCGTCAGCGATTGAGCCCTTGCGCATGGCAAACCAGTTGGCTGGACGCGAGCTTTACCGCTGGTACACACTGACTCAGGATGGCTCTCCGGTTCGCGCAAGTGACGGCCTGCATGTAACGCCAGATGCCTCAATGCACGCACCGCTGTCGCTGGATTGGGTGGTGGTTTGTGGCGGCGTTGCCCCTCAGCATAGTGTCAGCCGTGATCATCTACATTGGCTGCAGGCACAGTCGCGCCAGCTACGTCGCTTAGGCGCTATCTGTACGGGTAGCTGGGCGTTAGGCCAGGCAGGTCTGCTTGATCATTACGAAACCAGCATTCACTGGGAGTGCCTGGCCTCTATTCAGGAGGCATTTCCAAAGATTGTGCTGACGACACGGCTGTTCTCTATTGATCGCGACCGTTTTACCGCCTCTGGAGGCACGGCGCCGCTGGATATGATGCTCAACCTGATCGCTCACGATCATGGCAAAGAGATTTCTGCAGGCATCTCCGAGATGTTCATCTACGAGCGCATGCGTAACGAGCAGGATCAGCAGCGCGTGCCGTTAAAGCATGTGCTGGGCACGACACAGCCCAAGCTGCTGGACATCGTTGCGCTGATGGAGTCCAACCTGGAAGAGCCGCTTGAGCTCGACGAACTGGCCAGCTACGTTGGCGTCTCGCGGCGCCAGTCGGAGCGGCTTTTCCAGCGCTATCTGCACTGCTCGCCCTCCCGGTATTATCTCAAGCTGCGACTGGTGCGGGCACGTCAGTTACTCAAACAGACGCCTCTCTCAATCATCGAGATTGCCTCTGTGTGCGGCTTTGTTTCAACCCCGCATTTTTCCAAGTGCTATCGCGAGTGCTTCGGCGTTCCGCCGCGCGACGAACGCCTGGGCATTCATTCCTGCCCAAAACATCAGGAAAAATCGCCACCACTGCTCAAGCGTTGGGGCGTAGAACCGGCGAGCAGCGAACCGGCATCAAGTGCTCTTCTGGCGCTTGCCTATGCTCAAGGTGAGCCGACCTTTGCCAGCGTACCGCTCGTCACCTGACGGGGTCTGTCATCATTGCTATCAGAGCTGCCCAAAAGGCAGCTCTTTTTCGTTAGACCCTCGGTCATATTGCGCCCCCTTTCGCGCCCTTGCCTCTTTTGTATCGCTTAACCCGCCTACTTGCCATATTTGCCACGCGTGCATTTCGCCTAATGACGCTTTTGGAATTTCCGTCGTCGTTTCCAAGAGCTGATCAGCAGCAGGGCAACGCTATGCTTCCTATATAAACAATTCTGGAGCTACGCTATGAACCCTGCTGAGTTGCACCAAGATGCCATCGTCATTGACGGCCTGATTATCGCCAAATGGAACCGCGAATTACTTGAAGACATGCGTCGTGGCGGCCTGACTGCAGCCAACTGCACTGTCTCGGTCTGGGAAGGCTTCAAGGCAACGGTCGACAATATCGTGGCGTCCAAAAAGCTAATGGCAGAGTGCAGCGACCTGGTACGCCCGGTTCGCACCACCGCCGACATTATGCGCGCCAAGAAAGAAGGCAAGACCGGTATCATCTTCGGCTTTCAGAATGCCCACGCCTTTGAAGATCAAATCGGCTACGTCGAGATCTTCAAGGAGCTCGGCGTGGGCATCGTGCAGATGTGCTACAACACCCAGAATCTGGTCGGCACCGGCTGCTACGAGCGTGACGGCGGCCTGTCTGGCTTTGGACGCGAGATCGTCGCGGAAATGAACCGCGTCGGCATGCTGTGCGATCTTTCCCACGTGGGCGCCAAGACCTCTGAAGAAGTCATCCTCGAATCCAAAAAGCCGGTGTGCTACTCGCACTGCCTGCCATCAGGCCTAAAGGAACACCCCCGCAACAAGTCCGATGCAGAGCTTAAGTTCATCGCCGACCACGGCGGCTTTGTCGGCGTGACCATGTTCACCCCGTTTCTCAAGAAAGGCGTTGATTCAACCATCGACGACTACTGTGAAGCGATCGAGTACATCATGAATATCGTGGGTGAAGACGCCATCGGCATCGGCACCGACTTCACTCAGGGCCATGACCAGAACTTCTTCGAGTGGCTGACCCATGACAAGGGCTACGCCCGTCGCCTGACCAGTTTCGGCACGATCATCAACCCCGAAGGCATCCGCACCATCGGTGAATTTCCCAATCTGACAGAAGCGCTTCTAAAGCGAGGGATGAGCGAGTCCCAGGTCAGAAAAATCATGGGCGAGAACTGGGTCAGAACCCTAAAAGACGTCTGGGGCGAATAAGGGCCTAGAAGTCCTTGAACAGCCAAACGCTCTTACAAATATAAGTTTAAGGAAGACGACCGTGACCAAGACTGCTCCCGAACTCCCCATTGAAGTCGACAGTGAAACCGGTATCTGGACGAGCGATGCCTTGCCGATGCTGTATGTCCCGCGTCACTTCTTCATCAACAACCATGTGGCCGTTGAAGAGGCGCTGGGTGCCGAAAAATATGCCGAGATTCTTTACCAGGCGGGCTACAAAAGTGCCTGGCACTGGTGTGAGAAAGAGGCCGAACTTCACGGGCTAGAAGACGTGGACGTGTTCGAGCACTACATGAAACGCCTCTCCCAGCGCGGCTGGGGCATCTTCATTACCGAAGAGATCGACCTTGATGCAGGTACCGCGCGCGTACGCCTTGAGCACAGCGCATTCGTCTACCAGATGGGCAAGGTGAATCGTAAAATCGAATACATGTTTACCGGCTGGTTTGCCGGTGCCATGGATCAGATTCTGAGTGCTCGCGACAGTACGCTGCGCACTGTTGCCGAACAGACCCAGAGTGGTGCCGAAGAAGGCCACGATAACGGTCTGTTTGTTGTCACGCCCGTGAACTGAGGATCATGCCATGGCATTCGAGGCACTGTTCAAGCCGATCCAGATCGGCAGTCAGACCATTCGTAACCGTGTGGTCAGTACGGCCCACGCAGAGGTCTACGCCACCGATGGCGGCATGACCACGGACCGTTACGTAAAATACTACGAAGAGAAGGCCAAGGGCGGCTGTGGGCTGTGCATCTGTGGCGGCTCGTCGATTGTTTCCATCGACAGCCCCCAGGGCTGGTGGAGTTCGGTCAACCTCTCGACCGACCGCATCATCCCTCACTTCCAGAATCTAGCCGACGCTGTGCACAAGCATGGCGGCAAAATCATGATTCAGATTACCCATATGGGGCGCCGCTCGCGCTGGGATGGACACGACTGGTCGACGCTGGTGTCACCATCAGGTATCCGTGAACCGGTTCACCGTTCGACCTGCAAAACCATCGAAGAGGAAGATATCTGGCGCATCATCGGTGACTTTGCCCAGGCCGCGCGCCGGGCGAAGGAAGGCGGCCTGGATGGGGTCGAACTCTCTGCGGTGCACCAACACTTGATCGACCAGTTCTGGAGCCCGCGTGTTAACAAGCGTACCGACGAATGGGGTGGCAGCTTCGAGAACCGTATGCGCTTCGGTATGGAAGTGCTAAAGGCGGTGCGCGCCGAGGTAGGTGACGAGTTCGTGGTGGGCATGCGTATCACCGGTGACGAATTCCACCCGGATGGCCTTGATCACGAAGAAATGAAGCGGATCGCTGCCTATTATGATGCCACCGGCAAAGTCGACTTTTTCGGCGTGATCGGCTCGGGCTGCGATACCCACAACACCTTAGCCAACGTTATTCCCAACATGTCCTACCCACCGGAGCCGTTTTTGCACCTGGCGTCGGGCATAAAGGAAGTGGTCAACGTTCCGGTCATTCATGCCCAGAATATCAAGGACCCCAATCAGGCCCAGCGCATTCTTGAAGGTGGTTATGTGGACCTGGTGGGCATGACGCGTGCCCACATTGCCGACCCGCACCTTATCGCCAAGATCAAGATGGGTCAGATCGACCAGATCAAGCAGTGCGTGGGCGCCAACTACTGCATTGACCGCCAGTACCAAGGGCTCGACGTGCTGTGTATTCAGAACGCCGCGACCTCGCGTGAATACATGGGACTGCCGCATATTATTGAGAAAAGCGACGGCCCCAAACGCAAGGTGGTCATCGTGGGCGGCGGCCCTGCCGGCATGGAAGCGGCACGTATCTGCGCCGAGCGCGGCCACGACGTCACAATGTTCGAAGCACAGGAGCAGATCGGCGGCCAGATTACGCTGGCGTCAAAAGCGCCGCAGCGCGATCAGATTGCCGGTATCACGCGCTGGTACCAGCTGGAACTGACGCGCCTGGAGATTGACCTACGCCTGGGTACTCGCGCCGACGAGGACACTCTTGCAGATCTGCGTCCGGACGTAGTGATCCTGGCAACCGGCGGTCAGCCGTTTCTTTCGCAAGTGCCGGAGTGGGGCTACGACAGCGACAGCGATAAAAGCCTGGTAGTCAGCACCTGGGACATTCTCAACGGCAACGTGGCGCCCGGCAAGAATGTGCTGGTCTACGACACCATCTGCGAGTTTTCCGGCGTATCGGTGGCGGATTTCCTGGCCGACAAAGGATCAAAGGTCGAGATCGTCACCGACGATATCAAGCCGGGAGCCGCGGTAGGCGGCACCACCTTCCCAACCTATTACCGCAGCCTCTACGAGAAAGAGGTGATCATGACCTCGGACCTCGCGCTGCATAAGGTGTACCGCGAAGGTGACTCGCTGGTGGCGGTGCTTGAGAACGAGTACACCGGCGCCCAGGAAGAGCGTGTGGTCGATCAGGTCGTGGTGGAAAACGGCGTGCGCCCCGATGAAACGCTCTACTACAGCCTCAAGGAGCAGTCGCGTAACAAGGGCCAGATGGATCTCGAAGCGCTCTACGCGATCAAGCCCCAGCCCTGCCTGTCTGAAAGCGGCGATGGCTTCTTGTTGTTCCGTCTGGGTGACTGCACCGCGCCACGCAACACGCATGCGGCCATCTACGATGCGCTGCGACTGTGCAAAGACTTCTGAAACAATAACGCTGTAAGCTGAACTCATGGGTCGTAAGGCCCATGATTCAGACCTTACGGTGTCTCTGAGAGGAGAGACGCCATGCTTGATGCCCTTTTGCCGATTCTGCTTTTTTCTGCGCTACTGCTGGCTGCCATCGGTGCGGTTCGCCGCGTTCGACTATGGCGCCAGGGGCGGCCCTCTCGCGTGCCCGTTTTCAAGGGGCTGATGCAGGTGCCCAGACGCTACCTGGTCGACCTACACCACGTCGTTGAGCGGGACAAGTACATTTCCCACACCCACGTGGCCACCGCCGGTGGCTTCGTGCTGGCTGCGCTGTTGGCGATTATCGTCCACGGCTTTGGCCTAGACAGCGCCATCCTTGCCTGGGTGCTCCTGGCCGCGACGACCAGCATGCTTGTGGGTAGCATTCTGGTCGCCAAGCGACGCAGTCCGCCGCCATCGCGGCTTTCTAAAGGGCCCTGGATGCGCCTGCCGAAAAGCCTGATGGCGTTCTCGGTGGGTATGTTCGTGGTCACCCTGCCCACCGCCGGCATTCTGCCGGAAGGCGTTTTCCAAAGCGGTGTGGGTTGGTTCACCGCGCTCGCACTGGCCGCGGTCATCATGTGGGGGCTGGGTGAAATGTTCTTCGGCATGACCTGGGGCGGGCCGATGAAGCATGCCTTTGCCGGCGCTCTTCACTTGGCCTTCCACCGTCGTCCCGAGCGCTTTTCAAAGCGCAACGGCGGTGAGCATCGCTCCACCGGACTCAAGCCGCTAGCACTGAATGACGACCATGCAAAACTGGGCGTTGAGATACCGGCTGACTTCACCTGGAACCAACTGCTGGGCTTTGATGCCTGTGTACAGTGCGGGCGCTGTGAAGCGGTCTGTCCCGCCTTTGCCGCCGGGCAGCCGCTCAATCCCAAGAAGCTGATTCAAGACATGGTCGTCGGCATGGCCGGCGGCAGCGATGCGAACTACGCAGGCTCCCCCTACCCCGGCAAGCCGGTGGGCGAGCACGACGGCAGCCCTCATGGCCCCATCGTCGGCCGTGACGGTGGCGCGCTGGTGGATGCCGAAACGCTATGGTCATGCACTACCTGCCGGGCCTGCGTTGAAGAGTGCCCGATGATGATCGAGCACGTGGACGCCATCGTGGACATGCGCCGCTTTCTGACCCTGGAGCACGGCAATACGCCTAACAAGGGCGCCGAAGTACTGGATAACCTGATAGCCACCGACAACCCTGGCGGGTTCGACCCCGACTCTCGCTTGCACTGGGCCGCGGATTTGAATCTGCCGCTGATGGCCGACAAGCGCGAAGCCGATGTGCTGCTGTGGCTGGGCGACGGCGTGTTTGATATGCGCAACCAGCGTACGCTGCGCGCGTTTATCAGCGTACTGCGTGCTGCGGGAGTCGACTTTGCCGTGCTGGGTAATGAAGAGCGCGACAGCGGCGATGTGGCCCGCCGCCTGGGCGATGAGGCTACGTTCCAGACCCTGGCGCGGCGCAATATCAACACTCTAAGCCAATACCGCTTCGCGCGCATCGTGACCTGCGACCCGCACAGTTTCCATGTGCTTAAAAACGAGTACGCCGATCTCGGCACCGCTGACATGCCGGCCCGGTACGACGTCTTCCACCACAGTACTTATCTCAACCAGCTGTTGGAAGACGACAAGCTCATGCTCAAGGCCTGGAAAGGTGGCAGCGTCACTTATCACGACCCCTGCTATCTAGGCCGCTATAACGGTGAATACGAAGCACCGCGCTCCGTGCTCAAGGCGTTGGGTATCGAGATTAAGGAAATGGCCCGCTCCGGCTATCGCTCCCGCTGTTGCGGTGGCGGTGGCGGCGCGCCGATTACCGACATCCCCGGCAAGCAGCGTATTCCTGATATGCGCATGGACGACGTTCGCGAAACGGGTGCCGATCTGGTCGCAGTAGGTTGCCCGCAGTGTACTGCCATGCTGGAAGGCGTGGTTGAGCCCCGCGCCGACATCAAGGATATCGCTGAACTGGTCGCCGATGCGCTGATCATCAAAACGCCTGACGAAAAGGCGGCCCAAAGCAAGCCCGCATCAGCAGCACCGCGCACTGTCGAGGAGGTAACGCCATGAGCGAGCTTGTTCGTCGCGACCCTCGTAAGGAGTGGATCGCCCGTAACCGTCTGCACCCACAGCACCTTGAGGTGCTGGCTGAACTCGGCGGAGGCGCCGTAGCCAGTGAATGGATGGGGCCTAACGGCGTCATACGCCGCAACCCGCACGCAGTCGGCTTTATCGGGCCCAACGGCATCCGACGGGTCGACCGCAGCGGCGTTCAACAGGCGGCCCAGTCGCCGGGACGCAGTGTTGAGTCCAAGGATGCACGCCGCCCGGTGGCTATCGATACTCCAGCATTTATGGTGGCGGTAGTGCCCGATATGACCGGTGGGCGTCTTTCGTCTCACGATCGCGACTTGCTGGGCCTGGCCCGGCAGTTGGCCGATGCCGATGTGACCCAGCCCGGCGCCGTGCTGGCTATCGTCTTTGGCGAACATAAAGAAATCGCCTTTGGCGAGGCAGGCATTGATCGGTTGCTGCACCTGGAGGGCGAACGCTTCTCGGGCTACGTGCCGGAGCTTAGCGTCGCCACCTTGCAGGGGGTGGACCGTGAAACGGCGCCCCGCTACTGGCTGCTGCCTGACTCATCCATTGGCGGAGAGCTGGGGCGGCGGCTGGCCGCGAGGCTTGGCGAGCGCCCAGCCGCTCAGGTCTGGCAGGTTGAGGCCGAGACAAAAAGCGCGACAGGCTGGCGCTGTACCGCACGCGGCGCAGCGGGCAGAAACGATATTACCCGCGCCCTGCCACGTATTGTGATGGCCTTGGCCGAGTGCGCCGACCCGGTCAGCGAAACCCGCCATGCGGCTGAGCCGATCGCTCTTTCGCACGGGCTTCCCGACATGCTCAGGCGGATTGAGGACATGGGCGAAGTGGCGGTTGACCCGGCCAGCGTGTCGCTTGCTGAAGCCGAGTTTATTCTTTCCGCTGGTAACGGCGTCAAAGATTGGGACAGCTATCACCACGCCGCCGAAGTGCTCGGTGCCACTAAGGGCGCCTCACGCGTGGCGGTGGATGATGGCTTTATGCCACGGGATCGCCAAGTGGGCGCAACCGGCACCTGGGTTTCCGCCCGAGTCTATATGGCGGTGGGGATTTCCGGCGCCATCCAGCACCTTCAAGGCATTCAGAGCTGCGATAAGGTCGTGGCCATCAACCTGGATGAAGGGTGCGATATGGTCAAACGTGCTGATCTGAGCGTAATCGGCGATGCCAGTCAGGTCCTCGCGGCCCTTGTCGCGCGCATGGAGCAGTACCGCGCCGAACAGCAGGAGAATCGCGATGCCGCATGATGCCAGTAACACCAGTGTTAGCCACTCGAATGCCAGCAGCCTGAACGTGACCGTACTGGTCTCGGTAGGCCGCCACCCGCTGACTGCACGAACGCGGCGCGCTGACCAGGACGCCCGAGCGGTGGAAATGGCCCTGATGCTGACAGGCGCCTCGGTCAGCCTGCTACATGCAGGCCAACAGGACAGCGACCATGAAGAGTCCATCCGCGGCTATCTCGGCATGGGCATCGACTCGGTCGGCCTGATCGAACAGAGTCCCCAGGCCAATGTGGTACCTGCCCTGGCGAAAGCACTGCGCGAAAGCACCCCGCAGTTGGTGCTGACCGGCACCCGCGCCGAAACCGGTGAGGCCTCGGGCGTGACGCCGTACCTGTTGGCCGAGGCGCTTGGCTGGCCGATCATTACCGGCCTGGCCGCGGTCGAGAAAATCGAGCAGGGAACGGCGGTAGTGCTTCAGGCCCTACCCCGCGGCAAGCGGCGGCGCCTGCGTATTCGCTTACCGGCGATTGCCACCGTCGACAGCAGCGCGCCTCCGGCACGCCAGAGCGCGTTTGGCCCAGCCAAACGCGGCGAGCTAGCGCATCAGCAAGCGCCCAGCGAGATCGACGAAGACCTGGCCACGTGGCACATTCAGCCAGCGCGCAAGCGCCCTAAACGGCTCAAGATCGTCAAGTCGTCATCGGCGCGTGACCGCTTCAAGGCAGCAGCTGCCAAAGCCGGTGGTGGCGGCGGGCAAACGCTCAACGACGTCACCCCGGAACAGGGAGCCGAGGCGATCTTCAAGCTGCTCAAGGAAGAAGGGGTGCTGCGTTAGGCATTCTCTTCTACGTCACCTTTCACAACCGTTCAACCCGCCTAACAAGGCGGGCTGAACAGTTTGGAACTGGCCAGATTCTGCACGATGCTCGGCGTGGTCAGGAGTAACCCGTAGCGGGGGTCTTTAGCCATGGCCGAAAAATGCCCCTGCATCTTCGGCATTCCCTCTCGGGTTCAAGCCCTCCTCCTTCGGTTTTTGGTTATTTACCCACAAACCCCGGATACAGCCGCAAACGCTGCCTTTCACGATGCAGGCCGATCCCCGCGTGCACCACCAAAACGGTGATAACCACCGCCCCGCCCGCCAGCGTCGAGGCCGTAGGCTCCTCGCCCAGCCACCACCACACCCACAACGTGCCCAGCGCTGTTTCCACCAAATAGAAAAGTGCCACTTCCGTCGATGGCAGATAGCGGGTAGCGCTGTTGATTAGCACCGTGGCCAGCGGCATCTGAATAAGCCCCATCACCGCGAGCACGCCGTAGCGCGGGACATCCAGCGAAAACGGCGCAGCCAAGGGCAATGCAATAGCCGCCGAAAGCAAGCCCCCGCCGGCAATCACCACGATACGGTCAATATTTGGATAACAACGCAGCACCGTCAGATTGCCCCCGATTGCCAGCGCCGCCGCCAGGGCATACAAGTTGCCCACCAGCATCCCCGTGGCGCCCTCGCCCATAAAGACCAGGCTCATGCCTAGCATGCTGATGACAATCGCCACCAGCGTTCGCAAGGCAACACGCTCGTTGAGAAAAACCCGCGAAAACAGCGCGGCGAACAGAGGCGCGGTACTAAGAATCACCACCACGTTAGCTACGTTGGCGTTCATCACCGCCAGCACGAAAAGCGCCGAAATCAGCCCAAGCAGTATTGCCGAGACCAGTGAGGCGAACGGATTGACGCGCAGCCTGACCAGCCGATTGCCTACAAGGGACAACAACCCCAGCACGCTGAACATCAAAAAACCGCGCCAGAACACGATGGTCCAGCCATCAGTATCAGCAAGGCGAATCAGCAGGCCATCAAAGCTGAGGAATATCACCCCCAGTACCACCATAAGCAAGCCGCGTTGATAAGCACTTAGCTGCATGGGTCTGACTCCTGATCGGCAAAAAAGATAACCGCCCACCGAAGGGGCGAGCGGTTAAGCGTAACAGTGGATCACTGGCTTAGGGGAGACCAGGAGATGCGCGAGTACTCCAGTTTCGCTTTGCTGCCGCCCAGGCGTATCCGCCCAAGTGGCAAACAGATCAACACGAGACAGAACACCACAAACATATTGCCCGCAATCATGAACAACCAGTCGAAATGCTCGATCGACCAGCTTTTGGCAACGCCCAACGGGGTATTAGCGGCCAGTTACGGGTACACTGACAGGCCAAACGACCAACACGTGAGAGGGTGCCGTCATGATGATTGTGGAACTGATTGATGGTGACGATTTTCGAGCGCGCCTAACCGCGCTGGGTATCGATATTCCTGATGGTGCCGACCCCGATACATGTGCGCGTATCGCGGCACAGGCGCATCAGCAAAAAGCGGTTCCAGGACTCCCTGCACTGGTCCACGAACTCATGGCACAGCAAGCCATCATGCTACCGTCGGTACGCCAAGCAATTGAGCGTTTCCTGCCCTTTGAGTGATGGCTAATCAGTAATGGATAAATAGCGCCTGACAGCGGGCCCGCCAGCACGGGCCCGTTTGTTATAAAAGCGTTCTAGCCCTGGGCCAACTGTAGCGCTACGCTATCGCTGCCCAAGTTGGTGAGCATGCACTCGGCGTACCAGTCGATAAAGTCGATAACCCCAAACTCATAGGTTTGTGAATAAGGCCCCGGCTGGTAGGCCTTTGAATTGATGCCGCGCTGGTTCTCTTCCACCAGTTGGCGATCCTGATCGTTGGTGGCATCCCATACGTGGCGCATGTTTTCAGGATCGTAATCCACGCCTTCCACCGCATCCTTATGCACCAGCCATTTGGTGGTGACCATGGTTTGCTGTGGGCCGAGCGGCAACACCCGAAACACCACGGCATGATCACCCATGAAATGGTTCCAGGAGTTGGGCAGGTGCAGAATGCGCAGCGATCCCATATCCGGGCTGGTCAGCCGGCCCATGAGCTTCTGGCAGCCCGGCTTGCCGTCCATGGTCATGGAGACCACGCCATCGAGTAGCGGCGTTCTCGTCACGCGATTGCGCTTGCCAAAGCGTTTTAGCTGCCAGGGTATCTGCTCGCCGTTCCAGTCGGCCTGCTTGCGGGTTACCAGATCCTTGTACTTATCTGTCGCACGCGGGTCTTCGGTATCGTCAAACTCGATCAGCGAGTTAAGCAGCTCTGGGTGCGCGCCGTTACAGTGGTAGCACTCACGGTTGTTTTCGATGACCAGCTTCCAGTTAGCCTGCTCGATAATGCTCGACTCAGCGGCGACCTTGACGTTATCCATCTGGTACGGCTCAAGGTAATGCTCAAGGGTGACCAGAAAATCATCGATGGCCGGCGGGTTATCACTCAGGTTGATAAACACAAAGCCGCCGGCGGTACACACGCTGACGGGCTTCAAACCAAACTGATTAAGATCGAAGTCAGTGCCCATATCGCTTCCGGCAAACAGCAACCGGCCATCGAGCTCATAGGTCCACTGGTGGTAGGGGCACACCAGCTTGGCGACTTTACCCTTGTCCTTGGTGCACAGCCGTGAACCGCGGTGGCGACATACGTTATGAAACGCATGAATCTGACCTTCGCCGCCGCGCACGATAACAATCGGGTTGTCACCGATCTCTAACGTCATGAAATTGCCCTTGGCCGGGATCTCACAGGTCATGCCCGCAAATAGCCATTCCTTTTCAAATACTTCCTGCATATCGAGCGCAAACAGGCGGGCATCGTTGTAGAACGGTTGGGGTAGAGAAAAGGCGCTCGCCCGGGACTGCAGCATATCAACCGTCGCTTCACGCATGAATGCCAGTGGGTCGTTGTGTGTGTAATCCATTGTCTTGTTCATACCAGATATCCTTTTTAACACCGCCTCCCTTACTCAGGACGGCGACAGGGTCGTTAACCAAACGTGATTGTCTTGTTGTTAAGTTGCGTAACCTGGCGATTGTGTGAAGCGCGCAGCGCTTGTTACTTATTGATGGATTGTGGTGCAGGGCTTTTGCCGTCAATTATCTGCCCACGACACTATGTGGCGTGGCGACGACGTAAGCGGAGATTTTTGATCAGCAGAAGGTGTTGCAAGGTAAGCGTGTGTCGCTAACAGGCAAGCTGGCCGCAAAGCGCGTACCCAGAATGCAGGGTAATGGTGCTGGGCCGTGCAAACAGGACGGGCCGGTGAAGGCAACCCGATAGCACAGCCATATTGAGACGACGATGACAATGAACTTCTTCAATCCCGTCACGACCCAGACCTGGACCAACGGTCGCCACCATGTGCGGTGCGTCAAGATCATTCAGGAAACCTTTGACGTTCGCACGTTCTGCTTTATGGCTGAACAGCCGGTAATGTTCTTCTTCAAGCCGGGCCAGTTTGTGACGCTGGAGCTTGAAATAGACACTCAGCCGATCATGCGCTCCTATACGATCTCAAGCTCTCCCTCTGTGCCTTATAGTTTTTCAATCACGGTCAAGCAGGTGCCAGGCGGCCATGTCTCCAACTGGCTGCACGCCAACCTCAAGGTAGGCGACGAGCTGGTAGTCCATGGCCCGGTGGGTAACTTTAACTCAATCGACTTTCCTGCCGAAAAGGTGCTGTTCCTCTCCGGCGGAGTGGGCATTACCCCACTGATGTCGATGACCCGCTGGTTCTTCGATACCAATGCCAACGTAGACGTCGAGTTTATTCACAGTGCACGGGCGCCACGTGACGTCATCTATCACCGCGAGCTAGTGCATATGTTCTCGCGTATTCCCGAGTTCAAGCTGCATATCGTGTGCGAAAAGAAAGACGATATTGGCGAGGCGTGGGCCGGCTACCGGGGCTTTCTGACCCAGCCCATGCTTGAGCTGATGGCACCGGATTTTCTGGAAAGAGAAATATTCTGCTGTGGCCCGACGCCCTATATGAACGCCATCAAGGCGATTTTACGCGCTAACAACTACGACATGGATCACTACCATGAAGAGTCGTTTGGCGCCACGCCGATGGACGTTCAGGAAGATGTCCTGGAGCTTGCCGAACAGGCCGAAGTGGCAGCCGAGCAGGCCGAGCCCGAGGACCTGATCAATATCGAATTCGCCCAATCGAACAAAAGCGTGCGTATTCAGCCAGGCGAGACGGTGCACGCGGCGGCGGCCAAGCTGGGCCTGCATATTCCCAAGGCCTGCGGTATGGGCATCTGCGGCACTTGCCGGGTGGAACTGAAATCCGGTGAAGTGGAAATGGAACACAACGGCGGCATTACCGACGAGGATATTGAAGAGGGCTACATCCTGTCCTGCTGCAGCAAACCGAAAGGCGATCTGGTGGTCGATTTCTAACGCGGCAAGCCGATGCTCTTCAAGCAGGTCTGCCAAAAGCGGATACCGACGTGCTTCGGTATCCGTTTTTTATGCCGCTAACTCACCATAAGCAGACACAAAAAAATGCTCATGGCCTTTGGCCATGAGCATTTAAAGCGTTGATTAACCGTTCTTTCGACGCTTAATTAGGCAACGCCCAGCATTCCATGGGGGTCGAGTACAAACTTGCTCGCCACGCCCGCATCGAACTGCTCGTAGCCGGTCGGTGCATCTTCAAGCGAAATAACCTGCGCATTAACGATCTCGGCAATGTTCAAGCGCCCGTGCAGGATGGCTTGCATCAGTTGGCGGTTGTACTGTACCACCGGCGTCTGGCCTGTATGGAAAGAGAGCCCCTTGGCCCAGCCCTGGCCAAAGCGCAGGCTCAGATTACCAGTTTGCGCGGCTTTCTCGGTTGCGCCCGGATCTTCGGTCACGTAAAGCCCCGGAATGCCGATGGAGCCACCCTCACGGGTAACTTCCATCATCTGGTTAAGCACCACCGCCGGCTGCTCCTTACCGCCGTGTCCGATCGCCTCAAAACCGACTGCATCAATGGCGCTGTCAACGCTGGGCTCGCCGACCACCGCGGCAATCATTTCGCCCAGACGGTCATGCTTGCTCAGATCAATCGGCACAAAACCCATCTTGCGAGCGTGCTCCAGGCGCTGCTGATTGAAGTCACCAATCATTACCACGGCCGCCCCTAACAGGCGCGCCGAGGCTGCTGCGGCTAGCCCCACCGGGCCTGCGCCGGCAACGTAAACCGTAGAACCCGCACCCACGCCGGCTTTCAAAGCGCCGTGGAAACCGGTCGGGAGAATATCGCTCAGCATGGTCAAATCGCGGATCTGAGTCATGGCCTGGTCGCGATCCGGGAACTTGAGCAGATTGAAGTCGGCGTAAGGCACCATCACGTAGTGCGCCTGCCCGCCTACCCAGCCGCCCATGTCGACATAACCGTAGGCACCGCCCGCACGATCATCGTTAACATGCAGGCAAAGGCCGGTATGACCTTCCTTGCAGGTACGGCAGCGGCCACAGGCCACGTTGAAAGGCACTGACACAATATCGCCAATGCTGAGGAATTCAACGCCCTTGCCCTTCTCGATCACCTCACCGGTGATCTCATGGCCCAGCACCATACCCGCAGGCGCCGTGGTCCGCCCGCGCACCATGTGCTGGTCGGAGCCACAAATATTCGTTGAAACCACTTTCAAAATGACGCCGTGATCAATGGGCTTGCCATTGGGCGTTTCCATTTTCGGGTAGGCGATATCCTGAACTTCGACCTTACCGTCGCCGATATAAACAACACCACGATTGTTGGACATGCGGAATCCTCTCTTCTGGGCACTGGCGCAGTCTCAAGAACGCTCTCAATAACTGCGCTGGCATCATTATTCTTGAATCGAGCTGGCGTATTTGAAGCACCTGCGAAAAGTGCTTCCGAACAAGCAGGCCAACTAAAAACATCAACCTGTTGCCGCAGCATGACGCACCCGGCCCCCCCACAATTACTCATAAGCGACGTCGAACAATAAATGGGCGACGCCTCATAAAGCCCCATAAAAAATTCAGGCCAATGTCGCAAATACGCCGAGCGGTGACGTCGGCAAGCATCTTGGGGGAAAGGCCCAACGATACTATCGCTGCAGGATAGCGTTGATCGGTGATGTGATTACCGACGCTAAAAGACTTCCGTATCGAAAAAAGCGACTAGCATGGAGACGCAGATGGCTCACAACAATTTTTCTCCCGACGCCCGCTTGGCTAACTACGACACAGCACTTGCTTCGGCAATTGCTGAAGAGACAGTGCGTCAAGAAGCCCATATCGAACTGATTGCTTCTGAGAATTACACCAGCAAACTGGTCATGGAAGCCCAGGGCACTCAGCTGACCAACAAATATGCGGAAGGCTATCCGGGCAAGCGCTATTACGGCGGCTGTGAATTCGTCGACAAGGTTGAAGCGCTGGCGATCGAGCGGGCATGTAGTCTCTTTGGCGCCAATTATGCCAACGTACAGCCCCACTCCGGCGCTCAAGCCAATGCGGCTGTGTTCATGGCGCTGGTAAGCCCCGGCGACACCATCCTAGGCATGAGTCTGGCCCACGGCGGCCACCTGACTCATGGCGCGGCGCCGAACTTCTCGGGCAAGCACTACAACGCTATCCAGTACGGCTTGGTTGAAGGCACCGGTGAGATCGACTACGAAGAAGTCGATCGTCTGGCGCGCGAGCATCAGCCGAAAATGATCATTGCTGGCTTTTCGGCCTATTCACGGGTCGTTGACTGGCGTCGTTTTCGCACCATCGCCGATGAAGTTGGTGCCTATCTGATGGTTGATATGGCCCACGTAGCCGGGCTGGTGGCCGCCGGGCTCTACCCAAGCCCGCTGCCCCACGCTCATGTCGTAACTACCACGACTCACAAGACACTGCGCGGCCCGCGCGGCGGCTTGATTCTGTCGGCCGATGGCGACGAGACGCTGTACAAAAAGCTCAACGGCGCGGTATTCCCCGGCCAGCAGGGCGGCCCGCTGATGCATGTGATCGCCGCCAAGGCCGTCGCGTTCAAGGAGGCCATGAATCAGGGTTTCGTCAACTATCAGCGCCAGGTCATCGAAAACGCCCGCACCATGGCCCGTGTCTTCGTTGAGCGCGGCTTTGACGTCGTTTCCGGCGGTACCGACGATCACCTGTTCCTGGTCTCGCTGATCAAGCAAGGCATTACCGGTAAAGATGCCGATGCGGCACTTGGGCGTGCACATATCACGGTCAACAAGAATACCGTGCCCAACGACCCGCAAAGCCCCTTCGTTACGTCGGGTCTGCGCATCGGCACGCCGGCGGTGACCACTCGCGGGATGGTAGAGGCGGACTGCGAACAGTTAGCTGGCTGGATCTGCGACATTCTGAATGTACTTACCGACCAGCAGGACACCACGGCGGTAGAAAACCAGGTGCGCGAAAATGTCTCCGATCTGTGCGCCCACTACCCGGTGTATGGCCAAGCCCAAACCACGAGTGAGCAAGTGGCCGATAGTGCAACCTCAGTCGCCTGACGATAGCCGCAGCGGGCTCCACGGAGCCGATCAAGGAGAAACTTTATGCAACGTTATTCCGGCTTCGGACTGGTCAAACATGCGCTCGGGCACCACGAAAACTGGGAGCGCCAATGGCGCAACCCCGAACCTAAAAAGCGCTACGACGTCATTATCGTCGGCGGTGGCGGCCACGGGCTAGCCACCGCCTACTACCTGGCAAAAGAGTTTGGCATCAAAAATGTCGCCGTGGTCGAAAAAGGCTGGCTGGGCGGGGGTAATACCGCACGTAATACGACCATCGTACGTTCCAACTACCTGTGGGATGAAGCGGGACGGCTCTATAACCACTCGCTGGATCTATGGAAAGGTCTTTCCCAGGATCTAAACTACAACGTGATGTTTTCCCAGCGCGGCGTGCTCAATCTGGGCCACACCTTGCAGGACATGCGCGACATTCAACGCCGCGTTCACGCCAACCGCCTGAACGGCATCGACAGTGAAGTGGTCACCCCCCAGCAGATCAAGGAGATCGAGCCTGAGCTGGATATCTCCACCCGCGCCCGCTACCCGATCATGGGGGCCTCCTGGCAGAAGAGCGCGGGCGTTGCACGCCACGACGCGGTCGCCTGGGGATATGCTCGCGCCGCCGACGCGCTGGGTGTCGACCTTTTGCAGAATACCGAAGTCACCGGCTTCAAGATTCGTGACGGCAAGGTGCTCGGCGTCCATACCAATCGCGGCGATATCGAAGCCAACACCGTGGGCTGTGTTGCGGCGGGTAATTCCGGCGTGCTGGCCAACATGGCGGGCATCAAACTGCCGCTAGAGTCGCATCCGCTGCAGGCGCTGGTCTCCGAGCCGCTCAAGCCAATTCTCAACACCGTCACCATGTCCAACCACGTTCACGGCTATATCAGTCAGTCCGACAAAGGCGATCTGGTCATCGGTGCCGGTATCGACGGCTACATAGGCTACGGCCAGCGCGGCAGCTACCCGACCATTGAGCACACCCTTCAGGCCATCGTTGAGATGTTCCCGATGTTCTCCCGGGTACGCATGAACCGCCAGTGGGGCGGCATTGTAGATACCTGCCCTGATGCCTGCCCGATTCTGTCCAAGACAAAGGTCAAGGGTCTGTATTTCAACTGTGGCTGGGGCACCGGTGGCTTCAAGGCGACCCCCGGCTCCGGACATATTTTCGCCGCGAGTCTGGCCAAAGGTGAAATGCATCCCATCGCTGCGCCTTTTTCCATCGATCGTTTCCATACCGGTGCGCTGATCGATGAACACGGCGCTGCTGGCGTGGCGCACTAAGGAGAGCCCATCATGTTTTATATCTTCTGCCCTTACTGCAAGGAGCACCGCGAGGAAGAGGAGTTCCACGCTCGCGGCCAGGCCCACCTGATGCGCCCCTCCGACCCGGACAATACCAACGACGAAGAGTGGGGCGACTACCTGTTCTTCCGCAACAACCCGCGCGGCATTCACCACGAAATGTGGGTGCACTCAGTGGGCTGTCGCAAGTTTTTCAATATCACCCGCAACACGGTGACCTACGAGATTCTTGAAACTTACCCCATGGGTGAGCAGCCGACCATGACGTCGGCAACGCCCAACGTTCGTCACGAACAAGGCGTTCAAACGGCCGATGGTGGCTGGCAGACCGTGGGCGCACGCCCTGAAAGCAAGGCACTGAACGAGGAGGCCTCGTCATGACCCAGAAAAATCGTATTGATGCCGGCGGTCGCGTCGATCGCTCCCAGGTGCTTGAGTTCACCTTTAACGGCCAGAGCTACCAAGGTTTTAAGGGCGACACGCTGGCCTCGGCACTGCTCGCCAACGGCGTGGATATCGTCAACCGCAGCTTCAAGTACTCACGCGCTCGCGGGATTGTCGCCGCAGGTGCTGAAGAGCCCAATGCGGTCGTCCAGCTAGGCGCCCGGGATAACACTCAGGTGCCCAACGTCCGTGCCACTCAGCAAGGCCTGTATCACGGTCTGGTGGCGCGTAGTACCAACGGTTGGCCTAACGTCCAGCGTGACGTAATGAGCTGGGTAGGCCGCCTGGGTGGTAACTTCATGCCGCCGGGGTTCTACTACAAAACCTTCATGGCTCCTGCCTCAATGTGGATGACTTATGAGAAGTACATCCGCATGGGCGCGGGCCTGGGCCGCGCGCCCACTGAATCCGACCCAGATATCTACGATCACATGCATCATCACTGCGATGTGATGGTGATTGGTGCGGGCCCGGCGGGTCTTGCCACGGCGCTTACCGCCGCCCGTGCCGGCGCCCGCGTTATCCTGTGCGACGAGCAAGAAGAAATGGGCGGCTCGCTGCTGGACAGCCGCGAGACCCTTGATGGTATCGCCGCGTCGCGCTGGATTAAGCAGACACTCAACGAGCTTGCTGGTATGGAAACCGTGATGCTGTTGCCGCGCACCACCGCTAACGGTTATCACGATCACAACTTTGTCACGCTGCACGAGCGGCGTACCGAGCACCTGGCCGATACTGCTCGTGAAGCGGGCTTCCCCGATGATTCGCGGGCACGGCTGCACCGCGTGCGCGCCGCCCAGGTGGTGCTGGCCAGCGGCACCCACGAGCGCCCGCTGGTGTATGCCAACAATGACCTGCCAGGCAATATGCTCGCCGGAGCGGTCTCCAACTACATCCGCCGCTATGCGGTGGTGCCCGGCAACAGCCTGGTGCTCACCACCAGCAACGACCACGCCTATCGTGCCGCGCTTGACTGGAAAGAGGCTGGGCGCAAGGTCGTCGCGATTGTCGATGCGCGGGCTACCCCCGACGGCGACCTGGTTCGTCAGGCCCGCGACAGCGGTATTCGCGTTATCACCGGCAGTGCCGTGATTGAGTCGCGTGGCAACCAGCGCGTCACCGGGGCACGGGTTTCCGCCATTGATCTCAAGCGCCATGCGGTGACCGGGAAGGTCGAAGAACTTGTGTGCGATACCATCGCAAGCTCTGGCGGCTATAGCCCGGTGGTTCACCTGTCTTCACACACCGGTACGCGGCCCGTCTGGAATGATGAGCTGCTGGGCTTTATACCCGGCAAGGTCAGGGGCATGCAATCGGTAGGCGGCGTGGCCGGTTACTATGCGTTGAGCGAGACACTGGCTGATGGCGCTCGCGCTGGCCGCCTGGCCGCGCTGGAAAGTGGCTTGAACAACGCTCAGGATATCGTGCTGCCGGCTACTCAGGCGCGACGCGACGCCCCGGCCTGCGCACTTTATCAGGTGCCCCATGAAAAGAGCGCCCTACGTGCCCCCAAGCAGTTTGTTGACCTGCAAAACGATGTCACCGCCGCGGGCATTGAAGTGGCCACCCGCGAAGGCTTTGAATCCATCGAACACGTCAAGCGCTACACCGCACTGGGCTTTGGTACCGACCAGGGCAAGCTGGGTAACATCAACGGTATGGCGATTGCTGCACGCTGCCTGGGTCGATCGATTCCTGAAGTAGGCACCACCGTTTTCCGGCCCAACTACACGCCGGTTACCTTTGGCGCTATCGTTGGTCGCCACTGCGGCGAACTGTTTGATCCCAAACGCTACACCGCGCTGCACGAGTGGCACGTGGAAAACGGTGCCGAATTCGAGGACGTGGGGCAGTGGAAACGCCCCTGGTACTTTCCTCGCTCGGTCAACGGTAAAAAAGAAACCATGCACGAAGCGGTGGCTCGCGAGTGCCTGGCGGTGCGCGAAGGCGTGGGCATTCTCGATGCCTCCACCCTGGGCAAGATCGATATTCAAGGCCCGAATGCCCGCGAGTTCCTGGGCCGCATCTATACCAACAAGTGGGCCCAGCTAGCCCCCGGGCGCGTGCGCTACGGCCTGATGTGTAAAGACGACGGTATGCTGATGGACGACGGCACCACCAGCTGTCTGGGCGATAACCACTTCCTGATGACCACCACCACCGGTGGCGCAGCAGGCGTGCTGGAATGGCTGGAGCTGTGGCACCAAACCGAATGGCCCGAGCTTCAGGTCTACTTCAATTCGGTAACCGACCACTGGGCGACCATGACCGTAACCGGCCCGGATGCGCGTAAGCTGCTTTCCGAGCTAACGGATATGGATCTTGATAAAGAGAACTTCAAGTTCATGGATTGGCGCGATGCGACGGTCGCCGAAGTGCCCGCGCGTATCTTCCGTATCTCGTTTACCGGGGAGCTGGCGTTTGAAATCAACGTGCAGGCCAACTACGCCATGCACGTCTGGAAAAAACTCTTTGAGCACGGCAAGAAGTATGACCTGACGCCCTACGGCACCGAGACCATGCACGTACTGCGCGCCGAGAAAGGCCTGATCATCGTGGGGCAGGATACCGACGGCTCGGTGACCCCGGAAGATCTCGGCATGCAGTGGGCCATCGGTTACGACAAGCCCTTCCCATGGATCGGCAAGCGGGCCCTGTCACGCCCGGATACTCGCCGCCAGGATCGCAAACAGTTTGTCGGCCTGAAGCCCAAGGATCCCACGGTGGTGCTGGAAGAAGGCGCGCAGATCGTGTTTGACGGAAAACAGTCGATTCCTATGGATATGAAAGGCCACGTAACCTCCAGTTACTACAGTGCGTCGCTCAAACATGGCTTTGCCCTGGCCGTGGTGATGGGTGGTCACGAGCGAATGGGCCAAGCCGTGTATATTCCCATGGCGGACGGCACGGTGCATGAAGCCGAAATCGTCAGCCCTGTGTTTATCGACCCGAAAGGAGAACGCCAGCATGTCTAACGTGAGCGTATCTAACGTGCGAGAGTTCAACACCGTGCCTGACGGTCACCCGTCAGTTGAGTCTCCCCTGGCGTGGAGCTATCAGCAGCACCCGGCGCCCCGCGCCAACGGCCTACACACAGGCATTGTGCTGCGTGAAAAAGCCTTGCTAGGCCACCTGGTGCTGCGTGGTGGCGCTATCGTGCTGGATGAGGCGGTTCGCGCAACGCTCGGCATCAGCCTACCGGCCAAGCCCAACGCGCTTGCGTTTGATGACAGCGGCGAGCGCTCGATTCAGTGGCTGTCGCCCGATGAGTGGCTGGTGATCGTGCCAGGCGGCGAGGAGTTTGCGTTGGAAAATGCGCTGCGCCATGCGCTTGGCGATGCCCACTACGGCATCGTCAACGCGAGTGGCGGCCAGACGGTACTGACACTTAGCGGCGAGAACGCCCGCGACGTGCTGATGAAATCGACGCCCTACGATGTGCATCCCAATGCTTTCCTGGTGGGAAAGGGCGTTACCACGGTCTTTGCCAAGGCCACCGTTGTCCTGCGCCGCCCTTCCGAGACGCACTGGGAGCTGGTGGTGCGCCGCAGCTTTGCCGACTACTGCTACCGCTGGCTGCTTGACGCCTCGGCGGAATATGGCATCGACACACAATAATAAGCCACAGGCCGGCATCGCTGGCCTGCCCTGACTTACTGATTAAGCTGATGAAAGAGAAGCGCCATGAGCCGAATGACGGATACCTGGATACTTGCCGCCCAATGCCCCAGTATTTTGGGCACGGTCGATGTCGTGACCCGCTTTTTAAAGGAGCAGTACTGCTATATCACCGAACTTAACTCCTTCGATGATCGGCTAGGCGAGCGTTTCTTTATTCGGGCGGAGTTTCGCCCCGAGCTTGATGCCTTCAACGAGCAGACGTTTCAGGAAAATTTTGAACACCGCGCGGCTGAGTTCGGCATGACGTTTGAATTGACCCCGCCGGCCAAGCGAACGGGTGTCGTTATTCTTGTGTCCAAAGCGGATCACTGTTTAAACGATCTGCTCTACCGCTACCGTACCGGGCAGCTGTCGCTAGATATCAAGGCGATCATCTCCAATCATCCGGATCTTGAGCCGCTCGCGAGCTGGCACGACCTGCCTTATTATCATTTGCCCATCACGCCCGACACCAAGGCTGAGCAAGAGACCCAGGTACTCGATATTATTGAAGGCACCGGGGCGGAGCTGGTGATTTTGGCGCGCTACATGCAGGTGCTATCGCCGCGCATGTGCGAGCTTCTGAGCGGGCGAGCCATCAATATTCACCACTCGCTGCTGCCGGGCTTCAAAGGCGCGAAACCTTACCACCAGGCCTATGACAAGGGCGTTAAGCTGGTCGGCGCCACGGCGCACTACATCAATAACGATCTTGATGAGGGGCCGATTATCGCCCAAGGGGTAGAGCCGGTTGATCATGCGCACTACCCTGAGGACCTGGTTGCCAAAGGGCGCGATATAGAGTGCCTGACGCTGGCCAGGGCTATTGGTTACCATCTTGAGCGACGGGTTTTCCTGCATAACGGGCGCACGGTCGTGTTCGGCAACTGATCGCGTATCATGCATAACGCGACGTTTTTCACTAAAGCCAGCAACACAATAGTTAAGTCTGTTCATCGGTTTTGACGATCGGTAAATAATGCGGCATTAATGCATGTTTATCCTGTCTTAAACCTGATGAGCCGGCTTTTTTATTCCCAATTAGAGGTCTTCCATGCCTATCAGTGTTTTCGATCTTTTCAAGATTGGCGTCGGCCCATCCAGCTCGCATACAGTCGGCCCCATGATGGCAGCCTTCAAGTTTGCGACGGTTCTGCGCGATAGCCAGATACTGGACCAGGTGGGCCGCCTGGAAGTGCACCTGTATGGCTCGCTTTCCGCCACAGGCATTGGCCATGGAACCGACCACGCCATTGTCATGGGCTTGTTGGGAGAGCGGCCTGACACCATCGACCCCTCGATTATCTTGCCGACCGTAGAGGCGTTAAAAGACACTCGCGGCCTGTCGCTGGGCCGCCAGAAAGATGTTGTTTTTGTTTGGGATCGGGACATTATCTTTCATGAAGAGAGCCTGCCCCACCACCCTAATGCCATGAAGCTTTGTGCCTTTGCTGAGGACGACAGCCTGCTGACCGCCAATACCTATTACTCGGTAGGCGGCGGCTTTGTGGTCGATCAGAATCAGGTAGATGCCAAGCTTGAAGACATGGATACGGCCGAGATCCCCTTCGATTTCAACTCCGCGGAAGAGCTTCTGGCCATGTGCAAACGCGAAAACATGAGCATTAGCCGCCTGATGCTGGAAAACGAGAAAACCTGGCGCGGCGAGCAGGAGGTCAGAGACGAACTTTGGCGCATTTGGCAGGTCATGTGCGAGTGCATTGATAACGGGCTAATCCATGAAGGAATCTTACCCGGCGGGCTTAACGTCAAGCGCCGGGCAAGGCAGCTTCACCAACGCCTGCAGGCGGCCGAGCAGAACGACTGCCTGATTGCCTCTACCTTTTCCGCTATGGAATGGGTCAATATCTTCGCACTCGCCGTGAACGAGGAGAATGCCGCCGGTGGGCGTATGGTCACCGCCCCAACCAACGGCGCAGCGGGGATCATTCCCGCCGTGCTGCACTACTACATGAAGTTTCAGGCGGGTGCCAGCGAGCGCAACGTGGTGGACTTCCTGCTTACGGCCGGCGCAATCGGCATTCTATGCAAGAAGAACGCCTCCATATCCGGCGCCGAAGTAGGCTGCCAGGGCGAAGTGGGCTCGGCATGCGCCATGGCCGCCGCGGGCTTGGCTGAAGTCATGGGCGCCACGCCTGAGCAGGTCGAAAACGCCGCCGAAATCGGCCTGGAGCACAATCTGGGGCTGACCTGTGACCCGGTGGGCGGCCTGGTTCAGGTGCCCTGCATCGAGCGCAATGCCATTGCCACCGTCAAGGCGATCAACGCCGCCCAGATGGCCCTGCGCGGCGACGGCACCCACTTTATCTCCCTAGATAAAGTCATCCGCACGATGCGCGACACCGGAAAAGACATGCTGGATAAGTACAAGGAAACGTCCAAGGGCGGATTGGCCGTTAATGCCATTGAGTGTTAGAGCGTGCGCTTTAGCTATACATTTCTGAGCTAAAATACTATCTAGCGCTTTGTTCATTAATAGCCCAAGCCATGCTTGGGCACTAAGCTCAGCCCGTAACTATCAAGAATCTTATCTAACGTTGCGTTTTTAATATGCGCAGTGTGTACTACGACGTTTTGGCCCTTCCAAGCGTGGTATGTCTGTCTAGCCCCTTCATGCTGTCACTTTTTACTAAAGTCGTAGTCGTTTTTTTCGCTTATCGTCCTTAAATACTGGTAGCTTATAGTGCCCTACTAAACCAGCTTAAATTATTTTCCGGGATGCTCAAAACCTACGCTAGCTTGGTAGCGGCTGCCTTTTAAAACACATATTTTTATTAAATTACCGCCCATACCTTGGAGGTATCATGGAGCTACGCCATCTGAGGTATTTTTGCGTTGTCGCTGAAGAGCTTAATTTCACCTGTGCTGCTGAACGACTACATATGTCACAGCCGCCTCTTTCTCGCCAAATCAAGCAATTAGAACAAGAAGTGGGCGCCGAATTGTTTGAGCGAAGCTCCAGAGGGTTACGCCTCACACCTTCAGGTGTGTTTTTTCAGCAGCATGCTTTGCAGATATTAGAAAAAGTGGAAGTCACCATCGACGCCACACGACATATGGCTCGTAGCAAGCGAGCTCTATTCGGCATTGGCTTTGTACCTTCCGTCTTTTACGGACAGTTACCAACGCTAGTTCGTGACTTACGCCAAATGGAGAATATTGAACTCTCATTGGCAGAACTTACAACGGTACAGCAAATTCAAGCACTCAAGGCGGGCCGCATCGATATGGGGTTTGGGCGTTTACGCATCGATGATCCTGACGTTGATCAAGAAATCCTCTTTGATGAGCCGTTAATTGCAGCGCTGCCTCGCGGGCACCCATTAGAGGGCACTATGCCTAGCTGTGAAGAACTGGCACGCTACCCGCTAATCCTTTTTCCTGCAAAACCGCGCCCTAGTTTGGCAGATATGGTGCTGGGAATTTTTCGTCGCCAAGGATTAAAAGTTGAGGTAGTCCAGGAAGCACTCGAGGTTCAGACAGCGCTTAGCCTTGTGGCTTCAGGCATCGGCATTACGCTGGTTCCAGAGCAAGTCAAGCGTGTTCAACGCGAAGGTATTTCCTACGTAGCATTGGCCGACAAAACTATCTCTTCTCCCGTTATCTGTAGCCGTCGACGGGGAGAAAAACCCTCTTCACTTATGCAAAAAGCCAATGCTATTCTAGATGTGCTTGTCGAAAATCGCCGTACTGGTCGCTATCCATAGCAACTGTCTTTCATGGGGCCCTTTATGGCCGTAGCACTGCTACAGGGCAAGAAGCTTCGTGAAGCACTTCATGGCTTACGATGCCAGCCACCACCTGTGAAAGGCCACTATGCCCATGGGTAGTCATTGCCAGCATGATATTATGGCTACCTGCCAAGTAGCTAATGATAGAATCAGCCGGGTCGCCATGCAGTACCTCCCAGTCGACGTCGAGTGCCTGCTCACTATTAATACGTCGTGCAATTGCAGTCAAATAAACCGACTCCATTACATCGGTGTGCCCTAACGTCGTTGGTTTTCTGGCGGCAGAGATACCCAGCACTTGGAGCAGTTGCAAACGAGCCCCCAAACGCTTCACTAGAGCTGATGCATAAGGCAAAATTTGCTCGGATAGTTTAGAGCCATCGACGCAAACGGCTAATACATCAACTCGCTGGTGGATACGGCTATCATAGCGAGGCCCGCATAAATACACCGGCCGGTGGGCTCGGCGCACAACACCTGCCGTTACGCTGCCTATGAGCATTTCCAGCACTGGGCGGCGGCAATGAGCCATCATGCATAGACCGATATCCTCGCGGCTGGCAAGCTCACCGAGATACGCCTTGGCGCTATCATGAGCAACAACATCGATAGAGGTTATTTCAGTATGATGCGCCGCGAGACGCTCCTGCAGTTTTGAGCACAGGGAAGCAATCTCGTCCAGCACCGGCACCACCGAAATAGCGCTGACACTCACGCCCAGTTGGGCTGCAAACTGCTGGCCAAATTTCAGGGCATGTAATGAGTCTTTACTATCATCAATCGCTACAACGATCTGTTCCATTATTACACTCCCACTACCGCTTAAGTAGTTTCTTCTATTATTGGGCTTTATAGTTAAGCGAGCTAAAACGGCGATGCAGCAGGTTATAGGCGAGCGCTCCAACGACGACGCCCCAAAAGGCAGAGCCTAGTCCCAAAAAACTGACGCCAGACGCTGTGGCAATGAAAGTAATGACAGAGGCTTCCAAATGGCTCTTTTCAGCGGCAAATGAGCTTATATTGCTAGTAATGGCACCAATCAGAGCCAACCCTGCGAGTACTGCTACAAACTCTCCCGGCAACGAAGTAAATAACGCCACAATGGTGCCCGCAAAGATGCCGCCGAATAGGTAGAAAACCCCATTTGCTACGCCTGCGACATAACGCTTTTCAGGGTCTTCGTGGGCTTCTTTACTGGTACAGATTGCTGCCGTAATCGCTGCGATCACTGTGGTAATACCGCCGAAAAAAGCGGTAAAAAATGACGTTAAACTGGCTACGATAACGATTGGCTTGGCCGGAGTGGAGTATCCAGAAGTGCGCAAAATCGCCATGCCAGGCAAGAATTGGCCTGTCAAACTCACCAGAACCAGCGGAATGGCCAGGCTCAACGTCGCGTTCCAAGACCACTCGGGACGAATAAACTGGGGCTTTGCAAGCTGAAGCGTCACACCCTCTAGGCTTGCGCCTTCTAATAAGGCCGCCAAGGTAATACCTGCGATTAAAAGCAGCACCAGGCTATAGCGCGGCGTAAGTCGTTTAAAAATCAGGTAAGCGATAATCATACCAATGGCCAGCGCTGGTACGCTCTCCAATGAGACAAAGATTCCCACTCCAAACTGGAAGAGAATGCCTGCCATCATCGCGCTGGCGATACCTGGGGGTATCATCCGGATAATGCGATCAAAAGAGCCTGTCACACCGATTAGGAAAAGAATAACCGCTGCCGTCAGATAGGCACCTACCGCTTCGTTTAGTGATAATTCTGGAAACAAGGTAACTAATAGTGCAGTGCCAGGCGCTGACCAAGCAGTCACCACTGGTACCTTCAACCACAGGCTAAGCAAAATACCCGAGATAGCTGAGCCGATGGAAATGGCCCAGACCCAGGATGTCATCATAGAGCTGGATATTTCAGCGCTCTGAGCCGCCTGGAAAAAAATGGCTAGGGGGCCTGAGTAAGACACCAGCACTGCCACAAAGCCAGCAGTGATCGCCGGAATTGACCAGTCTTTGTGAAATTGCTTTAGCAGTTGCATACAGCAGATTTCCCCGTATCAGTGAGTTTAACGAGTAGCCACCACATTAGCCCCGGCAAGCATTTGCTTACCGGGGCTATGTCAGGCAACGCCGAGATGGATCTCAAGAATTGAAGGATTATCCCTTAGCCCCTGGGAATCACCGCTGTAAACTACTTCTCCCTTGACCAGAAGCAGGTGTTTTTCTGCTATATTCATGAGGTTATCGATATTTTTATCGACGATAATGGTAGAAATTCCGGTTGCTTTAATGTCGCGGATGATCTTCCAAATTTCATCTCGAATCAGCGGCGCGAGTCCTTCTGTCGCCTCGTCAAGAATCATTAGGTCAGGGTTTGTGGTTAGCGCGCGGCCAATAGAGAGCATCTGCTGCTCGCCGCCCGAGAGAAAAGAACCATCGTGGTTGATACGTTGACCCAAGCGTGGAAACGTATCCAAAACGCGCTCCAGCGTCCACGGAGACTCTCCCCGATCATTCGGGCGTGCCGCCATAATCAGATGCTCACGTACACTGATACCAGGAAAAATGCCGCGCCCCTCCGGCACGTAGCCGATCCCTTGACGAATCAGTTGCCAAGGACGTCGCTTCGCAGCGGAGATACCCTTAATAAAGACGTCGCCACGACGCGGCGGAGCAAAACCCAATATTGACTTCAGGGTCGTCGTCTTACCCATACCGTTGCGTCCCAAAAGACTCAGCGTCTCGCCGGGCATCAAGGTCAAATCTACTCCATGCAAAATATGGCTCTCACCGTAATAAGTATGCAGTCCTTTGGCGTCAATCAATGGCGTACTTATTTGCTCTGCGCTCATGCGGTTGCTCCCTCATCATGACGCCCCAGGTAGACATCGCGTACCTTCTCACTGGTGCGTATCTGTTCTGTCGGCCCACTCTCCAACACACAGCCATCGACCATCACAGTAATACGATCAGCCAAGCGGAAGACCGAATCCATATCATGCTCAATCAATACCAGCGTGTAGCGATTCGTTAGACTCGCAAGCAGTTCAGTGACTTGAGCCGTCTCCTCAAGCCCCATCCCCGCCATCGGCTCATCGAGTAGCATCAGCGACGGCGCCGTCGCCAGCACCATCGCAATCTGCAGTTGGCGCTGTTCGCCATAACTCATGGATGACGCCGTCGTGTAAGCGCGGTGGTTCAGTTGACAAGTATCCAGCACCTCCTGAGCTCGCTCGCTCACCTGCTGTGCGGTTTGACGCGAACGCCAGCTACCAAAAACGCCCCCCATATGGATACGCGCAGCCAGTTCGCAGTTCTGCAGGCAACTGAGGCGAGGGAAGATGTTGGTCTTTTGGTGGCTGCGGCCAATACCCATGCGGGCGATCTGGCGTGCGCTTTTTCCCTGAATCGGCTGATTGTGATAAAGCACCTTTCCTTCCGAGGGAGGTATCTCGCCAGATAGCAAGTTAATAAGGGTGCTTTTACCCGCCCCGTTCGGCCCCAGGATGGCGTGAATCTCATGGGCCTTAACATCAAAATCAACCTCGTTAACCGCTACTAAACCACCAAAGCGCCGGGTCAAACCATGGGTTGCCAAGACAATTTCATCGCGCACGGCTTAGCTCTCCTTACACTTTGTAGCAGGTAGAGAGGCGACAGCTAGTGGTATTTTCTCTTGTTTAGACCCTATTTCAGAGACTGTTTGGCGCTTGCGCTGCCAGGGCGGTGCGATAATCAAGCCCGCAATACCCCGTGGAAGCACCAGTACGGCGATGATAATGGTCAGCCCCATCAGGATCGGCCAGTGGGTAGTTATATGCTCATAGAGATAAAGCAGAATTTCGTAAGCGAAGGCACCTAGAATGGGGCCAAAGACGGTACCCATGCCGCCTAGAATAAGCATCATTAGCACTTCGCCAGAGGTATGCCAGCCAAGCTGTGCTGGATTAGCGAAGCCGTACTGCATGGCGGCTAACATGCCAGCAATTGCCGCCATCACCCCAGCGATAACAAAGGCAACCAGTTTGTACCCGCTGGTGGCATAGCCTAAGGCCTGCATACGATGCTCATTGTCATGAATACCGTCGAGCACTTGACCAAAGTAGGAGCGTGTCAGCCAGCGTAAAAAGAAGTATCCGACCAACAACATGCCCAAACAGAAGTAGAAAAAACTATAAGGGTTATCAAGATCTACCAACGTGTGCTCGCCTATCGCGACGCTGGGCCGGAACATAATAAAGACGCCATCAGTGCCTCCAGCAAACTGAGACGTACTGATGAAGTAATAGAGCATCTGGCCAAATGCCAGGGTAGTCATAATAAAGAAGATGCCTTTGGTACGGATTACCAGCACGCCGACTATTAAGCCGATACAAGCAGAAACACCTATGACCAGCGGCAGCATCCACCACATTGACGTCGGACTAAAATCGGGGCTGGCTAACGCAAGGGTATAAGCTCCCAAACCGAAGAAAAGCGCATGTCCCAGGCTGACCAAGCCCACGATGCCAACCAACAGATCCAGGCTCATGGCAAACAGCGCCAGGATTAACATGAGGGTTAGTTTCTCTAACATGAAGTTGGCTTGGTTACCGAATACGGTTTCTCCCCATAGAGGAAAAGCAGCTACCAACGCCGTTAAAGTCAGCATAATGAACGCAACGCGCTTGGGATATCTATGTAACATTTCTTATTCTCCTCACGCGAAAAAGCCACGCGGCTTGACCAGCAATACCGCTGCCATAATCAGATAGATCACCATACTGGCAAGGCTTGGGATCAGCACCGCACCGAAGGTGGTAGCCATGCCAATAATAATGGCTCCCCAAAAGGCCCCTTTAATAGAACCAATACCGCCGATAACGACGACCACAAAACAAGTGATGAGAATGCTATCGCCCATGCCCGGTGCAATCGATGTGAGCGGCGCGGCGATCATTCCCGCGAAAGCGGTAAGCGCCACTCCCACGCTAAAGATAATCGTGAAGAGAGTGCGGACGTTGATTCCTAACCCTTCAACCATGTCGCGATTAACCGCGCCGGCGCGAATGATGATACCCAGCCGTGTATGGCGCATAACCCAATAAACCACCCCAGCTAACGCTAAGCAGACGCCCATCACAAAGAGACGATATACCGAGTACTGCAGGTTGTCGGTCAATTGAATACTGGTATCAAACGGCGCAGGCACCGCAACACGATGCACATTCCCACCCCAGATAATCCGCTGCGCTTCGTTGAGCACTAAAATTAGCCCGAAGGTCAGTAGCACTTGATAGAGGTGATCGCGCTTATAAAGCGTATCCAGAAACAGGCGCTCAATGATAAGACCCAATGCAATAGCGATGGGGATAGCTGCCATAATGGCCAGCCAAAAATTGCCCAGCCGTAGGGTAAGGTCGTAAACCAAATAGGCACCAATCATATACATGGCGCCATGAGCCAAATTGATGATTCCCATGATGCCGAAAATCAACGTCAAACCGCTGGCAATCAAAAAAAGCAGCAGGCCGTACTGCAGACCGTTAAGTAGCTGTACGCTGAAAAATGCGAGATCCATAAGATCCCTCCGAGAATCAGAGTTAGGCGCGGGTCACGCCCGCCCCAGAGTACATACAGATGTGGCTACATCTGGCAGGCTTCGTCAGGTACTTCTAGATTCTCGGAAGCGATGCTGACAACTTCGTGCTTACCATCGCGAATCTCGCGTAGATACACATTTTGAATAGGGTGGTGAGAGTCGGAGAAGCTCAAGGGCCCACGCGGGCTCGCTAATTCAACATTGGCTAATGCATCAATCAAGCGCTCTTGATCTGAGGTATCCCCCTCGAGAACGGAGAGTGCCTGAACCAACATCATCCCGGTGTCGTAGCCCTGTACTGCATAGGTATCAGGCATTTCACCGTAAGCATTTACGTAGGCTGAAACGAATGTTTGATTCTGTTCATTTTCAAGGGTTTCGGCGTAGTGCAGCGTAGTCATAACCCCTTCGCCTGAATCACCTAAAGCGGATAAATTACCTTCGGTAAGGAAGCCTGAGCCTAGCAGTGGTATGCTTTCTTTCAGGCCTGCTGAAGCATAATCCCGAACAAAACTGACACCACCACCGCCCGCGAAGAAAGTATAAACAGCGTCCGGCTCAAGGCTGGCAATTTGCGTCAAGTAACTCTGAAATTCAGTACTGGGGAATGGCACTAGAATTTGTTCAACGATCTCACCACCCTCAGCGGTAAAGGCCTCCTCAAAACCAGCGAGATCTTCCTTTCCGCCAGCGTAATCCCAGGTGATGGTTACAATCTTTCGATGCCCTTGATCGTAGGCCACTTTGCCCATCGGGTAGCTGTCTTGCCACATACTGAACGATGTTCGAAATACATTAGGCATGCAGAGTTGATTAGTAGCGGCTCCCAGGCCCGCGTTCGGAATGATAGTGATCGCACCGGTCTGTTTAGCCACTCGCAGCATGCCCATGGCAACGCCGGAGTGTACGGGGCCAATCACAAAATCAACATTGTCGCCATTGACTAAACGGCTCATGTTCTGAGGCGCTTTAGATGGATCAGCTTCCGAATCTAGTTCAATGTATTCCACATTACGGCCACCCAGTTGACCGTCCTCTTGTTCGATGGCCAGTTTCAGGCCGTTAGTGATGGCCTCTCCAAGCGCGGTGTAAGTACCTGAATAAGGAAGCATCAAGCCAAGTTTCACTGGATCTTCATTGGCGACGACACCTCCTGCTGACAGCATGGCAGTGGTACTAAGAAACATCGCTAGAGAGGCCTTGTTAAATGTTTTCATTATAGTTTCGCCAGGGTTGAGTTGTTGTTGGCTATATTAGTACCGCAGTAAGCGACGTCCCTGTCTCACCTCTATCTATTACACGTGATACACGTCGATAACCTGATGGATATAGTCGTTATTCAACTGCACGACTTTTCTTGTGATCAGCGGGACTTCGCCCGATACGTCCAGGGTGTAAAAGCATGTACCAAAGAAGCTGTCGGTCTTCTTGTAACGGTGGTTGAGCGTGTGCCAGTTAAAACGTAACTCCACCGTGTCGCCGTCTTGCGACAGGATCTCGAGGTTGTTCACCTGATGTGTGGTGCGCGGCTCAGGCGTGCTCGCCCCGCTGCGCTCGGTCTTGATCCGGTAAACCCGATCTTCTAGCCCTTCGCGGTTGGGATAGTAGATCAGCGAGATCTCACTGTGCGGGTCTTGAGTTAGCTGGTCATCGTCGTCCCAGGCAGGCATCCAGAACTCGGCGTCTTTGCGGTACAGCGTGAGCCACTCATCCCACTCGCGGTCATCTAGCAGGCGACCTTCGCGGTACAAAAAGGTTTGGAGTTCATGGTAGGTGATGCTCATGTCAGTTCTCCCCTTCGGTCTTAGGCAGACGCAGTCGCAATGAACTGGCGACGCTCGTTGTCGATGGCACGCAGCATTTCCTCGACCCAGTGTTTGTGATGCATCACGTAAAGGCCTTCATCTTCCGGAGAGGCGCCACTGAGCAGGGGTTTCATGTCGATCGCTTGGGCATTTTCATCAGCGCCTTCGATCCATTGTTTGGCCCCACGGGAGAGATCGTTCCATTCGGCTAGCGCGCCGTTGTAGCCTTCTTGACAGGCGCGGAACTCTTCCAGATCGTCGGGGGTACCCATGCCAGAGACGTTGAAGAAGTCTTCGTACTGGCGGATGCGTACACGCCGGTCTTCAGCGGACTCCCCTTTAGGAGCGAAGCAGTAAATGGTGACTTCGGTTTTATCCACGGCGATGGGGCGCAGCACGCGGATTTGCGTGGAGAACTGGTCCATCAGGTAGACGTTGGGATAGAGACAAAGGTTGCGCGTCTGATTAACGATGGAGTCAGCTCGCGCGTCACCCAGATGCTCCTCAATCCAGTCTTTGTGCTGGTAAACAGGGCGCACTTCAGGGTTGAGCAGCCGCGTCCACAACATCACGTGGCCGTTTTCGTAGGAGTAGAAACCGCCTTTGCTCTTGGACCAGCCATCGGCGTCCACGGATTTAGTACCGCCCGCGTCGTAGTTGCGGCGCTCCATGGTGGAGGCGTAGTTCCAGTGAACGGAGCTGACGTGATAGCCGTCAGCGCCGTTTTCGGCCTGCAGCTTCCAATTACCGTTATAGGTATAGGATGAGGTTCCGCGCAGGATTTCCAGACCGTCGGGGGCTTGGTCGACAATGTTGTCGATCATCTTGGTGGTTTCACCCAGGTGTTGTTCCAGCGGTTGTACATCGTCGCTCAGACTGCCGAACAGGAAGCCTTTGTAGTTTTCAAAGCGCGGCAGCCGCTTGAGGTTGTGAGAGCCCTCTTGCTTAAAGTTGTCGGGGTAGGCGCCGACCTTTTCGTTTTTGGCTTTGAGTAATTGGCCGTCGTTTTTAAACGTCCAGCCGTGGAACGGACAGGTGAAGGTGCCCTTATTGCCACGCTTTCGCCGACATAGAGTAGCGCCCCGGTGAGCACAGGCGTTAATCAGGCCATGCAGTTCCCCCTGCTTATCCCGGGTAATCACAATTGGCTGGCGGCCAACGGTGGTGGTGAAGTAATCACCCGGTTCGGCAACCTGGCTTTCGTGCGCTAAAAACACCCAGTTGCCTTCGAAGATGTGCTTTAACTCAAGTTCGAAGAAGGCGGGGTCGGTAAACATGCTGCGGTGGCAGCGGAAGATGCCCTGGTCAGGGTCGTCTTGGACGGCGCCGCGGACGCGGGCTTCGAGCTGATCAAGCCGTGTGGTCATGATCTCTCTCCTCGTATTTATTATGTCGTGCTGTAAGTTTTCGCTACAGTGGGCCAAGGGGAAGGCCCACCTTTATCAAGGCGTAAGGGTTATATCTTGGTGGTACCGGCGGGCGGGCTGGCAAGATCCTGTTCGTCTTCTTTAGCCCGTGGGCGGACGTGACGCACTTGGAGCTCGAGGGCTTCGGTTTTGGCCAGTTCGACGTCGAAAACCACGTCGGAGTAGGGGCCGTCCAGGTCGCGCTTGGCGATCTCTGCGGGGTCTTCAATGCGCTTGCTTTCCACGACCAGCTCTTCACGGGTAGCGAAGGCAAAGTCGTCATAGGTATAGGGATCACCGGCCAGGTTGATCTGGGTGGTCAGGTGCTGGTGGCCTGGAGCGGAGACGAAGTAGTGAATATGCGCCGGGCGTTCGCCGTGGCGACCTAGCGACTTCAGTATCACATCCGTGGGCGCGCCTTCAGGCACCCCATAGCCGGAGGGGATAATGCTGCGCGCCGTGTAACGGCCATCGCTGTCGGTGTAGATCGTGCGGCGCAGGTTGTAGTCGGACTGTGAGGGGTCAAAGAAGGAGTAGCCGCCTTTCGAATTGGTGTGCCAGATCTCGACTTTGGCACCCACAATCGTCGCACCGTCCACATCGCGCACTTGGCCGGTCAGCCACATGGTCTCGCCATCCGGGTCTTGGCCATCGTCCATCCGGCTAAAGCCGTCCGCTTCGGGGGCACCCGCCACATACAACGGTCCTTCGATGGTACGCGGCGTGCCACCAATCCGCTTGGCTTCGGCATCAATGGCGTCTTGGCGCATATCGAGGTAGTGGTCAAAACCAAGGCCGGGGGAGAGTAGGCCGAACTGGGTCTGGCTACCCACGGCATTGAGCAGGTTGACGGCTGCCCAGTACTCTTCCTCAGTGACATCAAAATCATCGATCAGCTTGAACAGGTCGCCGACTAGGCGATGCACAATCTGCTTGGCGCGCTCATTGCCATCGGTCTGATCAAAGCCGGCAACAGCTTTTAGGAAATCTTGGACGTCGGGAGTGTCGAATATCTTCACGGTCATGGTGAAACCCTATCGTTGGTTTTTTATCGTTGTCTTGATGCCCGGCGATAGCGTTAGTGCATTCAGAGGAAGATTGGATTACGTCTATCTAGGGCCAAAGGACGACGGTTGTTGTTGTGCTCGCTATTAATATCAATCAGGTCACAGCTACTCGACCAATATCGTTTGAGTTCCTGTCCATACTTCATAGGTATCTCAAATGAGCTTATGTCTTTCCTTTCCGATCCCAAAGAGATACTGCCATAAAAATTATAATTAAATGTTTTAAAAAGAAAAAAATACAAAAACAATGATGAGCCTGCTAGCGTTCTCCAGACAGCCTCATCATTCACTTATCCTTTAAACCGATATAACGGCTCTCGAGAGGCATAACGTTCATCTGTTCTGCTTCAAAGGAGTATCAATTGATTTCAACTTGCGACAAAAGGATAAAGGGACTGTGGAAAGCAGGCATGCACAAAAAACCCATACAAAGAAAAGCAGGAACGGTGCAAGGAGGCAACGGCTTCCCGCAGCAAACCACTTGGGAGTCTCAGCGAGGCGTATGCTTGACAGACGGGGACAGCAGCTTATTAAAAAAGACCACAACCTCTTAAAGAAAGCGTTGTGGCCTCTTCGTTTTTACTGTTGTGCTTAGAAAGGGTAGCAAACCGGGGTGTCTATTACGCTTACCCATTGGGATTTCGTGAACTCTTCTAAATTAGCAGGGCCGCCGAAACGACCTGAATTCCCAGAGTCCCCGAAGCCCCCAAAGGGAACGTGAAACTCATTGTTAACGGTTTGGTCGTTAACATGGATCATGCCAGCGGGGATTCTCTCGGCAAGCTTCATAGCGCGACCGATGGAGCGTGAGTGAATACCGGCTGCCAGCCCGTAGGGTGAAGCAGCTATCATCTCTACCAGTTCATCTTCGCTAGAGAAAGTAATCACTGGCGCCACCGGGCCGAATAACTCCTGCTGGCAAGCAGGCATATCGATACGCACATTACTCAACACAGTGGGCCGATAAAACTGATCATGGCTGTGGCCACCGGTGACTAACTTAGCGCCAGCATCTAGAGTTTCAGCAATAATCTTATTAATTTTTGCAAGCTGACTTGCGTTAATTAAAGGGCCAATATCCGAGGCACCAAGATAGGGATCTGCGACCCTAAGTCGCTCGGCACGTTCGGCTAATCTGCTGATATATTCTTCGGCAACACTGTGATGAACGAAGTGTCTGCCAGACTGCATGCAAATTTGGCCCTGATGGAGATAGGCTCCCCACGCCCCATGTGATGCCGCTGCTTCTATATCTGCATCATCAAGCACAATAAATGCGTTGTTTCCCCCCAATTCCAAAGCGGACTTTTTGAGTAACTCTCCACAAGTTCTACCTATCTTTTTACCCACGTTGGTTGAACCGGTGAAAGAAATCATAGCGGTCATCGGATGCTCCACCAAAGCTTCTCCAGCCTCAGCACCGCCTGGAAGTACGTGTAAAATACCAGCGGGAAGACCAGCCTCCTCGAAAAGCCTGGCAATAAGTAGGCCGCCAGTTACTGCGCTCTGAGGGTCCGGTTTTAGGACAACGCTATTACCCACGGCTAGAGCTGGGGCCACAGAACGCATAGCCAACAGCAACGGGAAATTCCAGGGTGTGATAACTCCCACTACTCCCAACGGGACACGTCGACAAGTATTGCGTCGACCGGCGACAGTAGAGGGCAATGTGATACCGTCGGGCTGCATCGTCATTGCAGCCGCCATGTTCAGTTGCTCGTGGGCAGCATACAGCTCAGCTTCGGCCTTGGGAGCAATAGAGCCACACTCTCGAATATTCCACTCGATAAACGTATCTTTGTGCTGGAGAATCAGTTCTGCTGCTCGGCGTAAAATCTTGCCTCGCTGATCAAATGGTAGTTTAGCCCAATGGGGTTGCTGCTTCTTTGCTTCCGTAACAGCTGAGCGAATGTCATCACCACTCCCTAGCGCAATCTTAGCTAAAACATGGCCTGTTGCTGGCTCAACAACGTCACTGGCGCCTCCTGTGGATTCACACCACTCATTTAAGTAGACCTTATTACTGAACATTTCTGTGCAAAAGAACTTACTCATTATATTTTCTCCTTCTAATTTTTATTAGTAATAGATTAAAGTGTTTGTTTTTCTCTTCGAGTTTGACCAATTTCAGACCAAACTGCCCATACCGCAGTGATAATCGAGATAGCGATAAAAAACAGTGGTATTGGTCGCGTCAGCAGAGGTAAATAGCTATTGCCATATACCACTAACCCGCTGCGTAGACTCTCTTCAGCCATTGGTGTCAAAATGAAAGCAATGATTAATGGGCCAAGTGGAACTTTTGCGCGAACCAGAATATAACCTAAACAGGCAAACCCGCTCATCGCTAAAACATCAAAAAATCGGCCTGATACTGAGTAGGCACCGATAAAGCAGAAGATAATAATTGGAGGTAAAAGCCAAGCTTTATCAACATACATCATCCGAGAAATCAATGGAGTAGCAAACCACATAACCACTAACATGATGATATTGGCTGACAGCACTCCTGCAATAATGGTATAGGCGACCCCCGGATTTTGGACAAACAGGAGAGGTCCAGGATTCAAATTGTGCATTACCATCGCACCTAAAAGAATAGCGGTCACCACTGAACCAGGTATCCCTAGTGTAATAAGCGGCACCAAAGACCCTACAGTTCCGGCATTATTAGCCGACTCAGCGGCGACAATACCTTCACTGCAACCACTGCCAAACTTTGAGGGATTCTTTGAAAATCCTTTAGCTACAGAATAGGAAGCAATTGAGGCAGTCGTACCCCCAATTCCCGGAAGAATACCGATCCAGGTGCCAATAATGGAAGATCTTAAAAAATTCCATCGATTTTCTTTAAAGTCTTTGGCGCTAAAGGTTACCTTCTTAGAGCTACTTTTCTTTTGGGTAATACTGTTACTTTTATTACCGCTATCGATCAACACTTGGCCCAGAACTAAAAGACCCAACATAACGGGTAATAAATTAAAGCCATTGTCTAATTCTGCGACGCCAAACGTCAGCCTTAACGACCCTGAGATAGGATCAATACCAGGTAGCGCAAACAAAGCACCCAGCGCGGCGGCAAGAAGCCCATTCATGAAACTTCCTTTAGAAATAGCAGCAATGAGTGTAAGAGCCACCACGGTCATGGAAAAAATTTCATAAGGGCCGAACCGAACTGCTAAGGTCGAAAGCAGTGGCGATAACGTCGTTAACACCAGCCATGCGAACATACCACCTATAAAAGAAGCGATAACGCCAAGTCCCAAAGCACGTGCCGGCTCGCCTCGTTGCGCCATGGGGAAACCATCTAGCGTCGTCATTATGGCCGATTCAGTGCCTGGCATTCGCATCAAGGTGGCACTGATCAACCCCCCTGTTGTTGAACCAATGTACATGGCAACCAGCAGTATAAGGGCATCTGTTGCTTGCATGTAATAAGTCATTGGCAGTGCTAAAGCGATCACCATCGCACCCGACAAGCCTGGTATTGAGCCGATTAATATTCCCACTACAGTGCCAATAAGCACCCACATTATTCCCGATAGAGAAAAGACTTCAAGATATGCGCCAATCATAATTACCGCCTATTAAAATAACATCAAAAGCTGAAATACAAAATCTCGGTCACGACGTAATCCAACATGAGCGAGAAAGCCATTATAACCACGCTCTGAATAGCAAAGTTTCTTAAGCTGCTAGGCTTTTTAAGAAAGGCTATTGCCAACAACATAAACAGAAATGCACTTATCCAAAATCTAATGTTAAAAAAACAAACTAAGACCACAAAAATGATAAAAATAAGCAGCATACCAAAAGATTTTAGCAAGCTAAACTGACTTTCTTCATCATCCTCAACAATTAATTTTTTTTCCTTTTCAGCAAAGATCCGTAACACTTTAAAAACAACTAGAAAGATAGTAATAAAGGCTATACCACTTGGAAAAGCAGCAGCTCCCATAGGCTCGTACGTGGGCTCCGGAAGCCCTCTTGCGCCAATTAAAATTAATACGCCTATCGTTAACGATAGGACTAAAAAACTTATTTCATATCGGAGCCTGAATATAGTGATCATTGGGCTCTCCAAAGGGTTGTGCCATAAAGCGGAAATAGGTGTATACCTACTTCCACTTTCCACTTATTACTTATTACTAGTTAATTGGACAAGCTACCTTTTACAGCATCTGCTACTTCCACAAATGACGCATACTCGTTATCGATAAGATCTCTGAGTTCTTCACCCCTAACAATTTTTAATACTTCACCAGACTCTGCTAGATATGCCTGCACTTCTTCGCTGTTGGCTGCTGCTTCAATGGTATCCGCCAATATGTCAACATGTGCTTGTGGGGTGCCCGAAGGTGCCCAGTAACGTCTGTTTAAGCAAGCGGTTACGTCATATCCTTGCTCTTTGGCCGTTGGCAAATCTGGCGCAAAGTCATAACGCTCATCCCCTAATACCGCAAGGGGCCGTATTTTCCCCGCCGCCCGCTCTAACCATAGAGGGGAGAGCAACGCCATTTGTGTAAAGCCACCTTGCAATGAGGTAAAACGGGCTGACGTTGCGCCGGCTGGAACAATCGGCCACTGAACGCCTGCTGCATTCATCAGCTGTGCGGAAGGAAAGTGAGTAGCTCCGCCAATATCGTCCGCCTGACGGAAATCGCCAGGATTCTCGTTAATATCACTGAACATCTCATCTAGATTGGTATAGGGAGAGTCCTCATTAACCGCAACAAACATACAAGCTTCGCTAACTTGTATGATGGGTTCAAAATCTTCTGGCGTGTAATTGACACGCTCAATGGCGGACGCAGCGAACATTTCTTGGTGTATTTGCAAAATGGTGTAGCCGTTAGGGTCCGATGCTAACAACTGTCGCGTACCCACGGCGCCACCCGCCCCTGGGGCATTGACCACCACAATGGGCTCTGGGAGCAGATTATTGTTATTAGCAAATAGCTGAATAGCACGAGCCAAACCATCAGTTCCACCACCCGCGCCAAAAGGAACAATCAGCCGGATAGGTTGGGCTGGATAACTTTCCGCTGCGAGTCCTGTAGAGGCGGTTGTCATCGCTACCGTTGTTAAGAGAGCAGTCATAAGAGGCTTCATAATTATTTTCCTATTATTATTGAATGATTATCCAGTGCGGGCTAACGCTTAGTAATTACTTTCCCATTCCTCGTGAAGTCGGCATCTGGGCAAGTTCTTTTAATGCATCTTGCTTTAATGTAAAGCCAAGACCTGGCCCACTGGGAGCGTGCAGGAAACCGTTCTCCGGTTTTGGTAAACCAGTGAAAATTTGTTCCAAACATTTGACGGCGAAAATATGGTATTCGACCATTCCACCGTTTCTTACACCAGCATGTAGATGAAGATTATGGAAAGGCCATGCGCCCCCATTGTCTATACCGGTGTTAAACGCTTCCGCCATACCCGCAATCTTGGCACACTGTGTATAGCCACCACTAATGGCTACATTGGGCTGCAGAATATCTAGAGAGTCGTTTAGCAGCAGCTGCTTAAATTTTGACGACTGTCCTTCATTCTGACCGCCGGCTAATGGAATGCGAGTTCGAGAACGCAGTTGGTTTAGCTGCTGGGGATCATTACCGATTAACGGCTCTTCAAAGAAAGATATATTGTACTCTTCAACCCGTTCAGCCAACCAAGCGGCGTGATAAGGGTCAAGGTTACAGTTGGCATCAATGAAAATCTCAGCCTCTTCGCCTATTGTTTCCCTGAGGATTTCGACTCGACGGACATCGTTACGAACGGCTTCTAATACCGGCCTGGGCTCGTCGCGGCGTTTAAGTGCATTATGGCCCACGACCATTTTAAACTTGTTAAATCCTTTTGACTGCCACGTTTTTGCGACCTCTCCCAACTGATCATTATCAAAGAAGTCAAAACCGATGGTCGCGTAGGTGATAACTTTGTCCCGGGCGCCTCCTAATAGCTTCCAGATTGGCTGGCTTAGCGCTTGGCCCTTGATATCCCATAATGCAATGTCCACAGCTGCTATCGCATGGCAGGCATAACCTGATTGGCCACGCGGTGTTAGCAGCCAATATAACTTATTCCAGACTCTATCTGTACAAAGTGGATCTTCACCGATTATTGCAGGTGCAATAATATTGTTGATGGTAAATGCGATGACTTCTTCTTCCGTAATAGCCGTCATACCCACGCCGACTAGGCCATCATCCGTAGTCACCTCCACCACGCAAATGCCTAGTGTGGCTGTTTTAGTTTTGCCACAGGAAGAAAACTCTGCCGGCACATTAACCGCCGTCGCTTTGACATCTACAATTTTCATAAATTAAATACTCCTACTGCTTTATTGTTGAGAGGCATGTTCAACTAAATCGCTGTTTAACTGATTCACGGTGGAGCAACCCAATTGCTTCATACATCCTTCAAACTCCTCCTTGAGAATAGTCAGCGCTTTAAACGCGCCCTCCTCGCCTGCCGCAGCGAGTCCGTAAAGAACAGCACGTCCAATTAATACCGAGGACGCCCCAAGCGCTTTAGCTTTGGCAATATCTCTTCCTCGACGGATCCCGCCATCCACTAAAATATGCCTATCAAGGGTTTGCGAGCTTATTTTTGCAAGTGCATCCACAGGGCTTATCGTTGTATCTAGCTGCCGTCCACCATGATTTGAAAGAACGACTCCATCAATGCCATATTGCTGGCATTTTTCAATATCTTCCTGGTGTAATATACCCTTTAAAATGATTTGGCCGGGCCACAAATCGCGGATCGTCGCTAGATCATTCCAGGTAAAAGCGGCATCCATAGATCGACGAAGTAAAGCAGCCCGTGCCTCAGGAGAAAGCTCTTCATTGGATAAGTTGCCAAGCTTAGGAGTACCATGTTTTAAGTAATCCATCGCCCAAGCCGGGTGGGTGATACCATCGAAAATCGTTTTTAGATTGTAGCGCATAGGTAAACCAAAGCCATTCTTTAGGTCCCTTTCACGCTTACCGTTAAATACGACATCTGTCGTAATAATCAGCTTACTGTAATCCAAATTTTTGGCTCGTTTAACCAAGCTCGTTGCTAGTGTCTTCTCAATTACATAGAGCTGAAACCAGTGCTCTCCATCGGCTTGCGCTGCGACAGTTTCAAGCGAGTCATTTGACGCTGTGGATAACACAAAGGGAATACCCACACGAGCGGCAGCACGAGCCAGAGCGATATCACCATTTGGCCAAAATAATGAATTCAGGCCTGTCGGGGCGACTACACCAGGAAACGACGCCGGACTACCTAGAATTGTCGTCGTTGGGTCAACCGTGGAAAGATCGACTAAGCGGCGGGGCTTGAACTTCCACCGGTCATAACTGATGTTATTTTCAGTTAGATCGCATTCATCTTCTGCCCCACCCTCAAGATAATCAAAGACAATCTTAGGAAGACGAGCCTGGGCCGCCCGACGCATGCCTTTTATGTTGTGAATTTTATTTAGGCGAGACATTCTTAAACTCTCTCAATCGTAGCTTCGATGAGTACAGGCACATTACCTGTAATAGCGTTGTCGAAAACTTGGGAGAATTCTATGCGGGTTGAGACCTTATGAGCCTCAATGCCGTACCCCTCTGCCAGTCGCACGAAGTCGACACCATCTATTTCGATGCCAGGTACATTTTGAGTCTTAAATTGTTGGCTGAACCACTTCAGCGCGCCGTATCCACTGTTATTGATGATGACGAAGATAACGGGAATCTGATATCTTGCCGCTGTCCACAGCGACGTTATGCTGTAGTGGGCGGAGCCATCCCCGATGAAGGCAACGACTGGTCGTCTCGGGTTTGCCAGTTTTACGCCGAGGGCAGCAGGCATAGCAAAACCTAGACCTCCAGCAGCCGCAAAGTAGTAGCTACCAGGTTCCGTCATGCTGACTCTTTCCCATAATGTGGCAATAGTAGATGTGGCTTCATTTAAGTAGACAGTATTGCTAGGTGCCATAGCATCCACTATGTCGAAGATAGCGCAAGCGTCAAGCTGGCTGTGATTAACCTCAAGACGCTTAATAGTCCTGCGAAAATCAGGGCAGTTACTTGATCGCTCTCTCGTACTTTCTAAAAGGCAAGACAGTACGGCATCAACATTAGCCACAATGGCATCGCCAACCGGTGACCTGGCTGCTTCTTGCGCATCGCCAGTCACCAAGAACAAGCTCGCACCTTCTGGAAGCAGGTCGCCAGGGTCATTCTGATGATAACGAAAAACTGGGCCCCCAAGGACTACAATCAGGTCGTGTCCATGTAGCTTATTTGCAAGGCTCGCTTCACCGGCAGGGAGTATTCCTGCGAAACAGTGATGATTAGTTGGGAACGGGCAGCGAGGCGCAGATGGCGCCACCCAAACTGGGGCGTGTAGTTTGTCAGCGAGCAGAGCAGCTTTGTTATTACAACGCTGTGCGTCTACTTCAGGCCCGAGTACTAGCACGGGATTGGAGGCTTGATCCAGCGCTTGCAATAACGGCTGAATCTCGTCTATACGAGGGGCGCCAAAATGGACAACCTTACGTTTAGCTAGGTGAAGGGCATCATGCGCGATGTGTTGGTCCCAATCGTCATAGGGAATAGAGACATAAACAGGGCCCTTAGCCGGGGACATAGCGCAGTGCAGTGCACGACTAATGGCATGGGGCACTTCTTGGGCACTAAGGGGTTCATAGCTGCCCTTCACTAGTGGCATTGGCAACATGATCGCACTCGAATTCTTCAGCAACGGGTCGGAATAAACCATCGTTCGAGCCTGTTGACCAGCGGTAACCACGAGTGGGGCATGTGAATTCACTGAGTTGCTTAAAGCACCCATAGCATTCCCAGTACCCGCCGCGGCATGCAAGTTAACGAATCCTGGCAATCCTGTGGCCTGAGCGTAGCCTTCAGCCATACCTATTGCGACGCCTTCATGCAGGCACAAAATGTACTCAAAATCGGCTGGGAAATCTTTGAGAAAACTAAGCTCATTGGAACCAGGATTACCAAATACCTTGCTAACTCCGTGTTCTCTAAGAATTTGATAAACAGCATCTTTTACAGTTGGATATGATGTTTTTTCCACTAGGATAAATCTCATTTATTTTGTTTAACTCAAACATATCACTGGTTATTTATTTGAACAAATCAATACTTTTTGCTACTTTATATAGATACTATCTATACAGAAGGCAGGTCGTAATGAACCCCAAAGTCGACTTAAATCTCATTAAAATATTTTTAGCTATATATGAGACTGGCAGTGTAAGTGGAGCCGCAAAAAGAGTGCATCTAACACAGCCATCAATCAGCTATTCACTATCCCGACTTCGCGCTCTTCTGAACGATCCTTTGTTTCATCGAACACGAGATGGAATGCAACCCACCTTTTCGGCAGATAAACTTTACGACACTTTTCGTACATCTTTAATGAATATCGAACTAGCAATTGCATCAACCAGAGAGTTTAACCCCCTACTTTCTCAACGAACATTCAGAATTGCATTATCAGATTTAGGAGAGGTATTTCTCCTTCCTATTTTAATGCAAAACTTCCGGGATATAGCGCCTAGCATTTCTATTGAAGTGATTCCTATGGAAGTAGATCAGGTTGAAGATTGGTTATTAAAAGGACGTATCGATGCAGCGATTGGAAATTTAACCTTTCTCAAGGGAAGAGTAAATTCACTATCTATTTTCGAAGAACTTTACACTTGCCTTGTCTGTGCAAACCATCCACGGATAGGTGAACTACTTACATTAGAACAGTTTCTCGATGAAAGTCATGTATGCGTATCACGCACTACAGGACACTCAATTGTTGAAGATATATTAAAAAAAATGAAAATTTTTCGCCATATATCACTTACCATTCCCCACTTTTCTGTGTTGCCTAGCATTATACCTAACAGTGAGGTTATTGCTTGTCTTCCGAGCAGGGTTGCTGGGATGTTTGCTAAAAACGGGGACACAAGGGTTATGAACATACCTATAGAATTACCAACTTTTGAAGTTGGAGTATATTGGACAAATCAGCTTGACGATACAGTTGCACAACAGTGGCTTACCCAGACCATTCACCGCGTACTGTTAAACATATAGAAGCATATTTTTGGTAAGTAAAAAACTCTTAATATAAAAATATATTATCTATTAAACCCCCTACATCAAGATAGTGATTAAATAGCCACCAGCTCTGCATAAAGTCATTATCTCACCTCAGGTGTAAAAATAATTAATCAACGTATAATGTTTTCTGGAGCAGGCCCTCCGGCACTTTTATCAGATGCGATTCGCAATAATGCCGTAATGCAAAAATAGGTACGAGCCAAGGAGAATAACTATTATCGATTTGCAGAGTTGGTGAAAGTTCAGCTGCTTTTATTGGCAATCTTACCGGTGAAGATAAGATCAAAGTCCTTGGTTTCGAATATTGCCGAGACGACAACACCCAATACCAACGCCCAAAAGGTAGCGCCAATACCGAGAATCTGGATGCCGGAAGCGGCAATTAGAAAAGCGAACAACGCGCCGATTTCATGTTTCTTGCCAGAAAAAGCGATGGCCATCGACGAGGTAATTACACGCATAAGTGCCAGCCCAGCGATAATGGCAATAAAATAGCGCGGAGTGGCCTCAAGTAGGCTGATCACATAGCCATAAAAGGGTGCGGCAATCACAAAGATAGCCCCGGCAATCACCGCTGCTACCCAACGCTTATCGTGAGTACCCGCCTCCGGTGATGCACAGATGCCAGTCATCGGTGCGGCAATACAGGTACTGTGCAAATTGAAAAAGGCTGACACGATAGTGCCTAGGCCACCCACAGCCGTTATCCCATTGGCTGGCACTTCCTTGTAACCCATCCCCTTCACTAAGCCGACGCCAGCGGGTGTCTCCATTCCCATCAGGATGATGGCAAGCGGCAGACCATAAGTTAGCAAAGCGCCTAAAGTGAACTCTGGGACAATGAACTCGGGAAACCGAATGGTCGCTTCGATACCGGACAGGTCAACGCCGGTCGCTATTAGGTACAGAATTCCCGCCAACATCGCCACAATCAGTGGTGGAATCTTACGAAAGAGCCGCGCGGAGATGAAAAAAGCCAGAATCATAATGGAGGCTGGCACAATAGCGCTCTCCAGCGGCTTAACCATGTTGAGCCCGAAACTAAGTAGCATGCCACCCACCATACCCATGACGATCGGCATCGGTATTAAGCGCATCACGATGCCCATCACACCTGTCAAACCGGCCACCAATGCGATAGCCCCGGCAATGAGACTTGCCCCTAAGGCGGCTTCCAATCCCACCACAGGAATGACTGCAGCGAACATTAGTGCACCGGGGATAGAGTTAGCCATCGGCAGCGGCAATCGATAATAAGCCGGCATGACCAAGCCAAACAGGCCATTGATCATCAGATAACTGATCACCCAAATCATGATAAAGGAGGAGTCTAGGCCGGCAGATGTGCCGGCACTAATGTGTACGACCCCAACGCTGAGCCCTAAGATTCCCGCGACTAAGCCTGTACTGGCGTTGTCAGCATTGAGGTCGCGCAGAAAATCGCGGGGCGCATGCCTTAGGCTGACGCCTTGCTCAATATGTTTCACGGTTTGCTCCAGGAGATTATTGTGCTTAGAGTTATAAATTAATGCTTTAGTTAGAATTATCTGTATCTAGGTCAATGCTAAGCAGCCAACTGCTAACCAAGGTCTCCGCCGGCAACAGGTAGTACGCTACCGGTAATGTAACTGGCCTCATCGGAAGCAAGAAACAAAATAGGCGCAACCATTTCATCTAGCGTGCCATAGCGGCTCATTAAGCAGCTCTGCTTGGTCTGATCGATATGTGCCTGAAACCAGTCCTTTTCGTTCTCGTTACTAGGCTCCGGCGTTCCTCGTGAAATACGCCGCGGCGGTGCTTCGGTGCCCCCTGGTGCCGTTGCGACTACCCGGATACCATGCTCGGCATACTCGAACGCTAGCGATGCGGTCATCGCATTGACTCCACCTTTCGCTGCCGAGTAAGGGATACGGTGAATACCCCGCGTCGCCGCTGAAGAGACATTGACGATAACGCCACTGCCCTGCGCTACCATGCTTGGTAGCGCCGCGCGACAGCACCAAAGCGTGGGCATCAAGGAGCGGTTAATTTCTGCCACAATTTGCAATTCGCTAAACTCAGTAAATGGCTTGAAGTTAATCGCACCACCTACGTTGTTAACCAGAATATCGATATGTCCGAATTTAGCGAGCGTCGCCTGCATCACTTGCTCCGCGCCATCCCACGTTTCCAAATCGGCTTGCACTGCGATCACTTCACCACCCTGTTTGCTGATCTCAGCCACAACCTCGTGAATTTCATCAGCGCGGTCCACCAGAACCAGCCGCGCACCTTCAGCGGCTGCACGCTCGGCAACCCGATGCCCAATCCCTTGAGCAGCCCCGGTGACGATCATTACCCGATCTTGAAAACGTGGATCGTCAAAACGTTGATAGCTCATACACACTCTCCCACTTGGTTGGGGGTGAACTTCTCATAGTGGAAGCTCTGCGGCTCGATCCCTTCAGCGTCAAAATACTTCAGGACGGCATCAACCATCGGTGGCGGGCCGCATAGGTAAACATCGACATCACCGTCATGCATCACGTTGGCATCCATGTGGTGGGTCACGTAGCCTTTGCGTGTGTGGCTGCTGGCTTGGTCGACTACTACGCTAGCGTAAGTGAAACTAGGCAGCTTCTCGGCGAAAGCGTCTAAATCGTCAGTTTTGACTAGGTGGCCATCTTTATTGACGCCGTAGATCATATGAATTGGCGCGTCACAGCCCTTATCGGCCATTTGTGCCAACATAGACAGAAACGGTGCCAAGCCCGTGCCTCCAGCCAGCATGAGCACCGGGCGCTTCACTTCTCGCAGATAGAAGCCTCCCAGCGGGCCGGTCAGCGTCAGCTTTTCGCCCACCGTCGCGCGCTCGGTTAAATAGCCGCTCATCACCCCATTGGGAATGTTACGAATTAAAAAAGTGGCGCGCTTATCCCCTGGCAAGGAGCTGAAAGAGTAGGAGCGGTGCACCTCAGTACCGGGCACATCAATATGAATGTACTGCCCCGGCAAAAAGGCGAGACCCTCGGCATCGTCCAAATCAACGGCTAGTTCAATACTATCTTCGGAAAGTTGCTCAACCGCTGCTACCGTGCACTCAACCTTGCCCACCTGTGTTTTACACAGCGTGGATGCCACTGGCACTTGAATAACGCAGTCCGAAGAAGGCACCATTTGGCAAGTAAGCACCTGACCTTCGGCGGCTTCCTCTTCAGAAAGTGCATCCTCCAAGTACTCATCACCCATGTCGAATTCACCCTGTTCGCAGTGGCCTTTGCAGGTACCACATACGCCGTCAGAGCAGTCCATCGGCAGGTTAACTTTTTGCCGGTAAGCGGCGTCGAGAACGGTTTCCCCCTCTTTACAGCCGATGAACCGGGTCACGCCGTCCTCAAAGTTGAGGGCAATGGTATAACTCATGGTTAACTCTCCTCTCTCCTCAGGTCACACGTGATACACGTCGATAACCTGATGGATATAGTCGTTATTCAACTGCACGACTTTTCTTGTGATCAGCGGGACTTCGCCCGATACGTCCAGGGTGTAAAAGCATGTACCAAAGAAGCTGTCGGTCTTCTTGTAACGGTGGTTGAGCGTGTGCCAGTTAAAACGTAACTCCACCGTGTCGCCGTCTTGCGACAGGATCTCGAGGTTGTTCACCTGATGTGTGGTGCGCGGCTCAGGCGTGCTCGCCCCGCTGCGCTCGGTCTTGATCCGGTAAACCCGATCTTCTAGCCCTTCGCGGTTGGGATAGTAGATCAGCGAGATCTCACTGTGCGGGTCTTGAGTTAGCTGGTCATCGTCGTCCCAGGCAGGCATCCAGAACTCGGCGTCTTTGCGGTACAGCGTGAGCCACTCATCCCACTCGCGGTCATCTAGCAGGCGACCTTCGCGGTACAAAAAGGTTTGGAGTTCATGGTAGGTGATGCTCATGTCAGTTCTCCCCTTCGGTCTTAGGCAGACGCAGTCGCAATGAACTGGCGACGCTCGTTGTCGATGGCACGCAGCATTTCCTCGACCCAGTGTTTGTGATGCATCACGTAAAGGCCTTCATCTTCCGGAGAGGCGCCACTGAGCAGGGGTTTCATGTCGATCGCTTGGGCATTTTCATCAGCGCCTTCGATCCATTGTTTGGCCCCACGGGAGAGATCGTTCCATTCGGCTAGCGCGCCGTTGTAGCCTTCTTGACAGGCGCGGAACTCTTCCAGATCGTCGGGGGTACCCATGCCAGAGACGTTGAAGAAGTCTTCGTACTGGCGGATGCGTACACGCCGGTCTTCAGCGGACTCCCCTTTAGGAGCGAAGCAGTAAATGGTGACTTCGGTTTTATCCACGGCGATGGGGCGCAGCACGCGGATTTGCGTGGAGAACTGGTCCATCAGGTAGACGTTGGGATAGAGACAAAGGTTGCGCGTCTGATTAACGATGGAGTCAGCTCGCGCGTCACCCAGATGCTCCTCAATCCAGTCTTTGTGCTGGTAAACAGGGCGCACTTCAGGGTTGAGCAGCCGCGTCCACAACATCACGTGGCCGTTTTCGTAGGAGTAGAAACCGCCTTTGCTCTTGGACCAGCCATCGGCGTCCACGGATTTAGTACCGCCCGCGTCGTAGTTGCGGCGCTCCATGGTGGAGGCGTAGTTCCAGTGAACGGAGCTGACGTGATAGCCGTCAGCGCCGTTTTCGGCCTGCAGCTTCCAATTACCGTTATAGGTATAGGATGAGGTTCCGCGCAGGATTTCCAGACCGTCGGGGGCTTGGTCGACAATGTTGTCGATCATCTTGGTGGTTTCACCCAGGTGTTGTTCCAGCGGTTGTACATCGTCGCTCAGACTGCCGAACAGGAAGCCTTTGTAGTTTTCAAAGCGCGGCAGCCGCTTGAGGTTGTGAGAGCCCTCTTGCTTAAAGTTGTCGGGGTAGGCGCCGACCTTTTCGTTTTTGGCTTTGAGTAATTGGCCGTCGTTTTTAAACGTCCAGCCGTGGAACGGACAGGTGAAGGTGCCCTTATTGCCACGCTTTCGCCGACATAGAGTAGCGCCCCGGTGAGCACAGGCGTTAATCAGGCCATGCAGTTCCCCCTGCTTATCCCGGGTAATCACAATTGGCTGGCGGCCAACGGTGGTGGTGAAGTAATCACCCGGTTCGGCAACCTGGCTTTCGTGCGCTAAAAACACCCAGTTGCCTTCGAAGATGTGCTTTAACTCAAGTTCGAAGAAGGCGGGGTCGGTAAACATGCTGCGGTGGCAGCGGAAGATGCCCTGGTCAGGGTCGTCTTGGACGGCGCCGCGGACGCGGGCTTCGAGCTGATCAAGCCGTGTGGTCATGATCTCTCTCCTCGTATTTATTATGTCGTGCTGTAAGTTTTCGCTACAGTGGGCCAAGGGGAAGGCCCACCTTTATCAAGGCGTAAGGGTTATATCTTGGTGGTACCGGCGGGCGGGCTGGCAAGATCCTGTTCGTCTTCTTTAGCCCGTGGGCGGACGTGACGCACTTGGAGCTCGAGGGCTTCGGTTTTGGCCAGTTCGACGTCGAAAACCACGTCGGAGTAGGGGCCGTCCAGGTCGCGCTTGGCGATCTCTGCGGGGTCTTCAATGCGCTTGCTTTCCACGACCAGCTCTTCACGGGTAGCGAAGGCAAAGTCGTCATAGGTATAGGGATCACCGGCCAGGTTGATCTGGGTGGTCAGGTGCTGGTGGCCTGGAGCGGAGACGAAGTAGTGAATATGCGCCGGGCGTTCGCCGTGGCGACCTAGCGACTTCAGTATCACATCCGTGGGCGCGCCTTCAGGCACCCCATAGCCGGAGGGGATAATGCTGCGCGCCGTGTAACGGCCATCGCTGTCGGTGTAGATCGTGCGGCGCAGGTTGTAGTCGGACTGTGAGGGGTCAAAGAAGGAGTAGCCGCCTTTCGAATTGGTGTGCCAGATCTCGACTTTGGCACCCACAATCGTCGCACCGTCCACATCGCGCACTTGGCCGGTCAGCCACATGGTCTCGCCATCCGGGTCTTGGCCATCGTCCATCCGGCTAAAGCCGTCCGCTTCGGGGGCACCCGCCACATACAACGGTCCTTCGATGGTACGCGGCGTGCCACCAATCCGCTTGGCTTCGGCATCAATGGCGTCTTGGCGCATATCGAGGTAGTGGTCAAAACCAAGGCCGGGGGAGAGTAGGCCGAACTGGGTCTGGCTACCCACGGCATTGAGCAGGTTGACGGCTGCCCAGTACTCTTCCTCAGTGACATCAAAATCATCGATCAGCTTGAACAGGTCGCCGACTAGGCGATGCACAATCTGCTTGGCGCGCTCATTGCCATCGGTCTGATCAAAGCCGGCAACAGCTTTTAGGAAATCTTGGACGTCGGGAGTGCCGAATATCTTCACGGTCATGGTGAAACCCTCAGTTTGTTATAGGGTGTTGTTTTATTAGTAAGTACTGGCGTGTCATATGGGCCTTAGCTGTCGTCGTCACGTACCGAGGAAGGATGACGACACAGCGGCTTGACGCTGATGTCCATATAGGGAAACAGCGGCAGCTTGCTGACCAGCTCTTGCAATTCGGCATTATCGGCGACGTCAAAAATGCTGACATTCGAGTAACTGCCCGCTACTCGCCACAAGTGGCGCCATTTGCCCTGGCGCTGCAGGTCTTGTGAATATGCCTTTTCGGTCGCTTTGATCTTGGCCGCTTGATCGGCTGGCATATCGGTTGGCAACTTAACGGTCATCTCTACCTGAAATAGCATAAATCTCTCCTCTTGGATCACAAGCGAACGCAAACGGTGGCTGGTACGTTGTTATTTACGTGAGTAATAAGCCAATTTATCTTCATCTAATGTAATGCCCAGCCCAACCCCTTGCGGTACCTTCACCCCAAATTCGGTGTAGCTGAGGGGTTCAACGACAATGTCATCTTTTAATAGCAGCGGGCCGAACATTTCAGTACCCCAGTCCATTTCCGGTAGTGTCGCCCAGGCGTGGAGTGAAGCGGCCGTCCCTATGGTTCCCTCAAGCAGTGTGCCGCCATATAGGCCTATGCCAGCCGCTTGAGCGACGTGAGCAAGTTCTAACACACCGTAAATACCTCCGGATTTGGCAATTTTCAGAGCGAAGGCACCACTAAAGCCATCACATACAAGATCTAGCCCATCACGGGCGTCCTGCACCGCCTCATCAGCAAGCATGGGTACGTTGAAGCGGTTAGCTAAGCGAACCAGACCTGCATGTTCGCGGGCGGGAATGGGCTGCTCGATTAACTCAATGCCGGCATCCTGCAGTACCTGAATACCCCGAACCGCCGTGGACTCATTCCATGCTTGATTAACGTCAACGCGAACACTGGCACGATCACCCAGGGCTTCTTTTATAGCCGCCACATGCCTGACGTCTTGATCAACCGGATTGGCCCCAATTTTAAGCTTGAAATCGCAATGCCGGCGCTGCTCTAAACGCAGCAGCGCCTCGTCAATATCTTTGGCGGTGTCACCGCTGGCAAGTGTCCAGAGCACGGGTAAATGTGCTTGGCGCCCACCACCGAGCAGTTCAGAGACACTCAAACCCAGACGTTTGCCCTGAGCATCTAATAACGCTGTCTCTAGTGCAGATTTGGCAATCATATTGCCACGTGCGTGCCGATTAAGACGGGCGCGCAGTTGATGGATATTGTTGGCTGGCTGACCGATCAGCAGTGGTGCTAGGTACGTATCAATATTGCGCTTAATACTCTCGGGGCTTTCCGGACCATAGGCTAGGCCACCGATAGTGGTGCCTTCACCGAGCCCTTCGATACCGTCAGAGTGACGCATACGCACAATGACCATGGTTTGGCAGGCCATAGTGGTCATGGAAAGTTTGTGAGGACGGATAGTCGGCAAATCGACTAGCAGCGTCTCAATATGTTGGATAACGGTTGACATGGCAGCTCCGGCGTCTGGCAATCATTTAACTGGATATCAGTTTGATTGGCGTTAGAAGGCGGAACCAATATTGTTTAGGTGCTTGGCCATACCGAGGAGGTATCACCACCAGACGGGGCTTATTGCCTTTTTTGAATTACCGACACTGTGATTTAGGCAACTATTTATCTATCAAGCTGATTCAGCCTTCACTAAACCCCTATTTTTATATTACAAATCAAAGCATTAAATAGTCACCTGCTAGCTGAAGGACGTTTCACTCACCGTTGAGTGGCGAAACCGATGAAAAATCATCGTGAGGCATTTTAATACACGACGCCTACAAGTAACTATTAAGATACAGGCGCCACAGCATGCTCTTAACCCACTGCCCATCCGTCATTTGTAGAAATAACCAATTGTCTCCTTAGCACATAAAGCTAGAGTTCTTTTGCGACAAAAGAATAAGTCACGGTTAGAAAACCTAACACGGCTCCATGACGGCTTCGTCGTTAAGGCAAAGTGGCTAATTTCTGTCTCGCTGCCATCACGTCATCATGCGGGTCGTGATTCCAGAGCCAGTCAAAGCGAGTTTCTAGGTTCTTGATCAGTTTGTTTTTATCGTCGCCGATGCCTACATCAGCATATTCGTAGACATCCCCGGCGTCATGCGACGTACGTTGTACCTTACAAGCACGGACGCGCCGCACCTGTTCAAACGCGGCTAACACACCACATACGTTGTGGCGATCACAGTCCTCATCCGTTAACAGGCTGGCCAGCACGTAGGCATCTTCCAGCGCTTGGCCAGCGCCAGCACCTTGGTGCGGTACCAATGCATGAGCAGCGTCACCGACAATCAATACACGGTCGCGATGGTAGCGAGTAAGCTCAGGTAACTCATGCAACGCCCAGCGTGTTGGCTGATGAATGCATTCAAGAATCGCTTGGCAAGTTGGGCCCCAGTCGGCAAACACACCCATCATTTCCTCTTGGGTCACGGATTGCACCCACTCCTCCCCCGCCGGCAACGTAGGATTAGATATTGAGCGGTTGGTGATAAAGGCGACCACGTTAATCAATTGCGACTGCTTCACCGGGAACGTCAGAATGTGGCGGTCTTGGCCAAGATACATCTGGGGTACCAGTGCCAGCCGCTTCTCACTACCATTAGCCTCAAGGGCAAGTTCTAACTCGCCGGTAGGAATCATTCCACGGTAGGCGTAGGTACCGCTCCAAAACGGAGCAATCTCGCCATACTGCTCTGGAGGTAAGACATGGCGGCGCACTGCTGACTTGATACCATCAAAGCCAATGATCACGTCGCCAGTAAAGTGTGTGCCGTCATCGAAGTAGGCTGTTGCGCCCCCATCATCTTGCTGTATCTCAACGCAGCGTTTTCCGAAGTGAGCGATGCCCTCAGGTAGATTGGCGACAATAGCATCCAAAAAATCCGCACGGTGTACCGAAGATTGGCCAACGCCTGGCGCTAAGCTGGCCGTTAAATATTCGTCATTGATGCCACGACGCCATTCAAACCAAACATTCTCGAAGGGCGCTGGGGACGAGTCGGCAATCCGTTGATAAGAAGCCTCCAGACCCAACAGCTGAATGGCCTTAACAGCATTAGGCCCAAAGGAGACCCCGGCACCAATTTCGGAGAACTGTCCAGCGGCCTCGAAAAGTTGAATATCCAGGTGATTATGGCGAGATAGCGCGACGGCAAAGGCCACGCCACCGATACCGCCGCCCACAATGCCAACCGAAAGTCGTTTTTGTTGTGCATTCGCTAGTGTATTTTCCACTACCATGTTCTCACTTTGCTCAGGGAGTTATGTTTATCATGTAGAGCATCTACGCTCTGCCCCTAACGCTAATCGTGTAAACAGTCAGTCACCACAAAGCTCCCTTCATTTAGGCTATAAATGGCGCTAATAACAATATGAATCAATTAGTTGAAAGCATTTTCTGTGGTTTTAATAGACTATCGTCGAACAAGCAACAAGGCGCATACTGATGGTTCACCTTGCCAATATCGACCTTAACTTACTGGTAGTTTTTGACCTGTTGTATCAAGAGCAAAATACGCAACGGGGGTTGCGTTGCGCATTGGCATTACACAGCCAGCGGTGAGCCATGCACTAAAGCGTTTACGTCACTTACTGGACGACGAACTCTTCGAGCGCACCTCGCAAGGGCTCCAGCCAACACCACGCGCCAGTCAGCTTCATCCAGGCATTGCAGATGCGTTAGCAAAAATGAATAACACGTTAAACCTGCACGACGTTTTTCACCCAGCGCTGAGTGAGCGCACATTTAATCTCAACATGACCGACATTGGAGAAATTGTTTTTCTACCGCGTTTATTGCAACGCTTCTCACAAGTGGCGTCAGGAGTTTCACTCAGCACTGTACGCAGCCAGCATAATAATTTGAAATACGAGATGGAGGAGGGTCAGATCGATCTAGCCGTTGGCCTGATTCCACAGCTTGGAGCAGGCTTCTACCAACAGCGATTATTTGTACAACGCTATGTTTGCCTGATGCGCCATGACCACCCACTAGCCACAGGCGACTTTAGCCTCGAGGATTTTCGCACATCTCCTCATGCCGTCGTTGTGGCACAGGGAACCGGCCATGGCATTGTAGAAGAACAACTTGCTCGTGCTGGAGTCGTGCGTCCAGTCAGGTTAACGCTGCCGAATTTCGCAGCCATTCCCTATATCGTCAGTAGCAGCGACCTTGTGGTGACGGTAACCGACAAATTAGCCGAGGCGACGCGAGAACGTTTCGGGTTAACCGTACGTGAGCATCCCCTAGCGTTCCCTGAGATTCCGATCAACCTCTTCTGGCATCGTCGCTTTCACCAAGACCCAGGCAATCGCTGGTTGCGGGGGCTTATGTTTTCAATGTTCTCTGAATAAAGCCAACGTTCACGCTGTCATTATGAGATGGGCTTTGCCCATGCTGCACGTGTGCTATGGGCTGCCGTTTTACTGGTAATTTTCCAGACGCCGTCGGCTTTTACCAGGGCAATCACATCGACCCAGGAATCCGCCAAGTTATCGCTATTATCAAAGCCTAGCAGTACGCTGGCGACCTCTCCCGCCTGAGTGACGGCAAGAAAACGACTCTCCACTTTACGGTGGCTAGCTGCCCAGCGCTCGAAACGGTCACTAATCAAGTCTGTCGCCAACTTACCATCAGCGTCCAGAGCAAAAATCCACGCATCTTTATGAAATGCTTCCCGAAGCTTTTCTATACCGCCCTGAAAGCCATCGACATACAGCTGTACAACGCGCTTAATCTCATCAATCTCCGGTGCATCACCCACGACAGTGGCATTTGTCATCTCTTTACTCCTGCTTATTAATTGTCATTTTTGTATTGTTTATAATCTAAGCATCTCACGCGCCTGCTGCCAAGTAGCCACCGGGCGCTGGTACTTGTCGCACAAGGCAACGGTGCGTTCGACCAGTGCAGCATTGGAAGGCGCCAGCGTATCGCGGTCTAAACGCACGTTATCCTCAAGCCCAGTGCGAGTGTGCCCGCCAGAAGCGATCGACCATTCGTTAACCAAGTATTGATTAGCGCCAACGCCCGCGCCACACCACTGGGCATCCGGCGCAAGGCGCTTAAGCGTGTCAATATAGAAATCAAAGGTTGGCTTGTCCGCTGGCATAGCATTTTTAACGCCCATCACAAACTGTACATAAAGGGGTGCTTTAAGCTTGCCTTGTTTGGAGAGTGCGGTCGCTTGATGAATATGCGACAGATCAAACGCCTCAATTTCAGGCTTAATAGCGTACTTGAGCATCTCATCGGCAAGCCATTCCACCAACTGCGGTGGGTTCTCATAAACACGGCTGGGGAAGTTGTTCGAACCCACTGAGAGGCTAGCCATATCAGGTTTAAGCGGCAACATGCCGCCACGCGCCTCGCCCGCGCCAGAGCGACCACCGGTGGAGAGCTGAATAATCATACCGGGGCAGTGTTGCTTGAGCCCTTCCATCAAGCGACCAAACTTCTCTGGATCTGATGAGGGTGTTTGATCATCGTTGCGCACATGGCAGTGGGCAATGGAAGCTCCGGCTTCGAACGCTGCCTGAGTGCTTTCAATCTGCTCTTCTACCGTAATAGGAACAGCAGGATTTTTCTCTTTGCGCGGAAGACTGCCCGTGATGGCGACACGGATAATACAGGGCTGAGACATGACCACCTCTAATGTTCTTATTACGAACATTAATTTGTAATACGAACAAAATAAGCCAGATATGAGCAAGCGTCAAACCCAATTCGCGGTTAAACGGCAACAGCAGAGACTGTTTAGAATGAGACATCGAATACAAGAGGAACGATGGTATAGAGCGCCACGATGATCACCAGCAGGCCGATCACATTGAGCCAGATACCAGCGCGTATCATACTCTTGATCGGCAGGTCTCCCGTCGCAAAAGCCACGGCATTGGAAGGTGTCGCGACGGGCAACATGAAGGCGCAACTAACCGCAAATGTCACCACGATAGTCATCAGGAAAGGATCAATATCCAGACCAACGGCGATGGCCCCCATAATGGGGAAAAAGGCCGCCGCCGTGGCAGTATTGCTGGTCAATTCGGTCAATAAGATGATTACTAAAGCGGTAACAGCCAGGACTAGAATCGGTGGAAAACCTGCTAAACCGGACACACTTTCGCCGACCCAGGCACTCAGCCCGGTAGCCGTAAATTGGGCAGACAAGGTCAGGCCACCTCCAAATAGAATAAGCACACCCCACGGCACATCACGGGTAGCCTTCCATTCCAGCAGCGCTCCCTGCCCCTTCGTCGCCGGGATTATGAACATCAAGATGGCTGCCAGGATGGCAATGCTAGTGTCGTTGATATTCGTCAGCCAGGGCAGTGCCGATTGTACGACAGAGAGTTGACCGATCAGCGGTACGCAAACCCAAAAGAAAACTGCGCCAGCGAAGACCATCAATACCCGTTTCTCCTCCGTTGAAAGCCGCCCCATGGCTTTGAGTTCGGACTCAATCATCTCGCGGCCACCCTCAATATCCTCGACTTCAGCACGAAACACGATCTTGTTAAGCACAAACCACGCTGCGATCAGCATAGTAGTGGAGAAAGGCACCCCCAATAGCATCCAGTGCCCAAACCCAATACTAAGCTCGTGGGTGTTTTCCATATAAGCACGCATAAGCGCCATAGGCGGCTGACCGATCAGTGTAGCCATGGAGCCAATGGTGATGGCATAAGCAATGCCCAGTAGTACCGCTGCAGAAAACTTGGGTGTGTCATCACCATTACCCAGAGACTTCACTAACGCGATAATCGAGCCTCCTATCGGCACCATGATGACCGCGGTAGCCGTATTGCTCACCCACATAGTGATAAACCAGCTAGCGAACATCAGGCCGAAGACGATCTGAGCGGGCTTAGTGCCGACGGTAAGAACCGTCAGTAACGCGAAGCGCCTATGTAAGTTCCAGCGCTGCGTTGCCAAACCTAGCAAGACACCCCCTAGCACAAGAAAGACAATGCTATGAGCATAGGGCGAGGCAGTCTCACTAACCGAGGCAATGTCAAAGAACGGAAAGAGCACCAAGGGTAGTAGCGACGTAACCGGAATGGGTATGGCTTCTGTCATCCACCACGTGGCCATCAGCATAGCGATGCCCGCCACAAGACGGGCATTGAACGCTAATGTCTCGGGCAGTAGGAAGAAAACGACCAAACTGATAGCAATGCCCATCATGAGCGATAACGGCTTAAAAGTAGCAGCTTCTGCGGGGGAAACCGGCTCGACGGTTTCAATGGGTTGCGACATGGTATGTGTTTACCTGCAGTAGAAATAACGATTGCAGATGAGTGTTACGACTGACGTGCCGCGCCGCCAATACCTCTCAGGTTGCCTTGCATACCTAACTCAGCAATAGCACCTGGCGACTGAGAGGGCTCGATAATCAAAAAAATCAGATAGTTAATAGCGACAACCATTAGCCCTATAATCAAAGAGCTGATGGCTATTGCATGGAATATAGGCTATCGCTCTGAGCTGCGACGTATAGCTTACGACTAATGGATGCTTGAACCGAGTCGCTGACTAAAGCGAAAGCAGCAATTCTAAACACTAAAAAGTGTTGAGGTTCTGGAACATCCTGCTCAGGCACTGATTGATATGGACAATGTCTTGCTTGCTAAAATCGGCAAACGCTTTTTCCACTAAACGGCTAGTGACTTGTCTAGCAATACCTAATTTTTCCTCACCAGTGTCGGTAAGCTCCACTTCAGTGACTCGTCCATCCTGCGGACTGGCTTCCGTTTTGAGAAAACCCGACTCCTGCATGCGGTATACGATTTTTGTTATAGTTGACAGTTTGGCTGCCGCGTGTACTGATATATCCGACATGCTAAGGCGCCCATGTTCATGTAGGATCATGAGAATGCGCCATTTAGACGAGCTAAGCCCATGCGGTTTCAGTAGCGTATCAACATCAGCACTGTATTTAGCATTCAGCCTTACGACCCAATAAAAAGGAAAATCACGCGAGCGGAAGGCATCGGCAAGAGGGTAAAAGGAAGACGATAATTCATCCTTGTCGACCATATGAGTCACGCCATCAAAAAAATAGTGGATTATTCTAGCATATATCTACTTAAGTGTAAGCGGCTGCCGCTTCTACGCATTCGGCGTGCAATTAATCGGTTCGTCCGATAAAGCCCCGACTTCATGCCCTAAAACCAGCACCATGTCCGGTGTGTTGTTGAGGTGAATCATGGGTACCACATCGTTTCTGCTTCAGAAGCACGACATCCTACACACCGATTCACGGGACGCCATTCACGAGCGTGTTACCCAATATCTGTGCCCACATCGCATGCGTCTGTTCGACGGCCCCAAGCTTGCATCACGCTTAAGTGCTGTCAGTTTTGAACAATTGGCGATTATCGAGCTGCAATATGGCGCTAATGTAGAAATCGACCCCACCGAAGAGTCAAACGTTTATCTCTTTCGTATCACTCTTGAAGGCCAGGGAGCCATCGTCTACAACGACCGCCAAGTAAGCATGGTTCAGGGCGGCGTTACCGTTACCTCTCCCTACCAACATGCCCTCATTCAAACATCGCAGAACTGCCATAATATTATTGTTCGAGTACCTCGCCATCAGCTGGAGCAACGGCTATCACGCCAGCTAGAACAGCGACTTGGTTTCCCGCTTATTTTCGACCACTACTTTCCCGCTCATTATCCCGGTACGGGCTTTCTGCTGGATACTATTAAGTATTTTGCCCGTCTTACCGATACACTCCCCAAGCACCATGATCAGTGCCAACAAGTAAAGCTGATGACAAACTACCTGTATGACAGCCTGCTAGGCATGTTCGAGCATAACTACAGCAGCGAATTAAAGGATATTGCATCGCCACTTCCACACTATGTAAAAAGCGCCAAAAAGCATATTGATCAGCACTTAAAACAGAGTATACAGCTCGCGGCTTTAACCCACATAGCTGGGGTGTCGACACGGACTTTGCAGTACGGATTTCAGCAATTTCTGGGGCTCTCTCCCAAAGCGTATTTTACTCAACAGCGTATCAAAAGCGTGCACCAAGCACTGATTGACGCACCCAGAGGCCGCCGTGTGACCGATATTGTTCTGGAACACGGCATTAATAGCCTTGGGCACTTCTCCCAACAATATAAAGAAGTCTACGGGAAAACACCGGTGCAAACACTGCAGTTGAATCGTAATCACACAAGCAGCGAGGCAACTTTCATTTTGCCATGAGCCCGCCGACCTCTACTCCTTAGCGCGATACTCCTCTATCAGCTCATTCATTCTTTCTGCAAAAGCGTACGCTGGCAGCCCCTCCTGCTCTACTTCCGACAAAATGACGTCATTGACCTGAGCAAGCTGCTCATTCCAGCGGGATGCCTCATCATCAGAAAGCGCTATCACCTCAACCCCTTCTTCTTGCTGTGCCCATTCAAGCGATTGCTGTATGTGTTCATCAAGATATTGGCCAGTAAAAGCAGCCATCTCCGGCCCTAGCTCCTCGATAACTGACTGCACATCATCAGGAAGCGTGTTCCACTTTTCTTTCGACATCAGCGCCGCAAATATGGTGTTGGTTAAGGGGTAATCGGTCACGTACATTGCAAGACGCGCGAACTGTAAATCCCTCAGCACTTCTCGAGAAGACGCATATCCATCAATGATGCCGGATTGGAGTGCCTCTCCGGTATCGGCCTGCGACATGCCGACGGCGGTTACACCCAGGGCCTCAAGTGCTCTTGAGTTATCACCGGAGATTCTAATTTCTAACCCCTCCAGATCTTCCAGCTGACGAATTGGATCGATAGTCTGAAAATACGCAGGCTCTGAGGTAAAGGCTGTGATGACTTTGAAATCTTCGAGCTCGGGCATTTGGTCACCAAACTCTTGAATCAGTTGGTAAGTCATCCGGCTGGCGATGTCTGAATTGACCTCTTGCCCCGTTAGGCTGCCCGCCAAGTTGATAAGAGGGAAACGGCCCGGTTCATAAGAAGTAGCGGATAGCCCAATATCCGCTACTCCATTCAGTACACCGTCGTACATGTTGCTGGCGGTGAGTAAAGAGCCGCCCTGAAAAAGGGCAACTTCAACACGCCCATTAGTACGTTCATTGACCTCCTTCGCCCAACGCTCCATCTGAACGGCAGGGAAGCTTTGTGCCGGGGCGAAGAAAGCGTAGTTCAGCGTAATCACCTCCGGCGTATCACTGCTCTCGTCCGCTACATCCGCCTGCTCTGCTTCGCTACAACCTACCAACACTACTGCAACCAATAGGGCCGGCAAACTTTTTGTCCATTTACTGACGTGCATTATGGCCATCCTCGGAAAGAGCCCACAAGGAGCATAAAGGGGCTCCCGTTCGAGCGTATTCAAACCTATACTCATCAACGACTGTCACTGACCACAGGCATCAGCTCCAAAAGCTCCAGTCGCTTAAGAAAATCATCGGAGCGCTGTCGGCGGTAGTTCGTTAAATCTACCCCCGTATAATCGAAGAACCCCACCCCATCCTGAAAGCCACGACGCTGCTCTTGCATGTTACGTGAAATGACGGCAGGTGCCTGAAAGCGGTTATCAAGCTTGTCGCACAGGTAATTGGAGGCGTAGAAAAGTGTATCGCCGCCGCCCCAATCGATGAATTCCAGCACTCCCAAAACCGAATAACGCAGTCCGAGTCCAACCCGAACAGCCACATCAATATCTTCGGCACTGGCAACCCCTTCTTCGACCATACGTGCGGCTTCATTCATGAGCAGCACCTGCAAGCGAGGAACAATATAGCCAGGCACCGCCTCACACAGCATCGGCACTTTCCCAATACCTTTAAGGACTGCGAACAGCTCATCTATAAAACGTTGTTCGGTCTCCTTAGCCCGACTGACCTCAACGAGTGGCATCAAATGCGCAGGGTTGAGCCAATGCGCGTTCATGAAACGAGCAGGATGACTGACCATGCAGGACAATTCAGTCACCAAAAAAGTGGAGGTAGTCGATGCAATGACAGTATCCTCATCCAGATGCCGGCTTGCCCAGCTCAGCCCCTCCTTTTTGATCTCTTTGACTTCAGGCAGCGCCTCGAAAACTAAGGTTCTGCCCGCCAGCGTTTGAACCTGCTGGTGATCTACTATATCTAGTAACTCCACCATTGGAGTGACTTGGCGTTCCTGGATTAACCGCTTCTCCAGCAGATAATTGAGTTCTGTTAATAGCCGACTGCGTGCTTGCTCGTAATAGCGCTGCCGCTCTTCAGAGCTGCGCGACTTGAAGTCGATCAGCATGACCTCTTTCCCCGCCAGAATGAAAGAGAGTGCAATACCTTCTCCCATTCGTCCTGCCCCAAGCACGATGATCTTGTCCTGCATGATGTTGTCTCCTGTATCGGTAAGGTCAGGCTGCCATGCCATACGTCAACAATAAGCGCATCTGTTCCTTTGAAAGCGAATCCAGTTCCAGCATTTCAAACGTCCGACCTTGTGCATATAGATCCCGTCCAGTGATTGCAGAAGCGATGCTTAACAGCCCATCGGCCACCGGCGTAGGTTGTCCTGCCCAGCGGCCAACCGAGACGATAAAGGAGAGCCCCAATCGAGTGTCTTCCAACATGTAACGATGACTATGAAGATCTATATTCTCCCGCCAGTCACCGCTATCGGTCAGTTTCCCGTGGGCACCCCGGCCATACATCCACTCCTCACCTTCGGAGGCATAGTGGTTAGCGAGTGGAAAGTGGGGGGATCGATAGCCCAGCGCCTCTCTCACCGCGATACGTTCATTGTCCAGCGCGGTGGTCACGCTTCGGATAGAGGGCTGGGTTCCTTCGTTGTGAATATCCCAGGCATCAAAGTGCTCCAGCGGCCCCGCATTCATCATAATTAAAGGCGGATGAATAATAGCGCCAGCGTTCATCAAGGCACCACTAAGACCATCTTCGATAGGCTCAACGCTTGGATAAGCTTCTCGCAGTACCGAAAAGGCATGTTCAGACAGTTCGCTGGGGAATACGCCCGTAGGAAGGCGGGTTGCATAGACACTGATAACCACTTTATTGGCACCGTGCTTACGCGCCAGATAAGGGAGTGTTCCTGTTTCACAGAAGGCAACGCGACTATCGTTGCCCGCCTTTTTCATCGCTCTATGGAAAAGATAACAACCGAATGTGCCGGGTGGCAGAAAGACCACCTGATTATCCTGGAGCAATGGCCCTAATTGATCAGCTAAATTTTCATGGGAAGTGGCGGGCAAGGGGACAATCAATAATTCCGCCTGATGAATCGCTTCCACCAAGTCGCCCGTTAGAGATAATTGATTCTGACCAGCGCCAATCTGAATACTCCGCTCACCTTTTGCATCCTTAACTTCCAGATGACCCAATTGGCTCAGTTCTTTCAGTGCATCGTTGTCCCGGCGCCACAACGTAACATCGAAGCCTTTTTCTACCATCTCGATGGCTGCAGCATAGCAACCATGTCCACCGCCAATAACGCTGACTCTCATGCTTATCTCCATTTCTAATGAATGCTTGGCAAGATCATTCAACGGTATAGCCATAGCGTTACTGACGGATATCCATAATACGAAGCCGATATTCAAAAAACGCAACTAATAACAACTCTCTAAAACAGGCCGGCGCTCGATAAGGCTAGCGACTCACACCCCCTTTCATGGGAGAGAGCATTGTTAGCCACCATTCGAGGCGTCGAACTTATTGGGTAGTAAGTGTGAGTGCACCAAGGTGCGCTGGAGTGGTGCTTTGCCAGAGAGAAGTGACGAAACGAGTGCTGGTCTCAACTAAACATAGAAACCTACGGATCTCCTTAAATAAATAATAATTAAGCTTTTTTCAACGATTGGAACTTGATTTGCATTATTTCAAATGAAAGCTGCCTACTTAACAATTTACTTTACTTTTCATGTGATGTTGAATGCTTATGCGTACCTTAGCGACTGGCATTAAACAAACAACAAAAGAGAGGATGCTCACCATGACGATAAAAATGCACAAAAAGCCCCCGTTTTTGCAGTACCGAACTCCACTGCTGCGTCTCAGTAGTCTGTTGGCTGGAGCCGTGTTAAGCACAACGACATTAGCTAGTGACATCAATCTCAGTTACGCATTTTTTGCTCCCGAACAGACGTTCCCTGGCATGCAGATGCAGTTCTGGGCCGATGAACTGGAAAAACGAACAGATGGAAAGGTAAAGGTTAATACTTTTCCCGGCGGCACTCTGCTCACAGCAGGAAACATGCTAGATGGCGTACTTAACGGAGTAGCTGATATCGGCCTGACGACAACCTCCTATGAGCCTGCACGCTTTCCGTTACTGAACCTGATCGGCAACTTCACCGGCATTGATGTCAATGCCGAGGTGGCTAGTCAGGTTGCCTTTCAGTTAGTGCAAGAGTTCTCCCAAGAGCAATTCGGCCTTGAAGACTTCAAGGTAATCACCGTTTTCACCTCCGAACCTGGTTATCTCCAGACGCGTAGTGAAGTGAATACGCTCGAGGATCTATCCGGCATGGAAATTCGTGTGCCAGGCGAGTCTGAGTCCATGCGCGCTTTGGGCGCTATACCCATAGGGATGTCTCAAGCTGAAGCAGGAGAGGCAATCCAGGCTGGGATCGTCGAGGGGGTAGCGTCGTCTCGTGAAACGCTGATGGATCTTCAGTTCGCCCGCTATCTTGGCTATACAGTGGACTATCCCTTATCTAATGTTGTGATGTTGGTAGTGATGAGCCGTCAACGCTGGGAATCTCTACCAGCAGATGTGCAACAGGTTATTGATGAGCTAGGGGCCGAAGCTTCGCAATATGCAGGACACTATCTCGATGCTCACGTGGAGGAATCGATCAATTGGTCACAGGAAAATCACAATCTTGAGGTGGTTACCCTGACAGATGAAGAGAAAGCACTCTGGGATGGACGTCTTGAGCCCCTTAATGAACAACGTATAGAGCAAATCGCTAGCCAAGGGCTTCCTGCGGCGGAGTTGTATAACCGCATGCTCGAATTGATCGACCAGTACCAGTAATAACGTGCATAAAGTCAGTGGTTAAACGGCGGCTCACCTATTTTCAGTAAACAATACAGGGTTTCAAGCACTGGGACATGCACTTGCTGCCGCGCTGCGATACGTAAGATGGTGCCATGAATGGCATCTACTTCAGTGGATCGGCTAGCGCGTCGATCCTGCAGCATAGAGGGAAGGTGATGTGCTTGGTGGCTAATCGCATGGGCGATGTTGTCGAGTACACGCTGCTGGTTGAATGATACCCCGGCTTCTCTGGCGACCATACGGCACTCATTCACAACCCGTTGTATTAACTGTTGCCCTTCTCGATGTTGGCCTACCTCTCCTACTGGCCTGTTGAGCAATGTACAAAGCGCGTTGAGCGCGGCATTAAAAGCCACTTTTTCCCAAATACGGCTATCGACTGCAGCGTCTAGAAAACTATTGAAACCGGCATGCTGCAAGGTCTCATGCAACTGTCGCGCAAAGAGGTCTACTTCACTTTGGTAATACCCCCAATGAATATCTCCCTGCTGATTGCCATGTACTTCTCCAGGCGTTTTGAGATCCGCTGCGATCGTGGTGACCCCGTGCAAAATATGCGAGGCTACCGCGTGCTTAGCTATCAACTCTGCATTGCCAAGCCCATTCTGTAATGTCAGCAATCGTGTATCAGGCATGATGAGGTGTGCTGACGAGCGCATAGCCGCCGAGGTGACCGTCCCCTTGGTCAGTACCATCAAAAGATCGAAGTGTTCTCGCAGTTGGTCGGCGCAATGAATCGGCAGAAACACATGCTGCGTCTCTCCGTCATCCATCTTCAGCGTGATGCCCTTGGCACGAATGGTCTCGATGGTGGCTGGGTCTACATCAACCAAATGCACGGGGTTGCCACTCAGCGCAAGCCGAGCAGCAAACAGACATCCCATAGCACCCGCACCTATGATTGCTATTTTCATTATTAAATTAAAAGGGGAGTGTACGTTCGGATTTCAACTTGCGCACCATGGCATCAAAGAACTGGTTGGCGAAGCCACTTTCACGAATCAATTTAGCGGTAAGATCAGCACACTTCTGGCTGGTAGACACGTCGATTTCCATGTCGTCTCCTCCCAACGACCCAGCAGCACATTGATTTTCAGCCGCTCGCTGAACGGTCCACAATAGGAAAAGCGTCTTCTCAATAGTAGATTCGCCTACAGCAATTCCATGATTACGTAACACTAGAATATGCTTGTTACCTAGATTTTCCAGCATGCGCTTTTTTTCATCGTCAAAGAGCGTAATACCTTCAAAGTCATGATACCCCACACGCCCATATAGCTGGGCACCATAGAAGTCATGGTGGGTAAATCCCCTTTTCTTTTGCACGACAGCTGAAATAGGAATGGTATGCGTATGCAACATACAGTGTATATCTTCTCGAACCCCATGAACGGCACTATGGAGAGCAAAGCCAGCGGGATTGGCATCGTACTCCGATGCCACTACCTTGTTACCGTCAAGATCGACCTTCAATAGGTTTAACGGCGTCACTTCCGTGTAGTTGAGACCGAAAGGATTGACCAGGTAGTGATTATCGGAGCCCGGCACTCGAGCAGAGATGTGGTTGAAGATTGTTTCGGTCCAACCGAAGAAATCGACTAAGTGGTAACAGTAAGCGAGTTTAACGCGCTGCTGCCACTCCTCTTCATTACAGTCACTAGGCTTAACAATATTGTCGGGCATAGGTATTGGTTTAATATTCATTTAAATATACTCCTTGCCACAGTGGGCATGTAAGTGAAGAGGGCCTGCGTTTTCAAAGTACTGCGTAAGGTGGAGAATGGTTTTGATAGCAGGGACAGAAATATTCTTCCTGTCAGCCAGTTCGATCACCCCCTCGACAATCGCGGCGAGCTCCAGCATTCGACCCTGTTGATAGTCCTGCAACATTGAGGTTTTGACAGCTCCCATATGTGCACCTAGATCTAGAAGCTCTTGCAATGTCATTTCAAGGTCACTTCCATAGGCATTGGCCGTCATCCGCGTTTCATCAAAAATCCGGCATACAATTTTTTGAAGCGAAGGTTGGCTATATAACTGTTCCAGCGTGGTACCTGTAATCACCGAAAGCGGGTTGGACGTCAGATTAGCAGCGATTTTGCTCCATACGGCATCTCTGATATATCGAGAGTGATGTGTCGCAATTCCCGCGGATTCAAGTGCCTCAAGGAGCGTTATTATACGATTATCAGTGGCATGATCCGCGGTAGCATTAATACCACCAACAACCAGCCGAGGAGAGGTATATGAGCAGGCGACACCTGGCGCCTTAAGTTGTGCTGATATATAAACAACGCACCCGATGATGGCACTGGCAGGAATGCAGTGAACTAGCTTACCTCCTGGGTCTACGGCTTCTATATAGTGCGCTGCATCCGCTTGGTGCGCTGCAGGCACCTCCATGAACAACCACCAGGGAGTGCCATTCACCATGGGAACCAAAAGCGTATTACAACCAAATAGAGAATGTAGTCGAGGCAGTAATTCAGGAACGGATTGAGACTTGGTACATAGAAAAATAATGTCTTGCTCACCCAGATCGGAACAGTTATCCGAAACGATGACATTTGCAGTGTGTTGACCCTGCTGATCGATTAGACAAACACCGTTTTGCCTAATAGCCGCCAGAGTGGCACCGCGAGCTAATACGCTGATCGTATGCCCTGCCAGCGCAAGGCGCGCCGCCAGGGTAGTACCAATAGCACCGGCACCCACGATACATATTCTTAGAGAAGCATTAGCGGATAACATCAGGTGCCCACCTTACGGGTTGAGCAGAACGGACGTAGAAGGGAAGTCCGTTGCCCACCCCTCTTTCAAGGGTGCGACAAAGACATTTTCAGTGCGCGTTCGGGTAATCAGCCACCGACCATCACTTTGCTTCCTAAACGCATTGTTCAGTCTTGATGAACGTAGTAGCGAGCTGCCGTCTGAAAAAATCCATGGCTGGCAATGTACCCATTGGCCAGTCGCTGCATCGCCCTTAACGTGAATCTGCTCAGACGTTAAATAATGCACATTGAACAGTAATTTAGGATCTTTTTTCTGCCCCCAGAAGTTTTCAAAGTGGCGCCGGATGGCGGCGGCACCTTCCAAACGCCCAAATTGGCCATCGTAATACTCACCCACGCCTTCCCAGACCGCATCATCGGCATAAAGAGCCATGATTAGCGCAATGCGATCCTCATCACTTTTAATACCGTATTCCGGCAGAGGTGTATCACACAGAAACATATACCGCGCCTGGATCCGCCGAATTTCCGCCTCAGCCTCTAGTATGTCGACGCGCTCCACAAGCCGTTGAAATGCGGCTTTCGTCACCTCCGTCATCTTTCTTCTCCTCTAAGTGGTAAAGTGATTAACTGCCACCTATTGCAACAGCTTGTCGTCCATGCGATTAGCGAGAGCCCAGCTGTTCAATGACATGAGCGAGCCCTGACTTCATATGGCTCTTATCTTCTTCACTAACGCCATCGAACACTTTCTGCTCATGATCCCACGCCATCTGTAACAACGTGTGTGCCAACTCGCTTCCCGCCTCTGTCAGGCCAAGCAGTCGCTCGTCTCTCGCTTCCTTCACTAAATCGCGACGGGTCAGGCCACTTAACGTATCCTCAAAATCTTCGAGGGGCTGAGCGACGCCTTGAGCAACGCTCTCAATAGGCTGTGCTCCCCGATCGAGCAGCAGTGTCAGTACCCGCCACTCCTTTTCATTCGCGCCTAAGTGCTCTAAGCGAGGGTAAAAATCTTTACGATAAGCCGCGAGAGACTGACGCAATAGATAAAGAAAATGCTGCCCTAGAAGCCCCTCTCCCGTTTCGATCTCTTCTTGAGGAATGGTCATTGGGTGAGGTTCAGGCAAGGCATAGCGACCATTGTGGAAAACAAGAGAGCCGCGACCATCCTGATAGCTGTACTTCAGTACCTCGCCCACGATGATGAAATGGTCTCCACCTTCGTAAACTTGCCAAGTTCGGCATTCAAAATGTGCCACGGAACCCGTTATTTTGGCACTCCCCCCAACGCCCTCTTCCTGCTCAATACCCTGAAACTTGTTTTCACCCCGTTGGGCAAACCGGTTGGAGATGGGCACTTGGTCACTGCCCAGTACGTTGACGACAAAATGCTCTGCCTTACAGTAGGCATCCAAGCTATAGGCGTTTTTATCAATGCTCCATAAAATCAGCGGTGGCGTCATGGAAACGGCATTGAAACTGCTGGCCGTGACACCATAATGTTCCCCTTCGGCATCCCGTGTAGTGATAACGGTGACGCCGGTGGCAAATTTTCCCAATGCGTTTCTAAAATCGCGGGTATCAATACTCATACTCTGCCTCTCTTGACCTATTGTGCTGAGGGTTATTCAGCGACGTTATCAGCGGCCTAGCTTTTCACCAGTGACACCACCAATCCCATATTCGCTCTTAGGCACCTCGCTGATAATCACGCGCACGTTTTCCTTGGGCGCACTCAACGAAGACACGACAGCGTCGGTAACCTCGCCGATGAGTGCTTCTTTCTGCTGCTGGCTTCTTCCTGACATCATGTATACGTGAACGGTAGGCATAGCGACCCTCGTTATCTGTCGTAAAGTGGTGTGCCACGACATACCAGCGGAGGCGTCAGCATGTCATTCTGGAGATATTTAAAAGTGGAGATAATTAAAAGGCAGTCAGCTCGCGATATTCGTCGTAGCGCTCGCTAAAGCTTTTATACGACGCCATCACGTCAGCAAAATCGCTATCACGTTGCGATGCTTCTTCCAGCACGTCTTCTGTCGCTGTGTTTAAGGCGGCCAACACTTCATCAGGGAAGCGCTCAACCGTCACCCCAGCCTCACGAAATTCATCCAGTGCCGCTGACTGCGCTTGCATATCATGAGCGTACATACGAATACTCAGATCGCTGCACGCATTTCGCACGGCTAAGCGCTGTTGATCTTCTAGCCCTGCCCAAACGTCAGCGTTGACCAGCAGTTCGTTGAGACTGCCCGGCTGATGCCAGCCAGGAAAGTAATAGTGCTTCGCCACTTCGTAGAAGCCGGCACTGGTATCAATGGTCGGAAAACTAAGTTCTGCTGCACCAATACGCCCCGTATCCAGGCCAAGGAACGTCTCGCCAGCAGGAATGGAAACGGGAGAAACGCCCAGCCGACTCATAACCTCTCCGCCCAAACCACTGATGCGCATACTCATGCCATTAAGATCGTCAACGCTGTTGATTTCCTCACTAAACCAACCACCCGCCTCCGAGATCATGCTGCCACAGGGAATCGGTACGACATTATGAGATTCATACAGTGCTTCCCACAGCTCTAGACCATCACCGCCATACAGCCAAGCAAGATATTTGGGCACATCAGGGCCGAAGGGAATGCTCTGAAACAGTGCCGCCGCGGGTATCTGCCCTGCCCAATAGCTGGCCGCAGACCAACCTGCATCCAAGCTGCCGTTACCCACGTTCTCCATGATTTCAAAGGGCGGTGAAAAGGAACCAGCATCATAGGGTGTAAAGGTCAGTTCCCCATTAGTCGCCGTCGCCACGTCATCCACAAAGCGATGTATAGAGGTATCAATTACCTCCAGGCTGAAAGGAAAAGCCGATTGCAGGGTCAAGTTTTGGGCCATCGCAGTAGAGGCCAGCAGAGACATGCCCGTAACGGCGATGGATTTTTTGATGGGAAAATGCATAGGTTCAACTCCTGGGTGGTGAGATTCTTGGATGCGATGCCTACAGCATGAGCAACCGTGGGAAGCATAGGATCAGTATCAGGACGAAGAGCTGAATGGCGATGAAGGGCAGCACCCCTCGATAGATATCCAGCGTAGCGATGCGATCACCCACGGCTCCTTTCAAATAGAAGAGTGATACGCCAAATGGGGGGGTTAGAAAGGAGGTCTGCAAATTGATGGCAAACAGAATGGCAAACCAAACCAGTAGCGAACCACCGGCAAGTCCATTCGATAGCTCCAACTGGGAGACGATAGGAACGAAGATAGGCATCAAGATCAACGAGATTTCCATCCAGTCGAGAAAGAACCCTAGTAAAAAGACCAGCAATAGAATGAGAATCAGCACACTCCAACTGCCTCCACCCATTAGATTCAAACTGCTACGAATTAAGTTGTCTCCTCCTACCCCCTTAAAAATCAATGAAAAACAGGTCGCCGTAATCACCAGCATCATGATCATAGCGGTAGAAACAACCGTCTCTCTGGCTGCCGTTATCACCGAAGAACTATCGATCTTCCCCATCAGAGTGGCGAACCCAAGCACCGCCAGGACACCCACCCCACTAGCCTCCGTTGGCGTTGCCACCCCGAAAACAATGGTACCGAGCACGATGGGAATCAGTACAAGGAAGGGAAACAGCGCCAGCAAGCTGCGCCACATGCTTTCATTCTCGGGTTCCTCAACGTACTGACTTAACGTTGAGGGCTGCGATGAGCGCTGTTGCCATAAAACCCGCCCTAGCGAATAGAGCATATATAGCAACAGTAATAAGCCACTCGGCACCAGCGCCGCCTTGAAAAGATGACCAACCGGTACTGAGACTAAACTCGACAGAATAATCAACATCACTGAGGGCGGCATTAGGATAGCCAGCGTCCCAGATGCCGAAATCAGGCCTGCCGATTCGGGCGCTGAATAGCCAGACTCCAGCATTCGGGGCAGTGCCAGAACCGCGAGCAGCACAACGGAAGCCCCCACGACACCGGTGGTTGCTGCCATCACCCCCCCGATAAACAGTACCGTCAGCGCTAAATGACCTGGAAGTTTACGCAACAACCGCTCGCTCACACGGAAAGCGTCCCGAGCCAGCCCAGTACGCTCAAGTAATAGCCCCATCATGATAAACATCGGTATGGCGACATAGAGCCAATTGTTAATTGCGTTGGCGTAAACTCTTGTGAGCATAAGGTTGGAAAAGGCCATCGGCAGGTCTGAAATCAGCAGAAACATAGCGGCTACACCACCCAGCACCAAAGCGACTGGATAGCCAGAAAGAATGCCTGCAAATAGCAGCAATACCATGGCGATAGGCATCCACATATCAAGCATTATTCGCCCTCCCAGCTACCTCAATCCAGAGCCGTTTTGCCAAGAGATACACCAGCACGGCAAGAAATAACGCAATACCCACGAACAGAACCGCCTTGATCACATAGATATCGGTCAGACCGCCATCCGACGAGCGTTCACTGGTGAGATAAGAGCGCTCGGCAAACTGATAAGCAGGAAGGAGTAGAAAGGCAAAGAAGGGGATGCCGAACAATGCATGCCCGACGATGTCGATGACACTCCGATAACGCGATGACAGACGTGCGTGGAACACATCAACCCTTACGTGCCGATCGAGCAACATGACGGGCGCGATGGACAGCATCATCGCGAGCGCAAACAGTAGTACCTGAAACCCCATCAGAGAATTAAACGTAATGGCATTACCTACCAACCAGTACGATGTTCCAAACGTGAGGAGATGTGATACACCCAATAAGTGCATCAAAACGCCAGCACCGATGACAAAGGCAATCAGCAACAGGCAGATACCGCATGCGTTCAGGATGAGTTCACAGAGTCGTTTACTCACGGAGTGCATGTTGTTCCCCTTCTTTTATGGGTCAAAGGTCAATGACTAACCGTGCGCTCTTGGCGCGTGAGCAACACACCGCGATCTGGTCGTTGTCTTCTTTCTCTTCGTCACTGAGGAACTGGTCGCGATGATCAGGAGTGCCTTCCAACACATCACAAATACAAGTACCGCAGACCCCCTCTTCACACGAGACATTCACTTTGACACCCGCTGCCTTGAGCGCCTGAGCAATGGACATCCCTTCTGCGACCTGAACGGTGACGCCGCTGCTGGCCACCTCCACTTCAAAAGCAGCACCACTGGTATCTACGTCAGCAGTGAAATACTCAGAATGAATGCGGGCCTTGGGCCAACCCGACGTCTGGGCCGCGCCAAGCACCCAATCCATAAAGCCGGTCGGGCCACAAACGTATAGGTGAGTATTGGCTTGTTGTGCTGCCAGCACACCTGCTATTTCCAGCTTCTGAGCGGGCTCACCATCATCAAAATGCAGTACCAGTGCATCGCCAAAGGCAGACTCCAACTCATCGATGAAAGCGGCTTTATCGCGCGCACGACAACAGTAGTGCAGCTCAAAGGGGCGCCCGGCAGACTGTAGCTCGTAAGCCATGGCAATCATCGGAGTGACGCCGATACCACCACCGACTAACAGGGTGTGTGGCGCGTCCTCCTCCAACGGAAAGAGATTACGCGGAACCCCTACCTTAATCTCGGCGCCCTCATCCAGGCGTTCATGCACTGCACGTGAGCCGCCTCGAGAACCAGGGTCGAGCAACACACCCAGGCGATAGCGGTGGCGCTCATTGGGCGCATTACTTAACGAGTACTGTCGTATAAGCCCCTCTTCGAGATGAATATCGATATGTGCCCCCGCCTTGAAAGGGGGGAGCTCGCTACCATCCACAGCCACGAGGTCGAGTACTGCGATCTCACTGGTATGGGCATCACGTCGAGCAACTCGCAGGGTTATGATGTCATCTTGCATGGTTATCTCCAGGTTCTCAGCGCATGTAAATGCCGCCATTGACATCCCAGCAGGCACCGTTCACGAATGCCGCCTGCGGGCTTGCCAGGAAGCTCACCATCTGCGCCACCAGGTCGGGGGAGCCCAGTTGGCCGACAGGAATATTGGCAAGCGCTTTATCCAGATTTTCACCGAGCACCTCACGCACCATAGGCGTATCCAATGGCCCTGGCGCAATGGCATTGCAGGTCACACCGTCAGGCGCCAAATCGCGGGCGAAGATTTTGGTCAACGTCAGAATGGCGCCTTTGGAGGCTGCGTAATGAGCCCCAGTGGCCGTTCCACCGTTCTGCCCTGCCAGCGATGCTAGGTTCACCAGACGCCCGTAACCGCGAGCCCTAAAGTGGCGTCCAAATATCTGGCAGCCAGCAAACACACTGCCCGCGTTAGTGGCCATCACTTCATTAAAAAAGGCGGGGTCAATATCAAACACATCTTGTACAGCGGTTCGCGCAGCATTGTTGACCAGCACCTCGCAACTACCCCAACGCTCAACGACCCTATCCAAAACACGCTGAAAATCTTCGGGTTTGGCAACATCGAGTGTCGCCGTCACTGCGGTTTCACCTGCCAGATCAAGCTCAGATGCCAATGCTTCAGCCGGTTCCGGGTCAATGTCGGTAATGACGACGCGAAAACCTGCCTTGTGCAGGGCACGTACGATGTGGGTCCCAAGTCCACGTGCACCACCTGTCACCACGGCGGTCTGAATTTTGTCGGGAAGCGGTGCGCTCATCAGTGTAAATAGCTGAACGAATTCAGCACTCCATCCGAGTTGAGTAGACGAACCACTTTCTCCTGGATCTTGAAGCTGGCGTCGGTGGACGTGAGGGTATAGCGCACGTTGGCCGCCCACAGGCGCTGACGTCCAAACTTGTCTTCTACCAAATGTTGCCCACAGGAAACGACCACGGTATCTCCGTCCACCGCATTAATGACGAAACGCGATGAGGTGCGAACGGTGACGGCCGGTGGTGCCGATGAGATCGAGAAGCCATCTTGGAAGCGCTTGATGCGGTCACGTCGCATTTTATCGTCGTCGTAACAGAGGTTGAGTACTGTTGAGTAATCTTCGGCGTCCTCGATAGGGAGGATGTACAAACCATCTTGCAGCCAAAGGTCGAGCCAGGCGTCGTACTCATTTGCGTCCAAAATGGCGGCTTCGTGCCAAATAAACTGAGTAACCTGCCACAGCAAATTGTCATTATTGATCGTCTTCATTTCGCTCACTCCTGCATCATCCGTTTCCACATGGCATAGGCAGCACGCATGCCCGTTTCATCTGAAACGTGCCCCCTCGGGCCAGCGTCACCGGGAGCCTCTTTCTCTCTGCCCCGATTAACCAAAATCGGCAACTCGGCGCCACCCTCGACGCCACGCTGTATACGCTCCCAGACCTCAGCATCATCGGGAGAGCCAAAGCCCATGGGGCCCTGAAAGTGCTCATGCAGACGCAGGCGCATGCGATTGGCAGAATCGGGACCGCCATCCATGCCAATGGCGATATGGCGAATATCGGTCTTATCGACGGCGGCCGGTGTGAGCACCCGGAAGAACGCCATTGAGCAGGCCACATTCGGGAATAAATTAAGGTTAAATCCCGAGCCCCCTACCGCACGTACGATTCGGCGGGCCTGGTCTTCGGGATAGCCCTCACCGCGCAGCTCCTGAGCCAGCGCTTCAAAACGCTCAGGAATTTTACGATCAAGGTCTTCCTCAAGGTCAACAAGCTCGGGGATCATCACCATCACCGAATGACCGTTACCCAAGTCTTCAACGAAGCCGGCGCCATCAAGAAAAGAGAACGTCTTCTCAGCTTCCTCATCGAGAGACTGCAGGAATGATTTGTGTACGATCGGGAAATGGTAAGCATCGGTCGTATTCTCGAGTTGAACTTTCCAGTTCATGGGTACCGAGAACTGATGCTCACCGAGAGTTTTCACAGGGAAACCGCCACCCTGCTTCATAAATAGATCGATCCACTTCTTGGCTGCGCCAAGAAAGTCTTCTAGCGGCTCGATCTCGTCGTTGAATGTCGCAAAGATCATGCCCTGGTAGCTTTCTGTACGTAGCGTCAACAGTCCGTGCTGCGACTTATCGAAATCATCGCCGTACTGCTCGGGGTGCGGCAAAGCACGCAAGCTGCCATCAAGGCCATAACCCCAGCCGTGATAGGGGCATTGGAAGGAGGAGGTTTTACCCTTATGGATTTCGCAAACCGTAGCGGCACGGTGGCGGCAGCGGTTGACCATCACATTGAAGTTATTCTTACGATCGCGCACCACAATGACGGGTTCGCGACCCACTTTTGACAGCTTGAACGACCCCTTATCGGGCACTTCACTTTGATGCGCTACCCAGACCCAAGTCTTACGGAATATCTTCTCTTGCTCTTTATCAAAGAGTTCCGAGCTGGTGTACATCGGCGTCGCAATTTTGTCGTTATTTACCAACTGGTCGGGGTCGAGCGTAATATTCTTGGCGTCAATTAATTGATTCATCTGATTCTCCTCATGCCTTGGCCAGCAACTGCTGCCTTTATTCAGGTACCACCAGTTCACGACCAATGCGGGCTTCGACACGTGCGTATTTCCACAGCTTGTAGGTGCCATCACCCACAGGGATAGTGCGGAAGAAATTGCAGGCAGCGACGACAGCCTCATAATCTGGGACATCGGCCATGATGTAGGCCGTCCAGGGAGCTGTTGCTGATGGGCCGACCATGATGCGGTCATCGTCCATAATTCCAAGGATAGTGACGCCGGGTAGTTCATCGATGCCTTGCATCATCTGGCTGAAGGCTTGCCAAACTTGCTTGCCTTCGTCAGCGGTAGCGTCCATAAAATTCTGGTTGATGCCGATGCAGAAAAGTACGCGATGCATGTTGGTTTCTCCCGATAAAATTGAGGTTTTTAATGCTGCTGGCTGATCTATAGATAGCCAGGCAGCGGGTCGTGACCGAAGAAAATCGCTCCGGCATTTTTCCAGGTGATCTCACCCATAAAGGCGTGCTGAGTGCACAGCTGTGAGTCACGCAGGATTCTTGAAAGTGGATGAGTATTATCAGCCCCCCCCATGCCACTGATGCGGTAGGCTTCCTGAATAGCCGCTGCGCATTCGTGGGTCAGGTGAGTGGTAGATAAACGCAACAGATTGATCTGTTCACGACTCGGAATGCCACCTTTCTCAATGGCATTCCAAGCATCATCAGTACTGTCATAGAAAAAGGCCCGAGCGGCCTGAACACGAGCCTCTGCCTTGGCCAGCGCTATCTGTGCATACTCGCGTTCACCAAGGTTAGGCGCGCCAGTAATCGACTTACGCCCCGCCACAGAAGCGCGTACAACGTCCAACGCTTCACGTGCCATACCTAGGGTTGTGACCGACAGCACCTGTGCGGCAAAGGAGAGAGAAGGGTAGCGAAAGAATGGTGCGTCAATGTTGGGCTTGCCCCCCCGCACAAAGGTCCACTCTTCAGGAACTTCCGCCTCATTTACGACCAAATCATGGCTCCCGGTCGCCACCATGCCGACCATATTCCAGGTAGGGTCGATCTCAACCTGCTCACGCGGGAGCACCGCCATACGTGGCAGTGCTCCCGATTCTTCTGGCTGAATACCCACCCCGCACAGCGAAGCACCCATGCAGCCACTAGCAAACTTCCAGCGACCTTGGATTTTGAAACCTTGCTCCGTGCGCACGGCAGGCTGGGGAGGGAAAATACCGCCTGCAAAAACGACATCAGGGCTTTCCTGCCATACTTTGCGTAATGTCTCCTCGGGTAAGGCCGCCAAGTAAGCGGGACTCATACCAAAACTCGCGACCCAGCCAGCGGAGCCATCGGCGGAAGACATCGCTTCGACCATTCGCAGAAATTCAGCAGGTGATTTCTCGTCGCCCCCGAAACTCACTGGCACCATAGCGCGATACACCCCAATGGCCTTGAATTCCTCAATAATATCCATAGGGATATGACGCAGCTCCTCGAATTCTTGACGTCGGGACCTGATTGTTTCGAGCAGCGCGTTAAAGCGCACCTCTCCTCCCCACTGTGCTTTATCAATGTACGGCTGCATCACTCACTCCTATTAGTTATGTCTCAAGTCCCTTAGGCCTTGTTTCTCATGAGATGTAGGGCCGCCTTACACACACCGGCGTCGTCCCCTCGCCTTCCCACAACTTGTAGCGAGACAGGAAGTCCCTGATGGGGCGCAAGAGGAATCGACAAGGCGGGGTGCCCAGAAAGATTAAAGGGCCGAACACAGAACGAAATCATCAGGTCCTGTTGGCCTGAAAGAGCATCCGAAAGGGTCATGGGAAAATGTGGCAATGTGGGTAAGACCAGCACATCGTTAGTTTCCAGAAGAACATCTACCTGTGAGGTGAAAGCAAGGCGCACCTCCTCAGCTTGCTGTAGCTCGGCATCTGTCGTTGCTGCTGCCGCGCGCAAGCGCTTATCGACATCGCCCCCCACCTTGCCGCTCTCTAGTAACGAGCTGCAGGCAAGATAGGTTTCACGGCTAATCACTGCCATGCTCGCCTTATAGGCTGCCGCCATCATGGGTAATGCAACATCCGTCGCGCTCAGTTGAGAGCGCTTGATCTGCATGTGGATAGCAGAAAGAATCGCTGGCTCCGCCTCTACCTCGACAACGCCTAGCGTGGGTTCAGGCGCGGCCGGATCGAGCTGAAAATCTGGATCAATGGCACACATAAAGGCAATCAGTGCCGCCAGCTCACTAGCCATAGGCCCCACGCAGTCAAGGCTGCTGGTTATAGGCATGACGCCCTGTCGACTTAAGCGACCATAGGTGGGCTTAAAGCCGTAGACACCGCAACAGGCCGCAGGGACACGGATGGAGCCGCCTGTATCGGTACCGATGCCAATATCAGCAAGGCCCGCAGCCACCGCTGCGGCGGATCCGCTAGACGAGCCCCCGGGTATCAGCGCGGGATATTTTGGGTTCTCTGGCGTCCCTGCCCATGCGTTGACACCGGTCATGCCGAAGGCCAGTTCATGCAGGTTAGCTTTGCCTACAATCCGATATCCCGCTTCCAGGGTCCGTTTGACAATCTCTGCATGCGCCGTGGCTGGCGGTGCATCAGCAAGGGCTGCTGACCCTGCGCAGGTGGGAAAACCGGCGATATCAATCGTATCTTTGACAATAGCTGATCGTGGCCCCTGGCCTAGATTTAATCTCGCTGAAAGTATGGTCACTTCATCCACCTCACCAGACTTATCACATGAAATTTCAAGTAAATGGGCATAAGTATTAAATTTATATCCATTTACTTAGCTAACGATGCTAAAGAACGAATAATACGAGTTGAGGAAGCACTAACAACAAGGTAATACACAGTAGATAAGGGGGTAAGAAGTAACCTACTCCACGGAAAGTTTCGCCCAGCCGCAACTCTGAATCCAAACTCTTTACGATGAATGCATTTACTCCCACCGGCGGTGTAATGGCTCCCATACTCGTCACGATGCATACCACCACACCGAACCAAACCGGGTCATAGCCCAGCGCAATCGCCACTGGGAAAAAAATCGGAATCGAGATAATCAGAAAGCCCATTGCATCCATTAGCGCCCCCCCAATCACATAGATCAGCAGAATGCATGCCATCACCAGAACAGCAGGCAGGGGCAAAGCAGCGGCCCACTCTCCGACGATGAAAGGCAAACGCGTGATCGTCAGAAAGCGACCAAAAATAACCGCACCGGCGACCAACATTAAAATCATTGCCGATGATTTAAGCGAATTGGTGATGGCATCATTTAAGACGGTCCAGGAGAGTTTTCCCTGCACCAGTGTAATCAACATCGCTCCAACACAGCCCACTGCAGCAGCTTCTGTAGAGGTAAACCAGCCAGCAAACAACCCCCCCAGAACCAGCATAAAAAGAATGCCCACTTCTATAACACCTTTCAGCGAACGCCAGCGTACGGACCAGCTAGAGCGGGCACCTGCGGGCCCCATTTCAGGCCGGCGCCGACAAAGTAGTGCGATAGTAGCGATGAATAGCAGCACTAAAATCAGCCCAGGGACGATACTGGCCAGAAACAAGTCACGAATGGCTAATTCAGCTTGTAGCGCAATGATGATGAGTACAGAGCTGGGCGGAATGATGACTCCCAACGTCCCACCTGCCGCGACACTCCCCGCGCTTAAAGCACGGTTGTAGCCAAACTTCTTCATTTCGGGGAGAGCAATGGTACCCACAGTTGCCGCAGTCGCAGTGTTCGAGCCACTAACGGCGGCAAAACCCGCACAGCTAAGAATAGTTGTTGTGGCCATGGAACCGCGGAAATGACCTATCCATGCATAGGCTGCCGTAAATATCTTCTCCGTTATACCCGAGCGAAATAGCAACTCCCCCATGAAAATGAATAACGGTATTACACTAAGAGAGTAGCCAGATAACTGCTCCCAGATGCCAGAACTAATAACGTTATAAGCAGCAATAGGACTAGTCATATAAAGCATGCCAAAAAAGCCCACCATAAACATGGCAAAGCTAATGGGCATTTTCAGTAAAATAAGAAGAAATAAGCCGAGTACGCCCAATAAAGCGACAAGAGTCATGCTCATTGTGTTATCACCTTTTTCAGGCTGCCTAGAAAATCTGTTAAAAGAACAAAACCAAAAGCAGCAAACCCTAATGCCACCAGATAAACGACGGGGTAATACGCAATACGTAACGTTTGCGATAAGGCCCCCCTCTGCATGGCGCTAAAGCCATACTCCCAAAGTTTCCAAGCCACCATAGAGAAGAATAAGAAACTTGCTCCAGCAACGACAACATAGAGGATGCCTTGCAAGCGGACAGGTAGATGAGTAACGACTAAGTCCAGCTCAATATGCGCCTTGGTAAGCTGGGAATAAGCTAGCGATAAAGCAACGACCACCGCTGTTAGCCAGCCCACCATTTCGGTCGTACCCCCAAATGAGGAACTGACTTGGCGCATAATGATATTACCTACTACCAGAAACACTATGGCCAGCAATGCGGCGCCCGCTATATAAAGCAATAGCCGACTGACAACCCAATTCAATTTATGCATAGCAATCACCCAGACGGATCAACATAGCACACTCTCTATGAGCGCAAGGACAACGCACCCGTCCAAAGAAGTTGAAGATGATTACTGAGTGTGTTCGATCAACTCAATAAAACGATCACGCAACTCAAAAGCGGGAAAACCCTGAGCAGCGACCTCTTCCAGGCGGCGCTCATTAATGGGCTCAAGCCGTCCTTTCCAGCGCTGGGTCTCATCATTACTTAGCGTCAGCTGTTCGAGATCATGGGTTTCAGTTGCCCACGTTAACGACTCCTGGATATGCCCATCTAAATACTCGCCAGCATAGGACGCCATCTCGGCACCTAAAGCGTCGATTTTCTGCTGAATATCTTCGGGCAACGAATCCCAACGCTGCCGATTCATAACAGCCACAAAAACAACGTTAGTCAGGGGGTAATCAGTGATATAGCTCACACTACGGGCATACTGCAGATCCATTAATGTCTCACGCGAACCGACATAGCCACTCACAATGCCTGCTTGAAGGGCTTCTCCGGTGTCTGACTGAGTGAGACCCACAGGCACACCACCAAGTGCTTGAACGACAGCCGTGCTGTCACCCGGCACTCTTATCTCTTTACCATCGAGCCCCTCCAACGAGGTGACAGGCTCATCAGTATGTAGATAGCCAGGCTCAGAAGTGAACGCCGTAATGACTTTGAAATCTTCTAACCCCAGAGCCTCTGCGGGAAACTCGTTGATTAGCTCGTACACCGCTTGGCTGGCAACTTGCGAGCTCACATCAATACCCGTGAGATTACCAGCCAAATTAAGCAACGGAAAACGCCCCGGTTCGTATGACGTAGCAGAGAGGCCGATATCCGCAACACCGTTCAAGACGCCATCAAACATATTGGCTGCACTGAGTAACGTCCCACCTGGGAAGGTATTAACCGACACCTGCCCATCGGTTCTCTCATTAAGCAGTTCGGCCCAGCGCTCCATTTGCACAGCAGGAAAGGTCTGGGAAGGCGCAAAGAAGGCATAACTGAGGTTGATGCTATCAGCTAACGCGCTGGTGCTAAGCAACGCTCCAGCGCACACGCCACTCAACCTCTTCAGAAAGTGGCGGTGCCGAGAAATTTCGAGCCGTAGCATTTTTTTGCTAGTCATTGGTCATTAGCCCTATTTATTTTTATGTTGAATGTCAGATAAAGCTTAGAATAAACATTCAACATCACATGAAAAGTAAAGTAAATACCCAAGAGTAAATCTATATTTTTATAGCAATAAAATTGCCAATGAAAATTAAAAAGTTACTTATCAAGTAGATACATACAGTTATAAAATAACTAGCTAACTCATAAAGTAAGAGGATTGCTCAGCCAGCACCACCGCACCAATACTGTGCGCATTGAAGTGGATTTGCTTACTTTTAACTCGATCTGCTCAAGCGAAAACCTTACACACAATATAGACTCCTCCGCCATTGCTTACTTAGCCCCCGGAAACTCTTTTTAAACCGGGAGAGAAAACCCAAAAAAGCCTAAGCGTCAACTTGGATAAGCTAGATATGCCTGAACAAGTCGAGAACTATTCAAGCGACTCATAGGGCAGGCCCACATAGTTTTCGGCAATGGTAGTCAGCCCTGCTTTAGAGCTCGTCACGTAGTCAAGCTCAGCCAACTGAAGGCGGCTATTAAAGTCATCCCCATCTGAAAAAGTGTGCAGCATGGATGTCATCCACCAGGAGAAACGCTCGGCTTTCCAGATACGCTTCAGGCAGGTTTGCGAATAGTGCTCGATCAAATCCATGCGGCCTTCCTTGAAGACCTTCACCATCAGCCGGTAAAGCGTATTCACGTCGCTAGCTGCCAGGTTAAGGCCTTTAGCCCCCGTAGGCGGTACGATATGCGCCGCATCACCGACCAGAAATAGCCGCCCATACTGCATAGGCTCCACGACAAAGCTGCGTAGTGGCGCGATGCTTTTCTCAATCGAAGGCCCGGTCACCAGCTGGTTGGCCACCTCTTCCGGCAGGCGACGCTTTAGTTCTTCCCAAAAGCGCTTGTCTGACCAGTTTTCAACCTTCTCATCCAACGGCACCTGAAGGTAGTAACGGCTGCGGGTAGCGGAGCGCATGCTGCATAGGCTGAAACCACGCTCGTGACGCGCGTAAATCAGCTCGTCAGAAACCGGCGGCGTATCCGAGAGCATACCCAGCCAGCCAAACGGGTATACCTTCTCGAATTCCTTGATACGGTCTTTAGGAATCGATTGACGCGATACGCCGTGGTAGCCGTCACAACCGGCAATGTAGTCGCAGTCCAGGCGCACGATTTCGCCGTTTTTCTCAAACGTAATATAAGGCTGATCACTGTCCAGGGCATGGGGCTGAACGTTTTCGGCTTCGTAAAGGGTCGTGGCGCCTAAGGCTTCACGCGCGGCCATTAAATCACGGGTGACCTCCGTTTGACCGTACACCATGACCTTACTGCCGCCGGTCAGCTCATCTAACGCGACGCGTACGCGACGATTATCAAAAGCCAGCTCAAAACCGTCGTGTGGCAGGCCTTCCTTATCCATCCGCTGATCAACGCCCGCCTCACGCAGCAGGTCTACCATGCCTTGCTCAAGCACTCCGGCGCGGATACGGCTCAGCACGTACTCGCCCGAGCGGCGCTCGACAATAATGTTATCAATGCCTTGATGATGTAATAGCTGGCCTAGCAGTAGCCCTGAGGGCCCTGCGCCAATAATTGCGACCTGAGTGTTCATGGCAACACCTTCGTTATCATTATCTATCGTTTATTGTTGTATTTTTCAATGAAAAAGAAGTAATAATAAGGCAGTATACGGGCTACTATCTGGACTTTTACAGCATCAACTCCCAACCTTAGTCGCATACTGTTAGTCGCATACTGAAAGTGGAGGTGGCCATGTTATCCAATACCGTCGTTCCGGTATTCAAGCTCTACGGTGAGACACAGCATTGGCCCACCCCGGATCTTCTGCACTGCGAATCAATCCCCGAGCGGAGCCAGCTGCATGACTGGCATATTCGTCCACATCGCCATGCCGACCTTGTGCATATTCTGTTTATTAGCCAAGGCAGCGTTGAGTTAGCGCTGGAGGGAACGAGTCATACGCTTGAAGGGGCGGCCACTATCATTGTGCCCGCCATGACCATCCATGGCTTTCACTTTTCATCGGATATACAAGGCCACATTATCACCTTGGCAAAACCACTAGCGGACCATCTACATGGTGCGTTGGAAGAGGGCCGGGTGTTAAAGAAGGCCGGTTTTTATCGCCTGGCTGCAACCCATAGCACAACGCGAATTGCCCGACTGGTCGCCCAGATCGATCAGGAATATCGCCAGCCTGCCCTTGGCAGGAAGCAGCTGCTTGAAGCATTAACCCAAGCGCTAACGATAGAGCTGGAGCGTTTAGTAATACCGGCCAAGGCAAACGCTAAGCGTTTGGGCCCTCACCGGCGCGAAAAAGGCCGTCAGCATCTTGAGCAGTTTCAAACGCTGGTTGAGCAGCGCTATCGAGAGCAACCCAGCATTGAAACCTTCGCCGAACAGCTTGATATCAGCAGCGCCCACCTCAATTTATTGTGTCGAAAGCTGGTGGATCGTAGCGCGCTTCAAGTACTTCACGAGCGAATTCTGCTGGAAGCCAAACGCCAGCTGACTTACACCAACATGACAATTGCCCAGATTGCCGATAGCCTTGGGTTTTCTGAGCCGGCCTACTTTACGCGCTTTTTTAAGCGCAATACGTCACTTGCCCCGCGTGAGTTTCGCCAGCGGCAAACGGGGCAACTGAAAGCAATTTAAACGTGTAGCGGCTTACAGTAGGAAGTAAGTTGAAAGTACGGGAAATATAATTAATAAGGCCAGGCGTAAAAAGTCTGAAACGATAAACGGCGCTACGCCTTTAAAAATCTCCCCCAGCCCCACATGCGGTGCCATCGCTTTGATCACAAACACGTTCATGCCTACAGGTGGCGTAATCAGCCCCAGTTCGACCGTTAACACCGTAATGATACCGAACCATACGGGATCGATACCCAGCGCCTGGATAATCGGAAAGACAACCGGAACGGTAATGACCAGCATGGCGATCGAGTCCATAAACATGCCCAGCACAAAATAGAGCAGCAGAATGCATAGCACGACCACGATAGGGGCAACATCCAGTCCATAAAGAAAATCGCTGATCGAGAAAGAAATGCGCGATACGGAAATGAAATAGCCCAGCGTTTCAGCCCCCACCAGCATAAAGAACACCACCGCCGAAAGCGCTAATGTCTCCTGTACGCTGCGCCACAGCCCGCCACCGCGCATCCCTTTGACCACGGCATACAGCAACGTTGCAAACGCGCCGACGCTTGCCCCTTCGGTTGGCGTAAACACACCGAAGTAGATGCCCAATATCATCACTAGGAAAACGCCAAAAAAAGGCACCAGCCCCGAGATGGAAGCCAACTTTTCCTTCCATGATGTTGGCTCACCGGCAATCGCTAAGGTGGGGCGTAAATACATCACCACCGTAACGGTGAGTGCATACATCACCAGGCCCAGTAAGCCGGGGATCAGCCCCGCCATAAACATATCGCCCACCGACTGCTCGGTAAGAATAGCGTAAATAAGTAGCGCGATACTGGGTGGAATCATAATGCCCAGCGTGCCACCAGCCGCCAGCGCTCCGGTGGCCAGGCCGCGGTTATAGCCGTAGCGCTCCATTTCCGGCAGCGCAACCCGCGTCATGGTACTGGCGGTGGCCAGCGACGAACCGGAGATAGCCGAGAAGATACCGCATGAGCCTACCGCAGCAATGGCAAGGCCGCCTTTCCAGCCCCCGCAAATGACGCGAGTCGAATCGAAAAGCTTACCGGCCATGCCCGAATGGGCAGCCAGTACACCCATTAAAATAAACATGGGCACGGCGCTAAAACTGTAGTTGGAGAGCACCTCCACCGGCACCGTTTTTAACTGGGCGATCGCCGCGTCCCAACTGATAATCTGGGCAAAACCCACGACGCCAACAATTAGCATGGTGAGCGCGACCGGTACGCGCAGAATCATGAGTACCAATAACAGGCCGAGCCCAATGGCCCCGATAACTTCACTCCCCATGAGCCGCGCCCTCTCCCTTAGCATAGATAACGCCGAGCAGCGCATGAATAAAACTACGCAGCCCAAGCAACAAGCTAAGTCCCGCTGCCAATTGATAAATCGGCCCCATCGGTAATCGAAGATCCTGGGTCGTTGAGCCGTGGCGCGAGGCAGCAGCAGCGGAGTCCAGCAGGCCGACAAACAAAATCAGCCCCAGCACCACAAAACCAAGCAAGAAAACACCTTGCAGGCGATTTTTAATCGCCAAGGGTAGCCGGTGCGAAAAGGCTTCCACCACGACCTGGCTTTTCTCTACATTGGCCGCCATTGCCGCAAGTAAGGCGAACAACATTAAATAGCTGACCAGCTCGACACTCCCGTAAACACGCAGGGATACAGCGCCTTCCGTCAGCCGGGCAAGATAGCGCGTGCTCACATCGGCAATCGTAACCATTAGCAAGCCAATAAGCGCAATACCAGCGATAAAGCGACAAATGCGGGCCAGCCAATGGCTGGCCCTGTAGAGAGACGATTGCATTACACGCTACCTTTGTTATTGAGCGCTACACAACTCGCTGGCGGCTTGTGCTGCCGCATACACGTCTCGTGCCTGGCTTAGGCCACGCTCTTCCAGCTCGGTTAAATAGTTTTCGATACCGGTTTCAAGCGGCCCTTGCCAATCAGGATGCTGCAGCGGGTTTTCGATCTCGCGAATGGTATGCCCAGCGTCGACAGCCTCCTGCTTACCTTCTACATCCAGGCGGTCAAAGACTTCACCCGCTTTTTCAGCCCATTTCATACCGGAGTTATTGTCGATAATCGCTTGTTGCTCAGGTGTCAGGTTTTCATAAGCGTGCTGGTTCATCGTCGCGACGAAGATCAATGTATAGAACGGCACTTCGGTGTGATAACTCACGAGTTCATTGATACGGAAGCCTTTCAAACCTTCCCAAGGAAAGCTCAAGCCATCGATCACGCCGCGCTGCATGGAGGTGTAGATATCCGGTGCCGGCATACCTACGGGGGTGGCGCCCATATTTTCCAGCATTTCACCCGCCACCGCGGTAGGCCGGCGAATACGCAGCCCCTCTAGGTCAGCGGGTGTTTGTACATCCGTATCAATGGTGTGAATGCCGCCAGGCCCAGTGGTAAACATAAATAGCGGGCGCGTATCTTCGTACTCAGAATCCAGGTGGCCTTCTTCGTAAAGCGTTTGCAGCACACAGGCACCTTGAGTGGCGGTTGCCGCTATGCCCGGCAGCTCTACGATCTGCGAAAGGGGGAAACGCCCAGCGGTGTAGCCCTGTGCAGTGGCGCCAATGTCGGCAATACCGTTGGCCGCCGCTTCATAAATGGAGTCCGGCTTGGCTAGCGTACCGGATGGAAACATCTGGATAGTGAGATCGCCACCGGACTCTTCACCAACGGTATCCGCCCATGCTTGTAAGATGTCTTCATTAACGCCTGACGCGCCGGGCCAGAAGTGGGCCATACGCAATGTGGTGGCTGCCTGAGCCGATGCCATTCCAACGGCAGCAATAGAGACAGCCAAAACACAACAAGTAAACTTGCTTTTCATGGGGGGAGGCTCCTGACATTCATTGGATTTTTATTAGTTTTTGTAGCGAACATTAGTTCGTCATATAGGCTACGTTAATCTACTCTGGCAAAGAGAGCTAATCGACCTTGGTCGATGTTCTAGCCCAATAACGATGCATGCTTATTGTATAAATTAATACTTTCTAATATTTGTGCTGAAGTTACTTATCAATAAGCCACACGAACCGTCGACAATTGGATTTTTACAACATTTAGAATGTCATTAATATCAAAAACCCGCCTAGCGGATGCCAAGCGGGTTTATTGAAAAAAAACGCTGAGCGCTTAAAAATCAAAAAACACGGTTTCGCCCTGACCCTGTAAGCGAATATCAAAGCGGTAGCGCACGATTCCCTCGCTCTCTTCGCGCTTAGCAATCAAGGTCTGACGTCGATTATCCGATTCGATACGCGAAAGTACTGGGCACTCGCGGTTGGCCTCGGTTTCATCTTCAAAATAGAGGCGCGTTTGCAGATGAATATTGATGCCACGGGCAAAGACCGACAGGTTAATATGCGGTGCCATCATCTTACCGCCGGGGTGCGCCACGCCCCCCGGCTTAACGGTCTTTAGCGACCACTCACTACCATGATCAAACGTTGTCACGGTGCGGCCAAAGCTGTTGAACGGTTTGCTGAGATCATAATCGGGCTGGTAATCGCCGTTAGCATCGGCTTGCCACGCTTCTACAAAGGCATCACGTACCAGGTCGCCGTTGCCATCAATGACAGTGCCAACAACGTCGATATGCTCGCCCTGGGCGTCGGGCTTGGCCATCTCATTCCATATTTCTTCGTCCCGTGTTGGGATTCCAGCGGCCGCCAGCGCCAAACCAATATGCGCATAAGGGCCCGCCGTTTGTGACGCCGTTTCACGCAGCATTAATTCGCTGGCCGGCTGGCTGTTAGGCTGATTCATGATGTATCCCCTGCCCTTATTGGTTTTCGAAGAAGGTTTGCAACTCGCCACGCACCACGACATCAAACCGATAGGCCAAACAATCCATCGGTCTGCTGTGCGCCATATCGAGCCGGCCCATCATGGTCTCAACGGCAAGCGGGTCTTTCAGCGTATGCACAATAGGACAGAGAGGAATTAACGGGTCACCCTCAAAGTACATTTGAGTGATTAACCGCGTGGAAATGGAAGGCCCGGTGACCGAGACATGAATATGGGCTGGCCGCCAGCTGTTCATATCATTCGGCCACGGATAAGGGCCGGGCTTGATGGTACGAAAACGGTAAAACCCTTGATCATCCGTTAGGCAGCGGCCCACGCCCCCAAAATGCGGGTCTAGTGGGGCGAGGTACTTATCGTTTTTATGCCGGTAGCGACCACCCGCATTAGCCTGCCACATTTCCACTAGCGTATGCGGGACAGGCTTGCCGAACTGATCCATTACCCGGCCAAACAACATAATGCGCTCCCCCTGGGGAAGCCCCTCACCATGCGTAAAATTCAGCAACAGATCATTATCGTGCAGGCCCATACGTAAATGGGTGAAGTCAGGCCCGGTTAGCTCAGAAGCCGTTGGCATTTGCATGCTCACCAAGGCTTGCTGCGGTGAACGCGCCACCGAGGTTTTGTAGCCTGGCGCATAGGCCGGCGGATGCCAGTTGCGGTCGCGCTCAACATAGCGCTTGTTATCGTGGGTCATGGCCCTTTACCTCTTATTTATTGTCATCGCTGACGGAACCCCAGCCAAGCTCCTTGGCAAGCGCAAACGCATGATTAGCGGCAGGCACGCCGCCGTAGATCGCGACGTGCATCAGCACTTGGCGAAGCTCTGCTTCACTGAGACCAATCCGCTGGGCGGTTTTGAGGTGCAACGTAAGCTCTTCGCGCCCCAGTGCGGCGAGAATGCCCGTGGTGATCAAACTGCGTTCGCGGCGGGTTAGGTCGTTGTTGCTCCACAGCTCGCCCCAGGCCAAGCGGGTAATCATCTGCTGGAAGGGCGCATCCAGGCTATTGGCATTGGCGGTGGAGCGCGCAACATGCTCCTCACCCAGCACCTGTTTGCGAGTCTCAAGGCCGGTTTGGTACGCCACGCCATGATTCGCCACATCGCCTAAGTCTGCGGCCAGTACCGCGAGGAGTTTTTGCACGAAGAGCGCCGGCGCTTCGACAGAAGGCACGTGGCCTACGCCTTCAAATATCTCAACGGGCGCGCCGTCCAGTTCAGCGGACAGCGCTTCCAGCGTGGCCGGTGGCGTGGCCATATCTTCACTACCGCCAAACAGCTGTACGGCTGCGTGACCAGAAAGCTTGCCCGTAAACGTATCGCGACCGAGCATTTCGCACAGTTGTGCGTAGGACTCATCATCGCCACGCCCCATCTGCGTGCACCAACCCGCTTTCAGCGCCGGGCTTGCCTCAAACGCCGCCGGGGCAAACCAGCGCGGTACGATCTCTTCAGACATCGCCGCCAGGCCTTCCTGGCGAACACGACCCGCACGAGTATTCCATAGGTCAGGGTTGCCGATTACCGCACCGGTATTGGTAAGCGTCGCAGAAAGCAGCCGTTCATCATGCTCAGCAATCAGTTGCTGGCCGACAACACCGCCAATCGACGTGCCCGCAAAATGAAAGCGCGTAGCGCCAGCAAGCTCGACAAGCGCCAATGCCTCGGCGGCTAAATCAGCGGGAGTAATTTTCTCACCGCTCACCGCCTGACTGGCGCCGTGGCCGGGTAAATCCCAAGTCAAGATGCGGTAGCGAGGTAGCAATGCCGGGATAACGTCGTCCCACACCGCTTGGCTCATGCCCAGCGGATGCGCTAAAACCACTAATGGATTCGCTTGTGTGCCGAGCAGCCGGTAGGCAACGCTGCGGCCGTTGATGGTATGAAATGCCATAGTCGCCTCCGTTAAACGCGCTCAATCAGTGTAGCAATGCCTTGGCCAACACCCACGCACATAGTGCACAACGCATAGCGCTTGCCACTATTTTGTAACTCATGCGCCGCAGTGAGCAACAGGCGCGCGCCTGACATGCCCAGCGGATGCCCCAACGCAATCGCACCACCGTTAGGATTAACGCGAGGGTCATCATCGTTTAAGCCAAGGTCGCGCATACAGGCCAGTGCCTGGGCGGCGAACGCCTCGTTAAATTCGAAGACATCGATCTCGTCGATTGAAACACCGGTGCGCTTGAGCAGTTTCTGCACTGCGGGCACTGGGCCATAACCCATAATGCGCGGCTCAACGCCTGCGGTGGCCATACCAATGATTTTAGCCATGGGCGTTAAACCGTGCTGTTTAACCGCAGCGGCGCTGGCCACCAGCATGGCTGCCGCGCCGTCGTTAACGCCCGATGCATTACCGGCCGTCACACTGCCGCCCTCACGGAAAGGCGTCGGTAGGTCAGCGAGCTTCTCCAGCGTGGTTTCGCGCAGGTGCTCATCCTGATCAAAAATCAGCGGCTCCTGCTTGCGGCGAGGAATTTCAATGGCAGTGATCTCTTGGGCAAAACGACCAGCCTGCTGGGCGGCCGCGGCTTTCTGCTGGGAACGCAGCGCAAAGGCGTCCTGATCTTGCCGGGAAATATGAAACTGCTCGGCTACGTTTTCTGCCGTTTCCGGCATTGAATCGACCCCATACGCTTTCTTCATCGCAGGGTTAATAAAGCGCCAGCCGATGGTGGTATCTTCGATCTTTTGACTACGAGCGAAGGCGCTATCGGCTTTGCCCATTACATAGGGCGCACGGGACATGGACTCCACGCCCCCTGCCAGCGCCAGCTCCATTTCACCGGCTTTGATAGCACGAAACGCCGTACCCACGGCGTCCATGCCTGAACCGCACAGGCGGTTCATGGTAGTGCCGGGGACTGACGTAGGAATGCCCGCCAACAGCGACGACATACGCGCCACGTTACGGTTATCGTCGCCGGTTTGATTGGCACAGCCCATGAAAACTTCTTCAATCGCTGCGGGGTCGAGGTCCGGCGCTTCAGCCAATACTGCTTTAAAAATCGTCGCGGCGAAGTCGTCCGGGCGAACGCTGGCCAGCGTGCCGCCAAAGCGGCCAACCGCGGTACGGCGGGGATGACAAAGATAGACGTCGTTCATATCGCTCATGGTAACGCTCCTTATTCGCCAGCGTGGGCCCGTTCAGTGCGTGCTTTTAACTCACGAAGAATTTCAAGCTCTTTCTCGCTGGGTTCAGGGGTACTTTCAAGCTGCTCAACAAAACGCACTTCCCAACCTGTCGCCTCAATCACATCATCACGGCTAACGCCGGGATGCAACGAGACCACCACCAGCTCTTTGCTGTCAGGGTCGGGCTTCATCACGCATAAATCGGTAATCACACGCGTAGGGCCTTTGCCGATATTGGGCACGTTATCGCGCCCTTTTCCATCGCGGCCAAAGCCCAGCGTGGTGACAAAGTCGACATCTTTCACAAACGCACGCTTGGAGTGCTTAAGAGTGATAAACACCTCCCCCGCGTTGGTGGCAATTTCCGGCGCGCCACCTCCGCCCGGCAGGCGTACCTTCGGCGCTTTGTAATCACCGATCAGCGTGGTGTTGAGGTTCGCAAAGCGATCAATTTGCGCGGTGCCTAAAAAGCCGACATTCACCTTGCCGCCCTGCAGCCAGTAACGGAACATTTCAGGCACCGCCACGGTGGTCAGCGCGGACTCACATAGCTCACCGTCACCAATCGACAGCGGCAGAATCTCAGGCTTGGTTTGTAGCGTACCGGACTCATAAATCAGCACCACATCAGGCGCGTGAGTTAGGCGCGCCAAGTTGGCAGCCTCAGAGGGTAAACCGATGCCTACAAAGCAGGTCATACCATTTTCCAGCGCCCGCGCGGCGGTGACCGACATCATTTCAGCAGAGGTATATTCAAGGCTCATTAGACATTCTCCCCGGCATGATGTGGAACAGCGTTAAAGACGTTGTCCTCGAGCCACTGAGTAAAGGTGTCACGGTCACGGGCGATGGCATCCCATTCTTTATAAAACAGGTTACTGCGGCCGTAATAGCCGTGAGTATACGAAGGCAATGCGCCTTTCTCAGCGACAGCAATCGCACTGATGGCCCATCCAGGAATCACGCAAGCGTTAGGATGAGCGTTAAGGTCATCCACAATCTCTTCTACCGTGACAATGCTGTACTTAGCGGCCAGCACGGCTTCTTTCTGCACACCGACAATGCCCTCTACTAGCACATTGCCTTGGCGGTCTGCCCGCTGGGCGTGAATGATGGAAACGTCGGGGCGCACTGATGGTACAGCGGCTAAGCGCTCCCCTGTAAACGGGCACTCGATGAATTTGATTTGATCGTTAACGCTGGGTAGCTCACTACCCACATAGCCGCGCAACACTGCCAAAGGTAAGCCTGCGGCACCCGCTTCAAAGGCGCAGGCCATGGCCGCATGGCTATGCTCGAGAATATCTATCTGATGCGGCCAGCCTTTCTCGACCGCATCACGCAGGCGGTGCAGCGACCCAACGCCCGGATTTCCGCCCCAGGAGAAGATCACTTTTTTGGCACAGCCCGCCCCGATCAGCTGATCGTAGATGATATCGGGAGTCATGCGGATCAGCGTCAGGTCACGCTTTTGCTGGCGGATAACTTCGTGACCCGCCGCAAAAGGAATCAGATGGGTAAAGCCTTCCATGGCCACGGTAGCGCCGTCATTAACGTAGCGCGCTACCGCGTCATGCAAGCTGAGAAACTCGGCCATGATGGGTGCCTCTTAGCAGTTGGAAGATTGTTCGCAATACGAACATAGATACTCTATACGAACAATCTACTGCTGAACGCTAATGTGGTCAAACGCATCAGCGCTTACCAAATCCCCCTGCCGAACCCACTACTCACTTCAAAATAAAACGTAACACTTTGTTTTTAAATAGCCTTATTGCGTTTCGAGCCATTTTTTTGCGCGCGTTACCTGCGCTGCACTGCTACCAAGGTATAAAGCTGGGTCGCAGGCATGACGCAACGCCTCGACATCAACGACCCCTTTCACCTCAGGGTGGTCGGCGAGTACATCAGCATAAGATCGGGATTCCCGGCGAGCGGTTTCTGCCGCTTCCGCGCTAATCGCTTTGGCTCTCTCAACGCCTAGTTTAGGCGTCAGCAAACGTGCCACGGGCTCGGCCATAATGCCGCCGCCGATAGCAGCTAAGTTGCGCTGCATTTTTTCGGGATAAACCTCAAGCCCTTCGAGCAGCACAGCCACTTGCTCCAAGGCACCCTCCACTAGCAGAGCGCTCTCTATTAATGGTGCCCACTCCGCATGCCACTCCCCTAAGCCGCGTTCAAGGGGCTGGGCGGCAGCGTTGATCAACACGCTCGCATGGCCATGCACTTGCCGAGCGGCGCCGCGAATTAGCGCGCAGCGCACGGGGTTACGCTTATGAGGCATGGAGGAAGACTCGCCCATTCCCGGCGCCGAGGGCTCGGCCACTTCGCCGACTTCGGTTTGTGTCAGCAGCGACACATCCAGGGCGATTTTTTCAGCGGCCCCGGCGACGGCATCTAACGCCGTGCCAAGGGCATGAATAGGATAGCGGTCGGTATGCCAGGGCAGCACCGGCACCGCCAAGCCTAGCCGCTCGGCCAAGGCGTCCATCCACTCAAGCCCGAGAGTATCCCACCCCGAGTGCACGCCCACCGCGCCACCAAACTGAACGGGCAGTTCCACCTCACCCAAACGTCGGCGGCTCTGCTCCAGGCCGATGGCCCAGTGGGCTACCTTGACGCCAAAGGTAATAGGAAGCGCCTGCTGCATTAACGTTCGACCCACCATGGGCGTATCAGCGTGAGCGTGCATCAACGTGAGCGCCGCTGAACGGCAGCGCACCAAAAGCTCATCCAGCGCCGCAAGGCGTGGTTTCAGTAGTAGCATCAGCGCGGAGTCGACGACGTCCTGGCTGGTCGCCCCTTGGTGCCAGTAACGCTTGATGTCATCGGAAAGCAGCGAGCGGCTCTGCTTTACAAACGGAATCGCCACATTGCCACCGCTGGCAATGCCTGCCGCGATCTCTTCGCTATTGAAAGCCGCATTTTCCAACTGTTCGCGCATTTGCTGGCTAACCCCAGCAGGTACCGCGCCGCTGGTTTCCTGCACCTCGGCCAGGGCTAATTCAAAGGCCAGCATGGCGCGCACCATGGCCTCATCATCGCACTCACTCAGTGCGTGTTGACTCATAAACGGGTATTTTAAGAACGCGGTAGGCATAAATAAACCTCATCGATAGTGGGTAGCGTCAACTAGCCATAACAAAACCGTATAGTTGTTCGCGATTCGAACGCTATGCGAAGTTGGTCGCAGTAGCAGGCCACTTAATGAAACTCAAGGCCCTTCTCCACAGCGTTAATGCTGTATCAGCGGGCCAAGTGGCTCACCAGGATTACCATTAATTGCGTAACCATCAGCCAATCAGCCAATCAGCCAATCAGCCAATCAGCCAATCAGCGCATATGATAAATCCCGAGCTTGGTTCCGCTAGAAATTTAACAACCCGAGCGATTTCAGTAGGGTCAGCCCAGCGGCCCACCGCACTGCGTTCTGCAAAAAGGGCATAATTCGCGTGCCTGCCGCCATCTTGCGACGCAAAGGTTCCGTCAGTGTATAGCCAGGAGAAACGATGTTGACGATAATACCGCGACGGCCATATTCCAGCGCTAAGCCGAGCGTTAGCCCCCCAATCGCTGATTTCACCACGGGGTAGGCCGTACGGCGCTGTAGGCCCACGTGGCAATGACTGAGCCGATATTGATGATCCGTCCACTACCGCGCTGACTCATTCCTGGCAGTACTGTCGCCGCCATCCGCGATGCACCGCCCACATCCAACATCCGAGGCAGTAAGGAAGCATCTTGCTCATGATGATCGGCGACCTTGGGCTGCATAATCCCCGCATTATTGACTAAAGTATCAACTCGATTCTCGCCCTCAACGACCGCTGCAATGGAAGCGGCATCGATCACGTCTAGCACCCAGGGGAGACAGTCAATTCCACGCGCTCGAAGCTTAACGGCTAAATCCTCAGGGGTGTTAGATCGCCCAGTACAACGCGCGCGCCATAGCGACCTAACTCATAAGCCAGTGTCTCGCCAATGCCACCTGCTCCCGTAATGATGGCAACTGAGCCTTTTAATTCTGTATTAAGCACATTGTCCATAGTGTCCATATCAAACGCTCCCATGTTGAAACGAAAAACGACACAACTATATTTAGATTTACTGTGTGTGGTACTTTACATACTAGATGCAGTCACCCTTCACTGTACGGAACACCTATGGCTCCCAAACCTCTTAAGATCCAGCGCCCCCAATCCTTGGCAACGCTTGTTATGGAGCGGATTCGTGATGCTATTGTGTCTGGCGAGTTCACCTTGGGTGAGAAAATCTCAGAAGAGTCGCTCGCCGAAACGTTTGGTGTCAGTCGCTCGCCGGTACGTGATGCGCTAAACGCGCTGCAATTTACAGGCTTGGTCGAAATCCGACCCAAACGGGGCAGTTTTGTCTTCAATCCTACGATCGTCGACATAGGTCAGCTGTGCGAATACCGTGAAATGCTAGAGCGTGAAGCCTGCACCCTCGCGATGCGAGGCGGCGGCGAGACGTTGATTCAAGCGCTTCAAGGGCTGTTCGATGAAATGGCCAGCGCCCATAAAAACGCTGACACCCGGCGCTATGCCGCACTGGATACTGCTTTCCACAAAGCGTTCTTCCAACACTGTTCCAACGCATTGGTGCAGGACGCCTATACGCTAGTCGAAGCACGCTTAGCGACAATCCGCACCGTACTGACTGCTGCCAAAGAAGAGCGTCGTGAGGCCAGCTACGATGAGCATGGCGACATTATCGATGCTCTGAAACGGCATGACATGGCGCGGTTTGAGAGAGTGCTGAAAACGCATGTTCACCGCACTCAACTCGTTGCCGTCGAACGTCTATCCGAGACGGATGATAACGCCGCGCCAGCTCGTTCCGCCGTCAGGCTTTAACGCGAAGAACATCGCGGACGGACGGATTAGCAAGATAAGTCGGCTCGCGCCCCTGCAATACGTCGACAACGTTCTGCGCGGTTTTTGAGCGAATTTCGAACTCACTCCCTTCTGAATACCAAGCGCAATGCGGGCTAGTAATCACATTGGATAGCGATAACAGTGGGTTATCAGCGCCAATAGGCTCGGCTTCAAACACATCAAGCCCTGCGCCTGCAATTTGGCCGCCTTTTAGTGCACGCACCAGCGCATCCTCGTCCACCACGGGGCCACGGGCAGTGTTTAACACTAATGCCGTGGACTTCATCGCTGCAAACTGTTTATCCGAAATCATGTGCTGGGTTTCATCAGTTAGTGGCACGTGCACCGACAAAATATCCGATTCAGCAATTAACCTGTCGTAGGTTACTAACTCAACACCTGCTGTCTTCGCCACGGCAGCATCGGCATAAGGGTCATGCGCAATTATTTTCAGACCAAAATTCGACATCTTATGGGCCATACGCTGAGCAATCTGCCCAAAGCTAAGAAAACCTAGCGTCTGCCCACGTAGTCGTGACAGTGGCTTGGCAACAGTGTAGTCCCATGTACCTGCCCTCATGGCTCGATCATAAACACCAATCCCTCGTTTCAGCGCCATCATGAGGGCAATGGCGTGATCCGAGACTTCTTCCAATGAGCCGTCTGGCACGTTGGCAACATAAATTCCAGACTCGGTGGCTTTCGGTACATCAATCGTGTTGAGCCCAATGCCGTAACGCGAGATGATCTTGCAACGTTTTAGCTTGCCAATGACTCCTGCCGTTAATTGGCAATATTGATTAATGATGGCGTCCGCATCGGCGCAGGCCGCGATGGCTTCGGCTTCTGTTTTGCACTGCGCTTCGATTAACTGAAAGCCTGCCGCTTCAATAACTGCTCGCTCCGGTACTAGATCGGGAAATTCAAAATCGGTAACAACAATCTTGGGGCTCATGAGCGTGCTCCATACTGGTCATCAAAGGTGTTGAAGAAGTCCTGATTGACGATGTCAGTGAACTGGCTGTAGTTATGCTGATCAGCGATATTCGCAGGCGTACCATCCTCGCGCAGCCGCACCAGCGCGTTCTCCATGGCTTTGCTCGCGGTAAACAGTAGCGTGACGGCATAGAATACGACCGAGAACCCCATCTCTTGCAGTGTCGCCTGGTTCAGCTTGACTGTTTCGTTACCATCCACGATCGACACGACCTTAGGCCCTTCGACAGATTTGGCGACGGCCTCAATTTCGGCGATGGTTTTAATGCCATCGACAAACACCAGATCTACACCGGCATCCTGATACATTTTCGCTCGGCGAATCGCCTCCTTGGCCCCTGCGGCAGGCATCGCATCAGTGCGACCAATGATCAGCATATCTTGGCTGCCACGTGCGGCGATGGCACCTTTTAAGCGGCGCACATTGGCTTCGGCATCCACTAAGCGGACACCCGCGCGCTGACCGCACCGCTTAGGCGCTTCTTGATCTTCAAGATGGATCGCGGCGACGCCGGCTTGCAGGTATTCCTGCACGGTGCGGTAAATATTGTTGGGCCCGCCATAGCCTGTATCGGCATCGGCGATGATGGGGATATTGACAGCGCGTGCCATATTACGGGCGTGCTCGGTCATCTCAGTCTGGGTTAAAAGCCCAATATCAGGCATTCCCAGGCGGCTGGCGGTAGCACCAAAGCCCGTCATATAGATAGCGGGAAAGCCTGCACGCTCGACCAAGCGCGCCGACAACGAGTCGGGAGCGCCAGGTGCGGCGACAATCTCTCCCTTGGCAATCAAGGATCTAAGGATAGCGGCCTGATTAGTAGGCGTTTTTTCAGTCATTGAAGCACCTTCTTTAGTAAGAGTATTCTGGTATAAATCTGCCAATGTGCTAGCGCCGCCCTCCGGCAATGCGCAGCACCTCGCCAGTGGCATAAGGGGCGTCCAGTAGCAGCCATTCCGCAGCGGCAGCCACCTCTTCGGCACTCCCAGGGCGCCCCAACGGTATTGCCTCTGCGCTCGCTGCACCGCCTGGGGCGCCCGTCTGCATAGCTGTTTGAATGATGCCAGGCGCTAATGCATTGACTCGGATGTCGGGGGCCAAGTCACGCGACATGGCACGTGTCAGTGCCAACAGCGCGCCTTTAGATGCACCATAAGTGGCAAAGCCAGGCGCACCACCGTTCTCGCCTGCAATAGAGGCCATGTTGACAATCGCACCAGGCGCATCCGCAGTCCGCGCGTTTAGAAAGGCCTTTGTCACTAGCATCGGTCCGGTTACGTTGATGCGTAACAAGCGTTCAATTTCGCTCGCATCCAGATCAAGCCAATCTCGATGTTGGCCCAAAATCCCCGCATTATTCACTAGGTGCGTTGGCCGCAACGTTGTTAGGTCGGCTGAGGCGATGGCCGCCGCGTCCGCAATATCGACGACCTCTCCCCGTGCCGCATCGCCTAACTCGGTACAAGCCTGCTGCAAAGCGGTGGCAGATATATCCCACAGCAACACTCTGGCGCCTCGTGCAATAAGTCGGGTGGCAATAGCACGACCAATACCTGCGGCAGCTCCTGTAATGAGCACAGTGGGTTGAACCATCATTTTCTCCTGCATCAGTTACCTGACCGAATCGTATTCAGCTGTTTCATTAACTGGTCAATATTGTCACCACCCAAACTGTCACGACTGGACTGATACACCGGCTCAACGGTATCGCGCAGTTCGGCCATGGCGTCATCACTTAACTCGGTAAACGCCATGCCTTCTGATTCCAACGCAGCACGGGCTTCGCCCACGGCTTCACGGGCGCGGACAACCTGCGGCTCACGTGCAGAGACAGCACAGTCACGCATCAGTGTTTGCTCGGCCTCATTTAAACCGTTCCATTTGCGTTCTGAGATCAACACCGGCAATGGCGAATAGGCGTGCTGGGTCAACGTCGCGTAGTCCTGTACTTCGTAAAAACGCTGTGACTGAATCAGCGGTAATGGATTCTCCATACCATCGACCGCACCCGTTTCCAGCGCAGTGAAGACTTCCCCGAAAGACATGGGTACCGGGTTGGCGCCCAGCGCGCGGAAGGTCGCAAGATAGATCGGGTTTTGAATAACGCGGATGTTCAACCCCTCAAAATCTGTAACGCTCTCGATGGGGTGTACAGAGTTGGTGGCATGGCGGAAACCATTTTCCCAAATGGATAGCATTACTAGCTGATGCCCGAGCATTTTCTCTGTCAAATCATCGGCGTAGGAACCGGTCATGACACGGTCAACTTCGTCGAAGTTAGCAAACAAGAAGGGTAGGCTAAAAACGCCCATCGCTGGCTCAATCCCAGCCAACGCATCAGCCCCAGCGACCACCATATCGATAGAGCCTGATCGCACAGACTGCGTCGCTTGCGCATCATCACCCAACTGGCCTGAATAGAAGGCACGCAGTTTCATCGACCCACCCGAACCTTCTTGCAAGCAAGAGGACATAGCCTCAATGCCAGTAGCCACCGGGTGGTCTTGCGCCGCGCCGTTTGATACACGGAAGGTATGGTTACCGAAATCTTGTGCCATGGTAGGTGTTAGCGCAGTCATGCTTGCCAGTGCGGTGGAGGCTAAAAAAATAAGTTTTTTCATCATGGAGCTCTCTTTGTTGATTATTTTTGCTAGCGGATTAATGAAGGTTTATGGGTTGTATTGGCAATGTCATCGAGACAGCCACTCCAGTGGCCAAAGCACGATCTGTGGAAAAGCGATTAGCAGTGCCAGCACGATGACTTGCGCGATTAAGAAAGGCGCAGCCCCTTTCGCCACCTGGTGTAGCGGCACGCCAGACACGCCCGACGCAACGCTGAGTACAATACCGACGGGAGGTGTAACGAGGCCTATGGCAGTGTTGACTACAAAAATCACACCGAAGTAAATGGGATTAATCCCCGCCTCAACGACGACCGGCAGTAGTACAGGCGCCAAAATAAGAATCGTTGGGCCCATGTCCAACATCGTGCCGACCAGTAATACGACGATCATGATCACAATCAGCAGCAAGCGTGGTGATTCCACCAGAGGGCCCACCAGTTCCAGCACTAGGCCCGATAAATCAGCAATAGTGATAAACCAAGCGGTTGCCAGCGCCGCGGCGGCCAACAGCATCACCACGGCGGTGGTAAGCGCCGCATTACGGAAGACCTCAAATAGCTGGCTCACCTTTAACTCGCGATGAATGACCATACCGACGAAGATGGCATAAACGGCCGCGATCACGGCCGCCTCAGTGGGGGTAACAATGCCAAACCGGATACCACCCAAGATGATAACGGGCATGCCCAGTGACCAAACGGCTTTGCGCGTCTCGCACAGACGCACACTCCAGCCCTGGCGCGGCAATGGTTCAACATTGTCGTGCCGCGCCACAATGAGCCAAGCCACCATCGCACCTAGGCCCATCAGGATGCCCGGCACAATGCCCGCCAGGAAAAGCTGTGTAATCGAAAGGTTCGTTGCTACCGCAAAGATGATGTAGGCAATGGAGGGCGGGATAATCGGCGCGATAACGCCACCCGCCGACAAAAGCCCGACAGAGCTCGCCTCGTTATGGCCGGAGGCACGCATCATGGGCAGCATGATGGCGATTAAAGCCGCCGTATCAGCAGCAGCAGAGCCCGATAATGAGGCGAGAATAATGGCCGCAAAGATCGCCACGATGCCTAAGCCACCACGAAAATGGCCCACGAAAGCAATTGCGAAGGCGATGATCCGCTTAGACATTCCCCCTGCGTTCATTAACTCGCCGGCCAACAAAAAGAAAGGGATCGCCAACAGTGAAAAGTTATCGGCGCCCAGTACTAACTGCTGCGAAATGATTTGCGGATCAAAAAGCCCCAACGCCAACCCCATCATTGCGGCACATATCAATAACGCGAAAGCAACGGGAACGCCCAGTGCGAGCGTAGCGGCCAATGTTCCAACGAAAATTCCCAGAATCATGGTGCTACCCCACCGGCACGTGGCAAATCGGTCAGACGTCCGGTTGCATAGCCCATCATACGAATAGCGGCGATCAGCCCGATCACTCCGGACATCGGAATCACTGCACCGAAAACCCAAATCATCGGCAGGCGCGTCACTGGCGCGATATTAGTGGCATTGATATTGAACTGCTGAATCGTTCCCATCATGAGCAGCCCACATACCGCAACAACCAGCCCATTGGCCAATGCCAACATCACTCTGCGCAATAGTGGCGGCGCCAGCATTACCGCTAAATCGAAGCCGATGTGCATATTGCGATGCATCGCGGCAATAGCCCCCAAAAAAATCAGCCAAACAAAGAAGAAGCGTGAAAGCTCGTCGGAAACATCAATGCCAGACCCAAATCCATAACGCAGCACAACATTCAGAAATACCATCGCCGTCATACCGATGAGCAGTACCACCAGCATCGCGTCAATCGCGCGAAAAATCAGATTGATTACTTTGGACATAGCTCCTCCATATCCGAAACAGATGCTAATCAGAGCACACTGCTTCTGCTTTTTGTAGTATGTTACATTCAACATACAACAAAAAGGGAGGATTCCGTCAAGGAAAAATTTTACGAAGCCGCAGAGAGAGTTCGTCAAACGATAGGAGAGATCACAGCGCATATACGCATGCGCGCCTCGGTTTGGAAGGGATAGTCGTCATCTGCCAAAAAGCATTTTTTATTGTTCGTAACATTCAATACATTTCAGATTCATTTATCAGAACTGCTCATTGAAAATTTTAAAAAATATAATTAATTATTAAAATCATACATTTACTATAAAAATAATACTTTTTGATAATACGATAAATCGTATTAAGACTTGACGTGTATAGCCTTTTAAACTGAAGTGTTGCGTGTTACATACAACAAGACCTCAATAACAACGTGAGAGCATGTGATGACTCATTTAAAGAAAAGCCGCCTATGCAAAGTACTCAGCTTCGCCTCATTGATGATCCTTGCGTCATCACCTCTGCATGCTGATAGTTGGCCTGATAAACCGATCAATCTGATTGTTCCTTGGGGTGCTGGCGGTGGTACGGATGCGACGGCACGCATGATTGCCGTCTTACTTGAAGAAAGCCTTGGTGTTCCCATCCCGGTCATTAACCGTACCGGTGGATCAGGCGTTATAGGGCACTCGGCCATCGCCAATGCAGAAGCCGATGGCTACACCATTGGTGTCGCCACGCTAGAAATCGGTGGCATGCATTATCAAGGCCTGACAGAGATTAGCTATAAAGACTTTTCACCTATCGGACTTTACAACGCCGACCCTGTCGCTATTTTTGTCTCCTCAAGGAGCGACTATGAAAGTATTGAAGATTTATTAAGCACTATCCGCTCATCCAGCCACCGTGAGCTAAAGGCCAGCGGGTCGGCGCAGGGAGGCGTGAACCATATTGCGGCTGCAGGAATGCTACTGGCGACGGAGATACCCGCCGATAAGGTTGCCTGGGTACCCTCGGAAGGAGCCGCACCTGGTCTCCAAGACCTTGCAGCAGGAGGAGTCGACTTTGCCGCCGCTTCAATGCCTGAGGCACGTGCCTTGATGGATGCCGGGCTCATTAAGCCACTCGTGCTGCTTAATACAGAAAGATCTCCGGCCGCACCAGAACTGCCTACGCTCGAAGAGGCGACGGGGGAGGATTGGTCTTTTGGCTCTTGGCGCGGTTTAGTGGCACCCGCTGGGGTTGATGAGGCGATCATTGCAACACTACAAGAGAGTATGAGTGCTTTAGTGAACGATCCTACTTATTTAGAATTTATGGAAAACCGGGGCTATGAAACATTATGGCTGGAAGGTGAAGAATTCTTAGAGTTTATGAAAAATTCTGACCAAAGCATAGGTGAAACCTTAGAGTCCTTGGGCATTGTAAAATAATATCAAAAGGATGCATTAAATTTAATGTATCCTTTTTTAATTGTAGGTAGTAAAAACATGAGACTCAATGAGGCACTATTAGGGGCAGTATTTATTCTTGCTGGCTTGTTAATTATTTTTCATGCTAACACCTTTCCTGGCATGCCTGGCCAAATGGTAGGCCCCTCTACTTTCCCAACCATAATTGGTAGTGGTTTTTTTCTTGGGGGTATTTTAATAGCTATTAAATATTTCAAAGAAAGAAAAAAAACTTCTTTACTAACAGTAAATAAAGGATGGTTAAAGAAAAAACGAATACTTAGCTCTTTAGTCGTCATAGTGGGAAGTATGCTATTCGCATTCTGGATTGAAGAAATTGGCTTTGTGTTAGGGGGTGTTGTATTGGCCACAACTTTATTATGGCTAGAAGGGCATCGTAAGCCACTTATTCTTGGGTGCGCCGTGGCCTTTGTGATGCTGGTTTATTATTTACTTTCGCATCAATTACGCGTTCCGCTTCCATCAGGACCTTTTATCTAAGGGATATGTAATATGATTGATAATATTGTGGGAGCACTGCCCTTAGTATTTAATTACACGACACTAAGCGTTATTTTTGCTAGCGCGCTTTTTGGCCTTTTTGTGGGTGCTATTCCTGGCCTTTCTGCCACAATGGCGACCGCAATTTTGGTGCCCATCACTTTTTTTATGGACCCAGTACCTGCCATTGCCGCGATCGTTACGACAGCGGCAATGGCGATTTTTGCATCTGACATTCCCACCGCCTTGCTGAGAATTCCTGGCACGGCCGCATCGGCTGCATATGTCAGTGATATGAATGGGCTTGCATTGAAAGGCAAGGTTGGACAAGCATTAGGGATATCGGTCTTCTGTGCTGCCTTTGGTGGTATCTTTGGATCGTTAGTGCTTATGTTCATGGCGCCGAAGCTTGCTTTAGTATCGCTAAACTTCACCTCCACAGAGTACTTTTGGCTAGCGCTGCTCGGACTAACAGCTGCGGTGATGTTAGGCACGGGCTCAGTGTTAAAAAGCTTACTGTCACTGGGCATAGGGCTTTTTATTGCTACCATTGGCTTAGACTCAACCGCTGGGCACCCTCGCTTTGTTTTTGGCGTTGATGCAATACTTTCAGGCGTTGCCTTTGTCCCTGCGCTCATTGGCATGTTTGCCATTCCCGAAATTATCCGCACTATTGTCCATAAAGATACAAGCGAAAAAGCACCTGTACACGTTAGTATGCGCTCACTATTTTCAGGATTAGGCAGTACACTATATAAGTATAAGACCAACATTCTACGCGGCTCTGTCATCGGCAATGCCGTCGGCATTTTGCCCGGAGCTGGTTCAGATATTGGTAGCTGGATTTCATACGCCGTGTCTAAAAAAATGTCTCGGCATCCTGAAAAATATGGCTCAGGCCACGATGAAGGATTAGTCGACGCTTGCTCTGCTAACAATTCTGCACTGTCTGGTGCTTATGTCCCCGCGATGGTCTTCGGCATCCCTGGGGATTCAATTACGGCGATTGTCATAGGCGTTCTTTATGCTAAGGGGCTAAACCCCGGCCCGTTGATATTTATCACTAAAGGCGTAGAAGTAACAGCCGTTTTTATCACTTTCTTAGTGGCGAATTTATTAATCATTCCTCTTGGCTTAGTGGCCATATTTGCTTCCCGGCGTCTGTTACAGGTCAAAAAATCAATTTTAATTCCTTTTATTTTAATTTTTGCTATTGCAGGCTCTTATGCTATTGATAATACCTATACAGGAATTGTCATCATGCTCGTACTGGGGCTACTAGCTTACGTTATGGAAGAAAATGGCTTGCCTGTTGCACCTGTCATTTTAGGCATCGTCATGGGGCCAATGCTTGAGAGCAATTTAGTTACCTCGCTTATAAAAAGCGATGGCAACTTCCTGGATTTCTTCTCGCGTCCAATAGCTGCAACACTTGGTGTGGTTACAATTTTAATATGGTTGCTCCCCTCATTATTCGGCCTGCTGCGCAAGTATCAAAAAGCTCAAAAAAGTAGGTACTCATAATGAGACAAAAACTCCATATTGGGTCCGTTCAATCATTAACCGACATAGTTACTGAGCGGCTACAAGCAGCTATTATTAATGGTGATTTTGCATTGGGTGAAAAAATCTCTGAAGAAGCGCTTTCTTTGCAATTTGGTGTCAGCAGAACCCCTATAAGAGACGCCCTAGCAAGGCTGCAAACAGTCGGTCTTGTTATTGTGAAGCCTAAGCGTGGCAGTTTCGTTTTTAAACCAAGCAATGCAGACGTAATCGATATTTGCGACTTTCGATTTATGGTAGAGCTACAAGCAGCAAAACGTAGCTTTTATAACAAACCAATGAAACTAGCGAAATCACTAACGCATATTACTCAAAAAATGCACATCGCAATGGAGAACAATAACGCTTTCGAATATTCGAAATGTGACAATGCATATCACCAAATATTCTTCGAATACTGTAATAATAAATATCTTAGTAGTGCATTTACTTTGGTTAATAGCCGCATAGCGGCTTTACGACTTTCTATTACTTCACCTCAAAGCGACTTGAGGAAAATTAGTTTTATAGAGCATCAGAAAATGATTGATCATTTGAGAGATAACCAAATTTTGGCGTTTGAAAAAACACTGTATGAACATATAAATCGCACACAAGAGATATATATTATGGCTTTGAAAAATCAAAACTCACAGTAGTGGTAATTTATTTAACCGAACACTTATAGCCAGTAATCAATTAATCACTTATTAATGTATAAAATTTCCTTTTCTTATTTCTCAAAGCAATATGCATACTAATATTATTCACTGTAAGGAGCGTGATGCCATGTACTCGTCCATTGCCACGGTTTGCCTAAGCGGCTCGCTGGAAGAGAAGGTAGATGCCATCGCCCAGGCTGGTTTTGAGGGGCTGGAGCTGTTTGAAAACGACTTAACCGCGTTTACTGGCACCCCACGTGAGGCGGGTGAGCTGATTCGCTCACGTGGCCTAAAGATGGTCACCCTTCAGCCGTTTCGTGATTTTGAAGGCCTGCAGGGGCGGGCGCGTGAGCGGGCCTTTGACCGCGCCGAACATAAGTTTGACCTGATGGAAGAGCTTGGCACGGACCTGCTCATGGCGTGCAGTACCGTCCACCCCGACTCGCTACCAGGCTTAAGCCGCGCTGCCGATGACTACTGCGAGCTGGGCGAGCGTGCCGCACGGCGACATCTGCGTGTCGCCTATGAAGCACTGGCCTGGGGTCGCCATATTCACGACTACCGCGATAGTTGGGAAGTCGTGCGCCGCGCCGCTCACCCTAACGTTGGCTTAGTACTGGATACGTTCCATATCTTCTCGCGCCAAACGGAGCTGGGGACCATCGGACGTATTCCGGGCGACCGCATCTTCCTGGTGCAAACCGCCGATGCGCCACGCCTCTCGATGGATCATCTGTCGTGGAGCCGCCACTACCGCTGCTTCCCAGGTCAAGGCGAGCTGCAAATGGATAAGTTCATGGGCATGTTGCAGGAGACGCGTTACGACGGCCCGCTGTCTCACGAAATTTTTAATGATGTGTTCCGCATGGGCCACAGTGACCAGACGGCACGCGATGGACTGCGCTCTTACCATTTACTGCGCAGCATGCAGGACGACAGCGGCATTCCCACTCCCCAGCCTATTGAGTCGGTCGCTTTTCTTGAAATTGCCGTTGATCCTGCGGATTTAATACGCCTACGCGAGCTGCTCAGTGCGCTGGGCATGGCCTGCGTGGGCCGTCATCACACGCTAAATGCCGAGCGCTGGGCCGCGGGTGACGTCAATCTGGTGCTGAACACCGAGGCAAGCTTCACGGGCCGTGTGCCAGGGCGCGATGCCACCGCGATTACCGCCATTGGCCTGCGGGTGAGCAACGCCTACGACGCCTTCAAGCGGGCAGACAAGCTCGGTTACGATATCGTCGAGCCTGAAGAAGTGGGTGCCAGCCACCGCATGAGCGCACTGCGCAATGTCGATGGCAGCCTCTCCTACATCATTGACGACTCACAACTCAGCCGCACCTGGGATCGTGAATTCCCGGTTGATGTGCAACCCGTGCCCAATGGGGCGTTGGTCGATATTGACCATATCAGCGTCGCGCTCTCCTATCACGATTATCTCTCGCTGATGCTCCAGTACCGCGCTATTTTCCAGCTGGAGATAACGCCCTCCTTCGATGTCACCGACCCGCGTGGTCTGATTCAAAGCCAGGTACTGCAAAACTACAACGGCCGTTTTCGTCTAGCGCTAAACGCCAGCGCCTCGCCGAATACCGCCAGCAACCGCTTTGTGCGCCAGTACGGCGGTTCGGGAATTCATCATGTGGCCCTGCGCACGGCGTCGATGCGGGCCACCACCGCCGCGCTGCAGCAGGCGGGGAAACAGGTGCTGCCCATCCCCGGTAACTACTACCGCGACCTGGCAGCGCGCTTTGATTTACCGGCGCAAACCCAGGCATGGATGCAGGATCACCATATTCTATTTGATCAGGATGAGGGCGGCGACTTCCACCAGCTGTATGCGCAGCAACCTGGCCACCAGGCGTTTTTCTTTGAACTGGTACAGCGTGATGGCTATCAAGGCTTAGGCGCGCCTAATGCCTTTGTACGCGTGACGGCACAGCAGCGCTTTGAGGCCGAAACGCTCGCCACGCAAATTGATGGTAATGATCAAGACTCGCTTGACCACAACACGGGAGAGAGCACTTCATGATCAAGCTCGGACTGGTAGGCGAAGGCATCGCCAAGTCGCAATCGCCCGATTTGCATGAAAGGCTCAGTGCATCGCTTGGCCTGCCTGTGCGCTACGATTTAGTCGATAGCCTGGGCGTGGCGGATTTTGATTTTCCAAGCGCTATAGAGCAGCTCCACACTGACGGCTATCTGGGCACTAACGTGACCTTCCCATTTAAGGAGAAAGCTGCACAGCTGGCCGATGTCCGCGGCGAAGGCGTACTTCGCGTAGGTACTGCCAATACATTGCTGTTTGATGATGAGGGACTGCGCGCTGCCCGCGCTAGTGATTCGTGCGTTAACCCAGCAACCTCTGAAAGAGATTTTCAAGCTCAGCTACTTAGTGGCTTACGGCCTCGGCTCTATCGCCGTTTTTAGTGCGGGTTTGCTGCTCTGCTTAAAACACCAACGCCAGCCACTTAACATCAGTGCCATGCAGGCACTCGGTATGGCTGCTTCCAACAGTGGCTTTGTTGGCTATCCCGTGGCGGCCATGGTCATTGGCTCCCCAACGGCAGTGCTCTTAGCGCTGAATATGGTCATTGGGCTGTTGACGCTGGTAGAATTACTAGCATTCTGACCAATCACCGTTGTAGGATGAAACCAATAAAAAATTAACTTTACATTAAACATAAGAAAATAAGTTACAACTCTTTCCGTTTCATATATCCAGCCCCGCTATTATTTCACTATACAGTTGCCACCGGCGTTACCGGTGAACCTATCGCGCCGGGTAAGCGCAGCGGAGGCGCTGTCAGTAAGAACCGATTACGTTCACGGCTATGCAGCCATTGCGCTAAGTCCTTCAGATACCACAGCTCCGCCAACGGCAAGCCGAGCTTGAATAAGCAGTGGTGGTGCAATGGAAGCTTGGAGCAGCAGCCAGGCTCCAATTCGCGATCCATGTTCTCTACCGCGTAATTATCAGCGCAGATGGCCGAAATTCCGCTCTCGGTGATCCACTTCAGCAGGGCCTGATCGCTGCCGTCGAGCACGGCGCCAGTATTTTTCAGCACATCCGGCTGTGGCTTGCCTTGCATATCCAGTAACGCCTCTGCGAAGCCCGTGCGCAATACCAGCATATCGCCACGCTCAATCACCACATTCAGTTGCTCCAGCGCCGCCATCAGCGCCGCATGGCCTACCAGCGTTCTTCCCATGCCAAACACACGAACCAAATCAACCAATACGGCCCGGCCCTGCATACCATGCACGGCCATATTTTCAACACCCAAACGCTGGGCATAAGAGCCATGCTGTTGATGGGGCTGCTGACTCAAATTGAGCACATCCTGGTCAGCCAAATAGCCGTTGTAATAGCGACGCTCTGGCTGCCCGTCATTATCGCCATCGAACAGAGCGCCCACATGGGCAAGCGAGTCCCACTGTGTGGAGTACTGCAGCGAGAGCTGAACCTGATCGTCACTAATAACGTCCTGTAACCCTGGACTATGAGTGGCGAGAGGAAAATTGATGTACTGGTCATCACCGAGCGCCGTGGGAGACAGCTTGGGCGGTGAGCGGCGAGGATTCAGTACCTTGCCACCAGGAATATCCAGCGGCAGCGACAGGCAGAACGTTACGCCCTCAAGCACTTCCTTAACGCCTTTGAGCACCTGTTCAGGCCCAATCAGATTGACCCGACCTAGCTGATCATCGGGCCCGAAATCACCCCAGTTACTGCCTTCAGGGCGCTGTTTCCATCGTGGCTGATTCATGACTCTCCTTTTTGCTCATGCTGTGTGGCAATGGCAATAATACGTTGCAGACTCTCTCGCTCCTGAGTCTGATGTTGCACCCGGGACTCCTCGCTCCAGCGGTAAAAGCCGCGCCCGGTCTTGGCACCTAGACGCCCCTGGGCAACATAATCTTCAAGCAGCGCAGCAGGTTCATCACGCGCATCAAGATCCGGATAAAGGTAGCGAGCGATATTCAGGTGAATATCTAGCCCGTTGAGGTCACGCTGGCATAGCGGGCCATTGAGCGCCATGCGCACGCCGATGGAGTACTGCACGATGTCATCCAGCGCCTCGGCCTCTACCACGCCTTTCTCTAATAGCGAGAGGCATTCACGCATAATGGCATGCTGAATTCGGTTGGCGATAAACCCAGGCACGCAGGTATTGAGTACCGCTGGGCGTTTTCCCAACTGTTTTAGCCAGCGACACGTCGTCTCCACGACCGCAGCCTCCGTATGGCTACCGGGAACCACTTCTACGGTAGGAACAATGTCTGCCGGATTAAAGAAGTGCGTACCTAGAAAACGTTGCGGTAGGCGCAGGCTACTTCCGATATCGTCGATAGGAATACCCGAGGTATTGGTCATAATGATCGTGGTGTCGGCCACGCTGGCCTCGATTTGGGCCACGACCTTCTGCTTGATGGCGATATTCTCGGTCACGCTTTCGATCACAAAATCTGGGGCCTGATTCATTTTCAACTGAGTGGTGAAACAGACGTCGGCAGCGCACGCCCCCATGCTCAGGCGGCTGGCTTCCAGCACCTGCGGGTTGGTATCCACCACCACCACGTGAACACCCTGCACAGCCATTAACTTAGCTAGCGTGGTGCCCATCGTGCCGGCCCCCACCACAACGGCTTGCAATGAATCTTGTTGCATTAGCTTTGCTCCCTTCACGGCGTCTGATGAGCTTTGTAGTTAGGCTTAGACAAACGTCGCATTGAATAAAATCATAAGCGGGTTAACTATGACGCCACAAAACGAACTTATGTACGCTATGCGCACATAGTAGACAATGTCGAATATGCCGACAATAGAGGTCTTTACCAATGAATGCGCTGGCCAATTTCTTCACCCGGCTCGTTAATCGCTACATGCCTGACCCTCTGGTCATTGCCATACTGCTGACCGTGCTGACCATGCTATTAGCCGTGTTGATGCAGGGCACCAGCCCATTGGATGCGGTGCGTTATTGGGGCAACGGCTTCTGGGACCTGCTCGCGTTTAGCATGCAGATGACGGTTATCCTTTTAGCGGGCTATATTCTGGCCAAAACGCCATTAGTAGACGGTGCTCTCAACCGTATCGCTGCGCGCGTTAAAACACCCTTTATGGCGATTGTTGTCGCGACCCTGGTAGGCGGTATCGGGAGCTGGTTGAACTGGGGGTTTGGGCTGGTGATCGGCGGAATCGTTGCTCAGAAGCTGGCACTGAACGTGAAAGGCCTGCACTACCCTCTAGTGATTGCCGCTGCGTATTCAGGCTTTGCGCTTTATGGCATTGGCCTGTCGGGTAGCGTGCCGCTGCTGATTGCCACCGAAGGGCACTTTCTTCAGGACACCATCGGGCTGATACCGCTTAGCGAAACAATCTTCTCGCCTATTCTTTTGATCACCAGCGCCTTTATTCTTCTCACCCTGCCCTTTTTCAATGCTTGGCTGCACCCTAAAAAAGCCGCAGATATTGTTGAAATCGATCCAAGCTCCGTCGCTAAACCTGCCGAAGTCCCTCTGGCGAAAGGCGAAAAAGTCACCGTTGCTGAGCGCATGAATCACAGCAGATGGGTGGGCATCGGTATTGGCTTGCTGGGTATGCTGTATATCGCGCTGTATGCGTTTGATGGCGGTTCGCTAAACCTTAATACGGTCAACTTCGCTTTCCTTTTCCTCGGCATACTACTGTTTGCGTCACCAGCCCACTACCTAGCCGCCTTGGCAGACGGGGTGCGCATCGTTTCCGGCATCATCGTGCAATATCCTTTTTACGCGGGGATCATGGGTATTCTGGTCGGCTCGGGCTTAGTAGTGTCGTTCGCTAATATCTTTGTGGATATCTCCAGCGCACAAACGCTGCCTATCTGGTCGTTTATCAGCGGCGGCATTATCAACCTGCTAGCCCCTTCTGGTGGCGGTCAGTGGGCGGTTCAAGGCCCGGTCATGGTGCAAGCCGCCACAGAGCTGGGTGCTTCCCAGGCAGCGACGGCACTGGCCGTGCAGATAGGCGATCAGTGGACCAACATGGTTCAGCCGTTTTGGATCCTCCCGGTACTGGCTATCTCTGGCTTGAAGTTACGCGATGTGATGGGCTATATGGTGCTGATCCTGATTTATCTGGGAATCATCTATGCCAGCGCTGTAATGATCTGGGGCTATCTTGGCGCCTAAAGAGCGCTGCTGACTAACCTTACTCAAGGATTCGCGCATGCCCTTTCTCATCGAAACGTTCGACAAGCCCGACCACCAGGCGCTACGCCTGGAAGTGCGCCAGGCCCACTTAGAGTATCTAGACGCCAACGTCACGCTATTGTTGGCCTGTGGTGCCAAGCTTTCTGACGACGGCACCACGGCTTCTGGCGGCCTCTATTTAGTCGATCTAGAAAGCCGCGAAGAAGCTGAACGCTTCATTAAGGCTGACCCGTTCCATAAAGCGGAGCTATTTGCCGAGGTCAACATCGTGCGCTGGCGGCAAGCCTACCTGAATCGCCAAAACACCCTGTAACGCGAACCCAAGGGAGACATACGATGCTGTTTCATGTGGAAATGACCGTAAAACTGCCGCCGGACATGCCTGCCGAGCAAGCCGCTGAGATTAAGTCGAAAGAAAAAGCCTACTCTCAGGAATTACAGCGCCAGGGTAAGTGGCGCCATCTATGGCGGGTGGCTGGCAGTTACGCCAATGTCAGCATTTTTGACGTTAATGACAACGCGGAACTGCAAGATCTTATTAGCGGTTTACCGCTGTTTCCTTATATGGATATCCAGGTAAAACCGCTGTGTCAGCACCCGTCATCAGTTCGCGAGAACGATGCATAAAAAGCACTGATTGCTTGCCCGCTAAGCGCAGGCTCACTCGATCGACATAGGCTGGGAATATCGGAATGAGTCAACACTCTGCTCAACACGAAAGCACCTCAAAACACTGTGCGGTGGTTACCGGCGGGGCCAGAAACATTGGCGAAGCTATCGCCTTGCGGCTTCAGCAGGATGGCTATCAGGTTATCGTAGTGGATATCGTCGAGCCGGATGCGGCGTCGTTGAAGGCCCACGCGCATCAAGTCGACCTTTCCGATGCGGATGCCACTCGGCGCGTGATGGCCGACATTGCCGAACGCTATTCGGTGACTCGGCTGGTTAATAATGTCGGTATTGTGGCACCGGCACTGCTTGAAGAGGTGCAGCTTGAGGACTTCGATAAGTTAATGCACCTCAATGCGCGCTCAGCGCTGGTCTGCACCCAGGCGCTACTGCCGGCCATGAAAGCCAACGGTATGGGCCGCATCGTGTTGAACACCAGCCGTGTCGTGCTAGGCAAAGAAGCCCGTACAGTTTACAGCGCCACCAAGGGAGCGCTGCAGTCCATGGCCAGAACCTGGGCGCTAGAGCTTGCGCAGCACAACATCACGGTCAACTGCGTCGCCCCCGGCCCCATCGCGACTAGTGCTTTCTGGCAGAACAACCCGCCTGACTCTGAACGAGCCCGTCGCATCATTGATAATATTCCTCTGCAGCGTATGGGCCAGCCCGAAGACGTCGCCCAAGCAGTCAGTTTCTATTGCGACGAGCGCAGCGGGTTCATTACGGGCCAGACCCTATTCGTGTGTGGCGGCGTTACCGTCGGCTAAGCGTTTATTTCACCACGCCTTTTTGACGCAGAGCGCTGATATCTAAGGCGCTCTTATGCAGTAAATTGTGCAGGATTTGATCCGTGTCTTCGCCTAATTTAGGCGGAGGCTTGCAGTATTCCAGGGGTGTTTTGGAATACTTAATAGGATTAGCCACACCGGGCACGTCGCCCGCTTCAGATGCCAACGCTATCTTCATATTGCGCGCTTTAACCTGCGGGTCATCAAAGACTTGAGCAATCGTCTGAATAGGCCCACAAGGCACGCTGATGGTGCTTAAGGCCGCTATCCATTCACCGCTAGTGCGCGTTCGCGTGATCGCCACCATAATCGGGATTAGCTCAAGCCGGTGCTTGACCCGCTCAGGGTTGGTGCTAAAGCGCACATCAACGGCCAGTTCCGGCCGCTCGACCGCCTCGCAAAACCGCTTAAACTGCCCATCGTTGCCGATGGCGATGATCACTTTTTCGCCGTCCGCGGTCGGAAACGGTTGGTAAGGCACGAGATTAGGATGGTACTCGCCAGTACGGGTTGGAGAGTTACCGCTGCAGAAATAATTAAGCGCTTGATTAGCCAGCCAGCTGACCTGCACATCGAGCAGCGCCATATCAATATACTGCCCCTCCCCGGTCAAATGCCGATGATGCAGCGCACCGAGAATGGCAATGCTGGCATTCATACCCGTGGTCAGGTCGGAGACGGCCATGCCGACGCGCTGAGGGCCGGCGCCAGGCTCCCCATCGGCGGCGCCGGTTATGCTCATTAACCCTGCCTGAGCTTGGATCAAATAATCATAGCCCGCCATAGACGCCATGGGCCCCGTCTGGCCGAAGCCGGTGATCGAGCAGTAAATCAGACTCGGATTAATGGCCTCTAATGTGGCGTAATCGAGACCTTTACGCGCCAGCCCACCACTCTTAAAGTTCTCCACCAAAATATCGCTTTGTGCTGCCAGTTCGCGCACCAACGCCTGCCCTTCCGGCTGGCTAATATCGACCGTCACTGAATGCTTGCCGCGATTGGCCGAAAGATAATAGGCCGACTCGGCGGTATCCTTGCCCTGGCTATCTTTTAACCAGGGAGGCCCCCAGTGACGCGTATCATCACCCAGCGTTGGGTGCTCAATCTTAATAACCTCAGCCCCCATGTCGGCCAGTATCTGCGTACACCAGGGTCCGGCCATCACTCGGCTTAAATCCAGTACGCGTAAGCCTGTCAGTGGTCCCGCCATCGCGCTGTCTCCTGCCCTACAGAGGTGTTATTTAGCTGATTAAGCGCTCTTTGACGTTGAATCGCCTTGCTGTGCCTTGCGGCGTGCTTCTACAAAGCGATACAGCGCCAAGGCAATAGAACCAACAGTTAGTGCGATGAAGAACCAAGTGATAGGGCCGCGCACAAAAATCGACAGGTCATTAGACCCAATTAACAGCGAGCGACGCAGGTTGTCTTCAAACATCGGGCCAAGAATAAAGCCGATCAGAAACGGCGCCGCGGGTATGGCAGCACGATTAAAGATATAACCCAGCACCCCGAAGGCCACCATTAGCCCTATATCAAAGGCATCGTTATTGACGGCATAAGAGCCGTAAACACAGAACATCAATACGATGGGAAATAGAATCGACTTAGGAATATCCGCAATTAGCGAGAAGTACTTGATGGCAACATTACCCACCACCAGCAAGATAACCGAGCTGAGCATAATACCCATGAACAGTGCATAGATAAGCGACAAGTTCTCCTGGAACATAATCGGTCCAGGTGTCAGACCATGCACCATAAAGGCGCCCAGGATAATCGCAGTGATGACATCGCCGGGAATGCCTAACGAGAGCAGCGGAATCATCGTAGCGCCCGCAACGCCGTTGTTACCGGCCTCAGCAGCGGCAACACCTTCAACCTCACCTTTGCCGAAATTGGCTTTATTAGGAGAACGGCGGCGCGCATCGCTATAAGAAATAAACGCCGCAGCGGTGGCCCCAGTGCCGGGAATCGCCCCAATAATAACGCCGATCAAGCTTCCGCGAACGATGCTTTTCATACAGCGCTTAAGTTCAGCAAAGGTCAAACCAACGCCGCTTGCTTTCGCTTTAATATGGGGTATTGCCTTCTTACGATAAAACTCCATGATCTCCGGTATCGCGAAAAGACCAATCAGCAGTGGGATAAAAGAGATGCTATCCATCAAGTTATAGTTATCAAACGTCAGGCGCTGAGAGCCGAACACACTGTCTAACCCCACCAAAGAGAGCAGGATCCCCAACAGTGCGGCCATCAGGCCTTTAATCATGGAACCGCTAGCGAGCGAAATAATGATGGTCAGTGAAAAGCAGATCAGCCAGAAGAATTCGGGGGCCCCGAAATTAAGCGCGATCTTGGCAAGATAAGCAGCAAAGAAAATCAGGGCGATATTGGAGATAAAATCGGCAATCACCGATGAATAAAGCGCCGCTTTCAGGGCTTTCTTCGCATGCCCCTGCTGCGCCATCGGGTAGCCATCAAGCAGCGTACAGGCCGAGGCGGGGGAGCCTGGCGTGCGTATCAGGATAGCGGTAATCGAACCGCCGTACATACCGCCTTTATAAATGCCGACCAGCAGTAAAATAGCGGCAATGGGCTGCATAGAGAAGGTAAACGGCAGTGCCAGTGCTACCGCCATCGTTGCCGTAAGCCCTGGAATTGACCCGACTACCACGCCAATAACTACGCCCGCAGCAATCGCCAGGAAGTTTTCCAGGCTAAAGAATAATTGTATGACTTCCGAAAAATTTTCCATAGTTCACCTAGAGTGGTTCGCCTAAAATGGGTCACCTAAAACAATAATGAGCGACTTAGAGCCAGTACGGCATTATCGGAAGCGGCACACTCATTACTTCAGCAAATAAGAGTGTCACGGCGATGGGAAACAAAAATGCCATGCTATATACCCACCACGTGCGAACGGGATGCGCCACGAATAACACCACGGTTGCCAAAATGCCGCAGACTATCGCGCCTAACGTCTCAAAAAAGCCGATATAAAGCGCTAATGAAGCGATCATCATGATGAAGCGCAGTGACGAACCTTTTTCTATCCTCCGTTCATCCTCCTCGGGGCTGTATTCCACCAGCAAACCCTGAAAGATGAGAAGGATAGAAAACAGTAGTATCAGCCAGCCCACGATGGTCGGTAGCCAGCGAGGTGACATCATCGGATTTTGCAAAATCGCCGGTTCATTGATGTAGTTAGGCACAAGGTAAAAAACCAGCACAGCAGAAAACCCCAATAGAGCAATCCCCGCTATCACATCACTGGCATCTTTTATCTTCACCCTGCGCTTGGGGTCCGATGTCGTCATCGCTACCTTCTCCAAAGAAACAATAGAGGCGAGAGCATCAGCCCTCGCCTCAGTATTAAATTAATGAACGACTTCGTTTACTGGCTGATACCCGCCTGTTCAGCAACCGCTTCCCAACGCTGCAAGTCATCTGTGATAAATTGCTTAAACTCATCACCGGCCACTGTGCCCGGCTGCGCGCCTAGCTGCTTAGCAAAATCTAGGAACTCTTCGCGCTGCATGACTTTTGCCAATGCATCTTGCATAACGCTTTGGGCTTCTTCTGGGAACGAGCTTTGCGCAATCAGACCAAACCATGCGGTGGTAACAAACTGATCAAGATTGTATTCACCGATTTCCGACAGCGTGGGGACATCCGGTAGATACTCAGAACGCTCGGCAGAGGTAACGGCCAGCGCGCGTAAGTCGCCCGAACGGATATGCGAAAGCACGGTTGGCATGTTTTCGAAAGAGACATCCACATCGCCACCCAACAGCGCCGGAAGCGATGCGCCACTGCCGGCAAAAGGTACTGCCGTCATGTTGGTATCCGTTAATGTCTTGAACAATTCACCCGACATATGGATAGAGCTGCCCACGCCGCTATGGCTAAACGTCATGTTTTCTTCTTTCGCTGCTTCTATAAACTCGACGACGTTCTGATAAGGGCTATCTGCCGGGACGACCATAACGTTCGGGATATCGACCATGTTTTGTAGGAAAACAAAATCCTCGACCGGGTCATAGGTCAGGCCAGGGTAAATCGCGGCGCCGATAGTGTGCCCCGGCGATGCCATCAGCAGGGTGTGATCAATATCACGACCACCGCGAGCGACTCGCCCGGTGCCTACCGTGGAACCCGCCCCAGGACGGTTTTCGACAATGACGTTGGCGCCCAGCTCCTGCGAAAGTAAATCAGCAACGCGGCGCGACAACACATCCGTCGTGCCACCCGGCGCATACGGCACAACAAGGTGAATGTCTTTCGTCGGCCACTCATCGGCGCTGGCAGTAGATGCCATCAAACTTAGTGCCAGTGCGCCGCTGCAAGCGGCCATGCATGTCGCGCTTAAGATATTTTTCATTGTTTCTTCCTAAGAAAATATTGCTTTTGTGCGCATAGCGTACAAGTATTCGTATTACATACGGCGAGATTACTTCTTTGGCTCCCCTGAGCAAAACACAACTTTAGTATATGAAGGTGGAAAGGCGAGCCAAACGATGGATGCTTTAGACGATAAAATGCAATAGTTCGCATAGCGAACTATTTTGCAGTACTCTTTTAGCGACTTAAAAATAACGGATAGTAAACATGCAAGAAGAAACGCTTAATGAAGATAGCCGTGACTTTGTAACGGCCCTGGCGAGCGGCCTGGAAGTGATACGCACCTTTGATCACGAACACCCTCGCATGACGCTAAGTGAAGTCGCGACGCGAACGGGGATGAATAGAGCAAAAGCGAGACGTTTCTTACTGACGTTGCACGCACTGGGGTATGTGCGTAAGCAGCAGCGCTATTTTGAGCTCACGCCACGGGCGCTACAGCTTGGTTACGCATTTCTATCTGCTAATAACTATCAGGGCGTGATTCAACAATACTTGGAAGAAATTACCGATGAGACGGGAGAATCATCGTCACTCGCCGTTTTAGAAGGTAATGATGTGGTGTATGTGGCCCGCTCGGCGGCCAAACATCGCCTGATGACAATTACGCTTTCCGTGGGCACGCGGCTACCGGCAGCCTATACGTCCATGGGGCGCACGCTGCTGGCGCAGCTTAGCGATACGGATCTTGAGCACTTTTTATCCACCGTTGAGCTACAGCCGTACACAGATAAAGCCATTACCGATATTGATAAGCTACGAGATCAGATTCTAAGCGCTCGCCAACAAGGCTATGCCATCTCTGATCAAGAGCTAGACCCAGGTCTGCGCTCCATAGCCGCGCCGGTCTATGATGCTAAAAAGCACCTTTTGGGGGCTATCAACATAAGTACCAATGCGGCCAGGGTCGATTTTAATACGTTAGTGAATGTTTACTTACCTATCGTACGCAAAAAGGCCGCGCAAATTCAGCTACACGTTAATTAGCCATCACCGCCTCTAATGCGGCCCGGTAGCCCTGGACGCCTAGCCCGGCAATTACCCCGTCTGCACGCAGTGAGATATAGGAATGATGCCGAAAGGCTTCGCGCTTATGGACATTAGATAAATGCACCTCAATGACGTGGCCATCAAAAGCATTGAGCGCATCAAGGATGGCCACAGAGGTATGCGTATAGGCGGCGGGGTTGATGATAATCGCCTGGGTACCATCAAGGCGCGTGGCGTGAATAGCATCAATCAGCACTCCTTCATGATTACTTTGTAAGCAGGTAATGTCCCAACCGGCCATTACCGCCTTCTCTCGTAGCATGTTATTCACATCATCTAATGTCTCAAACCCATAGATTTCTGGCTGGCGACTACCTAGCAAATTCAAATTTGGCCCATGTAATACCAATACTTTTCCCTGACTCATTGCTTTCTTCCATACGGTGAATTAACACATTATTTAGCCTAGCTATCTGTTCTATCACCTAACCCGCTAATGGCGCTAGGTCACGCCTGCAGATAACCACATTAGGCGGCATACTAGCGCCTGACTCTGTTGATATAGGCATCGTTTCATGACGCTTCCTCTCTACCTAGGCCTGCCTATGTGGGCCAATCATGACTGGCTTGGCAGCCTTTATCCGCGCCATGCTAAAACAGAGCTACTCAGCGACTATGCCGCGGTATTTTCCAGCGTTGAGGGCAACACCACATTTTATAGCGGCACGCCCAAGCCAGCGATCATTGCCGCTTGGGCCCGCCAAGCGCCGCCCCACTTTCGCTTCTGTTTTAAACTGCCGGCCAGCGTGACCCATGATCAACGATTAATGCGTTTAAAGGATGCATGGGCATTTCTAGCGGCACTTGAGCCGCTTCACGACCGTATGGGGCCTACGATGGTGCAGCTGCCGCGTGATTTTGGTCCGCAAGAGCTGCCTCAGCTTGAAGCGTTGCTGGCTGCCTGGCCTGCCCACTTGCCTTGCGCGGTGGAAGTCCGCCACCCTGAGTTTTTCCACAAAGGAGCCGCGGAAAAAGCCCTTAACCGTCTGTTGATAACTTATTCAGCCAACCGGGTTATGCTCGACGTGCGCCCGGTCTTCTCTACCCCTGCAAATGGCCATCCAGGCTTGGCACATGCTCAGCAGGAAAAGCCGAAACTCCCACTTCACGTGCTTTCCACGGCAAATTATCCGGTGATTCGGTTCATTGGCCATATTGACAAAACAATTAATAGTGACTACTTCACTGCCTGGATACCCCGCCTAAAGCTGTGGATAAGTCAGGGGAAAACCCCTTTCTTATTTGTGCATACTGCTGACAACCGGGAGTCTCCTCACCTCGCCCGCTGGCTGTATAACGCACTAGGGGAAATAACCCCGCTACCTCCGCTTGCTCCATTTGCTGGTGAGAAGCAAAGCCAGCTGTTTTAGTGCACCTTTTTAGGTCAGCTAACTGGCATGCTGGCCATTGATCAGATAAATTGCGGTTACTTTCGGAAAATGGCGCTGGGTATGGCTCAATTTTCCGAAAACTAGCGCACAGCGCAGACTTACTGCTTACCTTCAGTACTTACACAACAATCGACTTAATGGGTGATGTATGGCGAAACTTGCACATGCACAATGGTCATCTCGTATGGGCTTTGTGCTGGCTGCCGCAGGATCGGCGGTAGGCCTGGGAAACATCTGGCGTTTCTCGTATATGACGGGCGAAAGCGGCGGCGCGGCGTTCGTATTGGTTTATCTAGCGTGTGTTGCGTTAGTAGGCCTGCCGATTCTAGTGGCGGAATGGATGATTGGCCGGCGCGGCCAAAAAAATCCAATCAACACCATGGCTGATTTAGCTAAACAGAACGGCAAATCACCTGCGTGGGCATTAATAGGCGCCAGCGGTGTATTAGCCGCCTTTTTGATTCTGTCGTTTTACAGCGTCATCGGTGGCTGGTCGTTGAACTACACGCTAGGCTCCGTGATTGGCACCTTTAATGGCCAAGATGCCGACAGTATTGCCGACCTGTTTGGAGGAATGCTCGCCAGCCCATCCACGCTATTGCTTTGGCACTCTGCCTTTATGCTATTAGTCGTTGGGATTGTGGCTCGTGGGGTAACGAAAGGACTGGAGAGCGCTGCTCGCCTAATGATGCCTGCGCTTATTGTGCTGATGCTGATACTGGTGGGCTACGGCGTGGCAAGCGGCTATTTTGGCGAGACGCTGGCCTTTATGTTCCGGCCTGACTGGAGTGCGCTAACAGGCGGCGTCGTGCTGGCAGCGATGGGGCAAGCGTTCTTCACCCTGTCGCTTGGCATGGGAATTATGATGGCTTACGGCTCCTACCTGGGTGAAGACGTTAACCTGATCAGCACCGCGCGTACGGTCATTATTCTAGATACCGCTATCGCCCTGCTGGCGGGACTAGCCATCTTCCCCATCGTCTTTGCCAATGGCTTAGGTGCAGGCGAAGGGCCTGGCTTGATCTTTGTCACGCTACCGCTGGCGTTTGGCAATATGGCAGGCGGCACGATTTTAGGCCTGATGTTCTTCCTGCTATTAACCTTTGCGGCGCTTACCTCGGCGATTTCGCTGCTTGAGCCGGCCGTTGAAATGCTTGAGGAGCGCACTTCGCTTTCTCGCGTAATGGCGACACTGGTGAGCGGTATTGCGGTTTGGCTGCTGGGCGTCGCGGCGCTGCTGTCATTCAATGTGTGGTCCGACGTACTGCTGTTCGGCCTCAACATTTTTGACTTCCTGGATACCTTTACCAGCAAAGTATTGCTGCCGCTGACCGGCCTCGGCGCCATTGTGTTTGTCGCATGGTGCTTTAAACGCGAAAGCGTAGAAGCCGAACTTGGGCTGTCAGCTACCGGCATCAGGGTATGGAACATCATCGCGCGCTATGTAGCGCCCGCAGGCGTCGTTATTGTCTTCGTGACAGGGCTTATTTAAGCCGTCACTGCCTCGAGGCTTACTTTAGCCTCAGTGCAATTCGCCCTCTTGCCGCTCTTCATCGGGCAAGGGGGCGATATCCCGTGATAATTTCTGAAATTCACGATGCAGCTCAATACCCCGCCGCGCCCTTAGGCTACGCTGGGCAGCACTTCGCTGGCGCTGAGCATGCTCGTCTACTTGCATACTCATTAAAATATCAAGCAGTTCGCTTTTAACCGAGGTGATGCGTTCGACGTTTCTCATAATCGACGTTCCTCCAGGTGAATATGCTGTCGTTCACCTGCACCCATGGCGAGCGCTTTTCTTCACACTTTTCTTCACACAGTCGCCAAGACGATGCAGTGCAGCACTTCACTTCTTACTATAACCTACTTGACAAAATGATGACTGATCGTAAAAAAAACGCTTAACGGATATTAAACGCTCACCTCTATATCGCTTTCCTTCCCCGTTTACGCTATCGGTCAGGCATACTGTGGCAAAGACTTAAGCCGCACGAATCTAATGCTGCAAACGCAGCGCAGTGCATATTGGTTGTCAACGCGTCTGGGTAGCTCCATCGTGCTGAGCCACCCAGTGTGCCGGAGAGCCAAGGAGCTGAATGTGAGTCGCGCCCTGTTCGATGAGATGAGACGCCGCATGGAGCACTTTCGCCGCTCCGAGCAGAAAGTGGCGCGGTTTGTACTGCGCAACCCAGAAGAGGTTATCCACATGCGCATTGTGGATTTAGCCTCCGAAGCGAAGGTCAGCGAACCCACCGTGGTGCGCTTTTGCCGGGCGCTGGGCTGCAACGGCTTTCAGGATTTCAAGCTACAGATGGCGCAAATGCTGGCCAGCGGTAGCCAGTTCGCACAATTCTCTATGAATGACAGCGACTCGGTGGCCGAATTTTCGCACAGCATTTTTGATTCAACCGTGGGCACGCTGCTGTCCGTTCGCGACCGGTTGGATAACGAAGCCCTCGGCCGCGCCGTTAATGCCCTCGCCATGGCCAACCGGGTGGAGTTTTACGGTTTTGGTGCCTCTGGCGCAGTGGCGTTTGATGCTCAGCACAAGTTCTTCCGCCTGCAAATCTCGACCTCTGCTTACGCCGACCCGCACATGCAGAACATGTCTGCGGTCACCCTCAACGATGGCGATGTGGTGGTAGCGATTTCACAAACAGGGCGAACCAAGGCGTTAGTGGCCAGCGTTCGTTTGGCTCGCGAAGCGGGCGCCACGGTCATTGGTCTGTGCCCCAGCGGCTCGCCACTCGCTGAAGAGGTGAGCCTGCCGCTGTATATCGACGTCCACGAGGACACCGAGATCTACACGCCGCTTAGCTCACGTATTGCCCATCTGGTGTTAATCGATGTTCTCGCCGTGGGAGTCGCCAAAACCCGTGGCCCGAAACTCGCCGAACAGCTCAAAGCCGTCAAGAAGAGCCTCAACACCCTGCGCTTTCCCGAAGAGTCTTAATGCTTAAAATAAAATAAGCGGCCATCACTGTATACACAGCCAGTGGGTAGGCTGTGCTAAACTGGCCGCCTATTTTTTTATCCGGCAGCGGCTACCATGGATGACGTCACGGCGATTCTCGATCAGCTCAACTCCGCCCAGCGCGAAGCAGTGAGCGCTCCTCAAGGCAACCTGCTGGTACTCGCGGGCGCAGGCTCCGGGAAAACCCGCGTGCTGGTACATCGCATTGCCTGGTTAATGCAGGCGGAAGGGCTTTCGCCCTACGCGCTGTTAGCAGTGACGTTTACCAATAAAGCCGCTAAAGAGATGCGCACGCGTCTTGAAGCCCTGCTAAGCCTATCACTACGCCATGTGTGGGTCGGCACCTTCCACTCTATCGCCCACCGCCTGCTGCGCACCCACTGGCAAGACGCCAAGCTGCCGCAGCACTTCCAAATCATCGACTCTGACGATCAACTGCGCCTGGTTAAGCGGCTGCTGAAAGATTATTCGGTCGACGTTGAGCGCTACCCGCCCCGCCAAGTGCAGCATTTTATTTCCGGCTGTAAGGAAGAAGGGCTGCGCCCCCATCAGGTTAATGTCGATGGCGATGCCTATATGGGGCAAATGGTCGAGCTTTATGAGCGCTATCAGCTAACCTGCGAGCGCGGTGGCCTAGTCGATTTTGGTGAGCTGCTGCTGCGAAGCCTAGAACTATTGCGCGATAACCCGACGCTGTTAAACCACTACCAGGAGCGTTTTGGCCACGTATTGGTGGACGAATTTCAAGATACCAACACCCTGCAGTACGCTTGGCTAAAACTGCTCACCGGTATGAAAACGCCAATGACCGCCGTCGGTGATGACGACCAGTCAATTTACGGGTGGCGTGGTGCCAAGGTGGAGAATATCAGCCGCTTTGAGCAGGAGTTCCCGCAAACCCATACCGTGCGTCTTGAGCAGAACTATCGCTCCACCAGCGCGATTTTAGAAGCCGCCAACACGCTGATCAGCAACAACAGCGAGCGGATGGGGAAAAACCTGTGGACTGATGGCATTGAAGGCGAGCCCATCTCGATCTACGCCGGGTTTAACGATCTGGAAGAAGCCCGCTATATCGTCGACACGATCAGAGAGAAGGTCGACGAAGGCTTTAATCGTCGCGACATTGCGATTTTATACCGCTCCAATGCCCAGTCTCGTTTGCTCGAAGAAACGCTGATTCGCCAAGGCATGCCGTACCGTATTTATGGCGGCCATCGCTTTTATGAACGTCTTGAAATCAAAAACGCCCTGGCTTACCTACGCCTGATGCTCAACCGCGATGACGACGCCTCATTAGAGCGTGTGATCAATGTGCCTACTCGCGGCATTGGCACACGCACCGTTGAGATTGTTCGCCTGCGCGCTCGTGAGCAAAGCGTTCCGCTGTGGCAGGCGCTGCATGATGCAATAAATGATGGTTCGCTAAAAGGCCGAGCGGCCAATGCGGTGCAAACCTTCACCAACCTGATTGAACAGCTCGATAACGATGTCGCAGGCATGGCGCTGCACGAAATTATCGACCATGTGACGGTTCATACCGGCTTGATCGAGCATCACAAAAGCGAGCGCGGTGAGAAAGGCCAAGCCCGAGTAGAGAACTTAGAGGAACTGGTCAACGCCGCCCGCGCCTTTACCCAGGGCGATGTGTTTGAAGCGCCTGAGGCGGGCGAAGGCATGGCGGCGCTGGAAGCCTTTCTTTCAGAAGCGGCCCTCAATGCCGGCGACCACGAAGCCGAAGAGTTTGAAGACAGCGTACAGCTAATGACGCTGCACTCCGCCAAAGGCCTCGAATTCCCCGTGGTATTTATTGCCGGTGTCGAGGAAGGCCTGTTCCCGCACAAAATGTCGCTTGAAGAGCCGGGCAGGCTCGAAGAGGAGCGCAGGCTATGCTACGTCGGTGTCACTCGCGCGATGCAGAAGCTATACCTGACACACGCCGAAACCCGCCGCCTGCACGGTAAAGAAGTCTTTCCACGCCCCTCGCGCTTCTTACGCGAACTGCCGCCACATCTGCTCGAAGAAGTACGCCTTCGCGGGCATATTTCACGCCCGGTCACCGCCTCGCGCACCTCCTTTGCTCAGCAAAGCATCGAAAGCAGCGGCGATATTCCCAGCCTACATGTCGGCCAAGGCGTAGCGCACCCCGTCTTTGGCGAAGGAGTGATTCTGAATGCGGAAGGCGAAGGTGCTCGTGCCCGCGTGCAGGTCAGCTTTGACGGTGAAGGCGTTAAGTGGCTGGTACTTGGCTTTGCCAAGCTAACCCCGCTTTAAACGGTTAACGAATGAGCGTTGCGCTCAATGGCTTGCCGATTAAAACCCGCTTAGCGCATACTGGCGGACGGACACTGCGCGCGCCTGCGTGCTGACAAAAAAATCATACAATTTCCGGAGACTTACCCGCCATGCAACGCCGTAACTTTCTCAAGACCGTCGGCTTAGGTGCTGCCGGTGTCGCTGCTGCCCCCTTTGTAACCACTGCAAGCGCACGCGCTCAAGAAACCTATACCTGGGACATGGTCACCTCGTGGCCAAAAAACTTTCCTGCCCTGGGTACTGGCGCGAACGATTTCGCTCGCCGCGTTGAACAGCTTTCTAATGGTCGCATGCAGATCCGCGTTCACGGCGCAGGCGAGCTAGTGCCCGCGCTGGAAGTGTTTGATGCCGTTGCCGCTGGCACCGCTGAAATGGGTCACTCTGCCTCTTATTACTGGCGCGGAAAGGTGGCGGCTTCGCAGTTCTTTACGGCCGTGCCGTTTGGTATGACCACCACTGAAATGAACGCCTGGCTTTATCACGGCGGCGGTCAAGAGCTGTGGGATGAAATCTATGGCAAACACAATCTCAAGCCGTTCCCAGTAGGCAATACCGGTGCGCAGATGGCCGGCTGGTTCAAAAAAGAAATTAACTCGCTGGCAGATATGCAGGGGCTTAAGTTACGCTTGCCAGGCCTTGCGGGCGAAGCCATGAATGCCATTGGCGTCAGCACCGTTAACATGGCGGGCTCCGAGATTTTCACCTCGCTGCAAACCGGCGTGCTGGATGCCGCTGACTGGGTAGGCCCCTACAACGATATGGCCTTCGGCCTGCATCAAGTCGCTGACTACTACTACACCTCGGTGTGGAACGAGCCAACGGCGGTACTGGAAGGCACCGTCAATCTAGATGCGTGGAATGCGCTGCCGGAAGACCTGCAGGACGTCATTCGCGAAGCGGCGCGGGCATCAAACATGGCGATGAACAGCGAATTTGCCTATCGCAATGCCCAAGCGCTTGAAACGTTAGTAGACGAGCACGGCGTCCAGCTACGTACTTTCCCTGATGATGTAATGGAGGCGCTCTATGCTTCCTCACAGGAAGTCATCCAGAACCAGATAGATAACGACGAAGAATCCCGTCAGGTTTATGAGTCTTACTCGGCGTTCCAGAAGGTGCTGCGCCCGTTTACTGACGTGGGTGAATACGCCTATCTGAAGAGCCGCGATAGCGTTGGTGCCTAATAGACGGGTGCTTGATAAACAGATACTTAACACCTTGCCAAGCACGTAAAGGGCAAGCACGGCAAAGGGGCGCACTTGGCGCCCTTTTTCTATCTGAGATACGGCCTCTTGAATAACGCCATTAAGAAAGGCGCCTGACAAACTAACTAGTCGCTATGTACCGCTCGGATACGACCGTTGTCGTCTAGTGCCACCATCACAAAACGCGCTTCCGTGACTTTTTGGTGCTCTGCAATCTGCTGCCCATGAGGCGGACGCACCCATACTTCTACGTCGATCTTAATCGAGCTGTGGCCGATCTTTTGCACCTGGGTATAGACGCTGATCATGGAGCCAACGCGCACCGGGCTTAAAAAGTCCATTGCTTCAATTGCCACGGTCGCTGTGCGTCCGCCTGCTTCACGCCCGGCCGACAGTTCGGCCGCCTGATCCATGTGATTGACCAGCCAGCCACCGGGTATATCGCCATAAAGATTGGCATCTTGACGTGAGGCCACTAATTTTAAAGTAAGCTGCCCTTTGGGGGCGGGCACGTCGTCCAAATCCGTTTCCAAAAGAGTCATTAGTTTGCCGCTTAGTCAGTTTATTGTTGTAACCCTTGTTACCAGCGCCGCACGCAGGCGCGCTGACGATATCTGTTGCTGCATCGCGACACGATCAAAGGGATTCAGTTAATCATAAGAGGACGCCCGTTTGAATACCCGTTTGCATACTCTCTTATCGAGTGTTTCACATACTTCGCTGCGTACTTTTTCACAGGCGCTGTTGAATGACCAGGGCGCTCAGCCACCTAGACTCCACACTTTGTTGCGCTGGGTGACCATGACGCTACTGCTGGTGAGCCCGTTTGCGTGGGCGCAACCATCGCCGGTTAGCGGTACGTTGGGTGCCGTAGGCTCCGACACCATGGCGGGCCTGATGCTCCGCTGGGGCGAAACGCTCACGAACCGCTACTCGGATGTAACCCTGCAGTTTCAGGCGGGCGGCTCGGCCAGTGCGCCAACGGCTCTGACGGCTGGTACGACGCGGCTGGGACCCATGTCTCGCCCGATGACCGAAGACGAACGCGATAATTTTACCCAGCGCTATGGCTATCCGCCACTGGAATTAAAAATCGCTCGCGATGCGCTTATCATTGTCGTGCACCGCCATAATCCGCTGCGTGCGCTCACCCGCCGCCAGGTCGATGCGATCTTCTCAACCTCGCTGGCCTGCGGCGCAGAGGCACCGATAAGGCGCTGGGATCAGCTTCCCTCAACGCGTGACTGGTCGTTTGGGAGTATCGCACTACACGGGCGCAATCTGGCATCAGGCACCCACGGGCTATTTCAAGAACGGGCCTTATGCGGTGGTGCCTTTCGCAATGATATCAGCGAACATCCCGGTTCATCGGCCGTCGTCGCGGCCGTGGGCGAATCAGCCAATGCCATGGGTTACGCGGGATATAACCACCTGACACCTGCGGTGCACGCGTTAAGCCTGTACAACGACAATGGCGTCGCGATTCCTCCTAGTGAGGACGCAATACAGCGTGGCGACTACCCGCTGTCGCGCGATCTCTACCTCTACGTTAATCTACCGCCTGGTGAGAACCTCCCCCCCGCGGAGCAAGCATTGCTAGCGCTCATTATGTCTGATGAAGGCCAGCAAATTGCCCGCGCCTCTGGGTTTGTGGCGTTAGCCCCGAGCACGTTAGAAGCTCAGCGGACGTGGTAAGCAACTGTCATTTAACTGTCATCAACATGCCTTAAGGTGAGGAGACATCTTATGCTGAAGGATCAGTGCTGTGCGCGCCCTGGTTTGCCAATGATAACGACATGACCTCACCTCGGTTAACGACGTCCCGCCAGCCGCTGCGCCTGCTGCAAGATCGCGTGGCCACAGGGTTAATCACCGCAGGCGGTGTCGGCGTACTGCTCGCGATACTCGCTATCGGTATTTTTTTGGTATGGGAAACCCTGCCGCTCTTGGCGATTGGCGATCCCTTAGCGCTAACAACGCTGACGCCGCTTGCCTGGGGTACGTTGAAAGCCGCGCTGTCGGCTCTACTGTTTGCGATCCCCGTCGCCCTGGGGGCGGCCATCTACTCGGCGCTCTTTATGTCCGCGCGTTTGCGCAGCCGTATTAAGCCCACGCTAGAAATGATGGAAGCAATTCCCGGCGTGGTGGTGGGCTTTATCGCCGGGCTCATCTTGGCGCCGTGGGTAGAGCGCCACCTAGCGAGTGCGCTGGTCGTGATGGTTTGGCTGCCGCTAAGCGCGGGGCTAGCCGGTTTCTGCTGGCATTTGGCAAAAACACGCTTACGCCGCCGTTTACCGCTTTCCTGGGCAGGGCTTTGGTTAGTGCCCTGGCTGGCATTCATGGTGACGGTAGCGCTATGGCTCACGCCGTGGATAGAGCAGCATTGGCTTGGCGGCGATTTACGCCAGCTGCTCTATCAGCGCTTTGGAATGGACTACGCTACTCGCAACGCGCTGATCGTGGGCATCGCCATGGGCTTTGCGGTCATTCCCAGCATTTACTCATTGGCGGAAGATGCGCTGGCCGATGTGCCAAAAACCTTGATTGAGGGCGCCCAGGCGCTAGGCGCCAGCCGCTGGCAGGCACTGTGGAAAGTGGCGCTGACGGCAGCGGGCCCCGGTATTTTTTCGGCAGTGATGATTGGTGCGGGCAGAGCCGTTGGCGAAACGATGATAGTGCTGATGGCGAGTGGTAATACCGCGCTGTTGAGCGCCAATCCGTTTGAAGGGATGCGCTCCATGTCCGCCTCGATCGCCATAGAGCTGCCCGAAGCCGCGCCGGGTACCCAGACGTATCATCTACTGATTTTGGCAGCACTCGTATTGTTTATCTTTACCTTTTTAGTTAACACCTTGGCAGAGGTTGTCCGCCATCGCTTGCGGCGTCGTTACCGCCAGCTGGGAAGCATGTCATGACCGGCGTGCCGGCGGATACTGCACCTTCGCGCCGCCGCCTTCACTGGCTGGATGGTCTTTGGCCTTGGCTCTGCGCGGCAAGCGTTGCGCTTTCACTCCTGATGTTAGGGGCGCTACTAACACTGCTGCTGGTTCGTGGGCTAGGGCATTTCTGGCCCGCCACGCTAGAGGAAGTCACGCTGCGCTCAGGTGAAACCTTTGCGGGCCAAGCCGTACGCGAAGTGGCGCTGCCCCAACAGCCAGGGGACGAGCGCCTATACTTCACCGGCAATCGTGATATTGAGTCCGTGCGCTGGCGCTGGGTAGCGATTGATGACATTGCCATGCAAGCTCAGCCCATGGACCTGATTCGCCTAGAACGCAGCCCCTGGGATGACTTTATTGGCCGCTTAGTGGCTATTGAGCAACACGATCAGCGCTGGGAGGGGGACGCCGCCTGGCAGCAGTTAACGTCGCTGTTAGCGCTGCCGGTTAGACAACGGCCGGATAGCCAGCTACTGCTTATCACAGCCAGTGGCCAAGCCGTGCAACAGCCGCTGGCCAACGTGGTCAGCGCCCAGGCCCCCAATGCCATGACATGGCGGCAGAAAACGCTCGCTTGGAGCCAATCTGTGTGGCGCTTCTTGAGTGAGGGGCCGCGTGCCGCGAATACCGGCGGCGGCGTATGGCCCGCGATTTTTGGCACTGTCCTGATGGTGATCTTAATGTCGGTCATCGTCACGCCGTTTGGCGTGCTGGCGGCCATCTACCTTAATGAGATTGCCCACCAGGGACGGCTTACTCGATTTGTCCGCATTGGCGTACGTAATCTTGCGGGCGTGCCGTCCATTGTGTACGGCGTCTTTGGTTTAGGCGTGTTTGTGTATGGAATTGGCGGCTCGCTGGACGAATGGTTCTTCAGTGAGACTTTGCCTTCCCCTACCTTTGGTACTGGCGGCCTGCTATGGGCCTCTCTAACGCTCGCATTGCTCACGTTGCCGGTGGTGATTGTTGCAACCGAAGAGGGGCTGGCACGCATTCCTGAGGCTCAGCGCGAAGGCGCCGTGGCGCTGGGCGCTACGCGCCTGGAAATGCTGACCCGCATCGTGCTGCCCATGGCGGCCCCCGCCATGCTGACAGGCATGATTTTAGCCATTGCCCGCGCAGCGGGTGAAGTGGCGCCGCTGATGCTGGTGGGCGTCGCTAAATTAGCGCCACAAATGCCGGTAGACGGCGAGTTTCCCTATCTGCATTTAGAGCGTAAGTTCATGCACCTTGGCTATCATTTATTCGATACCGCTTTTCACGGTGACGATGTGCAAGCCGCCATACCGCTGGTGTACGCCACCGCGCTACTGCTGGTGTTAATTGTGCTGGTGCTTAATCTAACTGCCATATTTCTACGTCATTATCTTAGGCGTCAACGGGGAAGCGAATGCTAGCGCCATTACATTCAGTTAATACCTCTCAGCCACCGGTCACGCATTTTCCACCTGAGCACTGCTGTCTGAGCATTGATCATCTTAGCCTTGCCTATGCGGGGAAAGAGGCGCTGCGTGATCTAACGCTGAGCATTCCTCGTCATCGTGTCACGGCCTTTATCGGCCCCTCGGGATGCGGTAAATCAACGTTATTAAGAGCCATCAATCGGCTGCATGATCTTAATGAAGCGGTGAATCACAGCGGCCAAATTGTGCTGGAAGGCCAAGATATTCATGGCCCTCAGGTGAATGTGACTGAGCTGCGCCGACGTGTCGGGATGGTATTTCAAACGCCTAATCCCTTTCCCATGTCGATTTATGAAAACGTCGCCTTTGGCTTACGTTTGCAGCAGCGCCTGCCCAAGCGCAAGCGTGACGACATTATTGAGTGGGCGCTAACTTCTGCGGCGCTGTGGGATGAAGTGAAAGACCGTCTACATCGTTCTGCCTGGCAGCTTTCCGGTGGCCAGCAGCAGCGCCTGGTGATTGCCCGCACCTTAGCGGTAAAACCCGACGTACTGCTGCTTGATGAACCCGCGTCGGCACTAGATCCCATTTCGACGCTCAAAATTGAGGAGTTAATTCGTAACCTCAAGTCAGAGCTAACCTTGGTGCTGGTGACTCACAATATGCAGCAGGCGGCGCGGGTATCGGACTACACCGCCTTTTTGCATCAGGGCGAGCTGATTGAATACGGGCCAACTGACCAGCTATTCACCAACCCCCGTTTGCAACGTACCGAAAACTACATCACCGGCCGCGTCACCTAGGCCTTATCGACGAAGACATCAGGAGTGGTCCATGGATATTACGAGCGATACCCACAGCCAGCATATCTCCCGCCAGTTCAATCAGGAGTTGGAGGAGCTTAAAACCCACCTGATGGCGATGGGCGGTCTGGTAGAAAAGCAGGTGCAAGATGCCGTCTTTGCTCTTCTAGAAGGCGATACCCGCTTGGCAGAGCAAGTGCGCGACAATGATCGTCAGGTGAACGCCCTGCAGCTGCAAATTGACGACGAATGTACGCGCGTACTGGCCCGCCGCCAGCCGGCAGCATCCGATTTGCGGCTGGTACTTGCCGTTATTCGCGCTACCTCTGACCTGGAACGCATTGGCGATGAAGCCAGCAAAATTGCCCGTAACGCGCTGCTGTTAAGCGAAAGCACCAGCACCATTCGCGGGCTGGTGGAAGTACGTCACATTAGCGAGCACGTGCGTAAAATGCTGCGCGATGCGCTAACCGCCTTTGCTCGCTTTGATACCGATCTCGCTATGCAGGTAGTGCGTGAAGACGAGCTGGTAGATGATGAGTACAGCAGCGCTATGCGTTCATTAATGACGTTCATGATGGAAGATTCACGCTCGATTACGTCAGTACTGAGCATCATGTGGGTACTGCGTGCGCTTGAGCGCGTGGGCGATCATGCTGATAATCTTGCGGAGTACGTAGTCTATCTCGTGAAAGGCTTGGATATCCGCCACAGCGACCCTGACAACCTAGACCCGCAAGGGTTAAAAAAGCCTTGACCTGATTAGGGTTTCCTCCTGCAATACGTCCAGGTTGCCAGGCAATCTGGACGTTTGAATCATGAGGAGCCACCTAATGCTGGATGCTGTCACTGCCCTTAGCCGAGGTACACGCTGTGTTTATCAGCCGGGTATGCGGCGCTATATTTTCTTGCCCATTCTAATCAACCTCATCGTCTACATCAGCATGCTCAGCTTTGTGCTCTCACGCTTTGATGGCTGGCTGGCGCATTGGATGGACATGGTGCCCACCTGGCTTGAATGGCTGTCGTGGCTTATTTGGCCGCTGTTTGTGATTAGCCTAATCGTCGTCGTGTTTTTTACATTTACGCTCATTACCAGCTTCATTGCCGCGCCTTTTTACGGTTTTTTGGCCGCTAAAGTTGAAATACAGGCAACCGGGCGCGAACCCCTTGATGACCGCAATCTTACCCAAACGGCTATCGATGCGATGGGTCGAGAGTTTGTAAAACTCGCCTATATCTTACCCCGCGCGATCGGTCTGTTTATCATCAGCTGGATTCCTGGCCTGAATTTGGTTGCGCCACTACTCTGGGCACTATTCTCAGCGTGGGTCATGGCGATAACCTATCTGGATTATCCGATGGATAACAACAAGGTAACCTTTAAAGATATGCGCCATCGCCTTGCGAAGCGCTGGTGGCAAAGCCTGACCTATGGCGGATTAATTACGCTGATTACCTGGATTCCGCTGGCCAATTTATTTCTGATTCCAGGCGCGGTGGCGGGTGCCGTACTGATGTGGGACGAACACTATCGGGGCGTTCGAGATATTACGCCAAGTTAAACGCATAGGCCCCGCAGAAGCGGGGCCTATGGGCGCTAGCGGTCACCGTACTGCTAGTGGCTACCAGTCAGTGCTATCGCCTACATCACGGGTCAGATCTTGCGGGCTGTATTGAGTACCACGGCGCGCGCTTTTGCCAGAATCAGCAGCACTGCTAGACGGCGAGAAATCAAGGCTATCACCGTCATCACGCGTTAGATCACGTGGAGATACTTGAGAATCATCAGACATTTGAGACTGTGGCTTATCGATGACGTCCTGACCAACTGCGCGATCTTTATTCAACTCGATGGATGGGTGAGCCATTGCCAACGGGCTAGCAACCAAACCGAAAGAAATACCTACAATGGCGACTTTTTTGCTTAATTTTTTCAATAACATGGCGTTCTCCTCATTACTGCTACGTACCGCTAACGAGTAGTAAAAGTAACCGTTATCGCATTACTTCACAGCGGCTATGGTTTTCAACTAATTGTACGTGTTAGGAGTGCATACTGGATGCCAAAAAAATAAAAATATTTAAAACAGCTGAAAAATCATATCTTTATTCAAAATAATATTGGATACAAAAAACTAGACCCCGCATAGGCGGGGTCAAAGGCGTCATATAACTCTACGATTGCAAATCGCTTACCAAACCTGTCCATCGCCTTCGTCATGCGTTAAGTCTTTAGCCGTAAAATCAACATCAACGCTGGCATTCGTTGACTCAGCCTTTATAACCGCAGGATAGTCGCCTTCATCATACATTAAGTCGGATGGGCTAACGTCAGCCTGGCCTACTGTGCGCTCTGACTGGGCCTGAATGGGCTCAATATCAACTGCGCGATCTTGGTTCGCATTAATTGAAAAATTTGCAAATGCAAAGGGGCTAGCCAATAACGTTAGTGAAATACCCACTAAAGCTGCTTTTTTAACAAAAATATTTAACATTTTGACACTCCTGAAACTGTTTATACCGCTGGCGTGGAAGAAGAAGCGCCTTCATGGCAAACTTTTTAACTTAATCATCTTCCTTACCCTTAGTAAGCATAAAGGATGCCACAACTAATATAGATTATAAAAAATACCATTAATCAATAGTATATAACACATACATTGCGCACAATAATATGACGCAAAAACAACAACCACGCTAAATAACTGTGCACAAATGTCACATGCGCAAGTTTGTATGTGCCTTTTTGACACACAGCTAGAAAAAAGCAGCGTTGCTGAGTTGAAAAAATATAGGGATGATCGATATCACTAAAGAGGCGCGCAGTCAGTTAACCATATTTAACGAGCAACATTGAAAAAAGCTAAGGGCAGTAAAAAAACAGCAGACAGCAAAAAATTAAGCCCCACCTGAGGTGAGGCTTAATGTCTAGCTTGCAGATAGGTAATGCTAACGCTAGCTTCCATTCCTTGTGCGGGACTCCAACCGTGGATGTTACCCTCACTAACGTTTTGATTTCCTATTGATTCATCCTTGAATCTAAAAACATCCCTATAGCAGAGTCTTTACAGGCTCTCAGTACTATCTTTCAGTGCGGTCATTACATACCGCTATTTTCTTCAGGCAACTCTTCTGTGCTATCAAAATTAGCATCATCTGAATTACTAGTAGAGTTTGGATCCATATCGCTGGCGTCATCACCAACATCATGCGTTAAATCGTGCTGATTTTGCTCACTGGCGGTATCCGTGTGAGTACCCTGCGGATCCATCGCCTCGTCATCCGCAGTAATATCTTGGTTCTGATCAATAGATGTACTTTGCTCAGATTCTGCGAACGCTAGCGGGCTAGCCATCAAGCCAAACGTTAAACCTAGAATGCCAGCTTTCTTGAGTAATTCCTTGGACATCATATTCCACCTCCGATCGCTGTTTAAACCGCTTAACTAAGAAAGAAAGGCTAAGTTCAGCCAGCAATTCCTGCGGTCATCTCTCTTACTTACTTATATTCGCTGCAGCAGACATGCCAAAATCTAATATAATAAAATAAAAACAATAATTATCAAAAACTTATAAAAAATAAGATTACGGAATAAATCTTAATTAGCGATAAAGCGCACCCAAATAGTGTGTAAAAATGACACATGAGTAAAGTTTTACCAATCTTACATGCCAATATTGCACACTTCTACAAATATTGTGCAGCAGGCATTTTAGGGCTAGCTAAGACGCGAAGCGGAGAATGTACAGCGGAATAAAGCACCCTTACCCGGGTGAGATTCAATCAATAGCTGAGCATCATGGCGTAGCAGCACGTGTTTGACAATTGCCAAGCCCAAACCAGTACCGCCCGTCGTCGTGCTACGCCCTTTATCAACGCGGTAGAAGCGTTCGGTCAGCCGAGGGATGTGCACAGGATCAATTCCCTCGCCGTTGTCCTCAACGTCAATACAGGCTCCGCCAGCTTGGTTATCTTTCCAGCGCAACGTGATGTGGCTCCCTGGCGGCGTGTAGCGAACAGCGTTAAACGCGAGATTAGAAATCGCGCTGCGCATTTCCTGCTCGCTTCCTAGCAGACGTGCCTTGCTGTCAAGCGCAATAGTGATGGTATGCCGCTGATCCGATAGCGCTAGCGCATCCTCACGAACACTCTGTAGCAAAGAGCCCAGCGACAACGGCTGATGATCCTTACCACTTTGGTCAATTTCTAACCGGGACAGCAGCAATAGGTCATTGACCAGGCTCTGCATTCGCTGCGTCTGCTCCTGCATTTGCTGAATACCTTTACCTAAGCGCGGAGGTAGCTGCTCGGCAAGATCGCCATAGGTTTCTAAATAGCCAGAAAGCACGGTCAGAGGGGTACGTAGCTCGTGGGATACATTGGCCACAAAATCACGGCGCATCTGCTCCAGACGATGCAGACGCGTGATATCTCGCGCCATCACTAGCCGCTCATCGTCGCCGTACAGGGTAATTTGGTACTGCAGAATGCATCGCTCATCAATGGGTGATGTCAGCGTTAGCGGTTCACTATAGTGACGGGCGTTGAAGTAGCTTATAAAGCCCGGATCGCGGAGTAAATTGGTAATGTGCTGACCACGGTCATGGGCCGTTTGCAGCCCAAGCATCGTGGTTGCAGCGCTGTTCCACCACTCTAAATCTCCGTGGCGGTCAAGCATAACGACGCTATCGCGCATCGCCTCTGACGACTCTTGAATACGCGCCAAAGTGGCACGCAGCCGACTTTGTGTAATGCGCTGGCTTTTTTGATAGCGATATAAGCGATCAAACAGTTCGCCCCATATCCCCTGGGCAGCAGGTGGTTCATCATGGGGTTGCAGGGTTAGCCATCGATACAGCGCGCGCAGCTGCCGCAATTGATAAAACAGATACACTGCCAATCCAGAAGCCAGCCCCAGCCCCGCTGCATCCAATAGCCAGCCAATGCTTGTCCCCAGCGTGGCTAGCCAGGCCAGTTGCCACAGTTCACGGCTCCATAAGCGCACATTTATACCCGTGAAGAGAAACGGTAACCGGTGCCCCGAACCGTTTGAATCAGATTTTGATGGGGTTCGCCTAGCGCTTTACGCAACCGGCGAATATGTACATCTACCGTGCGCTCTTCAACGTACACGTTGCCACCCCACACTTGATCAAGCAGCTGGCTGCGCGTGTAAGCGCGCTCCTGGTGCGTCATAAAGAACTGCAGCAGACGATATTCCGTTGGGCCTATCTCAAGCGCCTTATCATCAGTGCTGACACGATGACTCACCGGATCAAGCAGCAGTCCATTAACCTCTACGGGGTCTTCAACACCACGCGGCGTTGCACGACGCAAAACGGCTTTAAGCCGTGCCACCAACTCGCGAGGCGAAAAAGGCTTGGTAATATAATCATCGGCACCAGCTTCAAGCCCCTGAATCTTATTATCTTCTTCGCCTTTAGCGGTCAGCATAATAATGGGAATTTCAGCAGTGGCTTCTTCGCGCTTTAAGCGCCTAGCAAGCTCGATACCGCTGGTGCCAGGCATCATCCAATCAAGCAGCAGTAAATCAGGCTGGTGGTCGACGATCAAAGCATGAGCATCCTGAGCGTTATCCGCTTCGAGCACGCGATAGTCAGCCATTTCCAGCGCTACCGCAATCATCTCGCGGATCGGCGCCTCATCATCGACAATCAAAACGGTCTTGGCAGTCATACCAGAGCCTCAAGGGGTGCAAAGAGAGCTAATTCAATGAAAAATAGCTCAATGACATATCGATGACGATAACACCATGACTTGATGACAGTTACATGACAGCGGCGATTATTAGCCCGCCACAGGCCACCAACTTAGCGCAATACCCGCGAAAATAAACAAACCTGACCAAAAATTATTGAGGAACGCCTGAAAGCACGCATCTCGGGCACGGTGAAAAATTAACCGCTGCTGATGCAGAAAAGTGGCCGCCATTCCCGCGAGTCCTAACCAGAAAAAACCGCCTAGACCCACTCGCCACCCTACCCATGCTAATAGCAGCAACGTCACCACTTGTAATAAAGCAATAATGACGCGGTCCGCATTACCAAACAGCACGGCTGTCGATTTAATACCGATTTTTAAATCATCGTCGCGGTCCACCATGGCGTACTGGGTATCGTACGCCACGGTCCAAACCACATTAGCAAAAAACAATAGCCAAGCCTCCAGCGGGACATAGCCCAGCACAGCGCCAAACGCCATGGGGATCGCCCAAGCAAAGGCGGCGCCCAGCACGACCTGAGGAAGGTGGGTATAGCGCTTCATAAACGGATAAATAATCGCTAGCAGCACGCCACCCAGCGAGAGCATCACCGTGAACCAATTGGTCAGCAGCACCAAAATGAAGGATATCGCGATCAATGCGATAAACAGCAGCTGGGCCTCGGTTTCGCTAATACGACCGGTGGCTAGAGGACGATTTTTAGTGCGCTTTACATGCCCATCAAAATGACGGTCGGCATAGTCATTCACCACGCAGCCTGCGGCACGCATGGCGTAAACGCCGGCAACAAAAATAAGCAGCACATTGCGCCCCGGCACGCCCTGCGCGGCAATCCATAGCGCCCAAAGAGCGGGCCACATTAATAGCCACGTGCCTATGGGCCGATCCAAGCGCATCAGCTGTAAAAAGTCTGCCACGCGAGCCAATCCCTTCGGCCGCAACAGTGAACGATCCATGCTTACCTCACGAAAAAGAAAACGCAGCTGCTAGCCTAGCGCGAAGGCAGATCAAGGTCATCCGCCATTGCCCGCAAAAAGTACTCTTGTACCAATAACGACAGGCCACCATGCGTAAATACGGAGCGGCGGCCCCAGCTACAATCCTGCTCGACCCCATGTAGGCTAGCAAAAGGCGGGCGTTGTGTTGTCGCCTCTAATGGCCCTCGCACTAAGTCTGGCTGGCGAAATAACCAGCTGCCTAACGAACGCTCGCCCAAACGATCTAAACGCTGGCCTTTTAGCTGTGTCAACGGCGCTACTGAGCGCGCGACCACCCACGGCGTTTCATCTAAACACAGCGCTACTTCACGCAGCCATGCATAGCGTTTAGGGCCAATCCCCAGCGCCTGGGCTTCATCGGGCAGCGGCCATCCCACACCTTGGCGCAGTAAACGCACCCGAAAAGGCTTGCCACCGCCTGCGGCTGTTAAACGAGCGGTTAACGAATCGGTGGAGGCTACCCACTGCCACCATGGAGAGCTCATCGCGGGGCGCGCCGCATGGACGGGGCGCCAGCGTGGAAAGAGATACATTTGCCGGCCAGCGGGTGATGTCACCGAGTTCTCCAGGGCAATAACGGGAGCAGCTAGTGTAACATGACGCTCTAACAGGCTTTGGTTTCAGCAGCTTTTTCAATAACTCTTTCAATAACTCTTTTAGCGACCTTTTGGATGTCTGCATGCCCGCATCATATACACAGATAATGTCAACGACACCGCTATCTTCTCGCGCTGCGCTGGTGATTATTGGCACGGGGATGGCAGGCATAGGTCTTGCTCGTGCACTGCGACGGCAGGGCGACACACGCTCTATCACGCTGATCAGCGCTGACAGCGGCGACGATTACAGCAAACCCCTGCTTTCTACCGGCTTTAGTAAAGGGTTAGCGCCCGAGAAATTAGCTCAGCGAAGCGCCGCAGAGCTTGGCGAAGAGCTAAACGCCCGAGTAGTTACCCACACCCATGTCAACGCACTGGATGTGGATAACCATGCGGTGCTTTTAGGCAATGCGCCAGGGCAAGAGCGGCTGAGCTATGAAACATTGGTGTTAGCGACCGGAGCGGCACCTCGAATGCCTTTTAGCAGCGAGCCTAGCGTTGCTTCACGCTGTTTTACGGTCAACGATTTGGACGACTATCGCCGCTTTCATCAGGCGTTAAGTCACGGACATTCACGGGTAGCCATTGTGGGGGCCGGGCTAGTCGGCTGTGAGTTCGCTAACGACCTTCACGCCGGCGGCCACCCAGTGTCCATCATTGCCCCCGAAGGTAATCTGCTTGCGCGTCTGTTACCGCCGCCATTAGGTCACGCCTTAGGCGATGCGTTCAGCGACGCGGGTATCCGACTTTATTTAGGCCGCACCATTGAATCGATAGCGCTCAGCCACGCCAATGATATTGCGCTCCACTTGGATAACGGCTCCGTACTAAGCACCGACATCATTTTGATGGCCACGGGCCTTGCCCCGCGCACAGCACTTGCCGAAGCAGCAGGGTTAACGGTGTCATCTAGCGGCATTGTGGTAGATCGCCACCTGCGCACATCGCACCCCAATATTTATGCGTTAGGCGATGCAGCCTGCGTCGACGGGGTGAATGCCATGTACGTACAGCCGCTGCAAGCAAGCGCCAAAGCCCTTGCGGCCACCCTGGCCGGCACCCCCACCCGCGTAAGCTTTGGCGCGTGGCCGGTAGTGGTTAAAACCCCGTTATTACCCGTGGTTGCCTACCCGGCTCCATCTCCTCCTGAGCGCTGGAGAATTGAAGGCGAAGGCGGCGATATCAGTGCCTTGGCGGAAGATAAAGACGGGCATTTGATTGGTTTTGCGTTGACAGGCGGCTGCGTGAGAAGGAAAGTGGAGCTTTCCAGAGCAGCACCTGCGCTGCTAGGCTGATTTTCGCCGCGTTCACGACTAAGCTAGATTAAGCTAACCTAGTCATGGTGACGCACCCAATAACATACCTTCGTTTTATACGTTCGATTTTTATCAAAGGGAGATTCCTTATGCGCAAACCTGAACTCGCTGCTGCTATCGCTGAGAGTGCCGACCTGTCTAAAGACAAAGCTGGCCAAGTACTGAATGTCATTCTGGATGAAATCACCAACAGCGTCGCCAAAGGTGAAGATGTTGCTCTGATTGGTTTTGGCACCTTTACAGTTCGCCAACGCGCTGCGCGTACCGGCAAGAATCCACAAACCGGTGCACCGCTGCAAATTGCAGCCAGCAAAAATGTCGCCTTTAAGCCTGGTAAAGCACTGAAGGACGCCGTTTCCTAATGAAGCTCAAGCTGACGCTGTGGCTACTGGGCTTAATGCTCAAACGAGCCCTGCGCCGCAAGCCGCGCTTTCGTGAGCAGCTAGAGCGCATGCGCGGCTTGGACTGGGGAATAGCCACCGAAGATCTAAGTATTGCCCGCCACTACCGGATGACGCCGAAAAGCATCCATACCGGTAAAGGGCTACCCGTAGACTTAGATCTTGAGCTACGCTTCCGCGATCAAGCTACCGCCTTGAAAGTACTCAAAAAGCCAACACAGCAGGCCTTTCTCGACGGCATGATGAGTGGAAACGTCCGCTTAGTCGGCGACTCTGCTGATATGAACAAGCTGCAGAAACTGCTCAAGTATCTGTAGTAAGGCACTATCGGCTTAGAGCCAATCAAGCGGCATTGGGTAACGGTTCTGGCTAAACGCGTTTAGCCAAAAACAGCGCAGAGGTATAACAGCTCTCGATGGATATACCTCATCAACGCTTAGTTTACTTCCGCGTTACCCTGGAGTCTGGCTCGGTGCGCCGCGCAGCGGCGCGCTTAGACATTGCTCCCTCGGCAGTTAGCCGGCAAATTTCATTGCTGGAAGAAGCCTTGGGGGCGACCCTCATGGAGCGTCAGCGTGACGGCATTTCACCCACGCCAGTGGGTGAAATGCTGCTTGAGTACTGCGAGCGCCGCGGGGCTCTTGATGAAGGCTTTATCGCCTCACTTGAATCCTATCAGCGTATGGAAACCGGCAAAATTTCACTCACGGTGGGTGAGGGTTTTGTTAGCGATTTAGTAGCGTCCCCGCTACACGAATTTACCCAGCTTTATGCAGGCATTCAGCTGGATATCCATATTGCAGGCACCTCGGGTATTATTGAAGCGGTGGTCGGCAATCACAGCCATATCGGTTTAATGTTCCACGAACGCACTCACCCCCAGCTACGCTTTTGGGCATCTAGCCCCCAGCCGCTGATGGCTATTTTATCTCCCGATCACCCTCTAGCCCAACAAACCACGCCGCTCTCACTTATTCAGCTCAGCGCACAGCCGATGGCCATGTGGGATATCAGCCACGGCGTACGTCAAATGGTTGATCAAGCTTTTCAACAGGCGCGGATTGTTCCACAGCTAGCCATGAACACTAACTCAATGGTGGTGTTGGCACAGTATGTGCGCAGCGGCATGGGCATCACTTTACTGCCAGCCTTCGCCGTCGCCCATGATTTAGAAGCAGGTACGCTCGTCGCGCAGCCGGTCGATAACCCATTATTTCAGCGCTCCCACGCGCACATGGTCACCCGCGTGGGTCGCCAACAGCCTAAAGCCAGCATTCTCTTGCTGCGCCATTTACAGCGCTGGATGCAGGCGTTTCAAGACTCTAGTTCGGCGAATAATCACCCAACACCGCTTCCATAGCCAAAGGCAACGCTTGCCTGTGTCGCAGTTTCCACCCACACGCTTTGCGGCACGGTATATTCACGCAGTCCCTCCAGGCCGCTTGACCGGCCAAAGCCGCTATCACCAAAACCACCAAACGGCGACATGACGCTGATCGCTTTGTAGCTATTGATCCACACCGTGCCGGCACGCAGCTGCCCTGCCACGCGATGCGCTCTTGCCACATCCTGGCTCCATACCGCACCGGCCAGGCCAAAACGCGTTTCATTGGCTAAGCGAATAGCCTCGGCTTCATCGTCAAAGCCCATGGCGACCAACACGGGGCCAAAAACCTCCTGCTGGGCGATTTCCATATCGGGCGTTACGTCGACCAAAACCGTCGGAGCGATGAAGTAGCCTTGTGCTTCCTCAGGCAATCCCGCTGGACGCTTACCGCCCGTTAATAGCCGCGCGCCAGCGGCCACGGCGGCATCAATCATGCGCATAACCTGATCAAACTGACGGCTATTTTGCAGTGGCCCCATGCGAGTCGCTTCCTCACTGGGTAGCCCAACTTCGATCTGTTCTGCCGCGCGCGCCAAACGAGTGGTGACCTGCTCAAATACCGAGCGCTCAATCAATAGCCGCGAGCCCGCCACGCAGCTTTGCCCGGCGGCGGCAAAAATGGCGGCTTGAGCGCCTGCTACGGCTTCATCCAGCTTAGCATCGGCAAATACGATGTTGGCCGACTTCCCGCCAAGCTCTAACACGCTGGGCACCAAGCGCTTTGCACCTGCTTCAGCAATCATGCGCCCGCTCTGAGGTGAACCAACAAACACCAGCTTACTGATGGTGGGGTGATCGGTTAGCGCCGCGCCGGTCGTCTTACCCAGCCCGTTAACAATATTAATCAGGCCTTTAGGCAGCCTTTGTGATTGCTCTAGCCCACCGGTTTCGAGCAGCATTGCAATCACCACCGATGAAAAGGGCGTTAGCTCAGAGGGCTTCAATACTGCGCTATTGCCCGCCGCAATGGCCGGGGCCAGCTGCCAGGCGCAGGTAAACATCGGCGCGTTCCACGGGGTAATTTGCCCTACCACGCCATAAGGCACGTGACGCACGTAGTTAAGATGCGAGGTGGGCACCGGAATCACTTCGCCATGCTGTTTGTCGCACCAGCCCGCATAGTATTCAAACATCTCACGTACTTTGCCCACTTCAGCGCGGCAGTCGCGAATCGGCTTACCGGCGACAACACTTTCCAACTGCGCCAGCGCCTCTTCATGGCCTTCTAGACCGCGCAGCGCAGCATGCATGCGTCGACCACGTTCGCTGGCGGTTAGCGCCATCCATTCCCGCTGCCCACGCGTCGCCGCTTGGGTGGCACGCTCAATCAGTGTAGCGCCCGCATCGTGATAGCTGACCAGCGCTTCACCGGTAGCAGGGTTAGTCAGGGTAATTTGCTCGCCGTCTCCCGCCACTAAGCCGCCATCAATCCAATTACTCAGTGGCGTGTCAGCCGCCAAACCGAAACCTTCAAGCAGTTCGGCAAGGCGTTCACGGGCAAGTTGATTAAGTGAGGTCATCACTTTTCCTCCGTCTGCGTGGCACGCGCTAAAATGGGCGTCGCAATATGGTTAAAATCATCGCTATCAGTTGGGTGATTAGCATTCGCGTGCCAAGCATCGACAACGGCGTTGAGCAGGCCCAGAGGAATATTGAGCTGCTCAGCGGCATCCCGAGCCAAACGCAAATCTTTACGCATCAAGCCGGTGGTAAACCCGGAATCAAAGCGCTCACTCAACACCCACTCAGGGAAATTCACTTCACTCACCGCGCTGCGCCCAGAGCCACTATTAATCCCGGCTAAGCAGGCCGCGGGGGCAACGCCGGCTTTCGTCGCCATGGCCACCGCCTCAGCGGTGGTTAGCAAGTGCGCAGCACACAGGTAATTATTCGCGAGTTTAACAACGTGGCCACAGCCAGGGCCGCCCACGTGGGTGCGCTTAGCCGACATTGCTTCCAGCATCGGATTAACGCGTTCGATGGTGGCAGTGTCGCCCCCGAGGAGCATCCCCAGCTTGCCGCTAGCGGCGCCTTTCGGCCCCCCGCTTACCGGCGCATCCAACCATTGAAGGCCCGCAGCAATGACTTTCTCAGCCAGCTCTCGGCTAACCACGGGGTCGCTGGTGGATGTATCGACAATCACGCTGCCTTTAGGCGCCAGCTTGAGTAGCCCCGGTGAGTGCTCGATAACGTCACGCACATGAGCGGACGTGGGCAGCGACAGCAGATACACGTCGCTGGCGGGCAGTGCCTCAGGCGTTACAACGGCCAACCCTTGTTCAGCCAGCCGCGACCGCGCGGGTTCAAACACGTCGCTGCCCGTTACTGTAAAGCCTGCGGCTTTAAGGGTGAGCGCCATATTGCCGCCCATCTGCCCCAGGCCAATCACCGTAATGGTTAACATAGTAAAACTCCTAAGCGCCTTTACTAAGCAATGTGCCGCGTAAAGAGGCTCAACGTAGAAATTGGGCGTAGCCGCTCCCCTACCCATCGGGCATAGAAGAGCGAATAACGCAGATGCTTAAAAAGAGCGGTTAGCGGTTAACGTCTGCTTTAGACAAGCAGCGCGCGTACCAGCTCTACCCAGTAACGCGTACCTAGCGGAAGCAGCGCGTCGTTAAAGTCATAGTGAGGGTTGTGTAACGAGGCGGAATCCTCGCCGTTGCCCATCCAAATGTAAGCCCCCGGCCTTTCGGCGAGCAGAAACGAGAAATCTTCAGAGGCCATGCTCGGCGGCGGGTTACGCAGCACGCTTTCTTCACCTAACAGGTTTTCCAGCACCGTGGCACAGTGCTGGGCATGCTCTGGGGTATTGATAGTGGCGGGGTAGCAGCGCTGGTAATCCAGCTCAACGGTTAAGCCGTGAAACTCTGCCGAACTTGCAATCGCCTGCTTAAAGCGCGTTTCAAGGTGTTCTTTAAGCGCCATATCAAAACAGCGCAATGTGCCGCGCAGCTCCACCCGCTCCGGAATCACGTTGAAAGTATCCCCCGCATGCATGCTGGTAATACTCAACACGGCAGACTGACTGGGCGGCGTTTCGCGGCTCACTAATCCTTGCAGCTGGCTAACCAGCTGACAGCTGGCTAACACCGTATCGATACCCAGGTGTGGCATGGCCGCATGGCAGCCCTTTCCGGTCAACGTTAAGCTGAAAATATCAAAGGCCGCCATCACATCGGTATCATGCACCGCCGCAACACCCACCGGCAGCCCCGGCCAGTTGTGCAGGCCGTACACCGCATCCATAGGAAAGCGCTCAAACAACCCGTCTTCGACCATCACGCGCCCACCGCCGGCGCTTTCTTCGGCAGGCTGGAAGATAAACACCACGCGGCCTTTAAAGTCCGGCTGCTGCTTTAATGCCCAGGCGGCACCCAGCAGCATAGTGGTGTGGCCGTCGTGGCCGCAGGCGTGCATCTTGCCCGGCGTTTGAGAGGCGTACGCAAGCGACGTCTCTTCAAGAATGTCCAGCGCATCGATATCGGCCCGCAGACCAATGGTTTTGCCGTCACCGCGCTGACCATCCAGCGCAGCAACGACGCCAGTGCCAGCGAGCCCCGTGGTCACTTCATAGCCCCACTCGGTGAGCAGTGCGGCAATACGTGCGCTGGTGCGATGCTCTTCAAAAGCGGTTTCAGGGTGCTGGTGAAAATCGTGACGCCAGGCGCTTAATTCTGCGCTGTCGGGTAAACGAATTGAGACCGTCATCCTAACTCTCCTTAAAGCATTATGTGAGCAACCACCGCTGAACCAATAAAGGTACCGGTGAAAACTAACAGCGACACAATCACCAGCTTCCAACCGGCTTGCTTGAACATGGCAAATTCACGCCCTGTCAGTGCCAACCCTGCATACGCCAACACGGGCGTAACCACCGCCAGGAAGTTCACTGCGGCTAACTGCGCGATAATCCACTCACTAACGGGGAACACTGGCAGCGTTGCAATGATGCTAATCAATGACACCCACGCAACGCTAGGTAGGTAGAAGGGACAAAGCCGCCCCATCACTAAGCCAATAATGACCATGACATACAGAATCAGCATGCCGGGTAGCGCGTCTAATAACGGCGCACCGTTGACCACATTGCTAAACCAGGCAGCCACACACACCGCCGCTAGTACCAACGCTGTTTTGCCCAGCTGATTTTCAGGGCGCAGCTCTTTTAACGCTTCAGCGTCAAAGCTATCAACACTAGTTTCATTAGTTTTCATGGCGGGCCTCCTGGCGCGAACCTTTTAGGCGCTTGTACATCCACTCGGTTACCGGCAGTGCGATAAACAGTGAAACGTACAGGCCAGTGGCATAAGTCAGCAGGTTACTTGCCCCTGCAAAGGCCAGCAGCTCATCTCTGGAAGCAGGCACCGCTTCAGCTAACGCCGCCGAGCATGCTGCCACCATACTGCCGCTGCCCACGCCACACGCCATGGCTAAGGCGCGAATATCAAGAATATCCAGCGAGGCGATGTAGCCGGCTAGCAAGGCGAAGTAGAGCGTGCCGAACATGGTTCCCACCACGTAAACGCCCATAATGCCGATACCTTCCGGGCTTCTTAGTCCGTAACGGTCTGAGATAATGGCAATATTGGGTTCACGAGCGATAGAGTAGGTCGCACCAATCGCCTCCCGGCCCATCTTGAGAACCAGTACCGCAAAGGGCAGCGCTATCAGCATGGTGCCCAGATTACCCAGTTCTTGAAGTATCAGCGCGGGGCCTGCAGCAATGATCTGATCAATCGCCGGGCCAATGGTAGAGCCAAATTTAGCAATGAACGGCAGGATGGCGATCAAAATGATCGGCCCCGCTGCATTGCTGACCGGCTTGGGAATAATCTTACCCATGCCCGAAAACAGATGAGGATTAAACAAAACGCCAATCACAAACGCGTATAGCAGCGGTAATAACAGTAGTGTTCCAGGCCCAAGCGGAATTCGCACGATGCCTATCCACTCAGCAAACATCGACGTGACTATCACCATCAGGTGCAGACGCCAGTTCAGCAACAGCTTGAGATCCATTGGGATGATCCTGTTTTTTTTAGAGTCACTGTGAGTATCGAAAAGTTAGTGTTCTAATCATAGAGGTTTAGCGCGCTATTTTTTAGAACACTCCGCCCCTGGATGAATGACAATGCTGTGACGTAACATAAAAAAATTGATTAAACGTTGATTGAACTGTTGGCGACAAACACCGCTGCAACGCTCTATACTGACAAAACTATACTAAAGTCTAATGACCGCCAATAAGAGACGCTATGCCAATTTCACTGCCGCTGCGGCGCCTTTGGACCCTGGATAAATTTGCTTACAGCCTGCGCGTTTTTATAGCGTTCAGCGGTGCTCTGCTTTTAAGCGGCCTGTCTGGCGATATAGCGTTAGTCATTCCACTATTTTTGGGGATTATCGCCTGCGCGCTTTCTGAAACCGACGACAGCTGGCAGGGGCGTTTTCAAGCGCTCGTCGTGACGTTGGTCTGCTTTACCTCGGCATCATTTATCGTTCAATGGCTGTTCCCCTGGCCCTGGCTATTTGTCCTTGGACTGGGTGTTTCTACGTTCACGCTCATTATGCTCGGCGCTATTGGGCAGCGTTACGCCACCATTGCCTCGGGCACGCTCATATTGTCGATTTATTCAATGATCAACATCGAACAGCATGGCGGCGTAGACGCAGACGTGGCCGCACGCCAGCTGCTCCTGCTCGGCGGTGCGGTGTGGTATGGATTAATTTCGGTGGTGTGGTGTGCGTTGTTTTCGCGCCAACCGGTAAAGCAGAGCATGGCCCGGGTCTACAAAGCGCTGGGCGAGTTTCTAATATTAAAATCCGCGCTGTTTGAGCCCGTCCGCGGCGTTGATGTCGAAGCACGCAGGTTGGCGCTGGCACGCCAGAACGGCAACGTCGTTGACGCGCTCAATCAAGCCAAAGAAATGATTTTTCGCCGCCTTGAAGGGCAGCGCGGCAACCGCAGGCTAAACCGCTACCTGCGTATCTACTTTATCGCCCAGGATATTCATGAACGCGCCAGCTCAACCCACTATCCCTATAGCGCGCTCAGTAAGGCCTTTTTCCATCATGATGTGCTGTTTCGCTGCCAACGACTGCTAGATCAACAGGGCCGCTCCTGCCGCCAGCTGGCCAAATCACTGCTGCTCAAGCGGCCGTTTGATCACCAGCAGAGCGAAGAAGCTTTGGCCGACCTACACGCCTCCATTGAGAACCTCCGCGACCGGGGCAGGCCCGAATGGCGCCCGCTGCTTTATCCGCTGAGTGCCCTCGCCGACAACTTAGCGACGTTAGAAACTCAACTTGCCAGCGCACACAATCCCGATGCCAGCGAAGAGCGGCGCGATAGCGCACTCTATGACCGCTCTCCGTCTAGCGTGCTAGAAGCGTGGAAGCGGGTGCGCCTGAACTTCACCCTGGGTTCACCCACCTTTCGTCACGCGGTGCGGCTATCCATCGCGCTGATGGCAGGCTATGGGTTATTGCAGTGGATTGACCCTGAACAAGGCTTCTGGATTCTGCTCACGACGCTGTTTGTATGCCGGCCTAACTTTGCCACCACGCGGCGGTTCTTATCGCAACGCATGCTGGGCACCGTATTGGGACTGGTCATTGGCTGGGCGTCGATCAGCCTTTTCCCCCACCCGCTGGTGCAAAGCATGATCGCCGTGGCCGCAGGGGTATCGTTCTTTGCCAACCGCGAAAAACACTATGTTATCGCTACCGCCTCTATCACGCTGCTTGTGCTATGCAGCTTCAACCAAGTAGGCGATGGCTTTAATCTGATCTTGCCGCGTCTTTTCGATACCTTGATTGGCTCGGTGATTGCAGGATTAGCGGTATTTTTTATTCTGCCCGACTGGCAGGGCCGCAGGCTTTACCGCGAGGCCGCCAACGCGCTGAACGGCCATCGCCGCTACCTTGAAGAGATTATCCACCAGTACGAGGAAGGCAAGCAGGATGGCTTGGCCTACCGCTTGGCGCGACGCAATGCACACAATGCCGATGCCGCGCTTTCCACACTGCTCACCAACATGCTCCACGAGCCCGGCCACTACCGGAAACTGGATGCAGACAACGGACTGCGTTTTCTAGTGCTTTCCAACACGCTGCTCAGCCACCTCTCGGCCCTAGGCGCCCATCGCCATCAATTAGCCGACGATGAAGACGATGCCACGCTAGTGCCGGTAGCAACACGTATTGGCGAACTGTTAGGTCATATCGCAGAACAGCTAAACAAACGCCAGCCGGTAGAAATACTGGCAGAGCAAACGGCCGCGCTATTAACGCAATTAGAGGAGCAAAGCGCTGCTAGCGCAGACGAACAAGCCGTCGCTCTGTATCGCCCTATTCAAAGCCAGCTGCGCCTAATTGCTGAACAGCTAGCGCCGCTGGGCGAGGCTGCTAATCGGTTGGTCGTCAACGAAGCGCCTGTATCCAGCAGCGTTAACGCTTAAACCTGCCCATAGCGGCCCGCGGCTTCTCCCAGCCAGCGGCGTACCAATACGGCGGTTACGTCTGCGTTGCCTTGCAGCGCCTGGGCCATGGCGGTAACGCACTCTAACAGGTCCGCATCGCGCTCTAGGTCGGCGATTTTCATCTGCGCAAGACCCGTTTGGCGAGTGCCCAGCACTTCGCCTGGCCCGCGAATTTCTAAATCTTTTTCCGCAATACGGAAACCATCGGTCGTTTCGCGCATCACTGCCAAGCGCTGGCGGGAGCTTTTCGACAGCGGCGGATGGTAGAGCAACACGCAAAAGCTTTCCGTGCTGCCGCGCCCTACCCGGCCACGTAGCTGGTGAAGCTGGGAAAGCCCCAGTCGCTCAGGGTTTTCGATAATCATCAGGCTCGCATTGGGCACATCCACACCGACCTCGATCACCGTGGTGGCCACCAGCAAGTCTAGCTCGCCTGCTTTGAATGCCGTCATTACCTCGGCTTTCTCACTTGATTTCATGCGCCCGTGAATCAAACCCACGGCCAGCTCAGGTAGCGCCACCGTTAATTCATCGCGTGTCACCTCGGCAGCCTGGCATTGCAGTACTTCGGATTCATCAATCAGCGTACACACCCAGTACGCCTGGCGGCCTTCGCTGCAGGCAAGCCGAATACGCTCCACCACTTCAGGACGCCGCTCGTCAGGCACCACCACAGTTTTAACCGGCGTACGGCCAGGAGGCAGCTCGTCAATGACTGACACATCCAGGTCCGCGTAGGCGCTCATGGCCAGCGTGCGTGGAATCGGCGTAGCGGTCATGATGAGCTGATGCGGGGTCAGCCCACCCGCCTCGCCTTTTTCACGCAGCGCTAGACGCTGATGCACGCCAAAACGGTGCTGCTCGTCAATAATCGCCAGCCCTAAGCACTGAAAGTGCACGTCGTCTTGGAACAGCGCGTGGGTACCGACGATCATTCGCGCGCGGCCATCGGCAATCGCGGCCTTAGCATCCAACCGCGCTTTACCTTTGAGCTTACCCGCCAACCACGCTACTTCGATACCCAGCGGCTCAAACCACGCTTTAAACGAGCGGTAGTGCTGCTCAGCAAGGATTTCCGTCGGCGCCATGATCGCGGCTTGGCAGTTACCCGCCAGGGCACACAGCGCGGCCATGGCCGCCACGACGGTTTTGCCTGACCCCACATCGCCTTGAACCAAGCGCAGCATTGGCGCTGGGCGGCTTAAATCGAGGCTGATTTCTTCCAATACACGGCGCTGAGCACCGGTCAGAGCAAACGGGAGCTGCGCCAAAAAACGCGCCTGCAGGCTACGCCCTGAGGGTAGCGCCGGGGCACCATCGGCCTGAATACGCAGACGAACCTCGCGCAGGCTTAACTGGTGAGCCAGCAGCTCTTCCAACGCGAGCCGGCGCGTGGCCGGATGCTGGCCCCAGGTTAACTGTTCGATATTCACATCGGGCGGTGGCTGATGCAGTAAGTGCAAACTGGCGTGAAGCCCCGGTAGCTGAAAGCGCTGGCGCAGCGCATCAGGAATAACGTCAGGCAGCGCTTCGGGTGCCGCGTCTAACAGCCCAAGAGCCTGCTGCGTCAAGGCACGCAGGCGCGGCTGATTGAGCCCTTCGGTGGTGGGATAAATAGGCGTGAAATACTCGTCTACCGGTGCTTCACTGCCCCCCATTAACCGGTATTCAGGATGATAGATCTCTAAACCCGTTGCCCCAGCACGGGCTTCTCCAAAGGCGCGCACGCTCGCACCGGGGTGCAGCTGTTGCTGCTGGGCGGGCGAGAAGTGGAAAAAGCGCAGACTCAAAATACCGCTGTTATCACGCACCCGTACTAGCAGGCTGCGCCGCCGCCCTTTTACCACGTCGCAGGCCGTCACTTCGCCTTCAATCACCGCTTCTTGCCCGGCGCGCAACAGGCCAATGGGCGTCAGGCGCGTGCGGTCTTGATAACGTAGCGGCAGATGAAAGAGCAGGTCGCTAACGCGCTGAATAGCCAAGCGGCTAAGCTTTAGCGCGAGGGCTTCGCCTACGCCTTTAAGCGACGTGATGGGGGCGGAGAGATCGCTCATGAGGCGCTTTTCACAGCCTGAGAGGGCTGACGGCACTGGCTGATCGCCTGAATCAACGCTTCAATCGCCTTTGGCCGCGGAAAGCTTGCCCGCCAGGCAATCGCCACGGTGCGCGACGGTGCGGGTTCAACGAAGGGACGACTGACCAACATGGCATTTTCATACTGGTCGGTACCCAGCGCCGACTGTGGCAAAACGGTAATGCCCAACCGGGAGGCCACCATATGGCGAATGGTCTCCAGCGAGCCGCCTTCCGCAATCAGCGTGTTATTGGGACTGTTGAGCTTGTGGGTAATCGCCGGGCAGGCTTCAAGAATTTGGTCACGGAAGCAGTGGCCTTCACCGAGCAATAACAGACGCTCTTCGAGTAAATCTTCTTTATTGATCGCCTCGCGCGTCACCCAAGCGTGATTAGCCGGCATTAACACTTCAAACGCTTCGTCGTAGATCGGCTTGGTGACCACATCGGTCTCGGTGAAGGGCAGTGCCACAATAATCACATCCAGCTCACCGCTTCTTAGCTTGCCACGCAGAGTGCCGGTCATGCCCTCTTCGATATACAGCGGCATTTGCGGGGCAGCGTTAGCCAGCGCAGGCACCAGGTGAGGAAATAAATAGGGCCCTATGGTGTAGATCGCACCAATACGCAGCGGGTTGGCTAGCTGGTCTTTACCGCTACTGGCCAACTCAAATATCAGCGTGCTCTGTTCCAGCACTCGCTGCGCCTGGGCAACAATTTTTTCACCTAATGGCGTGACCTGCACGGTGGATTTCGAGCGCTCAAATAGCGGCGTCTCGAGCTCTTCTTCCAGCTTTTTCACCGCCACCGATAGCGTGGGCTGAGAGACATGGCAGCGCTCTGCCGCGCGGCCAAAATGGCGCTCTTGGGCAAGGGTTACGATGTAGCGAAGTTCTGTTAAAGTCATAGCGGTGCCAGTGGCATCCTCTTGTAGCAGCGTGTGACTAATAGCATGCTGTCAGCGGGACGGAAAAGGACAAGCAAGCTCTGCCGACGATCTTCTCTACTGACGATTTTCTCAACTGACAGTGTCATGGTTCACTGTAATCGTTGACAGAGATTTTGTATCTAATAGGGAATATTAATCAACAGGAGTGAGCACGGTGAAGCTAACCGTACTGATTATCGGCTGTGGCGATATTGGGATCAACCTTGGGCGCGAGTTGCTGGAGGAAGGGCACCGGGTGATTGGCTTACGCCGCAACGTCGAGGCCTTAAAGGGCACCGGGATTAAACCGCTCGCGCTAGACCTGAATAGCCTGGAAGACGCCGACGCCTCAAGCCTTCCTCACGCTGACTATGTCGTGTATACGGTGAGCGCGGACCGCTTTGAAGAAAGCGCTTATCAAAGTGCTTATCCCGAAGGCTTAAAGCGCGTACTGGGCATCATGGCGCAGCACAAAAAACTGCCGCGTCGGGTGTTTTTTGTGTCTTCGACCAGCGTCCATGGCCAGCAGGAAGGCGAAGTGGTCAACGAACAGAGCCCCACCGATCCGACTAGCTTCTCTGGCAAGCTAATGTGCGAAGCCGAGCAGGCGCTGATAAATCATTCGCTTCCCGGCACGGTGATTCGCTTCTCCGGTATCTACGGCCCAGGCCGTGACCGGCTGATTCATCAGGTCGCCGAAGGTCGCGTGGCCGCGATTACACCGGTGATTTACTCCAACCGCATTCACCGCGACGACTGCACCGGCATTATCGCCCACTTGATTCGTCGCCAGGAAAGCGGCGAGCCGCTGGAAGATATCTATCTCGGCAGCGATTGTGAGCCCGTCACGATGCATAACGTCATGATGTGGCTTGCCCAGCAGTTGAAAGTAGCGGCCACTGAGACGATGCAATCCCCGTTACGCCGCCGCGCCAGCAAGCGCTGTGATAACCAGCGCCTCATCGACGCCGGCTATCAGTTCCGCTTCCCGAGCTACCGTGAAGGTTATACACAGGTGCTTAAAGAAGGCGGCTTCCTAGCGGTTAACCCCGTATAAAATACAGCGGTGAAGCGCAGGCAAAATTAATCGCCGATGATCATCACTGCTTCAGCTTCCACCTGGCTGCCTTTGGGCAGCGCTTTGACGCCGACGGCAGCACGGGCGGGGAAAGGAGCGGTGAAGAACTCTTCCATGACTTGGTTAACAATGGCAAAGTTATCCAAGTCCACCAAGTACAGGTTCAGCTTCACGATATCACTCAGTGAACCTGCCGCTTCTTCACACACGGCCTGCAGGTTGGCAAAGACTTGGCGTGCCTGAGCTTCAAAGTCTTCTGACACAATCGCCATGGTGGCAGGGTCGAGCGGAATCTGACCAGAAAGATAAACCGTGTTACCCGCTTTAATAGCCTGGGAGTAAGGGCCAATAGCAGCAGGGGCTTTGCTGGTGTTGATAACAGCCTTATTGCTCATGCGATGTCTCGCTCCTTCAGTGAATAATTAGTCGTTCGAATACGTCGTTAAAATAAGTACTCAGCCAACGCCACCAATAGCAGACGCTACCGATAGTGCATCAGTAGGTCGTGTATAGGGATTTTAGTTGGCGAGTCGGGTGATTTTGCCGACACTAGATAGATTACGGATCCGTTTGATAATCCGTGCTAAATGCACTCGCCCTTTCACAGACAGCGTCAGCGTGACCGTCGAAAGGTGTGCATCGCGTTCTTCAATACCAATACGTTCGATATTGGCATCCGCATCCGTGACTAGTCCAGCAAGCTCAGCCACAAGCCCACGGCGGCTCTCAATTTCAATGCGCAGGGCGACCGGGAAGTCTTCATCTATCGTGTCTGACCACTCCAGCGCGAAGAGCTTGTCGGGATCATTTTTATCGGCAAAGTTCTTATCAACAACGTTTTTACATTCGGCACGGTGTACAACCAAGCCCTTCCCCATGGAAAGATGGCCAACAACCGGGTCGCCCGGCAGCGGATGGCAGCAGCGCGCAAAGTTGATCACCATGCCTTCACTGCCGCTGATCACTACCGCTTTGCTACCGTCTTCGGTAGCAGGATGCACATAGTGACCGCCGTGTGCGGCGTCCACTAAGCGTCTTGCCACCACCTGCGTCATGCGATTACCCAGCCCCAGTGACTCCAATAGCGACTCTTCAGACGAGACATCCAGCTCTTTAAAGGCCCGTTTGAGCACGCTTTCGTCCAGTTCTTCCAGGCTGGTGTCAAACGGCGCCAGGGCTTTATTGAGCAACCGACGGCCCAACATGACGGCCTCGGTTTGCTGCTGATATTTAAGCGCGTGGCGAATGGCTGAACGCGCCTTCGCGGTAGTCACGAAGTTAAGCCAGGCAAGATTGGGGCGCGCACCAGGGGCGGTAATAATTTCGAGCGTCTGGCCGCTTTCTAAACGCGTAGAGAGCGGCGCCAAGTGCCGATCAATACGGCAGGCGATACAGTTATTGCCGATATCGGTGTGCACGGTGTAGGCAAAATCGATCACGGTAGCTCCCTGGGGAAGCTCCATGATGTCGCCTTTGGGCGTAAACACATAGATATCGTCAGGGAACAGGTCATTTTTGACGTGTTCAATAAATTCCAGTGAGTCGCCGGCATGGCGCTGCATTTCCAGCAGGCCTTTCACCCATGCCCGGGCGCGTGCATGGCTACCTTCGGCAATCGGGTGCGAGGTTTGCCCCGCCTTGTAAAGCCAGTGGGCGGCAATACCGTTATTCGCCATGGCTTCCATTTCGCGCGTGCGTATCTGCACTTCGATAGGCATGCCGCGTGAGCCAAACAGCGTAGTATGTAGGCTCTGGTAGCCGTTGGCCTTGGGAATCGCGATGTAGTCTTTAAAACGCCCCGGGACGGGCTTATAGAGGTTATGCACCACGCCTAAAATACGGTAACAGCTGGCCACATCTTCCGTGATAATGCGAAAACCAAATACATCCATAATTTCGGCAAAAGGCTTACGCTTATCACGCATCTTTTTATAGATCGACAGTAGATGCTTTTGGCGCCCAATCACGGTGCCATTGAGCCCATCGTCATCGAGGCTTTTTTGCAGCGACGACTGAATTTCGCGCATGGCACTACGCCGATGCCCACGAGCGCTAGCGACGGCGCGCTTAATGCGCTCGGCACGCATTGGGTGAATGGCCTGAAAAGAGAGGTCTTCAAGCTCGATGCGAATGGTGTTGATGCCTAGCCGGCCGGCAATGCGCGCGTAAATTTCCAGCGTTTCACGGGCAATACGGCGCTTTTTATCCGGGCGCAGTGCCCCAAGCGTGCGCATGTTGTGCAGCCGATCGGCAAGCTTGACGATGATGACGCGAATATCTCGCGACATCGCCAGCACCATTTTCTGGAAGTTTTCGGCCTGAGCAACCGCTTTGTCTTCAAAGGTGATTTGGGTAAGCTTTGATACCCCATCCACCAGTTCTGCCACCGGTTTACCAAACTGCTCGGCCAGGGCTTTTTTGGATACCCCGGTATCTTCGATAACATCATGCAACATAGCTGCCATCAAACTTTGATGGTCCATGTGCATGTTGGCAAGAATGTTCGCCACCGCTAGCGGGTGGGTAACATAAGGCTCGCCAGAGCGACGCCGCTGGCCATCGTGGGCCTGCTCAGCGTAATAGAAGGCGCGTTTGACCTGCTGGATTTCATCCGGGGGTAAATAGCCGCCGAGTCGGTCGGCCAGGTCATCAATGGTGAACATCTACCGCGCCTCTATCGCTTGCGTTATCGATTTCTTGATAACCGTTAGTCGTCGATATGAGTCGGTGCCATCGCAGGACGCGGACGCACAGCGGCTTCAACAGGCTCGTCCAGAACCGTGTGATCCACCAGGCCTGCCGCAATTTCACGCAGCGCCATCACCGTCGGCTTGTCGTTTTCCCACGGTAGCAACGCATCACGTGAGCCGCGCGCCAGCTGGCGAGCACGCTGGGTAGAAATCATCACCAGCTTGAAACGGTTTTCAACATTTTCAAGACAATCTTCAACGGTTACGCGAGCCATGGGAGCCTTCCTGTTATGACAGAACCAGGCCGGCGCCGTATGGAACATAAACGGGCCGACCCAGCGGAAAAACGCATTTAACACCGCACTTAAAACAGTATTTAAAAACGGCATTTAAAAACAATAGAACCGAACAGATTACTCGATTGCAGGCGCCTGTGACAAGAGCGCAGATAATAGCAAAGCGTGGCGCTCACTCATTAACGAGCGGCTTAAGCGACGGCTAATGACCAACGACTGTAATTCCTGCAGCGCGGTAGTGAAGTCATCGTTGACGACGAGATAGTCATATTCATGGTAATGAGACATCTCGCTGACCGCTTCGCGCATGCGTCGGGCGATGACCGCATGCTCGTCAGTGCCACGGCTTGATAAGCGCCGCTCCAGCTCATCACGCGACGGCGGTAAAATAAAAATCGATACCGCATCAGGCATTTGCACGCGCACCTGCTGTGCACCCTGCCAGTCAATTTCAAGAATAACGTCCTGCCCAGCCGTCAGTAATGCTTGTACCGCCTGGCGTGAGGTGCCGTAGTAATTATCGAATACTCTGGCATACTCAAAAAACTCACCTCGCGCGATCATCGTTTCAAACGCGGCCACATCAGTGAAATGGTAATTCACGCCATTCACTTCACCCTCGCGCTTCGCACGGGTAGTGTGCGACACCGATACTTGAATACCATCCAGGCTTTCGATGAGTTCACGCACCAAACTGGTCTTGCCAGCACCCGACGGAGCAGAAACAATAAAAAGCGTACCTTGGGACATGAAACAATTTCCCCAGTTTGCGCAAATAAGTTGCGAAAATAAGTTGTGAAAAATAAAGGGCAAAAATAACCAGAACGGCTGCAGGAAAGCAGCAAGGCCGCGCAGTATCGCACACCCATCGCTGCGGCTGTAGGGTTAGTAACAACATACAGGGAGGTAAGTATGCGCAGTACGCTGTTTATATTAGCTTTAATAGCGCTGGGCGTAGCCCTGCAAAAAGAAATTATTGAGCTCCCCCGCCACTGGGCGCCCTGGGCGCCGCTGCACGTTGACGACCCCATTACGCCCATCACTCAGCTCAAGCTCAGCCGCCTGTCGGATGATCGCACCGGCTGTCTGGCCGCTTTAGATACGGTCCCCGCAAGTGAGCTGCGCTACACGCCACTGGCAGATTACGCCCCCACCGCGAGCTGCCCGCTATCCAATATCGTGCGGATGCAATCAAGCGGCGTCGCCTTTAATCAGAGCTTCGTTGCCTCCTGCCCCATGGCACTGGCCTGGGTCATGTATGAACGCCACGCGTTACAGCCCGCCGCCGAGCAGTTGATGGGCAGCCGCGTCAGTCAGGTGAATCATGTCGGCAGCTTTGCGTGCCGGAACGTGTATGGTCGAGAAACAGGCAGGCGCAGCGAACATGCCACCGCAGAAGCGCTGGATGTCACCGGGTTTCAATTCGAAAATGGCGAGCGTATTACGGTGTTAAATAACTGGGATGATGAAGGCGCAACGGGTGAGTTCTTACGCGCCGCGCGCGATGGCGCCTGCGATACGTTCGGCAATATCCTCGGGCCCGATTACAACGCCGCGCATGCCGATCACTTTCACATGGGCATGCGCGGTTTTAGGCTCTGCCGCTAAGCAGTGTCAACCGCCATTTATTCGAGGTTGATGTCGTCTTTATCAGTAGCCGCACCGGTGGCAGCACCGACACCACCACCAATAACTGCACCCTGAACAACGCTACCACCGGTCACGGCCGCAGCGCCGGCACCCACGGCAGCACCAACGCCAGCGCCACTAGTGGCACGCTCGCCGGTGGTCGTGCCACAGCCTGCTAAAGCGACTGTCAGCGCGACAACTGCACCAAGGGCCAGAATACGTGAGTTTTTCAAAATTTGAGTGTGCATGGTCATCTCCTTATGGGTTGCTCCTTTTACACACTAGAAAAAATTTCGCACATTTACCATTTAATTATCGCTGTTCGATAACGAAAAATAGCTACGCCCGCCGGGCCGCAACGCCATAAGTACGCTTTTCCAGCCAGCGCCCTGCGGCAAAAATAACCAGGCCGCAAAGTGCTAATGCTGTGCCCACTAAGCCCGTACTCGACCAGGTAAAGCCTGCACTAATGGCCAACCCAGCCAGCCACGCGCCGAGCGCGTTTGCACCATTAAAAGCCGCATGATTGAGTGAGGCTGCCATGGTTTGGGCATCTTCTGCCACATCCATTAAGCGGGTTTGTAGCGAAGGCGCTAACGCCATACTGGTGCCTACCAAGCCGACACACAAAAGCCCTGTCCAAACGTTATTCGCCGCAAAGTAAAACAGCCCCTGAACAATGCCACACCACAGCAAGATGCAAGGGATTGCGCGCATGAGGTTTTTATCTGCCATGCGGCCACCGATTAAATTACCGGCAATTGAACCCAGGCCAAAAATTACCAGCACCAAAGGCCCTAGCGACTCACTCATACCCGCTTGCTGGGTCAGTGTTGGCATTACATAGCTAAAAATAGCGAACATACCGCCGCAGCCAATACAGGCCAGGGCTAAGGCAACTAACACGCGCTGCTTCAGCAACGCAGACAGCTCGCGTACGGGGCTGGCACCTGTATCCACGGGCTGAACCGGTACATAGAGACGTATTAGCAGAGCGGTAAGCAGAGCAATCCCTCCCACACCCACAAACGCGATTTGCCAGCCAAACTGGTTGCCTGCCCACGTACCTAGCGGCGCCCCGATCAAAATAGCGACCGTTAGACCCAGCATCACCCTGGAAATAGCGCGTGCTCGCTGATCCACCGGCACCGCACCCGCCGCTACTAACGCCGCAATGCCAAAGTAGGCACCGTGCGGTAAGCCCGCGAGAAAACGCAGTCCCACAAATGACCAGAAGCTCGGTGCCAGAGCGCTAGCGATGTTGCCCACTGCAAACACCAGCATCAGCACGATTAATAACAGCCGCCGAGGCGCGCGTGCGGCCAGCGCTGAAATTAACGGCGCCCCCACCACAACACCCAGCGCGTAGCTACTGATCGCGTAGCCCACCTGAGGAACCGTCACGGCTAAGTCGCCCGCCACGCGGTTCATCAACCCCATGATGACGAATTCGCTCGTTCCTATCCCAAACCCGCCCAGCGCCAACACAAATTCGGCCAGGCGCGGTTTGCGCGCCAGCCCTTGAGACGACGGTGCTGTCGAATCCTGCATATTTATCTCCTAGCGGTACCGCCCTGTTGGCACCTTGATTAGCGCAAATGATCGCAGGATTAGACGAAAGTATAAATACGCCGCGTTCAAAAAAATTAGCCGGCAAAAAGCGTTTGCCTGCCCTACTAGCGTTCATTGAGCTTTATCGACAGGCCTGTGCACAGTACTGTTCACTTAATCCTGTTCACTTAACTGTTTATTTCTTCAATAAGGCGAAGGCGATGACACTCGATACCATTGAGCACGCCATGGCGGCACTTGCTGAGGCCGACCCAGATATTGCCCGCGCATACCCATTGGTCGGCGCGCCTAGCCCACGTCAACGCGGCCAGGGGTTTGCGACGTTTTTCAGTACCATCGTTAGTCAACAGCTATCCACCGACGCGGCACGCGCGATTATGGGCCGTGTCAATACGTTACTGCCGGAGCTGCATGCAAAAGCGGTGATGGAAGTGGATAGCCAAGCGCTGCGCGATGCGGGGCTCTCCTGGCGGAAAATTGAGTACGCCAAGGGCTTGGCAGAAGCCGAACTCGCCGGCACCTTTAGCGCCGATGGGCTTGAAAAGCTAAGCGATGATGACGCCATCGCCGCGATTACCGAGCTACGCGGCTTTGGCCGTTGGAGCGCTGAGATTTACCTAATGTTTTCTCTCAACCGTCCGGATATTTTTCCTGCCGACGACCTGGCCCTGCGCGTAGCGTTAGGGCGCCTGAAAGGCATGGACGACAAACCCACGCCCAAACAGGCGCGCCAAATGATAGAACACTGGGCGCCTTGGCGCAGCGTGGGCTCGCTGTTTCTATGGCACTACTACCGGGGCGAGCCTTTGTAAGGGCTAAGCGTCCAACCCACCAAACTTGCCATTCTGATAATCCTCTACCGCCTGGGCAATCTCTTCGCGGGTGGTCATCACGAAGGGCCCATGGGAGTAGACAGGTTCGTCGATCACCTCGCCATGGCCAAACAGCAGGCGCGCGTTACTGCTGGCTTCGATGTCGAGGCTCTCGCCATCACGATCCACTTCAATCAGATGATGCGGCTTCGCGGATTCACCACTCACCGTGACATCGCCATCGACCACATAGAGAAACACCTGCCGCCCAGGTGTAACGGGCAGCTGCTCATGCGTGCCAGCGGGCAGTTTCAGCGTTGACATAAATACGCCGGTCAGCGTTTCAATAGGGCCAGCCTGCTCCTGCCACTGCCCGGCGATCAGGTTCAGCTCACCGCCGCCCGGTAGCGCAATAGCGGGGATAGACGCTTCCTGCAGTCCCACGTAGCGCGGTTCACTCATCTTCAAACGCGCCGGCAGATTGACCCACAGCTGAAGAATCTCCAGCGGGCCACCCTCACTCAGAAACTCCGGCGGCGAAATTTCCGCATGTACAATGCCGCTACCCGCCGTCATCCACTGCACGCCACCTTTATGAATCACGCTTTGATGGCTGGCACTGTCAGCATGGGCCAGCGACCCCTCTAAAATAAACGTCACCGTTTCAAAGCCGCGATGCGGGTGCGGGCCAAACGGCAGGCCACGGTTGTTGGCCGGATACGTTTGCGGGCCGTGGTGATTCAAAAACAGAAACGGGTCGAGCTGATCCAAACCAGGCCCTGGTAACGGCCGACGCGTGGTTAAATCACCGATATCATCGCGCTTGGCCGGGTGCTGGGCGATCACCTGACGCACTGACTGGGTAGTGTCTATTGGCATCATTTACTCCTTATCAATACTGTCCAGCATAAAACCTACAGCCGCGGATAAGGAGCGAATAATTTGCCACGTTTCATTGCAGGAAATTGTTAGTAAACGGCTCAGCGGTTTCCTCAAAACTCGGTCACCACCGTCACACCCGCCCCTTCAAACTTATCCATGTTCATCAATGCATCAATCGACTGTTCAAGGGTGATGCGTTTGCCGATCAGCTTTTCCGGCGCCAGCTTGCCAGACTGAATCATCGCCAGCATGGCATCATAACGATGCGCCTGCATGCCATGACTGCCGAGTATTTCAAGCTCGTTGGCAATGATCTTACTCATCGGGATGGCTGGCGTGCTGTGGTCCGCCAGCATCAGCCCCACCTGAATATGCTTGCCCCGTTTACGCAGATTGCTGATGGAATTAAAGCAGGTCGTCGGGTGGCCTAGTGCATCCAACGATACGTGAGCACCACCTCGGGTTATTTCCGCAACGGCTTCAACCACATTGGCCACCTTGGCGGCATTCACAGTGGCAACGGCTCCCAGTTGACGGGCCAGCGTAAGCGCCTCTTCCGAAATATCGATGGCCACAACATTAGCGCCGATGGCGCTGGCAATCATCACGGCAGATAGCCCCACACCGCCGCAGCCGTGAATGGCCACCCACTGCCCAGCCGATGTTTGGCCCTGATCGACTACCGCCCGAAAGGAAGTGACAAACCGACACCCCAGGCTGGCCGCGGTCGCGAAATCGAGTGTCTTCGGCAGCGCGACCAAATTCACATCGGCGTAGTGAATACCCACATACTCGGCAAAGGACCCCCAGTGGGTAAAGCCGGGCTGAAACTGACTATCGCACACCTGATGGTCGCCCGAGTGACACTCAGGGCAAGTGCCACAGCCACCCACGAACGGCACCGTGACGCGGTCGCCAACGCGCCATTGCGTTACATCTTTACCAACGGCTTCGACTACGCCGGCCAGCTCATGGCCCGGCACATGGGGAAGCTGGATATCGGTATCATGCCCCACCCAGCCATGCCAATCGCTACGGCACACGCCGTTGGCCATCACTTTCACCACCACGCCGTGAGGTTCAGGCGTCGGATCGGGCAACTGCTGGATACTCGGCGGGGCGGAAAACTGCTCAAAAACAACGGCTTTCATCAAGGTCTCCTAAACCGTATTGCTGTTTTTACTTTATAACTGTTTAAAGGGATAAGAAGCGAATTAGTTGCCGCTAACATTTAACCGCCCCACTACTTGAAACGAATTATCCGTGGGATGCACCACAATCATCTCGCCAGAGCCTACGCCGCTGCCCACCAACGCGGTGATATTCACCTGATGGGTAACCAGCAGCAAATTGCCCGGCCCTTGCCATGCGGCGATCTGCTGCTGGGCGGTTTGGGTGATTTGCGCTTGATCACCGCGCCCGCGAAAGAAGGAGTCTAACCAGGGTGTAGGCTCTACAGGCCCCAGCGCCATCAGTTCAGCGGTATCCAATGCCCGGCACCAGCGCGACGCATACACCGCCGCAATGGGCACTTCCCGCTCACGAAACGTACGACCAGCGGCTTGCGCCTGGGCGCGCCCCTGAGCAGAGAGATTGCGCTGGGTATCGCACTGCTCCAGAACAAAACCCGGCGGGTCGCCAATACCCGGGGCTAAGGAGTGGCGCATTAAAATGACTAAGCCGCCCTCTTTAGTGCTTGCCAGGTGGCGTCGTTTGCTTGGACGCTGATGGGTAGCGCCCCCAGCACAGCGAGCAGTAGGATTAAAGCAAGGTGGCGTAAGATCATGGGGTGGAGTTCTCCATCATTGGCAAACAAGAACCGCTCTTGCCACAGTTCACCTATTGTCTGGACAAGGGTTTGATATCTCCAACTTGCGTAATATGCGCCAGTTTTACCAGAGCTTTCCTATTCTCGACGCAGTACGTATTGAATTGGGTAGGTATGGCTGTCTGTTCCTGCTTAATTTTCCCCCTTAGTTGTCCGTGATTCGTTAAACTACCCAGCATTTAAATTTCGTTCATGAGATGAAGGTTTTAAAGCTAAGTCTATTGAATTCCTAAGGAATACCGTAATGCCCTTGACCCTTCCTCAACTCGAGCGTCACCTCTTTAGCGCTGCCGATATCCTGCGCGGCAAGATGGATGCCTCCGAGTTCAAGGAATACATCTTTGGAATGCTGTTCCTAAAGCGCTGCTCGGATGTGTTCGACGAACGGCACGAACAAGTCGTCAACGAGCAGATGGCTAAGGGCAAAAGTCGCGAGGCAGCCCTTGAGATAGCCGAGCAACGCTTCTGGTACAAGACGAGCTTTTACGTACCGGAGACCTCGCGCTGGGACTACCTGCTCAATGAAGCCCACAAGAACGTGGGCGATGCGCTCAATACCGCGCTTGGCGGCTTGGAGCAAGGCAATACCAGCCTGCAAGACGTGCTGGAGCACATCGACTTCAACCGCAAGGTGGGCCAGAGCAAGCTATCCGATAGCAAGCTGCGTGGGCTGATCAACCACTTCAGCAAGCACCAGCTGCGCGACCAGGATTTCGAATTCCCAAATTTGCTTGGAACAGCCTACGAGTTCCTGATTGGCGCTTTTGCTGACTCCGCTGGCAAGAAAGGTGGTGAGCTCTTCACGCCTCGCTCGGTAGTACGCATGATGGTGCGTTTGCTAGATCCCCAGCAGGATCATCGCGTTTACGACCCCTGCTGTGGCTCCGGCGGTATGTTGATCGCTTCCAAGGAGTGGATAGACGAGCATGGCGGCGATGGCTATCGGCTCGATTGTTATGGACAGGAGGCAGTTAATTCAACTTGGTCAAGTGCCAAGATGAATATGTTGCTGCATGGCATAACTACAGCCAACCTTCAAAACGGCGACACGCTGAAAAGCCCGCGTCACGTCAAAAACGGTGAACTGCAGCGTTTTGATCGTATTCTTTCTAATCCACCATTTTCTGTCAGTTTCGGTAGAAAGCACGCAGATAATAAAGATCACTCGGTATTTCAGCCAACCTTTCGCCGTGAGCGTTTCAAGTACGGAGAAGTGCCGCTGGGCTCGAAAAAAGCCGATCTAATGTTCTTGCAGCATATGCTAGCGGTGTGTGCCAACGGCGGCATAATCGCGACCATCATGCCACACGGCGTGCTATTTCGCGGCGGTGAAGAGAAAAACATTCGCAAGGGCATCATTGAAGATGACTTAATTGAGGCTGTGATCGGCCTGCCTCCTAACCTGTTATACGGCACGGGCATTCCAACTGTTCTTTTAGTACTTAATAAAGGTAAGCCTATTGCTAGAGCAGGTAGCATAATATTCATTGACGCTGCTCATGATTATAAGAAAGGAATATTTTCAAACGAGCTGCGGGAAGAAGATGTTAACAACATTGTTAGTGCATACAATGGCTGGAAAAGCCAAGAAGATTACTCAAAAGTTATTCACTTTGATGAAATTTCCGCTAACGACTTTAACATTAATATTAATAGGTACGTCGACAACTCTCCTACTTTAAAGCGAATTAGACAGCTAGGAGAATACCACAAAGAGTACGAAGTTTACGGATTTGACCATGAAAACCAGAGCTCTGCCGTGTTGGATATTTCTTCGGTGAAGGAGTTTAATTGTGGAAAAAACTCAATTTTCATTGGTAGCAAGCATGCAGGAAAAAAAATATATAGCTCAGTTAGTGAAATAAAAGAAGAAGAAAGGCAAGAAGACTATTTTGAAGTTCAGTTTAGGGAAGATATTCTTCTTGCAGAATATGCAAAGCTTTTCTTATTATCGGAGTTAGGCCAGCTAACAATCTTTCACTCCTTATCTAGTCAGGTAGCCTCTGTATTAAGCATTGAAAAAATAAAAAACTTTACAATTTACTTGCCACCTATTTCTGAGCAGGAAAAGGTAATAAGTTTAGCAAAAAAACTAGATATTGCTCAAAGAAGCCTTTACGAATACCGCAGTGAATTGATTGAAAAGCCCTCGCTTAGCTATAACATAAAAGATAAAGTAGATAGATTTGTACACGATCTTTCCAGCTTAAGCAGCATAGCTAGCATAAGATATATACTCGAAAAAAATGAAACTAAATATGCTGAATTTAAGCAGCACTTTTTTCTTAAAAATGAGCAAGTCTACGGCTCTTCAATTAAGCCAAAACGTGACAATGAGGAGCAGTTAAAAGTTATTAAAAATATTGCTTCCTTTGTTAACTCTGAAGGCGGAGCTTTGCTTATTGGCGTTAACGACCGAGGTGAAATCACAGGGATCAGTAAAGAAATGGAACGACTTGGTATCAAGAAAATTGAAAAATACATCAAAGACTTAGAATCCAGAATTAAAAACTGTTTAGGAAAAAGCATAAGCAAGTTTGTGAGTATCTCTAACGTTCAGTTAGATGGTGAAATTATTATCTTAGCAGCTTGTAAACGTTCTCCTAAACCCGTATTTGCAGATAACAAAGATTTTTATATTCGAAGGTCAGCAGAGTCTGAAGCTTTATTTGGTCATGAGATGCTGAACTATATTGAAACACATTTTAAGAGTTAATTTTCATGCCCCTGACCCTTCCCCAGCTCGAGCGTCACCTCTTCAGCGCTGCCGATATTCTGCGCGGCAAGATGGATGCTTCCGAGTTCAAGGAATACATCTTTGGAATGCTGTTCTTAAAGCGCTGCTCGGATGTGTTCGTCGAACGGCACGAACAAGTCGTCAACGAGCAGATGGCTAAGGGCAAAAGTCGCAAAGCGGCTCTTGAGGTAGCCGAGCAACGTTTCTGGTACAAGACGAGTTTCTACGTACCGGAAACCTCGCGCTGGGACTACCTGCTAAAAGAAGTACATAAGAATGTGGGCACTTCCCTCAATGAAGCCCTTGGTGGCCTAGAGCAGGGCAACACCAGCTTGCAGGACGTACTGGAGCACATCGATTTCACCCGCAAGGTAGGCCAAAGCAAGCTAGCCGATAACAAACTGCGCGGGCTGATCAACCACTTCAGCAAGCACCGCCTGCGCGATCGGGATTTCGAATTCCCGGATCTTTTAGGTGCCGCCTACGAGTTTCTTATCGGTGATTTCGCCGACTCAGCTGGTAAGAAAGGTGGCGAGTTCTACACGCCTCGCCCGGTAGTACGCATGATGGTGCGGCTGCTCGACCCGCAGCAGGATCATCGCGTCTACGACCCCTGCTGTGGCTCCGGCGGTATGTTGATTGCTTCGAAAGAGTGGATCGACGAGCACGGCGGTGAAGGCTACCGGCTCGACTGCTATGGTCAGGAAAATGCAGGCACCGTGTGGTCGATTGCCAAGATGAATATGCTGCTACACGGCATTACCACGGCCAACCTCGAAAACGACGATACATTGGAGCATCCGCGTCACGTCAAGGACGGTGAACTGATTCGGTTTGACCGTATCCTGACCAACCCGCCGTTCTCCTACAACTTCGGCAGCAAGGATGTCGACGATAGCGGCCAACCCGTGTTTCAGCCGCAATTCCGCAGCGAGCGCTTCAAATACGGCGAAGTGCCGCTGGGCTCGAAAAAAGCTGACTTAATGTTTTTGCAACACATGCTGGCAGTGTGCGCCGACGGCGGCATGGTCGCTACCGTTATGCCCCACGGTGTGCTGTTTCGCGGCGGCGAAGAGAAGAACATCCGCAAAGGCATTATTGAAGATGACCTGCTTGAAGCCGTGATTGGCCTGCCACCCAACCTCTTTTACGGCACCGGCATTCCCGCCTGTATTTTAATTCTACGCAAGCGGCATAGCATGGGAGCGCAACAAGTCGCCAGCAAACATCCCGAAAACCAGGGCAAGGTACTATTCATCAACGCGGATCGTGAATACTTCGAAGGCCGGGCGCAGAACTACCTGATGCCCGAGCATATTGAAAAAATCGCCGCCATTTATGAAGCCTTTGCCGAAGGCAAGGGGCAGGACGTACCCGGCTGTTCCAGCATCGTCAGTGTCGAGACGCTGCGGGAGAACGGTTACAACCTGAACATCCGCCGCTACGCTGACAACGCCCCGCCGCCGGAACCCCACGATGTGCACGCCCATCTAGTGGGCGGCATCCCAAAAGCGGAAATTGATGCCAAACGTCCGCTTCTGAATGCTCAGGGGCTCGATCCTGCAGATCTATTCGAACCCAAGTCGGGTGATGACGGTTACCAGCTATTCCGTGAAATGATCGCCACCAAAGCCGATATCAAACCGGCTATTGAACAGAACGCGAGCGTCATTACCCAAGAGAACGCGCTACGCGAGGCGTTTGAAACCTGGTGGCAGCGCCATAGCAAAAGCATCACCGCGCTGGCCCAGCACCGCGAATACGCAGCGCTTCGTCAGGAGCTGCTTAACAGCTTTACCGAGAGCCTGCGCCCGGTCGGCCTGCTGAGCGACTTTCAGGTTAGCGGCATGATCGCCGGTTTCTGGCACCAGCAGAAGTACGACTTTCTCACCTTGATGGCGCGGGACTCACGCGGGGTGGTCGATGCCTGGCGCACCAGTATCGTCACCGCTCTGGAAGACAAGATCGACAAAGACGACCCGCTAGAGCACAAGCTGGTTAAGTTCCTACTGGGCGGTTTTCTTGAGGAGCTGCAAACACTGGAGCAACAGCAAGCCGAGATCGACAGCCAAATTAAGGTCGCCGAGGATAAGCTACCGAAACAGGGCAACAGCGACGATGACGACGCGACCGGTGACAGCGAAGACTCGCTTAGCGATATCGAGCGCACCAAGCTGGAAAAGCAGATCAAGGTGTGGAAACAGCAGCGCACCGCCCTGGTGAAAAAGCTCAAGGCAAAGCGCACCATGCTACCCGATGAACTTAACAGCAAGGTCGACGGCCTAGACGACGCCCAGGCCGCCGAGCTGCTGCTTACCATTCTGCATCACGATATGAAATCCATCGTCGAGCGCTATATCGGCAACCAGCGCCAGTTAGTGGTCGCCACTGCGGAAAACTGGTGGGACAAATATCAGGTAACGCTCTCTGAGATTGAGCGGGCGCGGGACAGTGCAGCAAAAACGCTGGCCGGGTATCTGGAGGAGCTGGGGTATGTCTGAACAAGTTATTTATAGTCCTTTATCAAAATACTTGTCCGTAATTCGGAATGGTACAGTCTCTACACAAGTTTCTGAAATTACAGAATTTCCTGTTACCCGCATAGAAACTATTGCGGATGGCACTATTGACCTTTCAAAGATTGGTTACTTAGCAGATAAAATATCAACGTACAAGTTAGAAAAGTGGGATATTTTATATAGCCATATAAATAGTTTCAAACATGTTGGCAAAGTCGCTCAGTATGAAGGTGGGAAGGATCTTTATCATGGAATGAATCTATTACTCTTGAGGCCAAATGAGCATATTGACCCAAAGTATCTTTATTATTCTTTGAGCAGTTCACAAGCGAAGCGTTATGCACAAAAGGAGTGCCAAAAAGCCATAAATCAAGTAAGTCTAAACACTAAAACTGTAGGAGCATATGAATTTTATGTGCCCCCGATATATGAACAAAAAGTTATCGCCAAAATCCTCTACACCCTCGACACCCAAATCCGTCAGACCGAGGCCATCATCGTCAAGCTACAGAAGATCAAGCAGGGCCTGCTGAACGACCTACTCACGCGCGGCATTGACTCCAGCGGTCAGCTTCGCATGCCCCGCGAACAGGCGCCGGAGTTGTATAAGGATTCACAGCTGGGTTGGATTCCGAAGGAGTGGGAAGCTCTTCCACTAGGAGACTTATTATTTTGCATCGAAGGAGGATGGAGCCCAAATTGCACTGAAACCAGACCGGCCTCTGGAGAATGGGGTGTTCTGAAAGTTAGCGCCGTTACAGGAGGTGTTTATAAAGATTACGAAGCAAAAGCACTACCACACACTCTTAATCCTAAGCCAAACATAGAAGTTCGTTCAGGGGATGTAATATTAACCCGTGCTAATGGAAATCCCGACCTTGTCGGTAATACAGTGCTAGTTGAATTTACTCAAGAAAAGTTGATGTTGTCTGATAAATTATTGAGGCTAGTGCCTGCCGAAGCTCTTTCTGCTGAATTCTTGGTCTTTTTAATGTCTTTTTACAAAACTAAGGGACAAATTAGCATCTTAACAAGCGGAAGTAGCGGACAAAAAAACATATCACAAGCTCAAATAAAAAACTTGTTAGTTCCTAGCGCACCTTATGAAGAGCAACTTGCTTCGACAAAAAGAGTTAGGGCCATAAGTGAACGCATTTTTAAAGAATCTAATAAGTTGTCGAAAATGAAGCTTGAAAAAGCTGGCTTAATGGACGATCTACTCACCGGCCGTGTTCGAGTCACCGATCTGATCGAGCAACAACGCGCGAGCTAACCAGAATAAGGAGAGGCCGGATGGGGTCCGAGTTTCAACAAAGCGAGCAGCCGTTGATCGACCAGTTGGTGGCGATGGGCTGGACCTATTGCAAGGGCAGCCTCGACGACCCGGCCGCCACCGGGCGCGAAAGCTTTGCCGAGGTGGTGCAGAATAAAGTCCTGCGCGCGAAGCTCAAGGTAATCAATACCCGCAAGCACGCCGATGGCTCGCGAAGCATATGGTTGAATGACGAGCGGGTGAGTGCGGCAGTGTCTGCACTAACGCGGATTGCCGCGCCTGGATTAATGGAAGCCAACCGGGTCGCTACCGAACTAATCACCGAAGGCTTCGTAGTCGATGGCTTACCTGATTGGGACGGCGGCCGTTCACGCGCCATTCACTATATCGACTGGGACACCCCGGCAAACAACCGCTTTACAGTCATCAACCAGTACAAGGTGAAGTGCCCACCGGGCCACGATACGGCGAAGCAGCACATCATTCCTGATCTGGTACTGATGGTGAACGGTATTCCGCTGGTGGTGATCGAGTGTAAGAGCCCGAACTTGGCCGAACCGATGGCCGAGGCCATCGATCAGCTACGCCGCTACAGCGACCAGCGCTTTGCCAATGGCGAGGCGGGCGATCACGAAGGTGCGCCAGCCCTGTTCAACACTAACCAATTGTTGATGGCTACCTGCTTTGACGACTGCCGGGTGGGCACCATCGGCGCGGGCGCAAGCCACTACCTGCCCTGGAAAACGGTGTCGAGTGCGCAAAACCCGCATCAGAGTGAAACCGACGTTGCTAAGGCGTTCGACGTGACTAAGCTCTCGCCCCAGCAGCGCACCGTGGCAGGTATGCTGGCACCGGCTAACCTACTGGATATCGTGCAACACTTCACGCTGTTCATGACCACCGGCGGGCAGACTATCAAGCTGGTGTGCCGTTACCAGCAGTACCGCGGCGTAGTGAAGGCCATCGACCGGCTGCGCCACGGCAAAACACGGAGCGAAGACGGCGAACACGACCGGCGCGGCGGCATCATTTGGCACACCCAGGGCTCGGGTAAATCGCTGACCATGATGTTTCTGGTGCGCCGCATGCGCACCGACCCGTCACTGCGCCGCTTCAAGATTGTGGTGATCACCGACCGTATCGACCTGCAAAAGCAGCTCTCCGCAACTGCCTCGCTAAGCGGTGATCTGGTGCATGTGGCCAATAACAGTAAAGCGCTCAAGAAGATACTGCGCCAAGAGGGGCCTGGGCTGGTATTCGCGATGATCCAGCAGTATCGCGATGCCGAAAGCAAGGCCAAGGTCAGTGACTTTGACCAACTCAATACCAGTCAAGATATCCTGGTAATGGTGGATGAAGCCCACCGTACCCAAGCAGGCGACCTACACGCCAACTTGCAGGCAGGCTTGCCCAACTGCGCACGCATCGGCTTTACCGGCACGCCGATCATCATGGGCGAGAAAAAGCGTACCCACGAGATCTTTGGCGAGTTCATTGATACCTACACCATCCGCGAGTCCGAGGCGGATGGTGCCACCGTCCCAGTTCTCTACGAGGGCCGCACCGTGCAGGGGGCGGTGAAGGATGGTAGCAGCCTCGACGAGTTGTTCGAGGACTTCTTTGCCGACAGGCCCCCGGAAGAGCTGGAAGCAATCAAGCAGAAGTACGCCACCAAAGGCAACGTGTTGGAGGCGACGAAGCTTATTGAGGAGAAGGCGCAGGACATGCTGCGCCACTACGTCACCCACATTCTACCTAACGGCTTTAAAGCACAGGTGGTGGGCTACAGCCGTCTGGCAGCGGTGCGCTACAAGGCAGCCTTTGAACAAGCTCGCGATCAGTTGCTTGAAGAAGCTCACCAGCTCAGCCCTGAATTGAAAGCGCTGGATGATGAAGCACTCTTGCGCAAGACGCCAAAGCTACAGGCGCGCATACAGGCTTGGCGCTATCGCGAGCTTTTAGCACGACTGGAGTTCGCTACCATCGTTTCCGGTAGCAATAATGACGGCTCCGAGTGGCAACCCCATACCGACCGTGCTCGGCAGGACGAAGCGATCGCCCGATTCAAAAAGCCACTGCTGGCGAGCACGGAAAAATACGAATCCAAAACCGACCCTTTGGCCTTTCTGATCGTCAAGTCGATGCTGCTGACCGGGTTTGATGCGCCCATCGAAGGCGTGATGTATCTCGACCGCTCAATACAGGGGGCCGAGCTGCTGCAAACGATTGCCCGCGTAAATCGCACCGGTTTCGGCAAAGCGGTGGGTATTGTGGTGGATTACTATGGCGTCGCCAATCATCTCAAAGAGGCACTGGCTGCCTACAGCGATGACGATGTCGACGGCGCGCTTCGCAGCTTGAAAGATGAAATTCCAGCACTGCGTGATCGCCATCTGCGCGCGGTGGATGTACTGCGTTCAAGGGGTATTGAAGATTTACACGATGTCGAGGCCTGCGTTCAGGCGCTCGATAGCGAACGTGTGCGCCAAGAGTTCGGGGTCAAACTCAAAGCCTTTATGCAGAGTCTGGATACGGTTCTACCTCGTCCAGAAGCGCTACCTTTCACTGCCGATGCCAAGGCGCTGGCAATGATCTATGCTCAGGCTCGTCGTCGCTACCGCGACAGCACGGTGCTGGGCAAGGATGTGGGCGCGAAGGTACGCCGCCTGATTGACGAACATGTGATCTCGTTGGGGATCGATCCGAAAATCGCGCCGGTTAATCTGACCGATGCACAGTTTAGTCAGCAGTTGAATCAGGTACGCGATCAAGCCGCCAGCTACGGCCTAGATAACGAAGAATCGGCCAAGAAAGTCAAAAAAGCCGTTGCCTCGGAAATGGAGCACGCCATTCGCAGCCAAGTAAGCGAAAAGCTGGACGAAGACCCCGTCTACTACGGCAAACTCAGTGAGCGGCTCAAGGAGATTCTGGATGGGCTGGCCGGGCAGTGGGACGCACTTATTACGGCGCTTCAGGCCATCATTGACGAAGTGAATAGCGGTAGCACCCGTCACGAAGAAGGGCTGCCCGATGTACCCGAAACCTATCTGCCTTTCTATCGCATGCTACGCGAAGTTAAATGTGGCGATACGCCACCCGACCTAGCTACCCAATCCGACCTGATTCAGCTCACCGAGCATTTGGTTGAGCACATTAGCCATGAGGTGAAGACGTCTAGCTTTTGGGAGCCACATCGTCGCTCCATGCAGGAAGCGCTTGAAGGTGAGTTGTCCGAGCTTATTTATGAGAGTGAACTGCTGGAACTGGAGCAAATCGAGCCGTTGGTGGACAAGCTGCGCGACCTCGCCAAGGCGAATAGCTATAAGCTGGAGCAGTCATGACGCTACAAGTAGATGATCTGACGATTGCCGTGCGCGAAAGCGCGCAGCGTAGAACGCTGCAACTCACGGTCGAACGCGATCAGTCCTTGGTGCTGACCACGCCACCGGACACTAACCCGCAGAGACTAGAAGCCTTCGTGCGGCGTAAACAGCCATGGATCTATAAAAAACTGGCCGAAAAGGCGTTGATGCAGAAACAGGTTCGTATCAAACGCTATGTGCAGGGTGAGGGGTTTTTATATCTTGGCCGTCATCACCGCTTGAATCTGGTAGAAGCTCAAGAGACGCCACTGAAATGGCTCAACGGGCGCTTTCATCTACGTCAGGACGCTCGGCCAGAGGCACGGCGTCACTTCATTCGCTGGTACAGCGAGCGAGGTAAACAGTGGCTATGGCAACGCGTAAAGGTCTTTTCTGCTCGGCTGGAAGTAAAACCCACTGGTATCAAAGTGCAGGATCTGGGCTATCGCTGGGGCTCCTGCGGCAAGGGTGAGATACTCTACTTTCACTGGAAAACCATCCTGCTTCCCGCTCGCATCGCTGAATACGTTGTTGTGCATGAATTGGTTCACCTCCATGAACCCAATCACTCCGAAGAATTCTGGCTACGGCTAGAGCGTGCCATGCCTGACTATGAAACGCGCAAACTGTGGCTAGCTGAGCACGGAATGGATGTTGAGGGAATTTAGTAATGACAAGAAGCTGTGAAGCAGTGCCGCCCACAATTGGTAAAGAGCGTAGGTTCAGTGACTTCGTCGTATACGTCGATGAAAGCGGCGATCACGGTATGGCTAATATCGACCCCAATTATCCGGTCTTCGTGCTGGCCTTTTGTATTTTCTACAAGGGGCACTATCTGTCGAGCGTTGTGCCAGCACTGCAACAGCTGAAATTCGATTATTTCGGCCATGATTTGGTCATCCTGCATGAGCATGAAATTCGCAAGGAGAAAGGCGATTTCAGGCTGTTTAAGAACAGGGCCGACAAGCAGGCTTTCATGGGACGTCTGAGCACGTTAATTGACGACAGCAACTTCATCCTCGCCTCATGCGTCATTGAAAAGCATCGACTGAGTAGTCGCGATGAGCAGGATAACCCGTATCATTTGGCGCTACGTCATTGTTTAGAGACGCTCTTTGATCTCGTCAAAGAGAAGGGTCAGGAGGATCTCGTCACCCATGTCATCGTTGAGAAACGCGGAGCAAAGGAAGACGATGAACTGGAGCTGGAGTTTCGCCGTATTTGTGATGGTGACAATAAATATCAGCGTGACTTACCGTTTAGTATCCGTATGGCAGCAAAAGCAAGTAACTCTGCAGGTTTACAGTTGGCAGATTTAGTAGCGCGCCCCATCGGACGACATGTACTTGATCCAGCGCAGCCTAATCAGGCATTCGATGTATTGAGAAGTAAATTTTACTGCGAAGGCGGACGACAGGCAGTAGGGGATGGCTACGATCAATGGGGGCTGAAACACTTTCCTTAATAGTTTGTATCGTCTAGGCAGCGAAAAACCCCGATGAAACTCACCGAGGTTTAGACGCCGACCGGGCACTCCCAGTCCACTTGTTGGACATTTTGGATACTCTATACACTAAAGTCAATTTTTACCGTCTTCACTCAACATTCTGAATCTGCTCCCGCATCTGCTCGATCAACACCTTTAGCTCTACCGCACAGCGGGTCGTCTCAGCGACCACAGATTTCGACGAGAGCGTGTTGGCTTCGCGGTTAAGCTCCTGCATCAGGAAATCCAGGCGGCGGCCTTTAGGGCCTTTCTGGGCGAGCTGGTGGCGCACTTCGTCGATGTGCGCGGTTAGGCGGTCCAGTTCTTCGTCTACGTCGGCTTTTTGCGCCACCAGCACCAGCTCGGCTTCCAGGCGTTGCGGGTCGAGTTCGGTCTTGGCGACCTCCAAACGCTCCAGCAATTGAGCGCGCTGGCGCTCCAGAATCTGCGGCAGCAGGCTTTTGACGGTAGCGACCTGCTCGCTTACCGCTGTCAGGCGAGAGGTGATCATCTCGGCGAGCTTTTCACCTTCACGGGCGCGCGCGTCGATCAGTTCATTCAACGCCTGGTCGAACAGAGTTTTAGCAGCGGCTTTGATGGCGTCTTGATCCAGGTGTTGGGTTTCCATTACGCCGGGCTGATTGAGAAGCGCGAGCGTGGTGGACGGCACGGCGCTGGGCACCTGCTGCTGAATGGCGACTAGGGCGTCGGCAATCTCTTTTAACCGCTGGGCGTTCACCGCCGGCGCTTGAGCAGTTTCGGAACTCTCGAACCGCAAGCTGCACTCCACTTTGCCACGGGCCAGGCGAGTACGCAGTGCTTCGCGCAGCACCGGTTCTAAATCCCGTAGGCTTTCATGTAGGCGGAAATGTGGCTCTAGGTAGCGCTGATTAACCGAGCGAATTTCGACCTGCAGGGTGCCAAAGGGGGCGGCCTGCTCGGTGCGGGCGAAGGCGGTCATGCTGTGCGTCATTGAATAACCTGTAGAGAGATTGGCGTGATGGAAGTGTAGAGCATTTGCCACCACTCTTGTTTTCAATTCACTCGCCTATTCATTCGGCGCGGTCAGTGCTGTGCGAAGGGGCAAAGATCACACACCAATGATGTCTGGCTGCACTTCGATGAGCAGACGGGCGTCCGGCGATGGCGTATCAATCACCTCGAAGACGCGATCAATCATCTCGCCCACGCTTTGTCGCGCCATGATCAGGTGAGGGTGAAACGCGGCGGCCAGCGGGTCCCAGTCAAAACACCCCACAATCATGTCATCTAGCTGGTAGCCGCCCCGCTGAAGCCAGCGCACGACCCCCTCCAGTGAAATCGTTGAGTTGACGAACATCGCGCTGGGAAGCGTGGAGCGGGGGCGCATATATGCCTCTAACGCGACCTGAGCCTTATCGGCGGCATAGTCGCAGGGAAGGATGTCCGCCTCCGAGGTGGACAACCCACGTTCAGCGCGGGCCTGAGAGAAACCGGCGATACGTTCGCGCGTATTGTGATCCTCGCTTCGCCCGCCAATAAACAGGATAGCGTCGTCACGCGCAGCCTGCCCGGCCAAGCGGTCAAGAATGGCGTTGGTGAGCTGCCGCGCGCCTTCCCGGTTATCGGAAATCACCGAAGGTGCCTTACTACCGGGCAAATCCAAGTTAATACTCGCCACGCCGCTTTCGTCGCACATCACAGAGATAGTGTCGGGATCAGTCGCCCCGGTACTGACCAAACACTCGACCCGGTAGGCGAGCATCATGCGCGCTGCCTCGCGCTCCTGCGCCGGGTCGCGGTTGGTGCAGGCGACAATCGCAAACAGCCCGCGCTGGCGCGCCTGGGCTTCAAAATGCTGGGCAATCGAGCTGAAATAGCGGTTGTCGTAGAGCGGCAGAATCATGCCGATAATACCTGAGCGCTCTCGGCGCAGCGCGCGTGCCTGCATATTGGCAGAGTAGCCTTCGCTGTCGGCTAGAGAAAGGATTTTGTCGGCTAGCTTTTGGCTAATACGACGCCGTTGCCAAGAACCGTTGAGCACCGCACTGACGGTACTCGGCGAGGTGTCGGCAAGCCTGGCCAGATCGTAAATGGTTAGCCGCTTAGGTGACTCGCTTACCACGTAACCGCTCCTTGAAATAGATAAAAGTAGCATTGACGTGATTTCATAATGGGTCAATGCTGTATAATGCACAACCGATTGTGCATGCTAAGTTAAGAGAACAAATTCGGAGTATTTACGCATCGCTTGATTAACGTTCAACGCCTTCAGCGTTATGACACCCTCATAGCATTTTAAGGCATAAAGCATCGATGCCTTTTCGACATCGGGCAGCGCACGTCGGCACCGTCAAAACGCTTCAATGCACTCCATTCCACTGGCTGGGCTAGCCAACAGCAAGCAGGCAATGACAATGAAATATAAAGCACTTCTTACCGCCGTTACACTCACAAGCGTCATCGGCAGCAGTGGCGTAATGGCTCAGACGTCACCCACTATCGCTGTGGTGGCGAAGGTAGGTGGCATCCCTTGGTTTAATGCCATGGAAATGGGCATTGAGCAAATGGGTGAGGAATTAGGCGTTGAGGCTTATATGGTGGGGCCCACTAGCGCCGACCCGGCCCTCCAGGTACGCGCGATTGAAGATCTGATCAGCCGCGGCGTCGATGTCATCGGCGTGGTGCCCAACGACCGTGAAGTGCTGGAGCCGGTGCTGGAGCGCGCTCGCGAGCAAGGCATTATCGTGCTGACCCACGAGAGCCCCGAGTCGGTCAATATCGACTACGATTTTGAGATGATTTCGGCGCAGCAGCTTGGCGAAGAGCACGCCAAACTGCTTGCTGAGACCACCGACTGCGAAGGCTCCTACGCTGTTTATGTGGGCGGCCTAAGCGTGCCTGCACATAACGCCTGGGCAGATGCTGCCGTGAACTGGCTGGACGAAAACTGCGCTGGTTTGACCCAAGCGGCAGAGCGTTTCGGCGTGGCCGAGAGCGTCGACGATAGCCGGAATACTACCCTTGATCTGCTGCGCGCTCATGAAGACCTGGCGGGCATTATGTCGTTTGGCAGCCAGGGCACCATCGGTGCCGCTCGTGCGGTTAAAGAGCGTGGACTAGAGGGCGATGTTGCCGTGATGGGGCTTTTCTCGCCGGGTCAGGGGCGTCGTCTGGTGCATGAAGGGGTTATCACGGGCGGTTTCCAGTGGAGCCCACTTGAGGCAGGTAAGGCCTTCGTCGCGCTTGGTGAGATGCTCTATAACGGCGAAGAGATTACCGATGGCGCTGAGCTGCCGGTACTCGGTGAAATCACCCTGGACGGCCATACGATCTTTGCCTCGCAGCCGCTGGAGCTGAGCAAAGAGACCGTGGATGAGTTGGCAGAGCTCGGCCTGTAAGACTGCGCTTATTCATATCGTGTCAACACTGCCGCGCTCAATGAGCGCGGCAGTTATGTTAAGAGAGCCATCACGTCTAGAGAGGAGCCGCCGATGAGCGAGATCGCGATTCGAGCGCGTCATGTTAGCAAGGTCTTCGGGCAAAGCCGGGTGCTCGATGATGTCGAATTCGAACTTCGCCGTGGTGAGGTTATGTGCTTGGCGGGCGAAAACGGCTGCGGCAAAAGTACGCTCATTAAAATTATCAACGGCGTTTACAAGCCTGAGCCAGGCATTGAATTTACATTTGGCGATGAAACTCTCTCAGCCATTAGCCCGCTAGAAGCGCGCAGCCGGGGCATCCACGTCATCTGGCAGGATCTTGCGCTCTTTCCGCACTTAACCGTCGCGGAGAATATCGTCTTTGATGACTACGTCTCAAAGCCGTGGCGGCCGATCTCTTATAAAGAGGCGCTGAAGCAAGCGCGCGAGATTATTCAACAGTTTGGGCTCAATTTAGACCCTACCGCCCGCGTGGACGGCCTTTCGATTGCCCACCGTCAACTGGTCGCAATCTGCCGCGTGCTGCGCGCAGGCGCCAGCATTATTTTTATGGATGAGCCCACCGCTTCTCTCACCTACAAAGAGGTGCAGGCGCTGTTGGTGATTACCCGCTCGCTGGCAGCAAAGGGCATCTCGATTGTATTGGTCAGCCATCGGCTGGCAGAGGTGCTTGAGGTGTGCCAGCGCGTCACTGTGCTGCGCAACGGCCTGCTCGTGGGCACCTATCCCACCGAGGGGATGACCCAGGCAAGGCTCTCCACACTGATGACCGGCCTTGAGCTTGAGTTCACCCCCCGGGCTGAAACCCATCAAGGTCAACCGGTATTGGAGCTTAAGCACCTGAGTCGTCAAGGCGAATTCGAGGACGTCTCCTTCACCCTGCATCGCGGGGAAATCCTGGGGCTGACGGGGCTGCTGGGTGCCGGGCGTACCGAGATCGCCCATGCCATTTTCGGCATGACCCGCCCCACGTCGGGCGAGATACGCAAGGATGGCCTGCCGCTCAAGCTGCGCTCCAATCGCGATGCCGTGCGTCACAAGATCGCCTACCTTTCCGAAGACCGCCTTCATCTGGGCCTGGTACAGAACCAGTCGATTAACATGAACAGCGCCGTCACCGTGCTGCCTTCACTTGAGAAGCCGCGCGGCTTTCTCTCGCCGCGGCGCATCCGGGCGCTGACCGCACACTGGGTCGAGCAACTGAAGACCAAGGTGAGCGATGCAGAGCTTGCGGTCTCGTCGCTCTCCGGGGGTAACCAGCAGCGCATCGCCCTTGCCAAGTGGCTGGCGACCAAGCCTGAAGTGCTGATTCTCGACTGCCCGACCATTGGCGTCGATGTAGGAGCGAAAGCCGGCATTTTCGACATCATCCGTGATCTTGCCGATCAGGGCGTGGCGATTATTTTGATCTCCGACGAAGCGGGGGAAATTTGGATGAATGCCGACCGAGCGCTGGTGCTGCGGGAGGGGCGCATTACCACTGAGGTGATCCCCTCAGAAACAACGGAAGAAGCGCTGGAGGCAATCATCAATGCGTAATCTTTTATCGCGCACACGTATCGGCACCGAAGGGGCGCTGCTGGGCATTATTCTGGCGCTGTCGGTGGTGCTGGCGCTGACCACCGACAGTTTCTTAAGTCTTCAGAACCTGTTTGATCTGCTTAACAATCAGTCAGTCAATATCATATTTGCCGTTGGGCTGGTGGTCGTGCTCATCGCGGGGGGCATTGATATCTCCTTCGCGGTGGCGGCCTCGGTGGTGCAGTACGTGGTGATGACAGTGCTGATCGATACTCTGGGCGGCGGCAGCTGGCCGCTGGGCATCCTGCTCTCAATGCTGGTGGGCACCCTGCTGGGGCTCTTTAATGCGCTGCTGATCCACCGTTTTAAAATTGTCTCGATTATCGTCACCATCGGTACGTTTAATCTCTTCTTCGGGCTGCTGATGTACTTCACGGGCGGCGTATCGATTTACGATATTCCCGACTGGCTCTACTACTCGATTCCGCTGCTCGATCTGCCTGCAGAGCGCGGCTCGGCGACGCTCTACTTCCCCGCTGCCGTCATGACAGTGATGGTCGTGCTCACCTGGTTCATTCTGGCGCGTACCGGCTTCGGACGCACTATTTACGGATTTGGCTCAAGTCCCGAGGCCGCCCGCCGCTCAGGTGTGAGTGTTTGGAAAATTCACGCCTTTGCTTACGGCTGGCTGGGGCTATGCGCGGGTGTAGCGGGCCTGATGCAGGCACATATTGTACAGGAGGTAGTGCCCAACGCCTTGATAGGCCAGGAGCTGCCCATTTTGGCCGCGGTCGTGCTGGGCGGCGCGACGCTGGGCGGCGGGCGTGGCTCGGTGCTTGGCGCAGTGCTCGGCGTACTGCTGCTCGCCGTGGTGCAAAATGGCCTGAACTTGTTGGGCGTTACTCCTTACGCCTTCCGCATGATTGTCGGGCTAATTATTTTGATCGCTATTACGACCAGTAACCTGGGCAATCTGTTGCCCCGTTCAACCAGAGCGAAAAACGTATGAATAAGCCTCTGAACACGCCATCCAGCGCTGGCATACGTCTGGGTGGCGATACCATTGAAGTGATGGCCATGACGGCCCTTTTAATTGCCAGCATCGTTTTTTTCTCACTGCTGGCACCGGGCTTTCTCACCGCGACTAATTTTAACTCGATGTCGATGCAGTTGCCGGAGCTTGGGCTACTTTCGCTGGCGATGCTGGTACCGATTATTTCCGGCGGGCTCAACCTCTCGGTCACCTTTACCGCCAATATTGCGGGGCTCACCACCGCTTGGCTGGTGCAGGGCCTGCTAGCAGGAATGGGCATTTTAAGCGTTCCCATGGCGATTATGGTCGGGCTGCTTGTGGGTGCCGCTGCTGGCTTTTTAATCGGCTTTATCGTTGCCTACGTGGGTGCGCACCCCATTTTAGTGTCGCTAGGCGCGATGATTTTTCTGCAAGGCGTGGGCGAGTTTTTAACTCGCGGTGGCGGTATATCGGGTATGCCGCCAGTATTTCAAACCATCGGTAGCGGAAGCTTGCTGGGCGTGCCAATTCCCATGCTGATCTTTCTCACCGCCGCCGCCGGGCTTATGTACGTCATGCACTTCACCCGCACCGGGTTCTCGATCTATATGCTCGGCTCCAACCCTCGTGCTACCGAGTACTCGGGCATTAATGTGAAACGCGTGCTGATTACCGTCTACACCCTTTCCGGTCTGCTCGCGGGTCTCGCCGGCATGGTGATGCTCGCTCGCTTCAACTCCGTGCGCGTAGGCCACGGCGAGAGCTACCTACTGATTACCGTGCTGGCCTGTTTTCTAGCCGGGGCGAACCCATTTGGCGGCTTTGGCCGCGTACTGCCACTGGTGCTGGGCTTAATGAGCCTGCAGGTGATCGCCTCGGGTATGAACCTGATGGGCGCCAGCCAGCATCTAGCCACCGCCGTCTGGGGTGCTTTTCTAATTATTGTGATGGCACTGCGTATGCCGTTTATCAAACAGTCGTGAGTAAGGTTTTCCATGAGTCATCAAGAACATGTTCTGGGTATCGATATCGGTACTGGCAGCGCTCGGGCGGGCATTTTCACGCTTGATGGCGTGATGCTTGCCGAGGCGAAAACACCCATTGCGATGCATCGCCCTGCCGAACACCACGTAGAGCAGAGCTCCACGAATATATGGAACGCAGTGTGCAGTGCCACCCAGCGTGCTCGCGAGGCTGCGGGCGTGGCGCCCGACGCCATCACCAGCATGTCGGTGAGCGCCACCTGCTCGCTCGTGCTGCTGGATCAGCAAGATAAGCCGCTTGAGCTCTCACCGGGCGATGAGGCATGGAATATCATCGTCTGGATGGACCATCGCGCCACCGCTGAGGCCGCCGAGTGCACGGCCACCAACGCCGCACCACTGTCTAATCTGGGCGGCGTGATGTCGCCTGAGATGCAGATGCCCAAACTAATGTGGCTCAAGCGCCACCGCCCAGAGCTTTACAACCAGATTGGCTACGCTGGAGACCTCGGCGACTGGTTAGGCTTTAAATGCACAGGCTCCATTGAGCGTTCGGTCTGTATGCTCGCCTGCAAGTGGACATTTGATCCACGCCCTGGGTATGGCTGGGACCACGATTTTCTAGATCAAATCGGTATGCAGGATGTACTTGAACGCGCCCGTTTAAGTGACCAGGTGCGCCCGGTTGGAGTAAGGCTGGGGCAATTAACGGCGGCGGCGGCGGCCGACCTGGGACTCACCACTGACTGCACCTTCGCGGTTGGCATGATCGATGCCTATGCCGGTGCCCTTGGCACCCTCGGCAGAAGCCTAACCGACGCCCCCGAGAAACGCCTGGCGGTGATTGGCGGCACCTCCACCTGCCATATCAGCGCCCAACCCGAGCGGCGCGAGGTGCCCGGCGTGTGGGGCCCCTACCCGGGCGCACTATGCAATGGTTTTGTGGCTAACGAAGGCGGGCAAAGCATTACCGGTGCGCTGCTGGATCACTTGGTAGCGATGTTCGCAGCTGGCAGTGAATTTGGCGACGATGTGCACGGTATGCTTTCCGATGTGCTGCTGGAGCGCCTGGAAAACGGCGATCCTGCGCCACATACCCATGTATGCCCCGACTTCATCGGCAATCGTTCTCCGCTGGCGGACCCAGAAATTCGCGGCGCGATTACCGGACTCACGCTAGATACCCCGCGGGAGAGTTTTATTAAGGTCTACTGGGCTGCCGCCACCGCGCTGGTTTACGGCACTCGTGCGATTATCGAGCGGCTAAATGCGCATGGTTACGCAATTGACACGCTGCACTTAAGCGGTGGCCACGGCCGCTCGGCGTTACTGCGCAAGCTGTATGCCGATGGCACCGGCTGCCGCGTTATCTTATCTGATGCGCCGGAGCCCGTGCTGCTTGGAGCTGCCGTGGCGGCGATGGCTGCAAACGCTAATGGCGATGTATTGAGCGTTGCGAGTGAGCTATCCCCTGGCGAGCAGGTACTGGCGCCTGACCCAGCAACATATGAGCTACATTCGGCGCGTTATGCTGCTTTCAAGCAGCTCTACGCTGGACGGCTCGATTAACAACCACCGTTCGCGGGCCTTAAACACATAAGCACACGCTCAGACGTGTACAATGGGCGGCTTTTCCTTGTAATGCGATTTTTTGTAGAGAGGTGTTATTTGTGAGCAGTGCTACGCGTCCTGATGTTGTTCGTCCCAGCGGCCGCCAAGCCGACCAGCTCCGTGAGATTCGCATCACGCGCGACTACACCCGTCATGCGGAAGGCTCTGTCCTGGTGGAGTTTGGCGACACCAAAGTGCTGTGTAATGCCAGCGTAGAAGCCGGTGTTCCACGCTGGCTGCGCGGCAAAAATCAGGGCTGGGTTACCGCTGAATACGGCATGCTGCCCCGCGCTACCCATACGCGCAGTGATCGTGAAGCCTCTCGCGGCAAGCAAGGTGGCCGTACGTTAGAAATTCAGCGCTTGATTGGCCGTAGCCTGCGCGCAGCGGTGAATTTGAAGAAGCTGGGCGAATTCACCATTACCATTGATTGCGATGTCATTCAGGCCGATGGCGGTACGCGTACCGCGGCGATTACCGGTGGCTGTGTAGCGCTGATGGATGCCATCCGCTACCTGCAGCGTGAGAAGAAGATCAAAAGCGATCCTTTCAAGCAGCTGGTTAGTGCTATCTCCGTGGGCATTTATAAGGGTGTCCCGGTGCTGGATCTGGACTACCCGGAAGACAGCAAAGCCGATACCGATTTAAACGTGGTGATGACCGAAAACGGCGAGCTCATCGAAGTGCAGGGTACCGCCGAGGCGGGTTCCTTCAGCCGCGCAGAACTCAACAGTATGCTCGATTTAGCCGAGCAAGCGGGCGATGCGCTGCGCAACCATCAGCGTGAAGCACTGGGAATTCGTGACTAAACGTTTAACGCACGCCAAAAATGCAACAAGCCGACCTAAGGGTCGGCTTGTTGCTTAGTTACCACTTAAACTAATGCGACGCGGGAAAAGTGCGCTGACTAGCGCTTAAAGCGCTAGATCGTACTCAATGATCAGCGGTGCGAACTCGGAGAAAGTCGCATCGTAATCAATCCACGCGTCAACCACGTGGCGGCGGAAGTTGGGGCCGACTAATTGATAGTCGATCCGCCAGCCTTCTTGGCGTTCACGGGGCACGTCTTGATCAAGCTTCGGCCACCAGGTGTACTCACCCGCATCGCGGTTAATTTCGCGGAAGGTGTCGATAAACCCGGTAGGACCAAGCACCTGATCCATCCAAGCGCGCTCTTCCGGGCGGAAGCCTGAGGTCAGTTGATTGTCCGACCAGTTGGCCAAGTCGACGGTTTTATGGGCAACATGCCAAGTTCCGCAGAGGATGTATTCGCGGCGTTTGCGCGACATCTTCGTCAGGTACTCTTGGTACTGTTCCATAAACGCCTGCTTGGCTTTTTGATCGCTTCCGTCAGGCATCAAAAAGGAGACAATGCTGAAGCGTTCATAGTCCGCCTGCAGAAAACGTCCTTCATGGTCACACTGAGGAAACCCGAGGCCATACATAATCGCCTTGGGAATTTTGCGGCAATAAAGTGCTACGCCGGAGAAACCGTCTTCTTCGGCATCCAGGAAGTAGCCTTCATAGCCTTCCGGATACAGAATGTGGTCACCCAGTTCAAAACTTTTCGCCTTAATATTCTGCACACAGACGACGTCGACATCCTGCTGAGCCAGCCAGTCCAGGAAGCCACGCTCGACGGCATCACGAATACCATTGACATTGATGCTGGCAATTTTCATAAATCGTCCCTTTTGCGTCGCTGCTGTATGATACCCGACGTTTAGACGTTTGGGTAAAGGCAGCGACTAAAACTTGCCATTTACCCCATTTTTATTGTTGCTTTCGTACCTATTTAAACTTACCACCTAGTGAGGAATGCCGTGGCCACCACTCTACAACCCTACCAGCACGATTTTATTGCCTTTGCCATTGAGCAAGGTGTGCTTAAGTTTGGCGAGTTTACGCTTAAATCCGGCCGCGTTAGTCCCTACTTTTTTAACGCTGGGCTGTTTCAAACCGGCCGAGCGCTGGCCAAGCTGGGCCGGTTTTACGCTCAGGCGATTGTCGATAGCGACCTAAACGCTGATGTGCTGTTTGGCCCAGCATATAAAGGAATTCCGCTAGCGGCGGTCACGGCCGCAGCCTTGGCCGATCACCACGACCAGGATATGCCTTACGCCTTCAACCGCAAAGAGGCCAAAACCCACGGCGAAGGTGGCAACATTGTTGGCGCGGAGCTTTCCGGCAATATTCTCATTATTGATGACGTCATCACCGCAGGCACGGCGATTCGCGAAGTAATGAGCCTGATTGAGCAAAGCGGCGCGCGTGCTGCCGGGGTGATCATTGCGCTTGATCGCCAGGAGCGTGGCCAGGGCGAACAGAGTGCGATTCAGGAAGTACAGGCACAGTATTCAATGCCGGTGGTGAGTATCGTTACCTTAGAGCAAGTGCTTACTTACCTTGAAGAACACGCCGGTGGCGAGATGCTGGCCTATGCACAAGCGATTAGGGCTTATCGTGATCGCTACGGCATTGCCGGCTGATTAGATGGGCTGCGCGCCTTCAAATCCTTGTTGGCGCCATGCTTCGTAGCTCACAATAGCCACGGCGTTAGAAAGGTTAAGACTGCGGTTGTTGGGCTGCATGGGCAGGCGCAGCTTGTGCTCAGCGGTTAGCGTTTCATGTACTTGGGGCGAAAGTCCTGCGGTTTCAGAACCAAATAGCAGCACATCGCCGGGAGCAAAATCAGCATCGCTATAGGGTCGCGTACCTTTGGTGGTGATCGCCCAGATGCGTCGGCCCTGCATGGCCGCTTGAAAGGCGCTAAAATCCGCGTGGCGAGTAACGTTGGCGAGGTCACGGTAATCCAGCCCGGCGCGACGCAGTTTTTTCTCTTCCAAGTCGAAGCCAAGCGGCTCAATCAGGTGAAGTCGGCAGCCGTTATTGGCGACTAAGCGCATGATATTGCCCGTATTGGGCGCCATGCGTGGTTCAAAAAGCGCTACGTCAAACATCTCCACCTGCCTATTGTTCACCCGTTATGCATTTACTAAGCGCCGCCGATTGTAATCGAAATAGCACTTAAAATAGCACTTAAAATAGCACTTAAAATCGTACGCGAAATAACGTGCAGCACTCGCAGAGGACTACCTTCGCCATGACGCCCTCAACATCTAAGAGCATTCTTAGCCGCATTAAAGGGCTAAATCCACGCCAGCAAGAGGCCGTGCGCTACATTGATGGCCCTTGCTTAGTGCTGGCGGGCGCAGGGTCGGGCAAAACCAGCGTTATCACCACTAAAATTGCTTATTTAGTCCAAGAATGTGGAATGAGCGCACGTAGGATCGCCGCGGTCACTTTTACCAATAAAGCCGCGCGTGAGATGAAAGAGCGCGTGGGCCAGATGCTTCACGGTAAAGAAGGTCACGGGTTAACGGTCTCTACCTTCCACACTCTGGGGCTCAATATTATTCGCGGTGAGCTGAAAACACTGGGCTACAAGCCGGGCTTTTCACTGTTCGACCCGGAAGATGCCAAGGCGCTGCTGCGCGATTTAATGAACAAAGATGCCCAGGTAGATGCCGAGCAGATCAACGCCGTGCAGAGTAAAATTTCTACCTGGAAGAATGATTTAGTGCTGCCCAGCGATGCACTCTCATTTGCGGCAGATGACGATGAACACTTTGCTGCACGGGTATACGAAGCCTACGTGCGCCATCTAAAAGCCTACAACGCAGTGGATTTTGACGACCTGATTCTGCTGCCGGTGGTACTGCTACAGCGCAACCCGGAGGCGCTAGAGCGCTGGCGGCGTAAAATTCATTACATGCTGGTAGATGAGTATCAGGACACCAACGTTTCCCAATACCTGCTGGTGAAGCTTTTAATGGCGGAGCGCTCCACCTTTACCGTGGTAGGCGACGATGACCAGTCGATTTATTCCTGGCGCGGCGCTCGCCCTGAAAACCTTATTACCCTGGGTGAAGACTTTCCGCGCCTGAAAGTGATCAAGTTGGAGCAGAACTACCGCTCTACCGCCACGATACTGCGCGCGGCCAATACGCTGATCGCCAATAACCCTCATATTTATGACAAGACGCTGTGGTCAGATATGGGCGACGGCGCGCCTATTCGGGTGATTGTGAATCGCCATGAAGAGGCCGAGTCTGAGCGCGTCGCCAGCGAAATGCTGACTCGGCGTATTAAAGAAAAGGCCGACTGGCGCGATTTTGCCGTGCTTTATCGCGGTAACTTCCAGGCTCGGCTGTTAGAACTCAAGCTGCAGCACTACCAGATTCCTTACAAGCTTTCAGGCGGTACGTCGTTTTTCTCGCGCAACGAGATCAAAGACACCATGGCCTATCTGCGCCTGCTGATTAACCCAGCTGACGACAACGCCTTTTTACGCATTGTGAACGTGCCACGCCGTGAGGTGGGCCCAGGTACGGTTGAAAAGCTCGCCAACTATGCGACTGAGCGCTCAATTTCGCTGTTTGCTGCCTCTCATGAGCTCGGTTTGGAGCAGGTTCTGCCAACCCGGGCCGTCGAGCGGCTGTCGCGCTTTACCCACTTTATTGACGGCGTGCGTAAACGCATGGATCAAGGCGATGCGATTGCCGCCATTCGCGACATGCTGCGGGATATGGATTACGAAGCGTGGCTGTATCAAAACGCCAGCGCGCCCACCGTCGCCGAGCGGCGCATGGCCAACGTGTGGATTTTGATCGATCAGCTAGAGAAGTCGCTCAACCGCGATACTGAAGACCATACAGATGCCACTGAGACGGAAACCGACGGCATTGAAGCCGCGATTTCACGTCTGGTGCTGCGTGATATTTTAGAACAGCAGGCCGAAGAAGATGACTCTGATCGAGTGCAGCTACTGACGATGCACGCCTCGAAAGGTTTGGAGTTTCCGCATGTTTATTTGCTTGGCCTGGAAGAAGACCTATTGCCTCACCGCAATGCAATTGAAGTGGGCACCGTTGAGGAGGAGCGACGACTAGCGTATGTCGGCATCACCCGAGCACGCCGCACGCTAACGCTAACGCTTGCCCGCCAGCGCAAAGCCTACGGAGAGCTGATGGATTGCCAGCCAAGCCGCTTTTTAGAAGAACTGCCCGCCGAGGATTTAGAGTGGGAAGGCCGTGCGGATAAAGAAGACCCTGAAAAGAAGCAGGCGCGGGGTAAAGACGCGATTGCCGGGCTGCGCTCACTGCTTGGATAATAAAATCATCCACAGGCCGACAGCCAAAATGCCCTGTGGATAAGCTAAAACGCTATTTCAGCACTGCCGATTATTATTCTTCCGCAATCATGTAATCGACAATCGCCATCACTTCTTCATCAGCAAGATTAGGACGGCCGCCTTTTGCCGGCATGGCGCCAATACCATTAATCGCACTGGCATATAATTCGTCCGTACCTTTTGCCAAACGCGCTGCCCAGGCCGCTGAATCGCCCATCTTCGGTGCGCCCGCGATGCCGTTAGCATGACACACGGCGCAGCCCGCACTGGTATAAAGCGCGGCAGCGTCGATGCTGCTAATGGAATCGGCTTCGCTGGCGGCCGCCTCTTCTTCTACAGCAACATCAGCAGCAGCCAGAAGAACGGCGGTCCCGCACGCTTGCCCCTGTAAACACAGCTTACCTACCGGCGCTAAACGCTTGGCAATCGCCTCAGGCTCGTCTTCTTGAGCAAATGCACCTGCCGCGCCCGTAAGCACGCTGAGAGCCAATAGACCGCTGATCATTCCCTTCGCTTTCACTCTCACCACCTCTTGAGTACGGTCTTTTAACGTTAAGACGTGCGTATTGAACGAGTATAGCGGCAACACAAAGCGCAAGAAATGTAATAAAGCGTGCTAGGTTATCAACCTACAGACTATCCTTTATCCTGACAATCAGAGCCTTTATGCGCTATCTCTTTCGATGCTTAGTGGCTGCGGTTGATGTAGAGGAGTAACCACCCCGCCATGCGGATATTATTGGTAGAAGATGACCCCAGCTTGGCATCGGGCATTCGCTTGGCGTTAAAGCCTGAGCATTTCACGGTGGACCACCTTAAGGATGGTGTCACTGCGCTGGCCGCGTTAAAAGAGGGTGAGCCTTTTGATGCCGTTATTCTTGATCTGGGCTTACCGCGAATGGATGGCATACAGGTGTTGGAAGCGGTGAGGCGCCAGGGTAATCGTGTGCCAATCCTAGTGCTGACCGCTCGAGATGCAGTGGATGACCGCATCACCGGACTAGATTCTGGCGCCGACGACTATTTAACCAAGCCGTTTGAAGTCGCCGAATTAAAGGCTCGCCTGCGCGCCCTGTTGAGGCGCAGTAATGGCCAGGTTAATAGCGCCTTGGAGTGCCGTGGTATTCATCTTGACCCACTGACGATGCGGGTAAGCTACCAGGGGCAGTGGGTAGTGCTATCGCGTCGCGAGCTAACCTTGCTGCAAGAGTTTATGACGCATCCTGGGCGGGTGCTCACGCGCGATACCTTAACGCGCCTTGTCTATGGCTGGGACGAGGATGTGGAAAGCAATGCGATTGAAGTACATGTTCACCATCTCCGGCGAAAGTTTTTTCCTCAGCTTATTCGCACACTGCGTGGTATTGGTTACGTAATGGATAAAACCGGCCAGGATGAACGCCCATGACCTCTATCCGACAACGCACCCTGGGGCTTGTGCTGCTGGTATTTGGTCTCAGCATGTTGGTAATTGGTTTTATCAGCTATCGCTACGCGGCTCACGAGGTCGAAGAACTTTATGATGCCAGCCTGGCCCAGAACGCGCGCCTGCTAGACGGATTACTGCAAACTCCGCTACCGGAAGAGTATCGCGACGCGCTGCTTAATAGTTTGGATAACGCTTTACAGCGTGCCAAGCAGTGGGATAAACGCTTTGCAGGGCAACGTTACGAGAGCAAATTAGCCTTTCAGCTATGGGAAAATGACCGTTTATTACTGCGCTCAGCCAATGCGCCTGACGCCGATCTTGCTGACCATCCTACTGGCTTCACTAGCCTTCACATCGATGAGCATGAATGGCGCATTTATGTATTAGAAGTATCAAATTCTACTCAGCGAATAGTGGTCAGCGAACGTGAAGACGTTCGCGGAGAGCTCATTCGAGCCGTGGCGCTGCGTACATTAATGCCTGACTTAATCGGGCTGCCATTGCTGACTGCTTTTTTATGGTGGTCCATCGGCTGGGGATTAACCCCGCTATCGCGCATGGCCGATCAAATTCGCAGCCGTGACCCGCACAACTTACAGCCGCTAACGCTAAGCCCATTACCTCATGAGTTAAACACCATTGCTGGAGCACTCAATCGGCTTTTAAAACGAATTCGGCTGATGCGCATACGTGAAAAGCGCTTCATCGCCGATGCGGCTCATGAGCTGCGCACGCCCTTAGCCGTGCTCGATTTACACGCACAGAATGCGCTGACGGCTGATAATATTGAGGACCGTCAAGAAGCATTAAGCCACTTGCGCAGTGGCGTTGCTCGATCAACGCGCTTAGTCACGCAGCTACTAACACTCGCCCGCCTAGAGCCCGAAGAAGAAGCACTGCCCGATTATCGCCATACGCATCTTCTACGTGAAGTCCGCGAGACCCTAGCCAAGCTATCCCCGTTGGCCACAGAGCGAGGCCAGCAGCTGTTATTAGAAGCGGATGAGCGCGCGGCTTGGCTAATGTTAGAAGAGCCGGGGGCAATTGAAACCTTGGTACAGAACTTAGTCGGTAACGCCATTCAGCACTCCCCCAACCGAAGTGCGGTCAGTATCACGCTGGCAGCAACGGCACAGGGATTTCAGTTAATTGTTGATGACCAAGGTCCCGGCATACCGTTAAGCGAACGCAAAAAAGTCATTGAACGTTTCCAACGTTCCGGCCCCAGTGCGGGTTCAGGGTTGGGCCTCTCTATTGTGGAGCGTTTAGTAACGCGCCATGGCGGTACGTTACAGCTTGAAGATTCACCCAGCGCAGGGCTGCGCGTGGTTATTAATTTGCCGCAGCCAACCGAGAATGAGCTGCTGAAATTGCTCGCTACACAATAAAATTTATCAATCTCTTAAGGTTGCGGTAAGAATTGAATGTAACTGTGGAACAACACGGTGAACCCGATACTCAGAATTCACCTTTTCTCCACATGGAGCGGCCCTAATGAACCAAGTAACATATTCACCTAAGCCATTGACCCAATTAGGCACCACACCGATATTGGCAATGCCTACACCCAAGCGGCTATTACCCACCAGCCCTGCGATGACCGTGCTGACTGACTTTTCTCAGCTAATGCCTCAGTCCGTCGATGCAGACACCCCAATAGACGATGCTCATCTAAAAATGCGCCACGGTGGCATACGTCTACTGTTCGTGATGGATAAACGCGCACACTGCATTGGCGTTATCACCTCGAAAGAAGTGATTGGCTCTCGGCGGATTAATCTTGCCATGCAACAGCGCAATCTCAATCGCGAGGAAGTCACGGCTGAAATGATCATGACACCGTGGCAAAAACTCAGCGCCATGCCCATTTCACAGCTGGGCTCATTGACGATTGAAGACTTAGTATTATCGATGGAGAGCTTTACCGATCAGCATCTATTGATTACCGAGCTCGACGATAACCAAGAACTGAGAATTCGCGGCCTTATCTCAGCAAGCGATATACAGAACGCCGTGGGTAAAGACATTAATCCCGTCCCGATGGCAAAGAGTTTTGCCGAAATTTGCCAAGTTATCACGGGCCATGATCTGTAAAAATTGATCTCTTTTGAAGCGTAACCCATACCGCTTATTTCACTTTTTTACACGGGTTGTGCTGGGTTAAGTGTACTAAGTTGCTCTCATAAAGTTACTCTCATAAAAATGCCCCTCATTGAGTTATCGATGAGGGGCATTTTAGCTTTTCGGGCCCGTCTAATACGGTCTGAAATCGCAGGGCCGTAATGGCCTAGAACATCGAGGCATTAATCCATAGATGCGCCGCGATACTGCCGATATAGCCCAGTAAAATGGCCGGCATCCAACGTAAGTGCCCGGCAAAGGTATAAACACCTCGCGCCTGGCCCATAAGCGCAACACCGGCGGCAGAACCCATAGAGAGCAAACTGCCCCCAACACCGGCTGTCAGCGTGATCAGCAGCCAGTTGCCTTCCGACATATCCGGGGCCATCGAAAGCACTGCAAACATAACCGGTATGTTATCCACCACCGCCGAAATAAGCCCCAATACCACGTTAGCCCATACCGGGTTCCAGCTGCCGTAAAGCGTTTCGGAAAGCAGGCTGAGATAGCCCATAAACCCAAGACCACCTACGCACATAACCACACCGTAGAAGAACAGCAGCGTGTCCCACTCGGAGCGCGCAATACGGCTGAAAATATCGAAGGGAACCACGCTACCGAGCTGTTCCAGCTTCTTCCAATCGCCCCGTCGGGAATAGCGCTCCCGCTTGCGCTCAAGCGACCGCGGCAGGCTGCGCCGCAGGTAATAGCCAAAGAACTGTAAAAGGCCCAGACCAAACATCATGCCCATGGCGGGCGGTAGGTGCAAAATAGAGTGGCACAGCACCGAAATCGCGACGGTAATCAAAAAGAGCACGATAATCCGCCGAGAGCCACGCTTGAGCCAAACGTTCTCTTTTAGCGCCGCAGGCTGACGATTCACAATAAAGAAATTCATAATGGCAGCAGGTACTAAGAAATTGACCAGCGCAGGAACCAATAGTGCGAAGAAGCCGCCAAACGGTACTTGGCCTGCCTGCCACACCATCAGCGTAGTGATATCACCAAACGGACTAAAAGCACCGCCAGCATTAGAGGCAACCACCACGTTCACACAGCAAAGGCTGATAAATTTATTATCGCCCTCAGCGACTTTCAGAACCACTGCGCACATCAACATCGCCGTGGTCATGTTGTTGGCAATGGCTGAAATACCAAAGGCCATTACCCCGGTGATCCAGAATAAGCTGCGATAGCTGAAACCTTTGCGCACTAGCCAAGAACGCAGCGCATCAAAAATACGTCGCTCTTCCATGGCATTGATATAGGTCATCGCGACCAGCAAAAACAAAAGCAGCTCAGTGTATTCAAGCAGCGTTTCACGGAAAGCTGTTTCCGCTTCTTCCGGCATACCCGCTTGAACATAGACCCAGGCGACTATCGCCCAAATAAGGCCTGCAGCTACTAGCACAGGCTTAGACTTGCGCATATGCAGTAGCTCTTCACTCATCACCAACGCATAAGCAAGCACGAAGATCAGGACAGAAGAGATACCGGCAATCGAAGCCGTAAGATTCAGCGACCCAGCGGCAGCATAAGAAAGAGAAGGAAAGGACAAAAGGGTGCAGGCGAGCAACAGCCAAGCGACCCGGCTAGCATAAAGCCGAGTTGCGAGGACGTTTGGTGATTTCATGGCGATATGATCCCAGCAGAGAGGAGAAAGACCGCCACGATAATAAGCACACTAACGACATGCTGCAACGCAACGGCTGCGCACAACATGCGACATATTGCCGCATGTTGTAAAGCGTTTTTTATTCATCCATTAACACACGGTATAAGCCGTCATTGTTATTCTACCGTGACGCTTTTTGCCAGGTTGCGAGGCTGGTCAACGTCGGTACCTTTAAGAACAGCCACGTGATAGCTCAGCAGCTGTAACGGCAGGGTGTACAGTAGCGGCGCCAGCGCTTCGTGCACGTGTGGCAAGTTCAATACGCGAATATCTTCCTGAACAGCGATACCTACTCGCTCATCGGCAAATACAAACAGCTGGCCACCGCGGGCGCGAACTTCCTGAAGGTTGGACTTAAGCTTTTCAAGTAGGTCATCGTTAGGCGCCACCGAAATAACCGGCATTTCGCTATCCACCAGCGCCAGCGGGCCGTGTTTCAACTCACCCGCGGGATACGCTTCAGCGTGAATATAGGAAATTTCTTTGAGCTTCAGCGCGCCTTCTAACGCAATCGGATAATGAGCGCCGCGCCCCAAGAAAAGCGCATGCTGTTTTTCAGCAAACGCCTGCGCAAGCGTTTCAATGTTGCTGTCCAACGTCAGGACTTGCTGACACACTTCAGGCAAGGTTTTCAACGCGGCAATAATATCCGGATATTCAGCCTGTCCCTTGGCTTTGCTCACTGACAGCGTTAACAGCATTAGCGCCACTAGCTGAGTGGTAAAGGCCTTGGTGGAAGCAACGCCAATCTCAGGGCCTGCGCGCGTCATCAAGGTAAGGTCAGACTCCCGCACCAGCGAGCTTCCCGGTACGTTACAAATCGCCAACGTGCCAACATAACCAAGCGTTTTGGCAAAGCGCAAGGCGGCTAGCGTATCGGCAGTTTCACCCGACTGGGAAAGCGTCACAAACAGCGTATTGTCAGGCACTACGGGGTGACGGTAGCGATACTCAGAGGCAACTTCTACCTGAACCGGCACACCGGCGTAGCGTTCAAGCCAGTAACGCGCTACCAAGCCTGCGTGATAGCTCGTACCGCAGGCAATGATATGCACTTGGCGCGTCTGTTTAAAAAGCGCCTGCGCATCGGGGCCAAAGCTCTCCACTAACACGCTTCGATCGCTCAGCCGGCCTTCTAGTGCCGCCTCGATAACCTTTGGCTGCTCAAAAATTTCTTTCAGCATGTAGTGACGGTATTCGCCTTTACTAGCAGCGCCATCGCCGTGTTCAAAAGTATGAACCGGGCGTTCAGCGTCGTTACCATGGCGATCAACAATGCGGATGCTGCCCTGCGAACGCAGCTCAACCAAATCACCCTCTTCAAGATAAATAAAGCGGTCAGTTACCGGTAATAGCGCTAGTGGATCGGAGGCTAAGAAAGCTTCATCAATGCCTACGCCAATGACCAGCGGACTGCCCTGGCGAGCGCCAACAATAACGCCTGGCTCTGCTGCGCACATCACGCCAAGTGCGTAAGCACCGCCTAGTCCGTTCACAATCTGCTGAGTAGCGTCAAATAGCGATAGCCCATCGTCCAGCTTTTCAGAAAGTAAGTGAGCAATCACTTCGGTATCAGTTTCTGAACTGAACACATAGCCGCTGTGCTGCAGGTTATCTTTTATATGCTCATAGTTTTCAATAATACCGTTGTGCACTACCGCTACCTGGTTTTCATGTACCAGGGAGTCGCTATGATGCGGATGTGCATTAGCTTCAGAGGGTTTTCCGTGGGTTGCCCAGCGAGTATGCGCAATACCTGAAAAGCCCGGCAGTGCGGCGGTATCCAAACGCGCAGCAAGGGCCGCGACTTTTCCGAGCGCTCTGTGGCGAGTCAACGCGCCATCATTAAATACCGTCATTCCGGCCGAATCGTAGCCGCGATACTCCAGGCGTTTTAGCCCTTCTAACAGAATTTCTTGAACGTTGCGCTGGGCAACGGCGGCTACAATGCCACACATAATCAATCTCCTGAGCTATTCACCCATGCTAATTAATCAACAAGCAAAACGGTAAATCAGGCCTTTTAATGATTGTTAGCACCGTTTTCTAAAACGTTAACGTTATAAATTAAACTTTATAATCGGGGCTTTACCACCTTGCTGGGGCGTTGCCATTCATTTTTTTCTATCTGACGGCTCCGCGTTACCGCCAACGCATACTCGGTGACGTCTTTTGCAATGGTTGAACCTGCCCCGATGGTGGCCCCTTTGCCTACCGTGACCGGTGCCACCAATGAGCTGTTAGAACCAACAAAAACGTTATCACCAATGTCTGTGTGATGTTTGTTCGTACCGTCGTAGTTACAGGTAATCGTACCGGCCCCCACATTAACATCGCGCCCTAAACGTGCATCACCTACGTAGCTTAAGTGATTAATCTTACTACCTTCACCCACATCGGCATTTTTGGTTTCAACAAAATTGCCTACTTTGGCTTTCACCGCCAGCCGCGTACCGGGGCGTAAGCGTGCGAACGGGCCTATCTGATTAAAGCCTGCCGCCACGGTGCCTTCTATAACGCTGTGAGTATCGACGACGCTTTCTGCACCAATAGTGCTATTTTTAATCACGCAGTAAGGGCCAATACGCACGCCTTCACCTAACTCTACTTCACCTTCAAACACGCAGCCCACATCGATAAACACATCGTGTCCGCAGATCAAACTCCCGCGTATATCTAGGCGTGCGGGGTCAGCAAGCGCAACGCCTTGTTCCATTAATTGATCAGCCCGCTGCTGTTGGTAGGCGCGCTCCAAGCGAGCCATTTGCGCCCGATTATTGACGCCTTCGACTTCGACAACGGTGGCCGGTTGGGCAGTACACACCTTAATACCTTCATCCGCCGCCATCGCAATGACATCGGTAAGATAGTACTCACCCTGCGCGTTTTCCGCCGAAAGCTGCGGCAACCAGCGCTTTAGCTGAGCGCTAGTCATCGCCATGATGCCGGTATTGCATTCGTTAATCGCGAGCTGAGCGCTGTGGGCATCTTTTTGCTCAACAATGGCCACTGCGTCGCCTGCAGCATTCCGCATAATTCGCCCATAGCCATTGGGATCATCCAGCGTCACCGTTAGCAGCCCCATGTGCTGCTCATCCACGTGGGCTAACAGCTCGCTCAATGATTCATGCTGCAACAGCGGCACGTCACCGTAGAGAATCAATACGTTGCCGTTGCCTAGCTGCTCAAGCGCTTGGGCGACAGCATGGCCAGTGCCCTTCTGCTCGGCCTGAACGGCAAAGTGCACGGGGCTTTCTGCCAGCGCTTCACGCAGTTTATCGGCACCATGACCAATGACCACATGGATACGGTCAGGATTCAGCGCAAAGGCTGAATCCAGCACGTGCTGCACCATCGGTTTACCGGCCAACGTATGCAATACTTTAGGGGTATGTGACTGCATGCGCGTACCTTTACCCGCTGCGAGAATGACAATATCCAGTTCTTGCATGTTATTCACCTGCTACGGGGGGAACGGTGGTGCTTGCCGGCGCCGGTAACTGCTCAATGCCCAGCTCATCTATCAACGTTTTACCAAAATAATTAACAAACTCAGGGCTGCCGACGCTGCGCCACGCATCACCATCATGAATAAGCATTAATATCTTAAGATTGTTATCGAGCGCCATCTGCATGGCGTCTTCTTCACCCACCACCAATAGCGCAGTCGCCCAGGCATCCGCCCAAGTGTTGGAAGGGTGAAAAACAGACACAGAGGCAAGCTGGTGAGTCACCGGTCGGCCTGTGCGTGGATCAATAGTGTGGGAAAAACGCTCCCCGTCAACGTTAAAGTAGTTGCGATAGTCGCCTGATGTCGCCACGGAGATGCTTTCTAACGGAAGAATATGCTGAGCCCGCTGCTCGCCATCTTCAGGCACTTCAATGCCAATGCGCCACGGCGTTTGCTCGTCTTCATCACGCAAGCCGCGAGCAATCAGGTCCCCGCCTAAGTTCACCAAATAATGGTTAATATCCTGCTGGTCTAGATAGGCGGCTACTCGATCTGTCGCATGACCTTTCGCAACGCCAGAAAGATCGACAAACACATCGCGGGTGCGCCGCGCCTGCATATTCTGAGTATCAATCTCGATGGCATCAAAGCCCACCTGAGCGAGCTGTTCGGCTAATGCTTCATCTGAAGGGACTTCCTCAGGTCGTGCGCCGGGGCCAAAGCTCCATAAATTCACCAAATCGCCCACGGTAATATCAAATGCACCCTGGCTTGCCTCAGCCACCGATTGGCTAATGGCCAGCACTTCAATAAGCTCATTAGAAAGCGGCTGCCATTCACCCAACGGAGCCTCGTTGAAGGCGATCAGCTCTGAATCATCTCGATAGGTCGACATCGCATGATCAACGCTCTCTAACTCTGCCAAAAACCCTTCTTCTAACTCACGCGACTGGCCTTGCGTGAGAGGATCCATAATGGTCACCTGATAAAAAGTACCAAATATGTTTCCCTCATAGCGTACGGGTGGCTCCAGCGGCCGGTCATTTTCTGAACAACCTGACAATACCAAGAGGGCACTCAGCAATGCGCCTAACACTATCAGCCCGCGTCCCCACCTGAACATATATCCAACACACTTTTGCTCATCAGACCTTTTCATCGTTGCTTTACCTTAGATATAAAGCCTTAAAAGAGACGTTCTTAAAAATAAAAGAACCACAGCAGCCAAGCGCCGAACAGCACCCGATAAACCACAAACGGCTGCATCCCCAATTTGTTAATAACGACTAAGAAATAATGAATACACAAATAGGCGCTTAGCCCTGATATCAGAGTTCCCGCCAGCATCGCCACCCAATCAATCGACTGCGGTGATGTAAATAGCCCAACGGCTTCTAAACCGCCGGCCAGCACAATCACGGGGATCGAGAGTAAAAAAGAAAAGCGCGCAGCGCCTTCTCGGCTCATCCCCACCATCAGCGCTGCCGTAATAGTAATGCCCGAGCGCGAGGTGCCCGGAATCAATGCCAGTGCCTGGGCGACACCTATGATCAATACATCTTTTAAGCGCAGCTGATATTCGCTTCGCGTTCCGCGCTTGCGCCAGTCGGCATAACCCAACAATAGACCGAAACTAATTAAACTGATGCCAATAATTAGCGTAGAGCGCATGTAGCCAGAAATAGCATCGTGCAGGAGTAAACCAGTAAGCCCCACGGGGATCGTTGCTATCGTCACCCAAAAGGCAAGTCGCGCGTCCTCATTGATGCCTTTACCACTGAGGGCCGCAAGGCTGCTGGTGATCATTTTTCCAATTTCCTGGCGGAAATAGATAATGACCGCGGAGAGGCTACCTAAGTGCAGCGCAACATCGAAGGCTAGGCCCTGATCTTGCCATTCGGTCAGCACAGGCACCAAAATCAGGTGAGCAGAGCTTGAAACGGGTAAAAATTCGGAAATTCCCTGGACAACCGCTAACACCACCACCTGAAGCCAATCCATAAATAATCCTGTGTTTAAATCAATTTGATAGGTTGTAATGTCGTCTAAGGATACACATACGCAAATTCTTTGTCCGCCATTGCCGTCACTGATACTTACGCGCTCAGACGCTCAATAACGCTGTTTCACAAATTGGAAGCAGTGGATGCTATAGAGCATATGAGGAGTACGCTACAATAGTCACCTACTGAAAGCCTGCGTCCTTGCAAGGTGCCCATGACTCAGACCATCGAAACGCCAGTGGTTCAAGACCACAAGCAACAAAGCCAAGAAGCTAAGCGCGTCACCTATATTGGTGCGTGGCTGGATGCGCTGTTGAGCATCGTCAAAGTGACGGTCGGCTTTACGGTGGGCTCCGCGGCACTGATCGCTGACGGTATACATTCGCTGTCTGATTTAGTCACTGATGGATTTGTGCTGGCGGCTATTCATTATGGCCGTCAAGAGCCTGATAAAGATCACCATTATGGCCATGGCCGCATCGAAACACTGACGACGCTATTACTGGGCAGCGTGTTGATTTTCGTGGCAGGCGGTATTGCCTGGTCGAGTCTGGCTCGCTTGTTTAGCGGTGCTGAGGTCAACGCACCGGGTCTGCTAGCCATTGTTATTACAGTCATCGCGCTATTTAGCAAAGAGTGGATTTTTCGCTACACCATGCGCGTTGCCAAACGCGTTAAGTCTAGATTATTGGAAGCCAACGCCTGGCATTCCCGTAGCGACGCCTTATCCACCGCCGTTGTATTAGTCGCATTGATTGGTGCTCAGTTCGGCTTGGGCTGGTTAGATGCCGTGGCTGCTATCATTGTGGGTTTATTGGTCGGCAAGGTGGGGCTGGACTTATTGTGGGAATCCGCACGCGAACTGGTCGATACGGCGCTACCGCTGGATGTGCAAAATCAAATGCATGACGTAGCCTGTAGCATCCCTGGGGTAGATAGCGTGCATGATTTGCGAACCCGCCAATCAGCCGGTTGGGTAATGGTTGACCTACATGTAGTGGTAGGCCCTAAAATTACCGTTTCTGAAGCCCATGAAATTGGCAACGAGGTCAGCCGCCGCCTGCGCCATGAATTTCCAGCACTGACTGACGTGATTTTCCACGTTGATCCTGAAGATGATGCAGGTGCCGGAGACCCAAGCCGCCTGCCCGGTTTACCGCTGCGCCCGGAAGTAGAGGACGCGCTTAATAAGCGCTGGTACAAACACCCGGTATGGCGGACGCTAAACGAACTGCAGCTGCATTACCTAGACGACAAAGTGTCGGTATCGCTGATTATTGATGATGCGGTTAACCAACCTCCCCAGTGTCTCGCTAGCCAGTTAAAATCACTGGCCAGTGACATTGAATGGTTAGGGCATGTTGAGGTGATGTTCATTACTCGCGCTGCCAGTAGCTCAATGCGCTAGTCTTTTTACCCATACAGCAACAACCCTAAAGCCACTTAAACGACCACTAATACTTACTACTGTTTGGATGTCATGAATTCGCTAAATATCGCCCTGTTCGAGCTGCTCAACGCTTCCCCCCATTCACCGTCTTGGTTAATAACGCTGGCATATACCTGCGCTGTAGATTTGATGTGGTTAGTGCCCGCGCTTTTCATCATCGGCTGGCTGCGTGGCAGCGAATCGCTCAAGCAATCACTGTTAGAAGCACTCATTGCAACGCTGTTAGCCCTTGCAGTCAGTAGGCTTATAGGAACGCTATGGCCGATGCCGCGCCCCTTTATGATTCCCATAGGCGAGTCGCTGATAGAGCATTCCGCAACCCCCGCTTTCCCTAGCAATCACCTGACAATTCTAACCACGATAGGCATTAGCTTAATGCTAAACAGCCACTCTCGGCGTATCGGTGGCTGCCTACTGTTGCTGGCCATTCCTGTTGCCTGGGCAAGAATATTTATGGGCGTTCACTTCCCTCAGGACATGGCGGGCGCTGTACTACTGTCCGCATTGACCGCCGTGCTGGTAGGGTTCAATCGCGCTTGGTTGGTGCTACCTGTATATGAACACGTTGCCAAGCGCTTTTATCATCGGCTATTTGCACCGCTAATCAGCCGCGGCTGGGTGAGGCGTTAAGCAGCAGAGAGAATAGCCGTCGCAAACGTGAAGTAGATCAACACGCCGGTGGCATCAATCAAGGTTGTCACCAACGGTGCCGACGCGGTGGCGGGGTCGACCTTAAAGCGCTCAAGCACAAAAGGCAGGCACATGCCTATCAAGCTGCCAAACAGCACAATAGTCACCATGCTAAGCGCTACCACCATGGCAATGGCTTCGCCGCCTCGAAAAATACCAATTGGGGTGACCGCGATTGCCATGGTCAGTCCTAGTGCACCAGCGATGAGTAGCTCTCGCCCAAGCATCTTGCTCCAGTCTTTCACACCGATATCACCCGTTGCCATACCACGCACCATCAGCGTAGCGGCCTGAGCCCCCGCATTACCGCCACTACCAATCAGCAGGGGTAAAAAGAAGACCAACGCCACCTGCGTTGCAATAATATCTTCAAAATAGGCAATGCCCGCACCGGAAAATAGGTTGGCAAACACCAGCAGTACTAGCCAAAATACGCGCTTGCGATAAAGGCTCCAGAGCGGCACACGGCTCACGCCGTCTTCAAGCTGGCCGATCGACATCCCTTTATGGAAATCCTCAGTGGCCTCAGATTCCGCTACGTCCATAGCGTCATCGTGAGTCACTATTCCCACCATTCGGTCATCGGCATCAATCACCGGCAAGGCCAGCAGATCGTAGCGCGCCACAATACGCGCTACGTCTTCCTGGCCATTGTCTACCCGCGTGCTGATAACATCTTTAATCATAATGCTATCAACGATTGCGCCAGGCCGCGCGACCATCAGTTGGCGCAGCGACATGGTACCTATTAACTGGCCATCGCTATCTAAGATATAGAGCTGATATACCGTCTCAGCATCTGGAGCCGTTTGACGAACGCGCATCAGAGCTTGCGACACCGTCATGCCACTGGCTATGGCCACATAGTCAGAGGTCATGATGGCGCCTGCGGTGCCTTCTTCGTAGCTTGCGAGCCGCTTTAGATCCTCACGCTCTTGATGCGCCATACTGCGTAAAAGTGCTTCGCGTCGGTCATCATCCAGCAAATTAAACAAATCAGCGCGCTCATCCGAGCCCATCTCTTCGAGTAGCTTAAGTACCTGACTATCGTCCAGCTCTCCGACCACCTCGAGCTGGCTTTCGCCGGGCAAATAGCCCAGTACGTTAGCAGCCCGCTCGGCAGAAAGAATATCCAACAAAGAGAGCGCCGCCGTCAGCTCTTCATCGTCTTCAATCATCTCTTCGAGGACTTCACCGATATCCGCTGAGCGGATTTCAGCCAACCGTAACGCCAATACAGATTTGCTAGGCGCTTCCTTGGCCAGCTCACTGAGTAGCTCGGCTTTTAATGCCTGCAGGCTTTCTTCATTCAGTGCCATAATTAGTTCTCCCCTTCACGCTGACAAACATCGTTCTACCGACCTAGCTAATCATACTAATCCATCGTATTAAGTCGTCGTACTAGCAGACAAAAAAAACGCCTCTTAAACCCTGACCAGCGGGTTTAAGAGACGTTGTTCACACGGCAAGCGCGCGGTTGTTAGCCTTTACCCGCCTTTTTGCGTAGCTGCTGAATGGTGCGCAGCTGAGCAGTGGCTTCGGCAAGTTCGGCGGCAGCTCGAGTATAATCCAGCTCCGTCGACTTCTCATTAAAGGCTTTCAATGCCTGCTGACGCGCTTCTTCGGCAGCGGCCTCGTTGAGGTCGCTGGCACGGGAAGCCGCATCGGCCAGAATCGTCACCACATCCGGCTGGACTTCCATGAAGCCACCCGAGACAAAGAAGTTCTCTTCCTTGCCACCGTCGTGGATCACGCGAACCGGACCCGGCTGAAGCTCGGTCAGCAACGGGGCGTGACCTGGCAAAATGCCCAGGTCACCCATAATCCCGGAAGCAATTACCTGCTCAACAGTACCTGAGAAGATAGATGCTTCAGCGCTGACGATATTGCAAGTAAAGCTATTCGCCATAGCGAATCCCCCTAATGGACGGGATTACTTCTTCATCTGGTTGGCTTTTTCGACAGCTTCGTCGATTGAACCGACCATGTAGAAGGCCTGTTCCGGCATATCGTCGTATTCGCCAGCGAGAATGCCCTTGAAGCCACTAATCGTGTCTTTCAATGAGACATACTTACCTGGTGAACCGGTGAACACCTCGGCCACGAAGAACGGCTGCGACAAGAACCGCTGGATTTTACGCGCTCGTGATACGGCCAGCTTGTCTTCGTCAGACAGCTCATCCATACCCAGAATGGCGATAATATCCTTAAGTTCCTTGTAGCGCTGAAGAACGTTCTGCACACCGCGAGCGATCGCATAGTGCTCTTCACCCACTACCAGCGGATCCAACTGTCGTGAGGTGGAATCCAGCGGATCAATGGCCGGGTAGATGCCCAACTCAGCGATTGAACGCGACAGTGATACCGTGGCATCCAGGTGAGAGAACGTCGTGGCCGGCGACGGGTCGGTCATGTCGTCGGCAGGCACATAGACGGCCTGGACGGAGGTGATCGAACCGGTCTTGGTCGAGGTAATGCGCTCCTGCAGAACGCCCATCTCTTCAGCCAGAGTCGGCTGATAACCAACCGCTGACGGCATACGGCCCAGCAATGCAGATACTTCCGTACCGGCTAGGGTGTAGCGATAGATGTTATCGACGAACAGCAGAACGTCACGGCCTTCATCACGGAATTTCTCTGCGATGGTCAAACCGGTCAACGCCACACGCAAGCGGTTGCCTGGCGGCTCGTTCATCTGACCGTAAACCAGCGATACCTTATCGATAACGTTGGATTCAGTCATTTCGTGATAGAAGTCGTTACCCTCACGCGTACGCTCACCTACACCGGCAAAAACAGAGTAGCCGCTGTGTTCGGTGGCGATGTTGCGGATAAGCTCCATCATGTTGACGGTTTTACCAACACCGGCACCGCCGAACAGACCCACTTTACCGCCTTTCGCAAACGGGCAAACCAAGTCGATAACCTTGATACCAGTTTCCAGCAGCTCGCCAGAGGCGGCCTGCTCGGCATAGGTCGGCGGCTTGCGGTGGATAGGCATACGCTCTTGTTCGCCGATCGGTCCCGCTTCGTCAATCGGCTCGCCGAGTACGTTCATAATACGGCCCAGCGTCTCCTTACCTACCGGTACGGAAATCGCGGCACCTGTGCTGGTCGTTTCCATGCCACGCTTCAAGCCCTCGGTGGAGCCCATAGCAATGGTGCGCACCACACCGTCGCCCAGCTGCTGCTGGACTTCGAGGATGGTCTCAACATCGGAGACCTTTAGCGCGTCGTAGACCTTGGGCACAGAGTCCCGCGGAAACTCTACGTCAATCACCGCGCCGATGATTTGTACGATACGTCCGCTCATCTTGGTTCCTCTCTAAAACCTGCAAATGAAACCTGTCTGCCGGGAGCCTTCATAATAAGAATGTGCTCCCTAGGCGTTATACGGCAGCAGCGCCGCCGACGATCTCAGAAATTTCCTGCGTGATGGCGGCCTGGCGGGCCTTGTTATAAACCATCTCCAAATCGTCGATCAGGTCGCCTGCGTTGTCAGTGGCACTTTTCATAGCGATCATCCGGGCCGCTTGTTCACAAGCCCCGTTTTCCACTACCGCCTGATACACCTGCGATTCGATGAAACGAACCAATAGGCTATCAAGCAACGCCTTGGCATCCGGTTCATACAGGTAGTCCCAGCTTCCGGGACGGGCGTTTTCATTGTCTTGCTCAGCGTCTGCACCCATATCGGATGACAGCGGAAGAAGCTGACGAACAACCGGCTTTTGCGTCATGGTATTCACAAATTCATTGTGCACCACATACAAACGGTCAAGACGTCCTTCATCGTATGCTTCGAGCATGACCTTAATGCTGCCAATCAACCCTTCAACGGTCGGGTTTTCACCTAATCCGCTCTTCGCTGCCACCAAGTTGCCGCCATAATTACGGAAAAAAGTACTGGCTTTAGCGCCAAGGGCACAAAAATCTTGCTCAGCACCCTGCTTTTTCCAACCTGCGGCTTCTTTCAGAAGCGCTTTGAAAAGGTTGTGGTTCAAGCCACCGCACAGACCGCGATCCGTAGATACCACGATATAACCAACGCGCTTAATCTCGCTACGCTCGATCATATAGTCGTGCCGGTATTCGGGGTTCGCGTCGGCAATGTGGCCAACCACATTACGGATCTGCCTAGCGTAAGGCTGACTAGCTCTCATCAGATCTTGCGCTTTACGCATTTTCGATGCAGCCACCATTTCCATGGCGCTGGTGATCTTCTGCGTATTTTTAATGCTCCCGATCTGGGTGCGTATCTCTTTTGCAGCTGCCATAGCGATCTACCTTTCGTTCGTGGCTCTCAGAAAGCATGCAAACCCGCCCTGACGGGCGGGCCAGACATTACCAGCTCTGAGTCGCCTTGAACTTCTCGAGACCCGACTTCAAGCTGTCTTGAATCTCACCGTTGTAGTCGCCGGTCTGGTTGATCTTGTCGAGTAGATCACCGTGCTCAGACTTCATGTAGTCGTGCAGCGCACGCTCGAAGTCCAACACTTTGCTTACTTCAACATCGTCCAGATAACCTTCGTTGGCGGAATACAGCGAGAGCGCCATTTCTGCTACCGACATCGGCGAGTACTGGTTCTGCTTCATCAGCTCGGTGACACGTTGACCGTGTTCAAGCTGCTTGCGCGTGGCTTCATCAAGGTCAGAGGCAAACTGCGAGAACGCCGCCAGTTCACGGTACTGCGCCAACGCCAAACGTACGCTACCGCCCAGCTTCTTGATGATTTTCGTTTGTGCCGAACCACCTACACGAGAAACCGACAGACCTGCGTTAATCGCCGGACGAATACCGGAGTTAAACAGGTTGGTTTCCAGGAAGATCTGACCATCGGTGATTGAAATCACGTTGGTCGGAACGAACGCAGAGACGTCACCGCCCTGAGTTTCGATGATAGGCAGCGCGGTCAAAGAACCGGTTTTGCCTTTCACTTCACCGTTGGTGAACTTCTCAACGTAGTCGGCATTAACACGCGCAGCACGCTCTAGCAGACGCGAGTGAAGATAGAATACGTCACCGGGATAAGCTTCACGGCCGGGCGGACGACGCAGCAGCAGCGATACCTGACGGTAAGCGACGGCCTGCTTAGAAAGATCGTCATACACAATCAGCGAGTTCTCGCCGCGATCGCGGAAGTATTCGCCCATGGTGCAGCCAGAGTAAGGCGCCAGAAACTGCATCGGAGCCGGGTCGGCAGCGCCGGCGGCCACAACGATGGTGTGTTCCATAGCGCCATGCTCTTCAAGCTTGCGCACAACGTTGGCAATAGTCGATTGCTTCTGACCAATGGCGACGTAGACGCAGGTCACGCCCTTGCCTTTTTGGTTGATGATCGCATCAATAGCAATGGCAGACTTACCAATCTGACGGTCACCGATGATCAGCTCACGCTGACCACGGCCAATCGGTACCATGGCATCGATTGATTTAAGACCGGTTTGAATCGGCTCATCAACAGACTGGCGAGTGATAACGCCTGGCGCCACTTTTTCAACGGCATCCGTCATTTTGGCGTTAATGTCGCCTTTGCCATCGATGGGGTTACCCAGCGCATCGACAACACGACCAATCAGCTCAGGGCCTACCGGCACTTCGAGAATACGACCGGTACACTTGGCGGTCATGCCCTCTTCAAGCTGCAGGTAGTCACCCAATATCACGGCACCTACGGAGTCACGCTCCAGGTTAAGTACCATGCCAAAGATGCCGTTGGGGAATTCAATCATTTCACCGAACATCGCGTCTTCGAGGCCGTGAATTTTCACGATACCGTCGGAAACAGTGACGATGGTGCCCTGGTTATGGGCTTCGGATGCGACGTCAAGCTTCTCAATTCGCTGCTTGATGATGTCGCTGATCTCGGAAGGATTCAGTTGCTGCATGCCATGTCCCTCAGACTCAAGCGGTTAGCGCTTCGGAAAGGCGGTTCAATCGACCACGCACTGACCCGTCAATGACGGTGTCGCCAGCACGCAGGATGACACCGCCAATAAGCGACTTGTCCACCTGAGTAGTAATAGAGATTTCGCGATTTAGACGTTTCTTAAGCGCGTTCGCTAGCTTCGTTTGCTGCTTGCTATTTAACGTGTAAGCAGACGTGACGCTTACTTCAATACGCTGTTCGTGTTCAGCACGCAGGTGCTCGAACTGGTCAGCGATTGACTTCAGCGCCATTAAACGACCTTGGTCTACTAAAACAGTCAAAAAACGCTGTAAAGCTTCATCCTGCTGATCTGGAATTAGCTCAACCAGCAGCGACACTTTCTGGTCGCTGTCTAGTTTTGGACTGCTTAAACGATGGCGAACAACGTCGTCGGCTACCGCAAAACTTAAGAAACTCAGCGCTTGTGACCAGCTATCAAGCGCCTCATTATCACGCGCGTATTCAAACGCTGCCTTAGCGTAAGGACGAGCGACGGTAAGTAATTCCGCCATGATTCACCTCCTTACAGTTCAGCAGCAAGCTCATCGAGTAACTTGCGATGGGCTTGTTCGTCGACCGACGCTTCAAGAACACGCTCGGCACCCAATACGGCTAGATAAGAAACCTGGGCACGAAGTTCATCTTTAGCGCGATTCACTTCTTGCTCAATTTCGGATCGTGCACTCGCTACTAGGCGTTGGCCTTCAGCGCGTGCCTGTTCGCGGGCTTCTTCAATCATCTGGGCAGAACGCTTATTGGTCTGCTCAAGAATTTGAGAAGCTTGCTCCTTGCTTTCACGCAGCATCTGTTCCGCCCGCTCTTGAGCAAGCTCAAGGTCACGGTTAGCACGGCTAGCTGCATCTAAGCCATCAGCAATTTTTTTCTGACGCTCGTGAAGCGCATTGCTGATCGGAGGCCACACATACTTTGTGCAAAACCAGACAAAGATCGCGAAGGCGATCGTCTGCCCGATTAGCGTCATGTTGATATTCACAGGAATGTACCTCTGACAAGTTCGTGGCGACCGGAGTGAAACAAAACCGAGCGTTTAGCGCTCGGCTGAGCTGTCATTAACCGGCAACAACGAAGATCAGGTACATTGCGATACCAACACCGATCATCGGAACAGCGTCTAACAGGCCTGCCATTAGGAAGGTTTTGGTTTGCAGCTGGTCGCCTAGTTCAGGCTGACGCGCAGTAGATTCCAGCAGCTTGCCGCCCAAAATAGCGAAGCCAATGCCGGTACCTAGAGCGCCCATACCAATCATGATGGCAGCAGCAATGTAGATAAGTTCCATGGTAATGCTCCTAGTTTTTCAAGTTAAAGGTCGAGGGTTGAGGTTAAGGGTTAATGTGTTGCAAGCATTGCTCGGATTAGTGATGTTCGTGTGCAGCGCTGAGATACACCACGGATAAAACGGTAAAAATGAACGCTTGAAGAACAACGATCAAAATATGGAAAATGGCCCATGGCACATCCAGCACCCAAATAGCCCAGAACGGCAGCATGGCAATCAAAATAAAGATAACTTCACCAGCGAACATGTTGCCGAACAAACGCATTGCCAAACTGAACGGCTTAACCAGCAACGCAACAATTTCGAGCAGCAGGTTAAAGGGAATCAGTGCCCAGTGATTAAACGGTGTCAGTGAAAGCTCTTTGGCAAAACCGCCAATGCCTTTGACCTTAAAGCTGTAGTAGAGAATTAGCCCGAACACGCCCAATGCCAAGCCTAGGGTGGCGTTTACATCAGTGGTCGGAACAGATTTCATGTAGTCAACGCCAAGCTTACTAAACAGCACGGGTAAATAGTCGACCGGTATAATTTTGAGTGTATTCATAAACAGAATCCACACAAACAGCGTCAACGCTAGCGGTGCGATGATCGGGTTATGACCTTTAAATGTTCCTCTGATCATGCCCTCGATAAATTCAACCACCATTTCAACGGCATTTTGCAAACCCGTCGGCACACCCGTAGTCGCCATTTTACCGGCTTTGCGGAAAATAAAGATAAACAGCAGACCCATGGCAATTGACCAGCCCATGGTGTCTAAGTGAATGGCCCAAAAGCCCATATCACTTGCTTCTTCCGCTGTATGCGCCAGCGACCAACCATTTTCGGGATGATTACCAAAGGTCAGGTTCTGCAAGTGGTGCTGGATATAGTAAGTCGTAGAGACTTCGTTTCCTGCGGCCATGGACATGTCACCTCAATCAGTTGTGCGATTTTCTAAGCATTAGCGTTTTTTGGCATTAACCAAGGCGTGAACCAATGCGTTAGAACAACCGCCACATAAGCATAAAAAAAGAAAGCGGGGTTTGAGGGGGGCGCTACTACGAACACTGCAACAAACAGTGCCACCGTCAAACCAAACTTACCTGCTTCGGCACGAAATAGGCGCATCGCTGCCTGCGAGGGGCGATTAGACCTCAAAACTCCCATACGCTTTATGAAAAAAGCGTGTGGTAGTAATGCCACTAAGGCACCGAGTAACACCGATAGCGCACCTGGCATTTGTGCCAAAAAATAGCCAGCCATCATCCCGATTAACGTAATGATTAATTGTGTGATGGTTAGGCGAACAATATAGGTTCTGCGTCGCTGGGTTTCGTATCGCTGCATAGCTCTCTGCATGGTTTTCTGCATAGCTCTGGACAAACACCCAGCTCTTTAAAAAAATCAACAGGCTTCAAAGAGCGTATTCTTCGACAAACACAGACAACCTGCACAAATCTTGCGCGATTATAGGGAAGCGCTATCACACCTTCAACCGAGTAGCGTTGATTTTGCCCGTTTAGGGGTCGATTTTCGACCAAATGGTTAAAACATGCCCTCTTCTTAGGCAATATTGCGTAGCCTGCTATTTAATATGCATTAAAATACCGTCTAGTTCTTCAAGGCTGGTATAGCGAATAGTCAGCTTACCCTTGCCCTTTTGACCATGATTAATGGAAACAGCCGCACCGAGTAATTCACCTAAATGCGTTTCAAGCTTGGCTACATCGGGCTGCTTAATTGTCCGACTAGGCGTTTGAAGAGAGGTTTGGCTTGTTTGTACTTTTTTCACCAACGCTTCGGTTGCTCGCACGGTCATGTCGTTATTGACCACTTCGTGGGCAACTTGCCGCTGCTGTGAACTGCTTAACGTCAGCAAAGCGCGTGCATGGCCCATATCAAGATCGCCGCGCTCCAAGAGCGTTTGTACTTCAGGGTCTAATGCCAATAAACGCAGTAAATTAGCTACCTGGGTGCGTGATTTACCCACGGCATCGGCAATTTGCTGTTGGGTAAGCTCAAACTCTTCGCCCAGACGTTTAAGTGCCATGGCTTCTTCAATGGCATTGAGATTTTCACGCTGAATGTTTTCAATTAACGCCAGCGCTAGTGCGACTTCATCGCTGACTTCGCGAATAACCGCAGGAATAACGTCCAATTCAGCCAGCTGAGAGGCGCGCCAGCGACGTTCACCGGCAATAATTTCGTAACGATCCACGCCGATGGGACGTACGACGATAGGCTGCATAACGCCCTGAGCACGAATAGAATCGGCCAGCTCTTCTAACGCTTCAGGCTGAATATCGCGACGCGGCTGATATTTACCCCGCGTTAACTGAGCTAATGGCAAACGCTCAAGTCGATCTTCAACGACCTCGTCAGTCGCAGCGCTAATCGCTGTATTAGTCAGCTCAAGCGGCGTGCCGCTACCGGCAAGTTCTAGACTGTCACGGCGACGAGCACCAGCACCAATCAGGGCATCCAGGCCACGTCCTAGCGCGCGTTTACGCGTCATTCGCTTTCCCTCATTTATAACGATAGCTATAACTACAGCGCGTATTGTTTAAAGTGAAAGACGACGGATCATCTCTTTTGCCAGCACACGATAGGCCTGACTCCCCCGTGAGAACCGGGCATATTGCGTGACCGGCAGACCATGACTCGGTGCTTCGGCGACTTTAACATTGCGGGGTATGGTGGTTTTAAACAACATATCACCAAAGTAATCGCGCAGCTGCTTGTCGACTTCGCGGGTTAAGCTAGTGCGCTTGTCGTACATGGTACGCAAAATGCCCGCAATGGCTAAATCAGGATTAACGTTTTGCTTGATTTGCTCAACAGTATCCAGCAGTGCCGATAGCCCTTCAAGCGCGTAAAACTCGCACTGTAAAGGGATGAGCACGCTGTTAGAAGCCGTTAACGCATTGACGGTTAGCATGTTCAAAGACGGCGGGCAGTCGATCAGCACCACATCGTATTCATCCGCTACCGATGCTAACGCCGCTGTCAGGCAGCTTTCACTTTGCTCACGATCTAATAATTCCACTTCGGCGGCGGTCAGATCGCCATTACCCGGCAGTACGTCGTACTTGACCGGCAACTTTTTGACAATCGTTTCAGCCGCGGTAGCTTCACCCAGCAAAACATCAAGAACACTTTTATCAAGCTCGTATTTGTCGATGCCGCTACCCATGCTGGCATGACCTTGCGGATCAAGATCCACCAATAGCACGCGGCGATCGAGCGCTGCGAGACTCGCCGCCAGATTAACGGCCGAGGTGGTCTTGCCCACGCCGCCTTTTTGGTTGGTCAGGGCAATGATCTGGCTCACTTACTCAACTCCTTCTGGGGTCAGAATCAACAGCTGCCGCTGGGCCGCTTCAAAGGGTACTTCCAGCAGATGACGCGCGTGTAATTTAATACCATGGGGCAGATCACGCAGTTCATCATCCGCCCCCGGGCCTTTCATAGCTAACCACTGGCCATCAATGGCCGGCAGCTCACGAGTGAGCGTGACAAAATCAACGAGGCTAGCAAACGCCCTTGAGATTACCTGATCAAACGCAGCTGCTTCGAACTGTTCAACGCGTGCTTGGACAGGTGTTACGTTTTTCAACCCTAGTTCCATGACCGCTTGGCGTTGAAAACGCACCTTTTTACCGTTGCTGTCTAGTAGCGTGACGTCTAGCTCAGGATTCAAAATGGCCAACACTATTCCAGGTAATCCGGGCCCTGCGCCAACGTCGAGTAAACGCGGCCCGTGCACATAGGGCAATACCACTGCGCTATCCAGCACGTGGCGCGACACCATTTCATCTAAATCACGCACCGCTGTGAGGTTATAAGCCCGGTTCCACTTGTGCAACAGCGCGAGAAACCCTAGCAGCTGTTCGCGTTGATGCTGGCTGACATTAATCGCCAGTTGGTGAAGACCTTTATCTAAACGTAGCGCAACGCTTGCGGGTAAGCTTTTTAATAACACCGTTAGCGAATTCATCCGTTAACCACGTCGGCAGCCGCTACCAGTCGGCGTTTTTTCAGATGTACCAGCAAAATAGAAACGGCCGCTGGAGTAACGCCTGAAATACGCGCCGCATGGGCCAATGTTTCTGGCCTAGCGTCAGCAAGCTTTTGACGGATTTCGTTAGATAAACCTTCTATCTTTAAATAATCCAACTCAGCAGGCAAAGGCGTCGCTTCATGGCGTTTGAGTTTATCAATCTCATCCTGTTGCCGATGAATATAGCCTTGATACTTGGCCTGAATTTGTACCTGCTCAGCAACCGCTTCATCAGTGGTAAGCGTGTCTTCAAGTCCGGGTAACTGGGCCAAGTCGCTATAGTTGAGTTCAGGGCGTTTAAGCAAATCACTCAAGCAGTATTCTCGTGATAGAGGCGCGCCGGTTTTTTCAGCCACTTTCTCAGCAGCTAAGCTTCCCGGTTGAATCCAAACGGTTTTCAGACGTGCGTTTTCTTGCTCGATTGCTTCACGCTTTTGACTAAACGCCGACCAGCGGGCGTCATTAACCAAACCAAGCTCACGGCCTGCTGGAGTAAGGCGTAAATCAGCGTTGTCTTCTCGCAGCAGTAAGCGATACTCCGCTCGCGAGGTAAACATGCGATAGGGCTCCTTGGTGCCCATCGTGATTAGATCATCGACCAATACGCCAAGATAAGCTTCATCGCGGCGGGGGTACCATGCATCCAACTCTTGTGCGCGACGTGCAGCGTTCAAGCCGGCTAGCAACCCCTGGGCGGCGGCTTCTTCATAGCCCGTTGTGCCATTGATTTGGCCAGCGAAGAACAGGCTGTGGATAAATTTAGTTTCCAGCGAGTGTTTTAAATCTCGTGGATCAAAGAAATCATACTCAATGGCATAACCAGGCCGCGTGATATGTGCGTTTTCCAAGCCTTTGATAGAGCGCACAACTTGAATCTGCACGTCAAAGGGCAGCGAGGTCGAGATCCCATTGGGATAGAGCTCATGAGTGTCCAAGCCTTCAGGCTCGATAAACACTTGATGGCTCGACTTGTCGGCAAACCGATGGACTTTATCTTCAATTGATGGGCAGTAGCGCGGGCCAACGCCTTCAATCACACCAGAATACATGGGTGATCGATCAAGGTTAGCCAGGATCAGGTCGTGAGTCTGCTGGTTGGTGTGGGCAATGTGACAGCTGACTTGCTGAGGGTGCATTTCCCGCGAGCCAAGATAGGACATCACTGGCGTTGGTGTATCGCCTGGCTGTTCTTCCAGCTGTGAAAAATCAACCGTTTTAGCATCAATGCGCGGGGGGGTACCGGTTTTTAAACGATCAACCCGAAACGGCAGTGCCCTTAACCGCTCGGCGAGAGCGTTGGAAGGCGGGTCACCTGCGCGGCCGCCCTTGCTTTGATCCAAGCCTATATGAATCACACCACCCAAAAATGTGCCGGTACACAGCACAACGCTTTGAGCATGAAAACGAATACCAGTCTCGGTTACAACGCCACGCACGGTGTCATTTTCGACGATTAAGTCACCGGCCGCCTGCTGGAAAAGCGTCAAATTAGGCTGGTTTTCCAACATCCCACGAATAGCTGATTTGTAACGAATGCGGTCTGCCTGAGCCCGAGTGGCTCTAACGGCAGGCCCTTTGCGTGCATTTAACACGCGAAACTGGATGCCACCTAAGTCCGTGGCAAGCCCCATAGCGCCGCCCATAGCATCGATTTCTTTCACCAAATGGCTTTTGCCAATGCCACCGATCGCAGGATTACACGACATTTGGCCCAGTGTTTCGATGTTGTGAGTGAGCAGCAGGGTCTGACAGCCCATACGAGCAGAGGCCAGTGCGGCTTCAGTCCCCGCATGGCCACCGCCGATGACAATCACGTCAAAGCGGTCGGGATAATTCAAGAGACACCTCGTCTTGTGCCGTTGGGCACGGATGATGTGAGCCAGTGCTTATGCACCCTAGTTCAATACGCCGGCAAGTATAAACCCCCTGTGGGTAACCGTCAGGTTTTTCCACACCCCTTCAATTTGAATAGCCTTTATTAATAACAATATAAAAATAAGATAAGAGAAGTTCTGTAAATGTAGTAACTATTAGTGTGGACAATTTCTGTGCATAAGCAACTAATTCATTTATTTTTCAATATATTACATTGTTGACTTCTACATGTTTGAATAGCGTATTGCCTGGGCAGAAGCGGTGTTACTCCTGTGGATGAAATACCCCTTTATCCACAGCACCAATTCTACACGGCTTATCCACCGGCCTATACCTTGGTTGTTACCGCACCTGTGAACATCCAGTACATGCCTGTTAACAAATGCTAAGAGATCCCTATGGCAGGCCTGATAGACGAGAAGTGGATAAACGAAAAAAAACCTTATCCACAGGCAAAAAAAAGCCTGTCACGAGGACAGGCGGGTAAAAAAAGCAATTTAGCGACCGTTTAAGACGTCATTAATGTCGAATTAGCGCTGAAAATATCGATTCGATCTAGTGTTTTAACACTCGTGCAAGGAAGGATTGAGTGCGCTCATGTTGAGGCGTATCAAACAGCTTTTCAGGCGGTCCCTGCTCTGCAATTTCACCCTTATGGATAAAAATAACGCGATCTGCGACTTCTCGGGCAAAGCCCATTTCATGGGTGACTATTACCATCGTCATCCCTTCTTTAGCGAGTTCACGCATAGCGTCCAACACTTCACCAATCATTTCGGGGTCAAGTGCCGATGTAGGCTCGTCAAACAGCATTAGCCGCGGTTCCATGGCCAAGGCACGTGCCAGTGCGACACGCTGCTGCTGGCCGCCAGAGAGCTGGCTTGGGTACTTATCGGCCTGATCTGCAATACCTACACGGTCAAGCAGACGTTTGGCACTGATAACAGCATCAGCGCGGCTAGCGCCGCGTACTTTCATCGGTGCTAACGTAACGTTGTCTTGTACGCTGAGGTGGGGAAAGAGGTTGAACTGCTGAAACACCATACCGACTTCAGTACGAATGGTTTGTAACGCTCTGGTGCTTTTTCCATTGGGCAAGAGTTCGTTGTTATCAACAGTAAGACTGCCTGCCTGAAACTCCTCAAGACCGTTGATACAGCGAATCAGGGTCGATTTACCTGAACCGCTGGCACCAATAATCACGACCACTTCACCAGGAATAATGTCGAGATCAATGTTGTTGAGTACGTGCAGGCTGCCAAAATGTTTATTGAGCTTCTGCATACGCACAATTGGCTGCGTTGTGTTGTTCAATGTTTCGCTCATTGTGCGTGTCCTTATTGTCCGGCCAGACCTCTACGCTCAAGCTGGCGTAGTAAGATTGAAAGGGTCCAGGTGATCGCTAAATACATCAGTGCGACCATGAAGTAGACCTCAAGGGCGGTGAACGTAGTGGAAATGTAGATTTGTCCCTGACGTACCAGTTCGCCAACGCCAATCACTGAAAACAGCGACGTGTCTTTAATACTGATAATGCCTTGATTACCAAGTGATGGAATCATCCGGCGGAAAGCTTGGGGCCAAATCACATAGCGAAAGGCTTGGGTACGGGAAAGGCCCAGTGATAGCGACGCCTCCCGCTGGCCACGCTCAATCGATTGAACGCCGCCGCGGACAATCTCAGAAATATAGGCGCCAGAGTTAACGGCAATGGCAGCAATACCCGCAACAAGCGCATTAATAGGGCTACCCAACAGCTGTGGTAAACCATAAAAAATGAACAGTACCTGGACAAGGATAGGCGTGCCGCGAAACACCTCAACGTAAAAAATAGCCGGCCAACGTAGCCAGCGCAGGCGGCTCAGCCGCAGCAGGCCAAAGAAAATGCCGATAAAAAAACCAATTGCCAGGCCGCCAAATGAAATAAGTAACGTCCAGGGAATGCCAGGTAGCAGGTATGGAATAGATCCAAACGCTGCCGACCAATCAAACTGAAAATTGACGTCCACGCGTAGACTCCTGAAACAAAAAAGATGAGAAAAAACACTTGAGAAACGCAGCAGGGCCGGGGGCTATGGCCACCCGGCCCTGTTATGATGCTATGCGGTTAGCGAGTCTTTAATCTCACTCTTCGCTGGGCGCTTCACCAAACCACTTTTGATAAATTTCATCGTAGGTACCGTCTTCTTTCATCGCGGCAAGCGCTTCATTGGTAGGTTCTACCCACTCGCTGCCTTTATGAAAAACGATACCGTACTGCTGACCTTCGTAAAGCGGTCCAACGACTTTCGTGCGCCCTTCACCACGGGTTTGTGAGAAGTAAGCAACGTTAGGCGCATCGTAGAACACCGCATCGACGTTACGGCCTAATAGCGCCATATACATATCACTCATAGCAGGGAAAGGAGTGATATCGGCATCTTCCCCTAGCTCAGCTTGTAGGAAGTCGTAGCTGGTGGAACCAATCCGCGTAGCGATAGGCAGTCCCGCGAGGTCTTCGATGCTTTCTACATCGTTGTTGTCAGCGCGAACAATAATCTGTAGACCTGAATCATAGTAAGGGTCTGAGAAGTCAACTATCTCAGCGCGCTCTGCAGTAATGGTCGTACCGGCGATGGCGATCTCTTGGCTGCCTGTTTGTACGGCCGGGATAATGCCAGCAAATTCCATTGTGGTGAGATTAACTTCAAAGCCTGCACGCTCAGCCACTTCGTTGATGATGTCCATATCAAAACCGGTCATTTCACCCGTTTCTTGATCCATCATCTCAAAAGGCACGAAGCTTGGGTCGGTCGCTACGTTTACTTTCGGTAAGTCAGCCATGGCAGCAGTGGTGCCGGCTAATCCAAGGGCTAGCACAAGCGTTGTTTTAGTGAGACTGAGTGGTAGCGCTACTTTCATAAGTTTCCCCGTGTTTTATGTGGCCTGTCATGGCTTTCCAAGCGATTTTTGTCGTTTGGAAAAGCCTTAAGGCTGTTATTGACCTATTAACCTTGGCGAGAAACCGACAAGGCGTCAAGTCACGGGGTGAGCTTTGAGCCAACGCTGTTTAGACCATAAAGGAAGCGCCACAGCCGCAGGTAGCGGTAGCGTTAGGGTTTTGCACGCGAAAACGAGCGCCTGCAAGCCCTTCTTCATAATCGACGGTGGAGCCGACTAAATATTGATAAGACAGCGGATCGACCACTAAGGAGGCATCTCCAAATGCGATGACGGTGTCATCCTCGGCAACGTTTTCAGCAAAATCGAAGCCGTACTGAAAACCAGAGCAGCCACCGCCGGTGACGTAGACGCGTAGCTTTAGAGATGGATTATTTTCTTCTGCAATCAGTGCATTAATGCGCTTGCGTGCACTATCAGACAGCAGTAATGGGGTCGGAACAAAGGCTTCTGCACCGCTCATGGGTACCTCCCGCGAGCTTAAAGAACGAATAAATCGGCATTGGGGGGTGATTATGGGTAATTCCCAGCAAATTGGTCAACTATTGCTGGGAATTAGTCGAACGTTAAGGCATCAGTGCAGGCGCTGTTAATCCCATGTTTTCATCAAAGCCAAACATTAAGTTAAGGTTCTGAATCGCTTGGCCTGAAGCACCTTTGACTAAATTATCAATCACCGATAGCACCACCACAGTATTGCCATTGCCAGGACGATGTACCGCTAGCCTGCAGGTGTTGATACCTTTGACACTGCGCGTTTCGGGATGGCTCCCGGCAGGCATGACATCAACGAACGGCTCGTCGGCGTAGCGCTGTTCAAACAGTGCCTGTAAATCGCCTGGCTCAGCGGTTAACTGGCCGTAAAGCGTGGCGTGAATACCGCGAATCATGGGCGTAAGGTGAGGTACAAACGTCAACCCGACCGAGGCATGACTAATATCCTTAAGGCCCTGGCTAATTTCCGGTAAATGGCGGTGACCCGACGCACCGTAAGCCTTCATTGATTCACTGGCTTCTGCGAGTAACGATCCCACTTTTGCGCCGCGGCCCGCGCCGGTAACGCCGGATTTACAGTCTGCAATCAGCTGTTGGGGATCAATCAAGCCCGCTTCCAATAGCGGTAGATAGCCTAACTGCACGGCCGTGGGGTAGCAGCCGGGTACCGCAATTAAGCGTGCGTCTTTAATTTTTTCGCGGTGCATTTCTGGCAGGCCGTAAATCGCCTCTCCCAGTAGCGCTGGCGCCCCGTGGGGCTGCTCGTACCAGCGGCTCCATTCATTGGCATCGCGTAGGCGAAAGTCAGCCGATAAATCGATGACGCGGGTGCCATTGTCGAGCAGTTCACCCGCTAGGGTGTGAGCAACGCCGTGGGGCGTGGCAAAAAATACCGCATCCATGGCGCCTAGCTGCTTGGCATCCGGCTCGCTAAATGCCAGCGTGTCGTAATGGCCGCGCAGATTAGGGTACATATCGCATACTTTGATGCCCGCCTCTGAGCGCGAGGTAATCGCGGCGACGTTGACGTGGGGGTGCTGGGCGAGCAGCCGCAGTAGCTCAACGCCGGTATAACCGGTACCGCCAACAATGCCGACCTTAATCACAAATAACTCCTTGCGGGTTTGCAAAACAGATTTTAGAAAAAAATGTAAATTACTTTTGACCTGAGTATTGATAGCAACAGCCTAAGCGGATTGCTGCGGGCTGTCTAAGCGTATCGGGCTATGATACACAAGAGGATGAAGACACAAGAACACTAAGACTAACCCAAGACATAGAGTACCAAGGCAAAAAAACAAGGAAGGTCGTCGTGGCGCGTTTTTCCCGTTCGGATTTTACTCTAGAGAGCTTTCGTCGCCAGTTGGCCAATGTCGATGCCCTTCCACAGCTTTGCTTGCTGGGGCTCGTCTCTGGGATTATTACCGGCGCGGTGATGGTGGCGTTTCGCCTGCTCTTGGAAACAGGCGCGGCGCTGTACATGACCGATGGCGACCCTGAAGCCTTTGAAAGCATGGCGCCTTGGCTGCGTACGCTGCTTCCACTCGTGGCGGTTACCTTAGTGGGTGTTTTGCTGTATCGGCAAAAGCCTGCCGCGCGCAAGCTAGGTGTTGGCCATGTAATTGAGCGGCTTTCCTACCATCAAGGTCGCTTTCCTCTGCGTAACTGGCTTAATCAATGGTGGGTCGGCGTCATTTCTGTGCTTGGCGGGCTATCCGCTGGCCGCGAAGGGCCTGCTATTCATTTAGGCGCCGCGGCAGCAAGTGGCTTAGGCCAACAGATGCGCTTACCCAATAATAGCTTAAGAGTTCTAGTAGCGTGCGGTACCGCTGCTGGCATTTCCGCTTCATTTAATACGCCTATCGCCGGGGTCATCTTCGCCATGGAAGTTGTCATGATGGAGTACACCCTGATGAGCTTTATGCCGGTCATTTTAGCCTCTACGATGGGCGCGCTGATGGCACAGCTTGCCTATGGGAATGAGCCGGCTTTTCGTATTCCAGAAGTAGTGCTTGGTTCGTTAATGAACCTTCCTTGGATTGTGCTCACCGGGCTATTTATCGGCTTGCTGGCGGGGCTATTTATTCATATTTCGCGCAGTCAGCGGATACAAGCCTGGCCGCTTTGGCTGCGTTTAGGGCTAGTCGGCGTAGCCACGGGTGCTGTTGCCTGGTGGTTTCCGCAAGTACAGGGCATTGGTTACGACAGCGTGGCGGCTGCGCTCAATAATCAGTTGGAAATTAAAGTCCTGCTGGCGCTAATGATAGCCAAGCTATTACTGACGGCGCTGACCGTTTCTGGCGGAGTGCCAATCGGTATTATCGGCCCCGTGCTAGTCGTCGGCGCAGCGACAGGCGCGCTGTTTGGGCTGTTGGGCGGCTGGCTGTGGCCCGATAAAGCCGCTGACCCGGGTGTTTATGCCATGCTAGGCATGGCTGCGATGATGGGGGCGGTGTTGCAAGCGCCGCTGGCAGCGTTGATGGCGCTTTTGGAGCTGACGCATACGCCGAGTATTATGCTACCCGGCATGTTGGTGGTGGTCGTTGCGTGTCTCACCTCGCGTCAAATTACCGGCTGTGAAGGCTTTTTTATTAGCTCGGTACGCTATGGTTTGCACCCTTTGCAGCAACCACTGATGCAAGCGCTCTCAAGAGTATCAGTACCCGCCGTGATGGAACGCCAACTGGTGCGGACTGAGCGAATGATTACCTCTGATCAGGCGCGTTTGCTGCTCGAAACTAATCCGGTATGGCTGGTGATCGAGCGTTCAAGCGAGGAAAAACCGGTGCTGGCGCTTAAAGCTGCAGAGCTTGCACGCTGGTTGCTCGAACATGATGAAGCGCTTAGCGATCAACCACCGCCGGACGATGAGTTGATTGATTTGTTAGAAATCCCCGGGCAGCGCTTAGAATTGGCGCCGATTGGACTGCAGGCAACGCTTTCTGAAGCCTTTCTAAAACTTCAAGATAATGCGCTAGGGGCACTGTATGTCGTTCATGGTTATCGCCCTAAGCAGCAACGGATTTCAGGTATTATTACCCGTGGTGCTATCGAACGTTATTATCACTACTCAGAGCCCCGCGGTGCTGACCCCCGTGAAAACGATTTACAAGAGAAAGATTCATCAGTTAAGGAGCGATAATGTATCTATGGGTGAAGGCTATTCACTTAATGGCCGTGGTGACCTGGTTTGCTGCACTGTTCTATTTGCCTAGGCTGTACGTTTATCACGCTACCGCACGGGATAATGGCGATGACCAGGCAATGAGCTATTTTAAAACCATGGAACGCAAGCTTTACCGCGGCATCATGACGCCGTCTATGATTGTGGTGTTAGTGTTTGGCGGTTGGATGCTTTACTTGGTGCCGGCATGGTTTAGCCAAGGGTGGATGCACGCTAAGCTGGCCTTAATAGTGGTTCTAATTGCCTATCATCACGTTTGTTTGATTTATTTAAAGCAGTTCGCTCAGAATCGCTGTACCAAAAGCCATGTGTTTTTTCGCTGGTTTAACGAAGCGCCCGTCATTGTGCTTATCGCGGTTGTGTTACTCGCGGTTGTGAAACCCTTTTGATGCGCCAACCGCTTCCTCCCGTTGTTTTGGTGCTGGCTGGACATGACCCGACTGGCGGTGCGGGTTTAATTGCTGACAGCGAAGCTATTTCGGCATGCGGTGGTTGGGCTGTCACTATTCCCACCGCGCTGACGATACAAAATTGTCATAATGTGACTAGGGTGATACCTGCTGACTCTAACGCAATGCGTCAAATGGCCGAGGCGATGAGCGAGATGCAGGTCGCGGCCATTAAGATTGGCTTGCTTGCCGATGAAGCCACGCTGCGTGCGGCGGAGCAAATTATCCGACGGTTTCCGGGCATTCCCGTGGTCGCCGATCCGGTATTTAGAGCAGGCGGCGGAACTGAGTTATCCACACCCGATTTACGGCAGCTATTTATTGATCGCGTGCTACCGCTTGTGGATATCTTAACGCCCAATCGCGCGGAGCTCGCTCAGTTAACGCCGGGTATCGCCACCCCTTACGACGATACCTCGCGTGCAGTGGCGCTGATGTCTCAAGGGTGCCAGGCAATTTTAGTAACGGCCACCGATGAACCATTACCGGGCAACGATCACCAGGTAGTCCACACATTGCATTCGCCAGAGACCACTCGCCAATGGCAGTGGCCGCGGCTGCCCGAACAGTTTCACGGCTCCGGTTGCACGCTTGCTTCAGCTATTGCCGCACGCTTGGCTGTGGGTGAGCGCTTACCAACTGCCTGTGAGCAAGCTCAGCACTTTACTTGGGAAAGCTTGTCTCAAGGCTTTCAGCCACCCAGTGGCCAGTGCTTGCCTAACCGCTTTTCACAGGCTGTCCGCTTTTGATCCTATCTTCTGTACGCCTTTTATTTAGAGGATGTCATGACCACATCAGCTGAACTATTCGATCTAGCGAGCCGCCATATTCCTGGCGGCGTAAATTCGCCTGTCCGGGCATTTAAAGGTTTGCACCGTCCGCCGGTTTTTATGGAGCGCGCTCAGGGCGCCTTCCTGTTTGACGTTGAAGGGAACCGCTATGTGGATTACGTGGGCTCCTGGGGACCAATGATCACAGGGCATGCCGATCAAGACGTACTGGCAGCCGTTCGAGCTCGTTTGGATAATGGCCTTTCGTTTGGCACCCCGACGGCGGTAGAAACCACCATGGCGGACCTCATCTGCGAGATGATTCCCTCTATGGATATGGTGCGTATGACTAGCTCTGGCACCGAAGCCACTATGTCGGCTATTCGCTTGGCGCGGGGCACCACCGGGCGCGATAAGATTGTTAAGTTTGAAGGTAATTATCATGGTCACTCGGACTCGCTGCTGGTAAAAGCCGGCTCAGGGGCACTTACCCACGGTGAACCTAGCTCACCAGGCGTGCCTGCTTCACTGGCGGAGCATACGATCACTCTGTCGTATAACGACCCTGAAGGGGTTGAGGCGTGCTTTGCTGAGATTGGCGATCAGATTGCCTGCATAATCGTTGAGCCAGTGGCTGGCAACATGAACTGTATTCCACCCCAGCCAGGCTTCTTAGAAACACTGCGAAGAGTATGCAATGAACACGCTAGCGTGCTGATTTTTGATGAAGTGATGACAGGTTTTCGTGTGGCGCTGGGCGGTGCACAGGCACACTATGGCATTACCCCGGATCTGACCTGCCTGGGTAAAATTGTCGGTGGCGGCATGCCGGTGGGCGCATTTGGTGGCAAGCGCGAGATTATGCAGAATATTTCTCCCATGGGTCCTATATATCAGGCAGGCACGCTGTCCGGTAATCCACTGGCGATGGCGGCGGGAATAGCTCTACTGACGAAGCTTCAGGTACCGGGTTTTCACGATGCGTTAACCCAGCGGGTTAACACATTGTGTCAGGGGCTGCAAGAGCGCGCCAACGCTGCACGTGTACCAATGATGACGCAATCAGCTGGCGGTATGTTTGGTCTCTTCTTTACCTCTCAACGTCGTGTGGATAACTTTGCCCAAGCCACGGCATGTAATCCAGATGCGTTCCGCCGCTTCTTTGGCGCGATGCTAGATCACGGTGTTTATCTGGCCCCTTCTGCCTATGAAGCGGGTTTTATGTCGAGTGCTCATACCCCGGAAGATATCCAGTTCACCCTGGATGCAGCAGAGAAAGCCTTTGCAGTTATGTAACGGCAAGTAACGTAAAGCTCGCTATACCACAAGAGCCGCTCATTACGAGCGGCTCTTGTGGTAAACGAGGTATCACAATGCAACGACCAACGGCTTGGCGATATGCGATGTGTGCGGCGGGGCTAATAGCATGCGCCCCACTGCTGGCGTAGTCGTCTCAGGAGCAGACTATGAATGAGATCCATATCAGCATGAGCGGCTCTCCAGGCGCAGAGTTTTCAGCCCACTGGCGTATTACCCATGAGGGCGAAACGACGGAGCATATCGAAGAGCGTGGGACCGTACCTGCCGAGTACACGTTTATCGGTACTGAACTGGAAGGTGCCGTTAAACTGTTGAGTGATGATGAGCAACTGGACGTCGACATTCAAAAAGGCACTAACCGTACTCGTTCTTCTACCCAAGGGGTGGGAGGCACGTTAACGCTCGTGATGCGGTAGGGATATCTAAATATCACCGTATTAATTTATCTTAAATTAGCGTGTTCTAACCTATCTTTTTCTAAGATACGTTCAGTAACATTTTGTTGGCTTTTGATACGGCGGATGAGCGCGTAAACTGACGCTCTAATGTCTGGAGTGTTTGTCATGTCATCAGCCAATACCCTTGTTCTGGCGAGTGGAAATAGCGGAAAGTTAAGAGAATTCAATCAATTACTTTCACCTTTAGGCTTTGATGTTCGCCCTCAAGCAGATTTTGGGGTTATTGATGTCGAAGAGACAGGGTTAACATTCGTAGAAAATGCCCTGCTCAAAGCCCGTGAAGCGAGCCTTATTAGTGGTTTGCCCGCGCTATCGGACGATTCTGGCCTCGAAGTGGACGCATTGAATGGTGCGCCGGGTATCTATTCCGCGCGCTATGGCGGCGAGCCAAAAAGTGATCAAAAAAATAATGAGACGTTATTAGCCGCGTTAAACGATTGTGCGGAAGGTCAGCGCAGTGGGCGCTATTGGTGCGTACTGGTTTACTTGCGCCATCCTAAAGATCCGGTTCCGGTGATCGTACAGCGCAGTTGGGAAGGTGAAATTCTTGCTCATCCGCGGGGCCAGGAGGGGTTCGGCTATGATCCCCTTTTCTGGCTACCGGATCAGGGAATGAGTGTTGCCGAGCTGCCCAGCGAAACTAAAAATCGCCTTAGCCACCGAGGCCGCGCGCTTCAGGGCTTGGTGGAGTTGCTGCAGGTGGCGCATGGCTGACACGCTGCCGCCGCTATCGCTTTATATCCACACCCCTTGGTGCGTACGTAAATGCCCCTATTGTGATTTCAATTCCCATGAGCCAGGTTCGCACGGCTTTACGCCGAAAGCGTTGCCTGAAGATGCTTATCTTAAGGCGCTGTTACAAGATCTGGATGGCGACCTTGCATTAGCCGCTGAGCGGGAAATACAGACTATTTTTATCGGCGGTGGGACGCCGAGCCTGCTTTCGCCACTGTTTTATGATCGTTTACTGACAGAAATCAAGCACCGGCTGCCTTTTGCTAACGATATTGAAATTACCTTAGAGGCCAACCCAGGCACTACCGAGCAAGAACGTTTCACTGGCTATCGTAATGCGGGTATTAACCGCTTATCGCTGGGTATTCAGAGCTTCCAGCCCGCCCAATTACATGCTCTTGGGCGCATTCATAGCGGCCAAGAAGCCGTGACAGCGGTTACCCAAGCGCGGCACGCTGGATTTACCAATATCAATATTGACCTCATGCACGGTTTGCCAGAGCAAACGCCTGAGCTTGCAATGGATGATATTGAGCAAGCCTTGGCCCTAGCCCCACAGCATCTTTCTTGGTATCAACTGACTCTAGAACCGAATACCGCCTTTCATTCTAATCCCCCGTTATTACCGGAAGAGGAGGCGCTTTGGGATATTCAGGACACAGGGCACCAGCGTTTAGAGCAGGCAGGATTTGAACGTTACGAGATTTCGGCTTACGCCACTGCTAATCATCAAAGTCGTCATAATCTTAATTATTGGCAGTTTGGTGATTATTTAGGCATTGGTGCAGGCGCCCATGGCAAGCTTAGCCACATTGATCAAGATAAACAGTGGAATATCGAGCGGCGCTGGAAAACTCGCCAGCCTGATGCCTACCTTAAACGTATGGACGATTTGCGCGGTTTTGTGGCAGGCAAGCAGTTAATAACAGCAGATGAACTGCCCTTGGAGTTTGCCATGAACGCTTTACGGCTGACGGAGGGTGTTACGCTGGGTACGTGGACAGCTAACACAGGGCAGTCACATACTTTGTTACTGGAGCGTTTACAGTCCGCCGATAAAAAAGGACTTTTGATGCAAATGCCTGAAAAACTGCGTGCATCGCCTCAAGGTCTATTATTCTTGAATGAGTTGCTGGCATTAATTGGCGATGATTGATAAGTAATAAACCAACTATCTTTTAAGAAACAAACGATTGAAGATAAATAAGGAGTGAGTGATGCGTATTTCTCGACTACTGACACCGTTGGCCGCTGCTATTTTAGTCGCAGGTTGTGCCACCTCTGACCCCTACGGTGGCCAAACGCAGCGCTCTAGCACCGCTATGGGTTCGGGCATTGGTGCCGCAATTGGTGCCGCTGCGGGTGCGCTGTCGGGCGATGGCAGTACTAGCCGTCGCGACCGTGCGTTGATTGGTGCTGCCGTCGGCGCTGCCGCAGGTGCTGGCGTTGGTGTCTATATGGACCGCCAAGAGCAGCAGCTGCGTGACAACTTGCAAGGTTCACGTATTGAGATTGATCGCCGCGGTGACGATATCGTCCTCAATATGCCAAGCGGTGTTACGTTTGGTTTTGACTCGGCCGACCTTACCAGTGAAGCACGCAGCGCCCTGAACGAAGTCGCTAGCGTATTGACGCAGTACCAAGACACTCGCGTTAACATTGCTGGTCATACCGATAGCACCGGCGATGCAAGCTATAACCAGCGCCTGTCTGAACGCCGCGCCCAGGCTGTCGGCAGTTACTTAACCCAGAACGGCGTCGGCTCTATGCGCCTCAATACATCCGGGTATGGTGCAACTCAACCAATCGCTAGTAACGACAATGAACAGGGCCGTGCCCAGAACCGTCGCGTCGAAATCACGTTGACCCCCACCGGTGATGGTCAGGGCCAGCGTTAGTAAGCGCGAGTCGCTTAACTACTTATTGCCGCTGATAGCCCGCTATGCTCACATAGCGGGCTTTTTTATTCATCTGCTGACGAGTCCCCATGCTGTCATATCAACATGCCTACCATGCCGGTAACTTTGCCGATGTTCATAAGCATCTTACCCTGTATGCGGTGACCGATTATTTATTACGTAAAGAATCTGCCGTTACATATGTTGATACTCATGCAGGGCGCGGCCTTTATCCCCTTAGTGGGCAAGAGAGCCAACGCTTGCAAGAGTACCGCGAGGGTATTTGGCCACTTTGGCAGCAGCCTAAGTCCAGCGCCCCGCTCTTGGGCGCATGGAAAGAGGTGCTGAGAAGTGCCCAGCCGGACGCAGCCACGTTAACGCATTATCCGGGTTCACCCTGGTGGATGAGTAATGTGCTACGTGGGCAGGATAAGCTGCGTCTGTTTGAACTCCATCCCGGAGAGCACAAGCAGCTTAACGCCCAGGTATTATCGCCTAACGCACAGCGCGTTTTTGGTGATGGTCTAGTGGGATTAACAGATATGCTGCCGGTGAGAACGCCGCGACTGTGCGTGCTTATCGACCCAAGCTATGAGCGCAAAGTGGAGTATCAAGAGGTCGCTGAGACGGTGGTACACGCCTTGGAAAAAGTGCGCCATGGCGTGATATTAATCTGGTATCCATTGCTACCGGCAGGCCACCATCACGCGTTACTAGATACGCTAAAGGGGCGTGGAGTGCGCAAAATCTGGCGCAGCGAGCTGCTATTGCGCGCCCCAGCCGAGCAAGCTCACGGTATGTATGGCAGTGGCATGCTAGTGATTAATCCACCCTGGGGGTTAGATCAGCAGCTAGCGGCGGCAATGGCGGAGATAACGCCGCTACTAGGCTCCAGCAGCCGTTATAGGGCAGATTGGTGGGTACAAGAGTAGCTGCCTTTGCTATTTACCGATACAGAAGTTGCCGAAAATCTCGCCGAGTAGGTCATCGGCGCTGAATTCGCCGGTGATCTCGCCTAATGCCTGCTGGGCGTCACGTAAGTCTTCAGCCAGCAGCTCTCCTGCGCCATAGCCATCAAGCTGAGCACGGCCGGTATCGAGCGCTGTCATGGCGCGGTCAAGCGCATCCAGGTGCCGTCGACGAGCAGAAAAGCGACCTTCGGTGGTAGCGGCAAAGCCCATTACCTCCTTCAAGTGCGCTTTTAAGTTATCCACACCCACCCCCGTTTTGACAGATAGCCGCACGATTGGTGTGCCTGTGGATAGGTCTAAACACGGCTGCTCAGCGCTGGTGTCTATCTTATTACGGACTAAGGTTAGGCGCTGCTGATCCGGTAGGCGTGCCACGAACTCTGGCCAAATCTCCATTGGATCGATTGAATCGGTGGTCGTGGCATCGACTAGCAGCAGCACCCGGTCAGCCTTTTCTATTTCGTCCCAGGCGCGAGCGACGCCGATTTTTTCAACCGCATCGGGGGTATCGCGTAGCCCGGCCGTATCGATGATATGCAGCGGCATGCCATCGATATGAATATGCTCACGCAGCACGTCGCGGGTCGTTCCGGCGATATCGGTAACGATGGCGGTATCCTGCTCGGTAAGCGCATTAAGTAGGCTGGATTTGCCGGCATTAGGACGTCCTGCGATCACCACACTCATACCTTCGCGCAACAGCGCACCTTGCCCCGCGGCTTGACGCACATCGCTAAGCGCCTGCTGTACGCTGCTTAAATGTTGTGCCACATGGCCATCGGCAAGAAAATCGATTTCTTCTTCTGGAAAATCAATGGCCGCTTCGACATAAACACGTAGCTCGATAAGGCGCTCCACTAGCGCGGAGATCCGCTTTGAAAACTCGCCTTGCAGCGAGCGAACGGCGTTTTCTGCCGCCGAGCGTGAGGTTGCATCAATCAGATCGGCAATGGCTTCTGCTTGGGCAAGATCCAGCTTATCGTTCAAAAAAGCCCGTTCGGAAAACTCACCTGGTCGCGCTAAACGAGCACCTAATGCTATGCAACGTTCCAGCAGCATATCCATGATAATCGGGCCGCCGTGCCCCTGAAGCTCGAGTACGTCTTCACCGGTAAAAGAATAAGGGCCATTAAAAAGTAGCGCGATACCTTCATCAATAGTGCCTTCAGCGCCCTGAAAGGGGCCGTAATGGGCGTACCTTGGTGCTGGGCAGTGCCCAATCATAGCTTGGGCGATCTCGCGGCAGGCGGGGCCGGAGACTCGTATAATACCGACGCCACCGCGTCCAGGAGGAGTCGCCAGTGCCGTGATGGTGTCAGGAGTGTAGAGGCGTTCGGCCATGGTGGCTCTCTTTAACAGTGGGCTGAAATAATAATGGATCGTTCCAGTATTGATCACAACTAGTGTGAATTTATTGGTCTTAAAACGCCAGACCCCCGCACGGGGCGGGGGTCTGAAGGCGCAGATTACAGCGGTAAATCACTGTCTCTTTAACTACTTAGTTCTCATGCCTTTGCCGATACTCGGGTCATTTTCGATTTTGCGCGTAATGTAGTACTGCTGCGCCACCGAAATGATGTTGTTGACCACCCAGTAGATGACCAGACCCGCTGGGAACCACAGGAAGAAGAAGGTAAAGATGATGGGTAGCATCTTCATAATCTTCGCCTGCATGGGGTCCGGAGGCGTCGGGTTCAACATCTGCTGAACGAACATCGAGATGCCCATAATGATCGGCAGGATGAAGTAAGGATCCTTCATCGATAGATCTTGAATCCAGAACATAAACGGCGCATGGCGCAATTCAACCGATTCTAGCAGCATCCAGTAAAGAGCGATGAAGACCGGCATCTGGATCACGATAGGCAAACAGCCGCCCAGCGGATTGATCTTCTCTTTCTGATAGAACTTCATCATCTCTTGAGACATTTTTTGACGATCGTCGCCATACATCTCTTTTAGACGCTGCATTTCCGGACCAAGCTTACGCATCCGGCCCATAGACTTGTAAGCCTTGGCAGACAGCGGGAACAGCACGGTCTTAACCAGCACGGTTAGCAGAACAATCGACCAACCCCAGTTACCAACGATTTCATGGATATGATCCAGCAGCCAGAACAGCGGGTTAGCGATAAACCAAAGCCAGCCATAATCCACGGTTAATTGCAGGTTGGGAGCGACCTGTTCTAGGTAGTCCTGAACCTTCGGTCCCATGTACAGCGTTGCGCCCAGAGTAGCTTCACCCTCTGCTGCAATATTGCTTGTGGGGCCGGCAAAGGCGACGACGTTACGATTACTGGAATCGCTGGTGACGTAAAACAGGTTCTGCTGATCCTGCTGCGGTGCCCATGCGGATACAAAGTAGTGCTGAATAATAGCAATCCAGCCACCCTGCGCTTCACGGTTTTCAAACTCACGATTTTGAATATCTTCAAAATTGATTTTCTCGTAGCGAGCATCTGGCGTTGAGTAAGCTGCGCCCAAGTAGGACTTCATACCCATTGAGACGCCGCTGGAAGGGTCGGGGCTATTATCTCGTGCCAACTGACCAATAAACCGCGCAGTAACGGGCGCATCGGTATTGTTAGCTAGGTAGTAATTGACGTTGACCGCATAGCTGCCGCGGTCAAAGGTAAGGCGTTTAATGATCTCAACGCCGTTAACGTCAGCGGTTAGATTAACGCTTAGCTCATCATCGTTATCGCCTAAACGATACTCAGAATTTTCGGGAGTGAACGCGATGCGGCTAGCTTGACCGTCGAGCTGCAGCCCTGAGCGTGCGACATAGCTACGGCTGTTGTTATCCGATAGCAGCACGTAGTTGCGCTCTGAATCGAGTGATTGCTTGTGCTGTGGTAAAGCAGCATAAACAATATCGCCACCGTGGGGATCGATACGCACATCAAGAACGTCGGTCGTGACGGCAATAAAATCGCGGCTTGATGACTCGCTTTCAGTACTGCTCGCGATTCCTTCTCCAACCGGGTCTTGCTGCGGAGAACTGCTGGGAACGGCTAAGCCATCGTCAGTTTCGACATTGCTAGGCACCGCCGAGTTGCTGCGTTGCGTCATTTCAGGAGCCGAATCATAATTTGGCTGCCCGTAATCCTGATTCCACTGGACGACTAACAAATAGGCTAGTACGGCTAGTGGAATCAGTAATAAAAGTCGTTTTACGTCCATGAGGGTTCTGCCCGCTGGGTGGTGAATATACTAGTGGCGCAGTGTCATTTACTTGCCCCTTGACACACGAAAGCCTGCCGGGGGGCAGGCCGAGGTCGAGCGGCGAAGTGTGCACCAAATGTCACGTGTTACGCTCTGGCGTTGGTTCTGCTATCACCGCCTGCGCGTCACGCTGGAGTCGCTTCCACATGCCGTATAACTGGCGATGTAAGGTGTCGTTATCGATATCCTGCACACCCCGCCGCGCAAGAACCACAATATCCACAGAGGGTAAATGGTCTTGGCGAAGGCGTACGGATTCTCGTACGAGACGCTTGAAACGGTTGCGGTCTACGGCGCGTTTAACATTTTTTTTGCTAACTATCAGTCCAAGGCGAGGGTAACCCCGAGTACTAAAGCGAACTAACGCCATCATACCTTTGCCATGCACTTTTAAGTCGGCTTGTTCAAACACGTGACTGAAGTCCCCAGCATTTAGTAACCGTAATTGCCGGGGAAAGCCTTGCTGCGGCACACGCAATCCGAAATCAGGCGCTCAGACGCTTGCGGCCTTTGGCACGGCGGCGTGCTAGGACGGCGCGACCGTTTTTGGTTGCCATACGAGCACGGAAGCCATGCGCGCGCTTGCGCTTGAGAACGCTAGGTTGAAAAGTGCGTTTCATAACTCGTTATTCCCACGTGGTTTAGGACGGAAAGTGAATTCCAAAAAGCCCGGTCCAGTGAGGAACTAGCCGGGGAGATTCAATTCAAGACCGGAAATTGTAGAGACTTCCTACGCCGGGTGCAATTTTTCCTTGCATAAAAAGCCTTGCAGAGGGATTGCAGCGCTGCTTTTGGGATATTGTTGGGCAATCGACGCTACCACTATTATTACTAGTTAGTAGTTCTAAACCTGTTGTTATTAATAGTGGGGATACTATTTGTGGATAAGTGATTTTAATATCCATATTTCAGTAAGTTATAATGATAAAAAATCTGTGTGTAAGTGTCGTATAAGCGGTCTAAAACATGTTGGTTAGATGTTTATAACCTTTAAGAAAACGTTATTATTCATATTTATCCCCCTTTCCTCCCGAGGTTGTCCCGCAGGCTTATTGCAAGTTGTCCACAGGCCAATATGGGTTCCTAAACCCATGTGGATAACCGGAGCTTTGAGCGCTACAATGGTCGGCCGTTTTCAACCGATGGTGAGATGAGTGTCACTGACGCTTTGGCAACAGTGCCTGGACAACCTGCAGGATGAACTGAATTCACAGCAGTTCAATACCTGGATACGCCCGCTGCAGGCAGAGGAAGGAGAGTCCAACGAGCTGCGCTTATTGGCGCCGAATCGCTTTGTGCGTGATTGGGTGAGCGATAAGTACGCCAAGCGGATAAGTGAGCTGATGCGTGAACTAGCCCCCGCGAAACCGCCTAAGGTCAGCCTGACGGTAGGTAGTCGCCGCCCGGCTACGCAGGCGCCTCAGCATCGTGATTTAGGTAATCCTATATCGGCTTCACCATCGCGACCTGCTTCGGCATCGGTGCATACGTCATCGCGGGCAGATGCCGCCGACGAGCGTGAGATCGATAAATTGCGTGAGCAGCAAGCGGCTACGCGGCGCCCCAATGAGCGACAGGTACAAGTTGAGGGCAGCCTGAAACATGGTAGCGGACTTAATCCTAATTTTACCTTTGATACCTTTGTTGAAGGTAAATCGAACCAACTGGCTCGCGCTGCGTCGCGCCAAGTGTCTGAAAACCCTGGTGGTGCCTACAACCCGCTGTTTTTATACGGTGGAGTGGGACTTGGTAAAACTCACTTGATGCATGCTGTTGGCAATGCGTTAGCGACCCGGCGCGAAAATGCTCGCGTTGTATATCTGCATTCCGAGCGATTTGTTGCCGATATGGTGAAGGCATTACAGCTTAATGCGATTAATGATTTTAAACGTTTTTATCGCAGCGTTGATGCCTTACTAATTGATGATATTCAGTTTTTTGCCGGCAAAGAGCGTTCACAAGAAGAGTTCTTCCATACGTTTAATGCACTCTTGGAAGGCGGCCAGCAAATGATCCTGACCTCTGATCGCTATCCGAAAGAGATTAGCGGTGTAGAAGAGCGTCTGAAATCACGCTTTGGCTGGGGGCTGACGGTGGCGATTGAGCCGCCGGAGCTTGAGACACGCGTGGCCATTTTGATGAAGAAGGCTGATCAAGCTAAGGTCGATTTGCCTCACGATGCGGCGTTCTTTATTGCTCAAAAAATTCGCTCTAACGTGCGTGAATTGGAAGGCGCGTTGAAAAAAGTCATCGCTGATTCGCATTTCATGGGCAAAACCATTACCCAAGATTTTATTCGCGAGTCATTAAAAGATCTGTTAGCCCTTCAAGATAAACAGGTTGGCGTTGATAATATTCAACGTACGGTGGCGGAGTATTACAAAATTAAGGTGGCGGACTTACTTTCTAAGCGCCGTTCACGCTCCGTTGCCCGCCCCCGTCAGGTGGCAATGGCGCTTGCTAAAGAGCTAACCAATCATAGCTTGCCAGAGATTGGCGACGCTTTTGGTGGGCGTGATCACACCACGGTGCTGCACGCATGCCGAAAAGTTAAATCGTTGCAGGAAGAAAGTGCGGACATTCGTGAGGACTATAAGAATTTACTGCGCCTGTTGACCAGTTAATCATTCCATAGGACGGACCTGCGATGCGCAGGTCTTTCAGGATTTAGAACCGGAGCATTGATGAAATTTTCGATTTCCCGAGAGGCGCTGCTACGTCCGCTGACGCTGGTCGCCGGTGTCGTCGAGCGTCGCCAAACACTACCTGTGCTTTCTAATGTGTTGATTCAGATAGAAGGCGATCAGGTTTCACTCACCGGTACTGATTTAGAAGTTGAGCTGGTTGGGCGTACCGTAGCAAGCCAAGTTGATCAGCCGGGCGCCGCTACGGTGCCCGCTCGTAAGCTGATGGACATTTGTAAATCTCTTCCCGATCAGTCTGACATTCAGCTTAGCGTTGAAGACGGCCGCGCTATACTGCGCAGCGGTCGTTCGCGTTTTACGCTGTCCACACTACCGGTAGCTGAGTTTCCAAATATTGAAGATGCCGACGGCAGCCAGGAAATTAGCGTGCCTCGCGGTATTTTAAAGCATCTGATTGAAGCCACATCATTTGCCATGGCACAGCAGGATGTGCGCTATTACCTCAACGGCATGCTGCTGGAAATTCAAAGTAACTTGCTACGCACGGTAGCCACAGATGGTCACCGCTTGGCGATGTGCTCTCGGCCAATCGACGTCTCTGTAAGCCAGTCGCAAAAGCTGATTGTCCCGCGTAAAGGCATCTTGGAGCTGTCGCGCTTGTTAGACGACAGCGATGAGCCGGTAAGCCTAACGTTGGGCTCCAGTCATGTTCGTGCGCACACAGGTGATTTCACGTTTACCTCTAAGTTAATCGACGGTAAATTTCCGGATTACGAGCGTGTAGTACCGCGCAATGGCGATAAAGTGTTGATAGCTGAGCGTGCAGAGCTGCGCCAGATGCTTTCACGTACGGCTATTCTGTCGAATGAGAAGTATCGCGGGGTACGCCTTTACCTTGAGGAAAATAATCTTAAAGTAATGGCCAATAACCCTGAGCAGGAAGAAGCTGAAGAAAATATCGCCATTGAGTATAACGGTGGTGCAATGGAAGTGGGTTTCAACGTTGGCTATCTCGTTGATGTGTTAACGGTGCTTAATCAAGAACGGGTGCAAATTACGCTGGCTGACCCAAACAGCAGTGCGCTGCTTGAAGAGCCGGGCGGCGGTGACGCGCTTTATGTCGTAATGCCTATGCGCCTGTAATTATATTACGTATAGAATAACGTGAAGAATTGAGCGGCGCTTCTGATAGCAGAAGCGCCGTTTCTTCTTTGAATGCTACTGGCCTAGTTAGTCTTACTGGTTACCTAGCCTAGAGATATTAGAAGTGACGATAACGAAATGAGCCTAACACTGCTTAATTTCCATGGCTTGCGCAACCTTCTACCGGTTGAGATGACGCCATCGCCTCGTATCAACGTTATTAGTGGTGCTAATGGCAGTGGTAAAACCAGCCTGCTGGAAGGCGTGCATATTCTAGGCATGGGACGTTCATTTCGTACTCGTCAGTTGAAGCATGCCATTCAATCTGAGCAGCCGCATATGACGCTCTTTGGGCGCCTAAGCGGTGAGCCTGAGGTTGCCCTAGGCGTTCGCCGTCTACGTGCCCAGAGAGAGCTAGAATTGCGCTTAAAAGGCGATAAGAACGCTCGGTTAGCAGCCTTGGTTGAAGCAATGCCGCTGCAGCTTATTAATCCGGATGCGTTTCGTTTGCTAGAAGGGTCACCGGCAGGACGGCGTGAGTTTCTGGATTGGGGTGTGTTTCACGTGGAACACAACTTTTTGGGAATATGGAAGCGTACTCGCCGTGCGCTGAAACATCGGAATGCACTGCTTAGGCGTGGTAGAATACAACCCCAGGAAATGGTTGTTTGGGAGCAAGAGCTTGCCAACTGGGGTGAGCAAATGGATATGCTGCGAAGGGCCTGGTTCAGCGATTTTCTACCTGTATTTGAAGAAACCTTAAAAATGCTGTTTCCTTTGCCCGGCCTCTCACTGCGCTACGCGAGAGGGTGGGATAAAGAAAGGTCTCTTTCGGCAGTGCTGCACGATAGCCGCACCACCGATCAGCAGATGGGGTTTACCCAGCAAGGCCCGCAGCGTGCCGATTTACGCATAAGAGTGAATAAACAGCCGGCTGTTGAAGTGCTTTCCAGAGGCCAGCAGAAGTTAGTGGTCAGCGCCATGAAGCTTGCCCAAGGCCGGTTTCTGGAAAGAACAGCGCAGCGACACTGCATTTATCTTATCGATGATTTGCCTGCGGAACTTGACGAACAAAATCGTTATCAGTTTTGTCAGCTACTTGAAGATATGCAGTGCCAAGCTTTTATTACCAGCGTCGAGTCTTCTGCTTTACGACGCACATGGCTTCCTAGTACGGCGGTAAAAATGTTTCACGTGAAACATGCTGAACATGGGCTAAGCCAATTAGTGCAGGACAGCTAAGCAGAAACATCGGCGATACGGAACGAGACAGACTTCACGACGGAGTGGTCAATGAGCGAGCAGGCTTACGATTCATCAAGCATCAAGGTGCTCAAAGGGCTGGACGCAGTACGCAAGCGCCCAGGTATGTATATCGGTGACACCGACGATGGAACCGGTCTGCACCATATGGTCTTCGAGTTGGTGGATAACTCCATCGATGAAGCTTTGGCGGGCCACTGCAGCGAAATTCGCGTTGTCATTCACCCTGATGAGTCGGTCACCGTTAGTGATAACGGCCGCGGTGTTCCTACCGAACTTCATGAGGGTGAGGGGGTTTCCGCCGCTGAAGTTATCATGACGGTACTACACGCGGGCGGTAAATTTGATGACAACTCCTACAAGGTGTCTGGCGGCCTACACGGCGTAGGGGTTTCTGTTGTTAACGCGCTTTCTGCCGAGCTGCGCCTCACCATCTGGCGTCAGGGCGAAGTGTTTGAGCAGCTGTATCGTCACGGTGTTCCTCAGGCGCCTCTTGGCGTGGTCGGGAAAACTGAAAAAAGTGGCACGCGTGTTCATTTCCGCCCCTCGCCAGAAACGTTTGGCAATATCGAGTTCCATTTCGATATATTAGCCAAGCGCCTGCGTGAACTCTCCTTTTTGAATTCCGGCGTTGCCATCCGTTTATTGGATGAGCGCAGCGGTAAAGAGGAGCTGTTTCATTACGAAGGTGGCTTAAAAGCCTTTGTTGATCACCTGAACACCAATAAGAATGTGATTAACCCGGTGTTCCACTTTAATGCTATCCGTGATGATGGCGTTGAAGTTGAGGTGGCCATGCAGTGGAGCGAAGCCTTCACTGAAAATATTTTCTGTTACACCAATAATATTCCTCAGCGGGATGGCGGCGCACATTTGGCGGGCTTTCGTGCCGGCCTTACGCGTACGTTAAATAACTACATCGACGCCGAAAATCTGCTTAAAAAAGCCAAAGTGAACACTACCGGTGATGATGCCCGTGAGGGATTAACGGCGATTATCTCAGTAAAAGTGCCGGACCCTAAGTTTTCATCTCAGACAAAAGACAAGTTGGTTTCCAGCGAAGTTAAAACAGCGGTTGAGCAAGAAATGAGCCGCCTGTTTTCTGAATACCTTGTTGAAAAACCCAACGAAGCTAAAGCAATTGTTAATAAGATGTTAGACGCAGCGCGTGCGCGAGAAGCAGCGCGCAAAGCACGAGACATGACGCGGCGCAAAGGCGCGCTAGATATCGCCGGCTTGCCCGGTAAGCTTGCAGACTGCCAAGAGAAAGATCCGAGCCAATCTGAGCTTTACCTGGTGGAGGGTGACTCTGCAGGTGGCAGTGCGAAGCAGGGGCGCGATCGTCGTACTCAGGCTATTTTGCCGCTTAAGGGTAAAATCCTAAACGTCGAGAAAGCACGTTTCGATAAGATGCTCTCGTCTGCTGAAGTGGGCACCTTAATCACTGCGCTTGGCTGTGGTATCGGCCGTGAAGAATTTAATCCCGATAAGCTGCGTTACCACTCCGTTATTATCATGACGGATGCGGACGTTGACGGTTCGCATATTCGTACCCTGCTGCTGACATTCTTTTTCCGCCAAATGCCGGAATTAATAGAGCGTGGTCACATCTTTATCGCTCAACCGCCGCTTTATAAAATTAAGCGCGGCAAGCAAGAGCTGTATCTTAAAGATGAGCAGGCGATGGTTGATTACTTAACCACGACGGCGTTGGATGGTGCTGGCCTGCATGTTAATTCCAATGCACCGGGCATTAGCGGTTCCCAGCTTGAAACGCTGGTCAACCAGTACCGCACAGTGATGAAGCGAATTGATCGCTTATCGCGCGTTTATCCGAATGAAGTGCTTAAACAGATTATCCATACGTCGGCATTGAAAGGGGAGGCGAGTCTTAAAGATCGTGTCACCATGCAGAACTGGATTGATGAGCTGCAGAAGACAATGGACGATATGGTGGCCTATGAAGGCGGGCCACGGTATCACTTCCATCTTCAGGAAGACACTGAGCGTGCGCTGTACTTACCTACAGTCTCGCTAGTCGCCCACGGGGTGACTACCGACTATGTTTGGGGGCTCGATTTCTTCGAAAGCGCCGACTATCGTGGGATTGCTGAGCTTGGCGCAGTGTTGGATGGCTTCCTTGAAGAAGGGTCTTATATCGCTCGAGGAGAGCGTCAGAAGCCTGTAGCTCACTTTTCCGAAGTCCTTACATGGCTCATGCAAGAAGGCCAGCGTGGCCTGTCCGTGCAGCGCTATAAAGGTCTAGGTGAAATGAACCCCGATCAGCTTTGGGACACTACTATGGATCCTGACAGCCGTCGTATGCTGCGTGTCACCATTGAAGACGCTGTGGGGGCCGATATGATGTTTAATACGCTGATGGGTGATGATGTTGAGCCGCGTCGTGAATTCATCGAGACAAATGCCCTGGTTGCCAATCTCGACGTATAAAAAACGCATCACCATGTTTCACGTGAAACAATGAAAATAAAATGCCGCTGGGTGAATAGCCCGCGGCATTTTTTCGTTTTAACCGTTGGCGTGTAATGCTGGTAGCAAAGGAGGTTTAAATTAATAAACGCTTTAACCTAGTCGTCCAGCGAGAAGCTTATCTGCAAAGTCTGTCAAGTTAGTGCAGATTAATGCGTCATTGAGACCTAGGCCTTTTTGAGCGGTCTGGGTGCCTTTGCCCGTTTTGACGAGGACAAGCCTACAGCCACAAGCGTTACCTGCCTGAAGGTCGCGAAGGCTATCACCTACCATCCAGCTTCCTGACAGGCTCGATAATCCTAATACGCGCTGGATGTCATGAAGCAGTCCAGGCAGCGGCTTGCGGCAAGTACATTTATCGTCGGGACCATGTGGGCAATAGGCAATGTGCGCAATACGGCCTCCTGCGGTCTCTACCAATGTTTTTAAACGGGCGTGGATCTTGGCAAGTACAGTTTCATCATAATACCCCCGCGCAATTCCTGACTGGTTAGTGGCTATGGCTACAATATAGCCTGACTGCGACAAACGAGCGATGGCATCAATTGAATCAGGATAAGGTATCCATTCATCTAGGGACTTTATGTAAGCATCTGAGTCCTGATTGATGACGCCGTCACGGTCAAGAATAACCAGCTTTTGAGGGTATATCGGCATCGAAATCTCGTCGTTATAGGCGCTGATTGAGTGCTGCAAGAGACTGAAGGGTAACGCTTAACTTTCGTCCGTCGCTACCGAAGAATTTAAAGGGTATGCGCCGTAAGTGAAGCAGCTTAGGAAGTGTTTCGCAAAAGCGTTCGCGTACGTCCTGCTTCGCATTCTTCAAACCTTCCACTAGTGCCGGTGTTAAACGCTCATACTGCGCTGGTGATTTATAAAGCTTGCCGTATAGCGAAAAAATAAAGCAGTACCAGTCGCGTACCATGCAATCCACCGGTGCATGAACCTGCCCAGGGTCGGTCTCAAAGTCAATAAAAACAGCTTTATCATCAGTGATAAGAATATTGCGTGCGAAGGCTTCACTCAGGTAGCAGTCTCGGCGATGAACGCTATTAAGTGCTTCAATGCTGAGTGCTAAAATCATATCAATTTGAGCAGCATCATTCGTGCTTTTGATTTTCTCTAGCAATGTGACCGCGGGCTGCTCAGGCGTACCCGCATCAGCCAGCAACAGCGCCTGAGGAGTTTTCGCTAGAATAGTTGGCACCGCAACACCCGCCTTTCGTAGGGTTTCGCTACGGCTAGCTTCAATGAGAATACTTTCTTCACCGCCTATGTTGGGAACCGGTTTAAGCGCATCTAGTTTGAGCCACACGGCCAGTAATTTAAGCGGCGCATAAACCCAACGCGAGTTGCGCTTTGCCGCACGTTTCAGCCACAGCTTCTGTCCGTTGAGGGTATGCGGCGCCATAGTCGCCTGCTGACGAGGGAGAGAGTCGAGTAAAAAAAGATCGTACATAGGTAGGCTCCTCGCGGCTAACTATCAAACAAGTCGTCATATATACTCAGCCACGTAAAACGACTTGTTTTAAAAGCATGTTTTATTTCACATAATATCGATTATTTTACTCTTATATGCCTTTGGAAACAAAAAAGCGCCTTGGCGATGTTATTAGGTCTAGGCCTTGGTTAAATCCGTATGCCGCTAGCCGAAGGCAAACCAGGATAGCATTGGATAGCTATATAGATAAGGATAGACTCAGATGTAGATGACCACCTCATGTTCTCAATGCAGGTCTTTTGACGTTACAAGGTGTTTGGCACTATCGAATGTTTCACGTGAAACAAAAAACCGATGGCGCTAAGCCATCGGTTAAGGGGGAGGGCGGTGAAAAGCTTATTGAGGCAGTAGCGAGATATCGGCCACTTCTAAAAACAGGCCTTGTAGGCTGGCAAGTAGCGCTAATCGATTGCGCTGAATAGCCGGATCGTCTGCCATGACCATTACCTGGTCAAAGAAGGCATCCACGGGCTCGCGCAGCGTGGCCAGTATATCGAGCGCTTTCTGATAGTCACCCAATGCAAACAGCGGTGCCACCTGTGCTTGGTTAGCCGTTACCACCTCGAACAGTTTTTTCTCAGCGTCTTCAGCCAGTAACGCTGAGTCCACCTGAGTGATGTCGGTATTGGTCTGCTTCGCCAAAATGTTAGAAACTCGCTTATTGGCGGATGCCAGCGCTGAGGCTTCATCGCGCTGAGCAAAGGCTTTAACAGCGCGAAGGCGGCGAGCGAAATCAAGCGGGTTCGTCACCGGGCGTGCGCGCACAGCTAGATACATTTCAGCACTAATGCCTTCATCCTGCCCCCAGGCGCGGAAACGGTCCAACATATAAGTCAGCACATCCTCCACAAGCCCGTCTGCCTTAGGCAGGCTCTTATGCTGTTCTGCGGCAACGTTAAGAAGCTCGCGCAGATCAAGATTAAGCTCGCCCTTAACCAGAATGTTAAGCACGCCGATAGAGGCGCGGCGCAAAGCAAAGGGATCTTTTGCGCCAGTGGGGCGTTGACCAATCCCAAAAATACCGACCAGAGTGTCCAGGCGGTCTGCCAAAGCTAATGCCTTACCGGTTGCGCTTTGGGGGATGGCATCGGTGGCAAAACGCGGTAAGTACTGCTCTTCAAGTGCTTGAGAAACGTCGGCAGGCTCACCGTCTTGCTCAGCATAATAGCGTCCCATAATTCCCTGAAGTTCGGGGAATTCGAGTACCATTTCGGTGACTAAGTCGCACTTGGCCAGCGCCACGGCGCGCTGAGCATGAGCAACGTCCGCATTGATCTTTTCTGCAATAAAGGTCGCCACAACTGTACTGCGACGCGCTTTGTCCGCCAGGGTGCCTAACTGCTTTTGGAATACAACGCTTTCCAGCAGCGGAGTCCTGGCGGCAAGTGTACGCTTGCGATCGACTTCGTAGAAAAAAGCAGCGTCGGCTAAACGCGGGCGAATCACTTTTTCGTTACCGGCGATAACTTGATCCGGGTCCGTGCTGTCGATATTAGCAATGGTGATAAATAGCGGCTTCAGCTTGCCGGCGTCATCTAAAAGATGGAAATACTTTTGGTTGGCTTTCATGGAAGAAATCAGGCATTCCGCCGGCACCTCAAGAAAGCGCTCATCAAAGCTTCCGGTAAGGGCTACCGGCCACTCAACTAAACCGCTTACTTCTATGAGAAGCTCTTCGTCGATAACGGCATTAGCTTCTTGTACTTCGGCTTCCGCCAACACCTGCTCGCGGATGCGCTCACGGCGCTGCACGCGGTCTACCAGCACGTATGCATTTTCCAAGCTGGCGACGTAGTCATCGGCATGCGCCAGCTGAATGGCATCCGGCGCATGAAAACGGTGGCCGAAGGTCGTGCGGCTGGCCTGCAAGCCAAGCACTTCGGCGGCCACAACGTCGTTGCCGTAAAGCGCTAAAAGCCAGTGCACGGGCCGTGAAAATTCAATGCGTGAGGCACCCCAGCGCATATATTTAGGGACCGGAAGTGCACTGATAGTTTTGCGCAGAATCTCAGGTAGCAATGCCTGAATCGACTCGCCTTGCTGCTGCTCACGAAATGCCAACCAGGTGCCTTTATCAGTATCTAAATGAATTAGATCGTCAACCGTGACGCCGCAGGAGCGGGCAAAACCTTCGGCAGCTTTCGTAGCAACGCCATCTTTAAAGGCTGCTGCCAGGGCTGGGCCACGCCGTTCAACATCGCGATCGGGCTGCTTGTCCGCAAGCTCGAATACTTGCACTGCCAGCCGCCGCGGTGTCGCAAAAGCGGCAACGCTGGCAAAGGGAACGTCGGCTTCCTTCAGGCCTTTTTCAATACCGGCGGCAAAGGCGTCCGACAGTGCGTCTAATGCTTTCGGCGGCAGCTCTTCAGCACCCAGTTCTAATAAGAGCGTATTAACAGCCATTTAATCGTCTCCCTGGTCGGCGAGTAGTTCGCGGCGAAGTATTTCTGGCGCCATGGGGAAACCTTCTGCCTTACGCGACTCAAAGTAAGCGGTGGCAATATCACGGGCCATGGTCCGGACGCGCAAAATAAAGCGCTGACGTTCGGTGACTGAAATAGCGTGACGCGCATCCAATAGGTTAAACGTGTGCGATGCTTTCAGCACCTGCTCGTAGGCAGGTAAGGGCAAGCTTGCTGCGAGAAGCTTGCTGCACTCTTTTTCCTGGTGGTCGAAGGAGGCAAATAGCTGATCGACATCGGCATGTTCAAAGTTATAGGCGGATTGTTCGCGCTCATTTTGCAAGTAAACGTCGCCATAGGTGACCTTGCTACCATCTGGAGCCGTGGCCCAAACAAGGTCGTAAACGCTGTCGACGTTTTGCAGGTACATGGCGATACGCTCAAGCCCATAGGTGAGCTCGCCGGTAACCGGGTAGCACTCAATGCCACCTGCCTGCTGAAAGTAGGTAAACTGGGTAACTTCCATGCCGTTTAGCCAGATTTCCCAGCCAAGGCCCCAAGCGCCCAGTGTAGGAGACTCCCAGTTGTCTTCTACAAAGCGCACATCGTGAACCAGCGGGTCTAGGCCTAGCCGCTTGAGCGAGCCCAGATAAAGGTCTTGGAAGTTACTCGGCGATGGTTTCATCACCACTTGGAACTGATAATAGTGCTGCAGGCGGTTAGGGTTTTCGCCATAGCGACCATCGGTGGGGCGTCGGGAAGGCTGCACGTAGGCAGCATTCCACGTTTCTGGCCCAATGGCGCGCAGAAACGTCGCTGGGTGAAAAGTGCCTGCGCCGACTTCCATATCGAGCGGCTGGAGAATGACGCAACCCTGTTCTGCCCAGTACTGCTGCAGAGCAAGGATCAAGCCTTGAAAGGTCGACACATCAGGTGTCGATTGGTTTGTCGAGACACTCATCGCGGAAAGCACCGTTGGCCATGAATTCATAAGGCGTCAAGTATACAATCCTAGGCAGATGGGTTATAGGCACGTATGCCAACAAGCCGCTTTAGATAAGGAGAACAGCATGATTGTGATCACTGGCGGTGCCGGTTTTATCGGGGCCAACTTGGTTAAAGCGTTGAATACGCGCGGCAGAAACGACGTGATGGTTGTCGACGATTTGCGCGACGGTACCAAATTCGTCAATTTAGCCGACTGTACGCTGGCCGACTATCTGGATAAAGACGATTTTCTCGTTAGGATAAAAGCGGCGCTGAGGGGCGAGAGCGTTGACTTACCTAAGATTGAAGCCATTTTCCATGAAGGCGCCTGTTCGGATACAACCGAATGGGACGGCCATTACATGATGGAAAATAACTTCGAGTACTCCAAGGTATTACTGAATTATTGCGAACAGCAGGGTATCCCTTTGCTATACGCATCATCTGCCGCGACCTATGGTGGCAGTGACGTATTTAAAGAAAGTCCCGAGTGTGAAAAGCCGCTCAACGTTTATGGCTATTCAAAGCTGCTGTTTGATCAGCATGTGCGTTCGCGCTGGAGCGAGCTGACGACCCAGGTGGTAGGCTTTCGCTATTTCAATGTTTACGGGCCCCGTGAGCAGCATAAGGGCAAAATGGCCAGCGTGGCGTATCACAATCATCTGCAAGTACGTAACGATGAAACGCTGAAGCTGTTTGGCGCCTATGGAGGCTATGAGGCGGGCATGCAGAGCCGCGACTTCGTTTATGTCGGTGACGTCGTCGATGTAAACCTATGGTTTTTGGATAATCCCGATAAGTCAGGCATTTTCAATCTGGGTACCGGACGAGCGGAGCCTTTTAAAGCGATAGGCGAAGCGGTAATCGATTTTTACAGCAAAGGTGAGATCGACTACATCGCCTTTCCTGACGAGCTTAAAGGACGCTATCAGAGCTATACGCGTGCCGATATTGATGCGCTGCGTGGCAGCGGCTGTGATGTTGAATTTAAAACCGTTGCTCAAGGGGTTAAGGCCTACTTGGGGTGGTTGAATGGCTAATCCAGCGCCGCGTCTGCTGATTATTGGCCCTTCATGGGTGGGCGATATGGTCATGGCACAAAGCCTGTTTATGACCTTAAAAGCCCGCCAGCCCGGTGCGACGATTGCCGTCGTTGCGCCGGCGTGGTCGCAGCCTATTTTAGAGCGCATGCCCGAAGTGGATGAGGTCTTGCCACTGACGGTGGGCCACGGAGAGTTTGGCTTGGCTAGCCGTCGGAAGCTTGCCAAACAGCTGCGTGGGCGCTTTGATCGCGCCATTGTGCTGCCCCGGTCTTGGAAGGCCGCGCTTATTCCCTTTATGGCGCGGATACCCGAGCGTGTTGGCTTTACCGGTGAGCATCGTTACGGGCTGCTTAAAGAGTGCCGTAAGCTCAATAAGCAGGTGCTTGACCAAACGGTAAAGCGCTTTGTATCGCTTGGGCTACCGCTGGCTGAAACGGAGAGAGGCAACTTTTTATTACCCAAGCCTTGTTTGCAGATTGACAGCGATAACCTGGTGAACCTGTACCTAGCTCACTCGCTTTCATCACGCCCGGCCGTTGGTTTGATGCCGGGCGCGGAGTATGGCCCTGCCAAACAGTGGCCCGTCAGTTATTTTCATGCATTAGCAAAACGGCTGGTGCAAGACGGTTTCGAGGTGCGCGTGCTGGGTGGGCAAAAAGATCACGCGGCAGGGGAGGCGATAGTGCAAGGGCTTGCCCATGCCCATAATCTGTGCGGTAAAACTCAGCTGGCCGATGCGGTTGATCTACTCGCCGATTGCCGACAGGTGGTCACCAACGATTCAGGTTTGATGCACGTGGCGGCGGCGGTAGGGGTTCGCGTTCATGCGCTCTATGGCTCTTCATCGCCCGTCTACACGCCGCCCATGACGGATAACGCCGCCATCCATTATCTTGCACTATCCTGCTCGCCCTGCTTTGAGCGCACTTGTCCATTAGGGCATACCAATTGCCTTAATCAGCTGAGCGTTGATCAGGTGTATAAAGCAATACACGCTGACCCGCAGCGCGACGGCATGATGGCTAATGAATGATCTCAATTTCGTCGGCAATGTCTGCGGGCGTTTCCAGCGTTTGCTCTAAAGGAGGAGGGGCTTCCTGAGGTTCGCGGCGCTGAGGCGATATACCTTCCCACAAGCGATGCTGGAGCGCTGTCTCCTCTCTTAGGCGCTGATTCACCACCTCAATGCCATGGATCTCCACCAGTGTCTGCTTATCACTGAGTAACGACGTTCCGAGGCCGGCACGCTGCTCTGCTAAATTAAACCCAAGCGCATCCAGCAGCGTAGGAAAGATATCCAGCGTCGTCGCATCGCGGCGAATGCGCTGGGGCTCAATACCATCTCCGATCATAATCAGCGTATTATCACGGTCCATCGCCGTCAGCTGATCCCAGACCGACACGCGCATCGTAAGATGATCACTGAGCACCATGACGAGGGTATTATCGAGAAGCCCCTCTGCCTCTAAGCGCTCAATAAAATGACGCGCTAGCCACGCCGAGCACTGCACGGAATACAGGATATCCTGCCCATCGAACTCGCCCTGCTGTTCCACACAGGCTTGCGAGGGGTAACCGTGGGGCGCATGGCCTGCAAGGTTGAGGCTCACAACGCCCCAGGGGCCGTTACCTTCGCTATCTAGTCGGCGTATTTCGTCGGCGGTAATATCGTAAAGCGAGTCGTCATACAGCCCCCAGCTGTTGACATACTCAGGGTCATCTAGCAGCGGTTCTAGATCTTCACGGCCTTTCACATTATTGAATTGATGGCCACGATAGAACAGCCCCTTACCTGCAAACTGAGTACTGGCACCGCCTAAATAGCTCAGTTGATAGCCCTGCGCAGCAAGTACGTCACCAAGACAATCGACGCCAGGTGCAACTTTTGAAAGCGGCTCAAATTGAGAGTCGTGGATAAGGCCAGCTGGCATTAGAGGGACGCCACACTGGCTGGCGATCATTCCGGCCATCGTCCAGCCGGTGTTATCCATCTGACGTATACCTTCAAAGACTGCGCCTCGTTCTCCGAGCGCGTCGAGATCTGCGTAGACATCGCCGAAAAGCTCATTAGAGTAAGTTCGTTCGAGGCTCTCTAAATACATGATGAGTAAATTAGGCGGATCTTGTAGCTCTTCGGTAGGCGGTGCCTTATAGCGCCGGTCCAGCCAAGCCCCATCATCAGTGACAATGGATGCGCTGCGCTGGCCTAAGCCAAACAGCAGCGGGTTGCTAGCCAGTAGTACAATAGCGAAAAAACGCTCGGCTAAGCGCCAGCGTTGGTCGTGGCGCGATAGCCAGGTGACCGCTGCCAGCACGCCGATCATGACCAGCGTATAAAGCACAGCGGTAAACATTTTACCCGCACCACCATGCTCGGCGATGCCAGCCTGGAGATGGAAAAACACTGCCCCTAAGTCGACAATGCCAAAACTATCTGCTAAGTAAACGTAGATACCCCAAAGGCTTAGCGGCAACAGTGACCACGGCCAGATTTTGCGATAGCGTGCATTAGAGGGTTGGCCCCAGCGCAGTTTTAGCCCCAGGCCAATCCATACGGCAGCGACAATAAACAGTGTCCACCACGGCAGGCGTGTCAGTACAGTGACTGCATAGCCAAGACATAAGCCAATAATAACTAACGCTATTTTTTGAATAGCACGAGGATGCATAGATAACCTATTTTGTCAGACGAATTCCGTAAATAATCTAGTGTCGCCTGCTTTTAAAAGGGTGATTCTCAGGGACAGCTCTGAGATTATTGGCGGTTTCTTACCGACTGTTTCATATATTTCCAAAATACGCCGTTGGCGTTCGAAACAGAAATGACTAATCCTCTCCAACCGTCGCGCCAACCGTGCTGCAGGACATAAGTACGTAAAAAAGCAAAGATGGCTTTTAGAAAAACGATAGCTGCAGGATAGTGTTTAAGCTTTCCGGACTCGGCGCGAAGGCTCGAGTAGCGGTTTATTTTTTCAAGAAACTGAGACAAATCTGTCACGGCAGTATGCTCAATGATGCCTGACAATCGCTGCAGACGGCTGGTCTCGCTCAATAGAATAGATTCGTGAACCATCGCATCATTAAAATTATGGCAGCGTCGGTTGAATAGACGCACGAGCCAGTCATTACCCCACCCTGAATAGCGAACAGGCCTGCCCATCATCCAATTCTCGCGTCGTATCTGTCCAAGATCGTTAGAGGCAGCGCTGGGGCACCATGAGGCGATGGCCTCAATAAGCTCCATGGAGGGAGCCTCGTCGGCATCTAGCGACAAGATCCAGTCATGTTTCGCTAAAGAGACCGCAAAACGCTTTGTCGGGCCAAAGCCAAGAAAGTCACCTTCATGCAGTGAAACGTTCGAATAGCCAGAGGCAATATGCGTTGTGTCGTCGCTTGAGCCGTTGTCATAAACCACAACGTCATCGAAACATTGCACGGCGTCCAGAGTACGCTGCAGCGTCGAGGCAGCATTTCGAGTGATGATAACTACGCTAACGCCAGCGGGCATGAGGATGTCTGTCCTGTCAGAGAATGAGAAAGCAATGCTATTATATCGGCTTTTAAAGCCACAATATCTCCCAGGAGGCGCTTTTGCACATTATTCATGTCAATCTGGCCAAAGGCTTTCGTGGAGGAGAGCGTCAAACAGTCCTTTTAATTCAAGCACTCGCTAAGCTAAGTGAGATAAAGCGCCAAACACTCGTGTGTCAATTATCGTCACCGCTACGTGCTGAACTAGCCGAGACCCCGGGCGTGGTCTTTGTTAATGCAGGTCATCAATTGGCTGGCCATAGGCAGGCAGGCAGCGCTGATATTGTCCATGCGCATGAAGCCAAAGCAGTGCATTGGGCCTGGCTGCATAATAAGCTTTATCAAACGCCTTATATTATTACTCGCCGTGTCGATACGCCGATTAAGCGTAAATGGAGCAATACTGTTTTTTATCGAAATGCAGGCTACTGCGTGGCGATTTCTAGCGTTATTGCCGAGCAGCTAAAAAGCTTTACCACATCTCCTATATACACAATTCCAAGCGCTCATTCTGGCGCTGTAAACGACCCGAAAGTAGCCATTGAGTTTAGGCAGCAATATCCAAACAAAATTATTGTTGGGCATGCTGGTGCGCTTGTGGATCGTCATAAGGGGCAACGTGTGTTAATGGATGTAGCCAAAAGTTTAGAACATGATTACCCCGAGTATGTTTTTGTTTTTTTTGGTAAAGGCGAAGACGAAGCAGCGCTTAAAAAAGAAAGCGAAGGTATTCGCAATATTGTCTGGGCGGGCTTTAAAGATAATGTTAATGATTATTTGTCTGGATTTGATGTTTTTGTATTCCCCTCAAGAAATGAAGGGTTAGGGTCGGTGCTTTTAGATGTAATGAATGCTCGTGTCCCTATTATAGCGAGCGATGTCGGCGGCATTCCTGATCTTATAAAAACTAATGAAACAGGTTTTCTGGTTTCTGTTGACTGTGCTAGTGAAATAAAAGATCGGCTCTTAATGCTCAGAGACAACGCTATGTTAAGGCATCATGTTATAGATACTGCATTTTCATCACTGCATCTTTACAGTAGCGATGCGATGGCTGAGAAATATAGTCAGCGATATAAAGAGTTAGTCCAAAAATGACAATGCTATTAAATGAACGCCATATTGTGATTTTTTTACATAACAGGCCTTTTTTTGGTGCCCATTTAGTGCACGTGCCATTTTTAGTGATGCTAAGGGAAAAGTACCCTGGGGCTAAATTGGTTGGCGTAACAAAAAACAACGGTGCTAGTTTTCTTGTCGATAGTGGATTTTTAGATAGTTTAGAAGTTATTAACAAGAGAGATCAATTTTATTTACTTAAAAAATATAATTTTGATATCGGGTTCAATTTGAGACCTTCGAGTATTGGTGTTGCTCTACAAATGCTGTTGTTGAAGATACCTCATCGCGTTGGGTTTAAGAAAACGGGGGCTTTTTACACGCATACGCTACCGTTAGATGTATCTATCTATAGAGCAGATTTATTTTTACAATTAATGAATGAAACATGCGCATCTTCTGTTCCTTATTTGAAACAGTTTATTAGCCACGATGAACGTTTTTTAGACAGTGTTTTGCTCGTTCCGGGGGCAGGTAAAGAGGAAAAGAAGTGGCCAATAGAAAAATACATGCAGTTGGCTGATCAGTTTGTCGAAAACGGTGAGAAAAACGTGTTTTTCATTACGGGCCCGCAAGAAACTGAAGAAACAAGCATACTAAAAAGCAAAGGATATACGGTCTTTAATCAGCCGAGTGTCGATCTTCTGTTTAGCATGGTAGAAGGATGTAAGATTTTTGTTAGCAATGACTGTGGGCCTTCTCACATTGCCCACATTCTAGGTGTCAGGCAAATTGTGCTATTTAAAGAGTCTCTGCCCGAGTGGTTTTTGACGAGAGACAATAGCCGCTCTGTTTCTTGCTCTCTTGGCGTGCCTGATATTGTGGTTGATGACGTGATGCAGTTAGCAAAAGAGCTGTTAGAGCAAAAGGCTTAGTGTAAAAGCTATGTAATTACTGATAGCCGTCTAGTATTGATGAATAGCTATTTTCCGCGTTAAATTTAATGAGCGATCGCTTCAGGCGCGTTAAGTTGTCGTTCTGCCACTTGCCCGGCGAACGTAGCCGGCAGCGATCTAAGTCGATCAACCACGGCGTGTCGTTACTATCGATCAGAATATTGCGGGCATTTAAGTCCACGTGATCAAGCCCTGCCTGATGAAAGCGTTTAATCATCGAGCCTACTTGCTGCAATAACGCATCATCTGCCTGGCGACGGTTAAGCAGCTCGGCTAGCGCCCGTGCACCGGGGATGCGTACCGTCATCAACGCAGCCTCATAGGTTAAACCATGCCGGGTAACGCAGCTGGCGACGGGGCGCGGTACGGGGAGCCCTTGCGCAAAAAGAGTAGCGGTTAAGCGCAGCTCACGAAACGCTCGTGTACGCTCAGTTCCTGTCCAAAAGTAGCGTTTCTCACTTAGCCTGGCCGCCATACCACCGCGTCGATAAGGCCTTAATACCCATTGTTCAGTAGGCGTTGCCTGCAGAAAAAAGCTGCTACCTCGCCCCGGGGCTTCACCCACAATGAGCCCCTGCCTGCGCCAATAATCGCTCGTGAATAAGCCCGGATGAATTTGGTGTGTTCCCGGTGCGTCACATAAACTGTCTGCATCATGTAAAATCAGACTATTTTTCTGCCGGAGTGCCGCTAAGCGCATGAAGCCCTCTCTGCCTGTTCAGCCCAAACACATTGCCATTTTGCGCCTCTCTGCTTTAGGAGACGTATGCAATCTGGTGCCCACGGTGCGGGCGTTACAGCGCCAGTGGCCTGACGCACGTATTACCTGGATTATAGGTAAGGGGGAGCACAGTCTACTGGCAGGCCTTTCCGGGGTCGAGTTCGTCGTTTACGACAAATCAACCGGCCTTGCCGGCATGCGCGCGCTGTGGCGTCAGCTTGCCGATACTCGCTTTGACGTACTGCTGCATATGCAGCAGGCCATTCGCGCCAGCGTTCTGTCACTGGGGCTAAAGGCCAATGTGCGGGTGGGTTACGACAAAGCGCGTGCCAAAGATGCCCAGCACTGGTTTACCCAGTATCAGCTAGCGCCCCATTCCAATGCTCACGTGCTGGAGTCGTTTATGGACTTTGCACGCGTGCTGGGCGTAGAAGACGACCGATTGGAATGGGATTTACCCATCTCGTCGACGGCGTTAAACGAGGCGCGCGTGATTAGCGGCGAGACGCCTTATCTCGTGATTAATCCTTGCAGCAACGTTCGCCTGCGTAATTTCCGCAATTGGTCGGTAGAAGGCTACGCCAGTGTTATTGAACATGCTTGGGTACATCACGGTCTTAAAAGCGTGTTGACCGGCGGGGGTAGTGTTCAAGAGCGTGCAATAGGCGATCACATTGAAACGCTTTGTCAGCCTGACAGCGTCATTAATGCTATTGGCGGCACGTCCTTGAAAGGGGTTCTGGCGCTAATTGACCAAGCCCGCGCAGTGATCGCACCGGATACTGGGCCTATTCATATGGCCAACGCCGTGGGCACACCGGCGCTGGGGCTATATGCATCGACCAACCCTATGCGCGCTGCGCCCTATTGCTGGCGTGACTTCGCGGTCAACGCTTATCCAGAGGCTGTGCGTACCTATCTCCACAAATCGGTGGAGGACGTTAATTGGGGCCAGCGAGTTCGTCATCCCAGCGCCATGATGCTGATTAAAGCAGATGATGTTATCGCCAAGTTAGATGCACTTTTGGCGCATACCGCTGTAACGGCTAGCGTTAAGGAGCATCCATGAAAATTGATTTAACTGCCCTAGAGCATGCCCGTGTGCTGGTCGTGGGGGATGTGATGTTAGACCGCTATTGGCACGGTGGTACTTCGCGTATTTCGCCAGAGGCGCCGGTGCCGGTGGTGCGCGTCGAAGACGTTGAGGACCGCCCGGGCGGAGCCGCTAATGTGGCATTGAACATTACCTCGCTAGGAGGCCACGCCGTATTGGCTGGAGTGGTGGGCCAAGACGATAATGCTCAGCTGTTGGAAGCAAGCCTTATGGCTTCCAGTGTGAGCACTTACTTTCAACACAGTGCCGATGTGCCAACGATTACTAAGCTTCGTGTGATGAGTCGTAATCAGCAGCTGCTGCGCCTAGACTTTGAGCAGCGCTTGGATAGTGTCGATACCACCGAGCTTTTAGCTCACGTGGAAGCGGCGCTACCTCACTGCGATATTGTGATCCTTTCTGATTACGGCAAAGGCACGCTGAACCAAGTTGAAAGCCTCATCGCTAAGGCGCGTGCCAGCGGTAAGCGCGTGTTGATTGATCCCAAGGGACAAGATTTCAGCAAGTACCGCGGGGCGAGTTTAATGACCCCCAATCTAGCTGAGTTTGAAGCGGTTGTTGGCCCCTGCGCCACCGATGCTGAGTTATCAAGCCGCGGTGAAGCGCTGCGCGCTGAGTTAGCGTTGGAAGCGCTGCTCATTACCCGTAGTGAAAAAGGCATGACGCTGATCCGCGAAGGCCAGCCGCCGCTGCATTTACCGACGCGTGCCCAGGAAGTGTTCGATGTGACCGGTGCCGGCGATACCGTTATTGGCCTGATGGGGTTGGCATTAGCAGCGGGGCACGCTCTGCCCGAAGCAATGATGCTGGCTAATTTAGGCGCGGGGTTAGTGGTGGCCAAACCAGGCACGGCGATCCTGTCGATTGCCGAGCTGTATACTGCGTTACACGGCGACAAACTGGCCGAGTTTGGCGTGATTGAGCCCACTGTGCTGGCGGATGCGGTGCGTGCTGCTCAGCTGCGCGGTGAGCGGGTGGTGATGACCAACGGATGCTTTGATATTTTGCACGCCGGACATGTTGCCTACCTAGAGCAGGCCAAGCGGCTCGGTGACCGTTTAGTAGTGGCAGTCAATGACGATGCTTCCATTGGCCGTCTAAAGGGGCCTAAGCGGCCAATCAATCCGCTAATCCGACGTATGCAGGTGTTAGCGGGGCTCGGCGCCGTGGATTGGGTCGTGCCGTTTAGTGATGACACGCCCCAAGCGCTGATCGAATCGATACTGCCGGATATTTTGGTGAAAGGGGGTGACTACCGGCCCGAAGATATCGCCGGAGGAGCCGCCGTTATTGCCAATGGAGGCGAGGTCAAGGTGCTTGGGTTTGAAGACGGTGTCTCTACCTCTGCGATGATTAGCTCCATTCTAGATCGCGAGCGCTAATGGCCTCACCGGCTTGGCCACGGCTTGCGTACTCAGCGGCGCTCTATACGCTATCGCCGCTGATCGGCTGGCGCATCTGGCGAGAGCAAGTAAGCACTCACTCACGATGGCAGCGTCTTGGAATAAGGCTTGGGCAGCTTCCGCCCGCGCCACGTATCTGGCTGCACTGTGCCTCGGTGGGTGAAGCGCGCGCCGCCCGTCCGCTGATTGAAGGGCTCTTAAAGTCTTATCCAGGGCACAGCGTTGTGCTGACGACCATGACGGCTAGTGGCGCCGGGCAGGTCAAGACACTGATCGATGAGCAGTCCTCCCACGATCAAGCTCGGCTGACGCATTGCTTTCTGCCGCTGGATTTTCCCGGCGCGACTAAACGCTTTGTGCGGCGTGTTCAGCCTGAGCTGACTATTTTATTTGAAACCGAGCTGTGGCCCAACGTGATACATGCCTGTCGCCAACAAGACGTGCCGGTGGCTCTCGTTAATGGGCGTTTATCGCCACGGGCTTTCAAACGCTACCAGCGCTTACGCCCGTTAATGGCCAGCACCCTTGCCGATATTCGCTGGCTAGCCGCGAAGTCACCGGCAGACGCCGAGCGTTTTAAAGCGCTCGGTTGCCGTGCAGAAACCATCAGCCTCGTTGGCTCGTTAAAGTTCGAAATGGCCAGTCAGGAAAAGGCCCTCAGAGAGGGTGAGCGCTTACTTCATGAGTGGGGAGAGCGCGCAGTTTGGGTGGCCGGTTCCACTCGTGAAGGTGAAGAGGCGTTATTGCTTGAGGCCCATAGCCAGCTGCTACGACGCTATCCAGAGGCGCTGCTGATAGTGGTACCCCGCCATCCCCAGCGTTTTGATGACGTAGCCAACGCTTGCCTTGCCGCAGGTTGGGCGCTCAGCCGCCGCAGCCAGCAGCAGCCCGTGACGGCGCAAACACAGGTTTATCTAGGTGATACGCTGGGCGAACTAGCAACGCTGTATGCGGCGGGCCGTGTGGCCTTTGTGGGGGGTAGTATGGTGCCGCTTGGAGGGCACAACGTGCTAGAACCGGCAGCGCTAGGAAGGCCTGTGCTCAGCGGCCCTTATATCGAAAATTTTGCCGATGTGGCTGAGCCGCTACAGGCGGCAGGGGCGCTAACGCTGGTCGAAACCCCGGAGGCTTTGGCGAGCGCCTTAGCGCATTATTTCGCTAATCCGCAGCTTGCCCTTCAAGTGGGGCAAGCCGGTCGGGAAGTGATTCATCGCCATACTGGTGCACTGGCCCGCACGCTTGAAGGGCTGGAAGCGTTGTTACCTCGTTAGCGCACTGACTTAACGGGCTAATTTAGCGGTCCCATTTAACGGGCTCATTTAAAGAACTGATTTAAAGAACTATGCGCTCTACGCCGCCGGGTTTACCCAACAGCAGAATATCGGCGCTGCGAGCGGCAAACAGGCCGTTGGTGACGACGCCGACGATGGCATTGATTTTGGCCTCCATCGCGACAGGGTCACTAATCATGAAATCGTAGCAGTCGATAATAGGATTACCGTTGTCTGTCAGCACTCCCTGGCGGTAAACCGGCTCTGCACCCAGCGCCACTAGCTCACGGGCGACATACGAACGTGCCATGGGAATAACCTCAACCGGTAACGGGAAGCTGCCTAGCTTAGGCACGTACTTTGAGCCATCTGCTATGCAGATAAAGCGCTCAGCGCAGGCGGCGACAATCTTTTCACGGGTAAGCGCAGCGCCGCCGCCTTTAATCATATGTAAGTTAGCATTTACTTCGTCTGCGCCGTCGATATAAAAGGGCACCGTGCCAACGCTATTGAGCTCAAATACCTCAATGCCGAGTTTTTCGAGACGTTTAGCACTGGCGTCGGAACTGGCCACGGCACCTTGAAATAGATGACGTAGCGGGCCGAGGCGATCAATAAATAGATTGGCCGTAGAGCCCGTACCAATGCCTAAGATGGTATCTTTTTCGAGCTGAGATTTAATTTCTTCAATCGCAGCGTCCGCCACCGCGGCCTTCAATTCATCCTGATTCATAGCAAGCCTGTGCATTAGAAATGAGGTAGTGACGTTAGTATAACGGCCTAAACGGTGCTTGCCGATGGAAACACGGCTAGACGCCGCTAGCCGTAATCTGCTACCAATAAAAGCTTTGTCCGTTCACGTTCTTCCCTTGGGATACCCGCATGCTAGAAGCAACCGTCAAAAAGATCCTCCAAGCCCGCGTTTATGAAGCTGCTTGTGAGACCCCGATTTCCCCTGCACCCTTTTTGTCGCGTCGCTTCAATAACCAGATTCTGATTAAGCGTGAAGATCTACAGCCGGTGTTTTCGTTCAAGATTCGCGGTGCTTACAACAAAATGGCGCAGCTAACCCAGGCGCAAAAAGACAAAGGTGTGATTGCGGCTTCTGCTGGTAATCACGCGCAGGGGCTCGCCATGGCCGCGAAACTCATGGGTGTTAAGGCCGTGATTGTGATGCCGCGTATCACGCCCGAGATTAAAGTGCAGGCGGTACGCGCTAGGGGCGCCAAGGTCATACTGAAAGGTGATGCTTTCGCTGCGGCGGCGGAGCATGCGCAGGAGCTGATTAGCGAGCATGGCTATACCTATATTCCTCCCTTTGACGATATTGATGTGGTCGCTGGGCAGGGCACGGTGGGGATGGAGATTTTGCGCCAACACGCCGGGCGGCTAGATGCCATCTTTGTACCGGTTGGCGGCGGCGGGCTGATTGCCGGCGTGGCGGCATACGTTAAATATTTGCGTCCCGATATCAAAGTGATTGGTGTGGAAGCCGAAGACAGCGCATGCCTCAAAGCGGCTCTCGAAGCCGGGGAGCGGGTCGTGCTCGATCAAGTGGGCGTGTTTGCCGAAGGCGTCGCGGTAGCGCAAATTGGTGAGGTGCCTTTTTCGCTAGTGAAAGACCTGGTTGATGATGTCATTACCGTCAATACCGATGAAATGTGCGCGGCGGTGAAAGATATTTTTGAGGACACTCGGGCCGTGGCGGAAACTTCTGGCGCGCTGTCGCTGGCAGGACTGAAAAAGTATATTCAGCAAACCGGTGCTGAAGGGCAAACGCTGCTGTGCATTAACTCCGGCGCAAATACCAATTTTGACCGCCTGCAGCACATTGCCGAACGCACGGAGCTAGGCGAACAGCGCGAAGCGATCCTGGCGGTCACCATTGCCGAAAAACCCGGTAGTTTTAAAAAATTCTGCCGTACGCTAGGCAAGCGTATGGTGACTGAGTTTAGCTACCGTTATGCCGACAGCACTGAAGCGCATGTTTACGTGGGGATCCAGGTGAAGCCGGGTGGAGAAGACCGTCAGGCGGTGATCGACAAACTTCGTGAAAATGACTATCAGGTAGAAGATCTTACTGATAACGAGTTGGCGAAGCTGCATATTCGCCATCTTAGCGGCGGACGCCCCAGCGAGCGTTTTGAAGAGGAAGTCTATCGCTTTGAGTTCCCTGAACGCCCGGGCGCGCTAATGAACTTCCTTACCCAGCTGCCCCATGACTGGAATATCTCATTGTTCCACTATCGTAACCATGGCGCTGCCTATGGTCGTGTGCTGGTGGGCATGCAAGTGCCTAATGGCGACAGGTCTCATGTGGCTGAGCATTTAGACGCTATTGGCTACCGCTATTGGCGGGAGAGTGATAACCCCGCTTATCGCTTATTCATGGCCTAATATCGTTTGTACCAGTGTAAGTGGTTGCTTACCCTGAACGCCAGAGCAGCTAGGCAACATTTGTTAACGAAAACGTTTCATTAAGCGTGAAAAAATGTTGGTTACGCTGTTGTCAACGGTGCCCTTATAGCCCTATAGTCGTGGCCGAAATTAATCGAATCTGCCACGACGTTTTGATCGGAAATAGAGGGCAGGTTTAAGACATTCGGTAACAGTAAAGGTGTTGGAGAAGCAGCATGCGGCGGAAGAAGCCTGATATGGTGATGGCGTTGATGGTGGTGTTTGCATTAGGAGTGCTCGCCACGGGTTATGCGCAGGCGTTGTCGGGAAGTTAATCCACAGCGTTTTGCAGCAGCGCCGTTAACCGACAAGGTGCAGTTGATAGGCAGCATATGAGCTGATTCTTGACAGAATCAGCTTTTTTTATGGCAGTTTATCGACGGCGTACACAGCCTTGGTCGCTCACCACGGCCTTTAAAGGCACGTCCCAGGGTTCAATCGGCAGCGAAGCGACTTGCTGGCAAGCGTGGGCGACGCCGATCAGGGCAGGTGAAGGGCCGAGGCGGTGCATAAACGCTAAGCTGCGGTCATAAAAGCCGCCACCCATGCCCATGCGATTGGCCTGGGCGTCAAACCCCACTAGCGGCACGATGAGCGTGTCTAGGGCCCAGGCGGGCAGGCGATTACAACGCTTGGCGCTAAATCGCTCGTCAGGCTCCCAAATGCCAAAGCGGTTTTTGACCATGGGGGTGTCCGAGCGGTAGGCAACAAACCAAAGATTATTGTCACTAAATGGCCGTAAAACGGGCAAGTACACATCTACCTTTCGCCTGCGTAACCAGGTAAGGAGCGGGGTTGGGTCAATTTCGCCGTTAACAGGCAGATATAGGCTTAAGCGTCGCGCGCGGCGAATTTCAGGCAGGGTTTTAAGCTGATGACACAGGCGCTGTGCCGCAACATGCTGCTCTTGCTGGGAAAGGGCGTTGCGCTGATGACGTAAAAAGCGGCGTAGCGCGCGTTTATCAACGTCGGGTAGTGCGGTAGCGTGATGGAGATTGTTCATAAACCGCTATTCCCCTATATCTTTACGCTCATACAGAGGTGTTCTCCAAGGTGCCGCTGCCGTTCTGGCCCTGAACCTACTGGTTCAAGGTGGGTGGCCGCAGCCAGACCGTCAGGCTTTCCGACGCACGGACATGCACACGGGTCTGGCTAGCATTTGGCCCCCTGGGTACTGCGCATAGGCTCGAGGGACTATAACGACTGGCGTACACCCCAGAGAACTCCGTCATCCTAACAGAGCCGTGGCTAATGCCAAAGTGTTGGTTAAAACGTTAACTAGCGCTGACGGGTTTTGGCGAGCACCCGGTCAAGTCGATCGTTAAGGCGATTAAGATTCGCTTCGCCAGCACGGTGCTCATCTATTGCTTCGAGCAACTCGTGGGTAATATTGAGCGCTGTCATGATAGCAACACGCTCACTTCCCAAGGCGCTACTTTGCGCATTAATGCCCTGCATAGCGCGATCTAGGTAGCGCGCGGCACGGTCCAGTTTTGCTTCTTGGCCCGTGTCGCAGGCAATGACATAACCGCGCCCTAACAGGGTTATTTCTTTGGTTGGCCGCTTGGCGTTACTCATCAAAGACTCCAGCACGGGCCAGCAAGGGGCCCAATGCGTTAACATCACAGCATAGGAAGATAGACGTCGCTCACTATAAGAGAGGCGCTTGTACGCGGTCAACGCGTAAGCACTATCGCCAATACGATCCCAACCTATCCAGTGGAGCAAGTGAAACGATGTCATTGATTGATGAGCGCCAGGATTTCTCTGACGTAGCAGATGTTTTCTTACTGCATGGCAGCATGCAGTCACCGGCATTTTTAGATGGCCGCCTTTGCGCTTTGCTAGCACTGCGCGATGTTAGCGCAGCGACATGGCTGGAAGAGGTTTGCCAGAGCCTGGGCATTGAACAGCCCCGTGATCCTGCCAGCGCAGAGCGCCTATTAGGTTGGCGGCGCCAAACGTTGGAGGCGTTAAGCGCCAGCGATCTGGATTACACGCCGCTGCTGCCTGATGAATTGTTCTCTTTAGGAGAGCAGGCGCAGGGGCTTAAAGAATGGACGCAAGGCTTTATCGAAGTGGTCGATGAAGTGGCCGATAACGAGCTTCGCGAGCGCTGGTCGCAAGCGCTGTGCGAGGCAATTGAGGACCTAGAGGGGGTCGGCCGAATGGAGGCCGATATCGACGATAGCCCCGAAAACGAAAACGATCTTTTTGCGCTTACCGAGCATGCCCGTATGGCTGCTATGCTGCTTTACACCGAGCAGCATCCCGGCATGCCGCAAGTAGAACAAACTGACGCACCCGTTCATTAATTCTGCTGCTTGGAGGCTTTATGCTGCCTGAGTTGTTACCTCGGCCATCTGCGATAGGCGTGGCTGAATATCGCCGCCGCCGTGACGCCTTAATGGCCCAGCTGCCGAATAACGTCGCCGTTATTCTTGTAGGTGCCGGGCTAATGACCCGGTCACGCGACAGTGAGTTCGCCTTTCGTCAGAACAGCGATTTCTACTATCTCACGGGCATTCGTGAGCCCGATGCGCTATTGCTGCTGCTCCCCGGAAAAGCGGGCAACGAGAGCGTGGTGTTCTGTCAGGACCGGGATCCTGCTCTGGAGGCGTGGACAGGTCGCCGCTTGGGCGCTGCCGGCGTGATCTCAGAGCATGGGATTGATCAGGCGTTCGAAAACGCTGACCGCGATGAGCGGCTGCCCGAGCTGTTAGCCGAGCGTGAGCTGCTTTATTTACCTCTAGACAGCGCCGAGGCCGTGGCCATTGCAGAAGATGCGTTGATGTCAGCACAGGCAGGGCTGAGACGTGGAAAGCCGCCGCTAAAAGGCTGGCTGGACGTGAGCCCGTTGATTCATGCCATGCGTTTGATCAAAAGCGAGGCGGAGATTGCTCTGCTGCGTCATGCGGCGCTGATATCCGCCCGCGCCCATAGGCGTGCCATGCAGGTATCGCGGCCTGGGCTGAGTGAATATCAGCTACAGGCCGAGTTAGAGCATGAATTTGTATGGCAAGGCGCCAGCGGCCCCGCCTACAGCACGATTGTCGGCAGCGGTGCCAACGCTTGTGTACTGCACTATATTGAGAACAGCGCGCCACTCGCCGATGAGTCTTTAGTACTCATTGATGCCGGTGCCGAATTCGATCTTTACGCTGGGGATATTACCCGCACGTTTCCCGTCACTGGGCAATTTAGTGACGCTCAGCGAGCACTCTATCAAGTAGTATTAACCGCTCAAGAAAAGGCCGTGAACGCTATACGGCCGGGAGTATCGCTCGCAGATATTCACACTGGCGTGGTGCACGATTTAACGGCTGGGCTAATAGCGTTGGGCTTGCTGGATGGAGAGGTTCAGGCGCGCATTGATGACGAGAGTTATCGCCGTTTTTATCTGCATTCAACGTCACACTGGCTAGGCCTAGATGTGCACGATGTCGGCGCCTATCGGCTAGACGAAAAGACGCCTCAGCCATTGATGGCAGGCATGGTGCTTACCGTTGAGCCAGGCCTTTACATACCTAGCGATAACGACATTCCTGCTGTCTTTCGCGGTATCGGCATTCGCATTGAAGACAACGTGGTGGTAACAAGCGATGGTCACGAAGTGTTGACGGCCGATGTGCCTAAGCAGGTGAATGAAATTGAAGCATTAATGGCTAAGAATTAAGCAATTAAAAATCTCTATAATAGCCTTTATGTAATTTACGTTACGAATTATTAGTTGCCTTTGGGTGGCGGTAATGAGAGGGGAAAGCCAATGCAGCAGTCTGATTCAGCGGCTGAGCAACCATTGACCCATGACATTGTGATCATCGGGGGAGGGTTGGTCGGTGCAAGCTTAGGCTGCGCCCTGGCACCGTTGATAGAGCGCTATGGCTGGCGGGTCGCGATTGTCGAATCTGCTCCGCTACCGGCGAAGCCGTTGGAAACGCAGTGGCAGCCCAGCTTTGATGCTCGCGCCAGCGCTATTGCGGAAGGTTCTGCGCAGCGCTTTCAGCAGTTGGGTGTTTGGGAGGCGATGCGTCGCGAGGCAACCCCGATACGGCGTATCCATATCAGTGAGCGCGGCCGCCTAGGCGCGACGCGGCTAAGCGCAGATGAGCTGGGCATCGCCGCGCTTGGCCATGTGATACCTAATGCATGGATGGGGCGTGTACTTCATCAGCGTCTTACTCAGCTGCCGTTAGCCTGGCACTGCCCCGCCACGGTTGAGCAGCTTACGCCCGTGGCGGGCGGGCATCACTTGCAGCTTTCCGATGGTAGTCAATTAACGGCAGGGCTAACGGTGCTCGCTGACGGTGGCCGCTCGGGGCTTAAAGAGCAGCTGGGCATCGGCAGTCGCCGCGAATCGTATGAGCAAACTGCCTTGATTGCTCATGTGGGTGTTAGCCAGCCCCATCAGGGCGTTGCTTACGAGCGCTTTACGCCGCTGGGGCCTATGGCATTGCTACCGCTTCCCGGGCAGGCGATGGAGCTGATATGGACGCACCCCAGCGGTAGCGAGCAAGCAAGGCTGGCGCTGTCTGAGCGTGAATTCCTGCTGCAATTACAGCATGCCTTCGGCGATCGCGTAGGTCGCTTTACCCGAGTAGGGACTCGTCACGTCTATCCTCTCTCATTGGTGACAGCTGACGAGCCGGTTCGCCCAGGGCTTGCCGTATTAGGTAATGCTGCTCACGCGTTGCACCCGGTGGCCGGTCAAGGGTTTAATTTGGCACTGCGCGGAGTCATGGATCTAGTCGATGCGCTAGCACAAGGCGCGCTCGATCAGCGGCCATTGGGCGACATAACGACCCTGCTAGCCTTCGAACAGCAGCGCTCCCAAGATCGCGCTAACGTGATCCGGTTTAGTGATGGCTTAGTGCGTCTGTTTGGCCTTTCGTTTCCGCTACTGCCCCACGCTCGCGCTGCGGGATTAATTGGTTTGAACCTCATCGGGCCATTGCGTCGCAGCCTTGCGCGCCGCGCGATGGGGTTAGAGCGCTAGTGCCGCAAACAAGGAACACAAAACTATGCACACGAACACTGCATGGCAGATGAATGCTGCACCAGGAGCGCCGCTGGTTGAGCGGTTTGAGGCCGTTATCGTCGGTGGCGGCATGGTCGGCTCTGCGCTTTGCGCGCTGCTGGCTCAAGCGGGCATGCGGGTGGCGCTTGTTGAAGCACTGCCCGGGCCCGTTAGTCTGAAGCAGGCAGCTAGCGCACTGCCCGCCCCGCGAGTCAGCGCATTAACGCCGGTTTCACAGCGGTTGTTGACGCATTTAGGGGCTTGGCCCGCGATGCAGCAAACCCGGATAACGCCTTATCGCGGTATGCAGGTATGGGACGCTGAGGGTAGCGGTGACATTGCGTTTTCTGCCGATGAGGCGGGTGTTCTGGTATTGGGGCATATTGTGGAAAATGCGGTCACGCTAGCCGCGCTCAATAGCCAGGTGATCGATCATCCTAACGTTACGACGTTTTTTGGTACCAGTATTCAGGCCTTGCAACGCGCTAGTCAGAAGGCCGATAAGCAGGCCGATGGGGATTGGCTGGTGCTGGATGACGGGCGCCAACTACACGCCCCGCTGATCGTAGCGGCCGATGGCGCGCATTCGTCACTGCGCGAAATGGCCGGCATTGAAGTGGCTAGCGATGCTATGCAGCAAGACGCGGTAGTGACCACCGTGCAGTGTGCTAAGCCGCACGGCGGTACGGCGCGGCAAGCGTTTATCGATGGTCGTCCGCTAGCGTTTCTGCCCTTAACGGTGGCGGACGACGATCGCTACTGCTCAATTGTATGGTCGACAACCCCAGAGCATGCAGCTGAGCTGTGCAGTAGCTCTCGCTCAGCGTTGGGCGATGCGCTGGCTCAAGCGTTAGGCCACCGGCTAGGCTCTGTTAAGGTCTGCGATCAGGCGCATCGTTTTCCGCTTGTGCAGCGCCATGCCCGTCAGTATGTTCAAGAGCATTTTGCGCTAGTCGGTGATGCTGCCCACAGCATTCATCCGTTGGCAGGTCAGGGTGTCAATTTGGGGCTCATGGATGCAGCGGTATTGGCTGAAGAGGTCGTGCATGCCTGGCAGCGCGGCGCCCCCTGGGGGGCGATAAGCACACTAAAGCGCTATGAGCGCCGGCGGCGCTTTGATAACGCTGCCATGCTGGCGTTGATGAAGGGGTTTAAAGTGCTGTTCGGCAGTCATCATCCTGTGTTGACGCTGGCGCGCAACCTGGGCATGAGCGGTATGAATCAGCAAGTGCCCTTAAAGCGGATGCTAATGCGGCAGGCGACCGGAGAGCGGGGCCGCCTGCCACTGACCTGCCGTTAGCGGCGGCGATCAACCACGTTAAGTGCTTTCAACAGGTTAAGCGCTTCGCTGAGCTGATAATCGTCAAGCAGGCGCTCGGCCATTTCTTGGCGGTCACGCGGTGCCTGTTGAGCGCTTAGATGCCCGTCAAGATCCGCCTCGCGAATTTCACGACGGCTTTCGGCGACTTCTAAACGCCCGCGGACGACTTCGACGTCAGGCTCAATGCCTTGGGCCTGAATAGAGCGCCCATTAGGGGTGTAATAAAGCGCGGTGGTGAGCTTTAGCCCCTCACCATTACCCAGCGGCATAATCTGCTGCACCGACCCTTTACCAAAGCTGTCGGTTCCCATAATGATGCCGCGCCGCTGGTCCTGCAGCGCACCCGCCACGATCTCGGCGGCCGAGGCGCTGCCGCCGTTGATCAGCACCACCAGCGGAATATCGCCAGCGGGGGTGTTGGACGAGGCGGAAAACGACATGGCGGTATCCGAGAGACGCCCTTCGGTATACACGATCAGCCCTTGATCGAGGAACAGGTCGGCAATACCTACGGCAGCCTGAAGCACTCCGCCAGGATTATTACGCAAATCAAGCACCAGCCCTTCTAGCGGCTGTTCACGGGCCATCATCGCCAATGCGTCGCGAGCCTGTTCCGCAGTGCGCGACTGGAACTGGCTAATGCGAAGGTAGCCATAACCAGACTCAAGCAGCTCATGTTTAACGCTTTCGCTGCGAATAATTTCACGTTTTAGGATGAATTCCCGCGGAGTGTCTTCGCCTGAACGAAGTATGCTCATACGCAGCTCGCTTTCCGCTTCGCCGCGCATTAGCGTCACCGCTTCCTGAAGGGACAGATTCGCGGTGGGCGTACCGTCAATGGCGACGATAATATCGCGAGACAGCAGCCCCGCGCGTGAAGCGGGCGTGTCATCAATGGGTGTAATCACCATGAGCTGGCCATCTTCCATGCCGACTTCAATCCCAATGCCGCCAAACTCGCCCTGGGTCGACTCACGCAGGCTTTGGAACTCCTCCTCATCCAGATAGGCTGAGTGCGGGTCCAGTTCGCTAAGCATGCCTCGCATGGCGTTGCGCAGCAGCGTGCGGTCATCCACTTCTTCAACGTACGCGCGCTTAATACGCTCGAACACTTCGGCGAAGGTCTGAATCTCTTCTAATGGCAGCGTATCACCGGCATTTTGATTTGCCCCGCTAGCGCTGGATTGAGCGAACAACGGTAGCGGAACCGACAATAAAGCAATCGGGAGCAGGGTGGCCAAGAAACGCTTGGCGGGGGCTGATACCCCGATAACAGATAGCGTCATGCAGACTCCGCAAGGCGATAGGTAGCGCCGTAGCGCGCCACCCTGTAGTTGAGAAAACGGTAGTTAAAACACTGTCACTGAAAAACTGTCGTTGAAAATTGTTATTAAAACGGTCGTTAACACGGTAGCTAAAACCGCCAATAATTATGCAGCTTATCCCGTCAGCGTCGTGCAATCCAACGCTGTGGGTTAATTGGTTCGCCGCCACGGCGAACCTCGAAGTAAAGCGCCGCGCGACTCTGGCCACCGCTATCGCCGACACGGCCAATTTCATCACCCCGATTGACTTGCTGCCCCGGTCTTGCGCTGAACTGCTGTAAGTGAGCGTGTAGCGTCATGATCTGGTCGCCGTGATCGATAATCAACAGGTTACCAAACCCCCGCATCCAATCAGCAAAGACCACGCGGCCAGAGTGAACGGCCGTCACCGGCGTACCGGCACTGGCTTGAATCACAATACCGTTATAGTGAACGCCATCGCGATAATGAAAATCGCTGCTGATAGAGCCTTGTACTGGCCATGGCAAGTCGCCCCGAGTACTCACAATATGCGTAGTTGGCGTTGGTTCAGCAAGCTTTGCCATCTCGGCTTGGATATTGCGCAGAACGCTTTCCGCTTCTTCACGGCTCTGGTTGAGGTCGGCCAGCCGCTCCTCTTCGCTGCCGTAGCGGTCATCCAAGTTGGAAACAACGCCGCGGCGATCGGTGGTGCGCTGGGCGAGTAGCGCGCTTTGATCCTCTAATTCCTCGGCGAGCAAATCAAGGCGGGCTTGGCGTTCACTTAACGCGTTTTGAGTATCAGCCAAGGCCGTATCGAGGCGCGCTATATCGCTTAAACGACGATTGCGTGCTTCGGTCAGGCGATTCATATACGCCTGCATACGGTCAAGTTCAGCGGGATTGCCTTGATTAAGCAGCAGCTTGAGCTGTGGCGTTGGGCCCAGGCGATAAAGCGCAGAGAGCTGCTGGCCAAGCGCGGCATACTGACTGGCGCGCTCAGATTCCAGCCGGTCACGGTGCTCAAGCAGCTGGGTCGTTTCGTCATTAAGCTGACGCCGCTCGGCCTGCAGGGTGTCTAAGCGCTGATGCGTTTCGGCAAGCTCTGTTTCAACTTCACGCAGCTCACGCTCGGCACTGTCTCGCGCCTGGCCGGTCGAGGTAAGGCGCTCGGCAACCGATTTAATCTCTTGACCGATCGCATCAAGCTGCTGGCGCGCCGCGCTTTCATCCTGCTGGGCCAATCCGGCTGGCGCATAGCATAGCGCCAGGAGGACAACCACAGCCGAGTATCGCCGTGTACGCTGCATTTATGGCTGAGTGTCAGACTGAAAGTGAATTAATGATTTGCCGGTCATCGCTTCGGGCTGGGATTGGTTCATCATTGTTAGCAGTGTGGGTGCCAGATCGCATAGCCTGCCTTCTTTCAGCGAGGCCGCCCGCTCACCGACGTAGATAAGCGGCACCACAAAGGTAGTATGCGCGGTTTGGGGGGCGCCTGTTTCCGGATGCACCATCTGCTCGGCATTGCCGTGATCGGCGGTAATTAAACAGGCGCCGCCCGCGCGTTCGATAGCGTCAACCACGCGGCCTACGCATATGTCGACCGTTTCAATGGCTTTCACCGCGGCGTCAAAGTCGCCGGTGTGACCGACCATATCGCCGTTGGCATAGTTACAGATAATCAGATCAAAACTGCCGCCATCAATGGCCTCTACGAGCTTGTCGGTAATCTCATAGGCGCTCATTTCGGGCTTTTCGTCGTAAGTGCGCACGTCCTGCGGGGAGGGCAGGAGAGTGCGTGTTTCACCATCAAACGCATCTTCGCGGCCACCGGAAAAGAAGAAGGTGACATGCGGATACTTCTCGGTTTCGGCAATACGCAGCTGCGTTAAGCCGCGTTTGGCCACCACTTCACCTAAGGTATCGCTGAGGTTAGACGGCGGAAACGCCGCAGGCGCAGGGATATCCGCCGCGTACTGGGTCATCATCACCAGCCCTTTACCGGCAAGCGTAGGACAAGCCCGACGCTCGAAGCCTTTAAAGTCGGGCTCGGCAAAGGCGCGGGTTAATTCGCGCGCGCGGTCGGCGCGAAAGTTAAGAAAAATTGCCGCATCGCCATCCTGCAGAGTAACTGCATTATCTTTGGAGCCGTCTTTGAGCGGTATACTGCTGGCGGATACAAACTCATCGGTTTCGCCGCGCTGATAGGCATCGCGTAGCGCCGTTTCGGCGCTGGAAGCGTAATGCTCGGCGTGCCCATCTGTTAGCAAGCGATAAGCTTGCTCAACGCGTTCCCATCGATTATCGCGATCCATGGCGAAGAAGCGGCCAATAATCGAAGCGACGAAGCCGTTGTCAGCGCCCACCAGCTCGGCGAGACGGGCATTGGCTCGCTCAATGGAGAGCAGGGCGCTTTGCGGTGGCATATCGCGGCCATCGAGAAAGGCGTGGATAAAAATACGCTGAGCACCGCGCCGAGCTGCGAGCTCAGCCAAGGCGATAAAGTGGCCTTCGTGGCTATGCACGCCGCCCGGAGACAGCAACCCGATTAAGTGTACCGGGCGATTATTCGCGACGGCTTCATCAATTGGTTGCGTGAGGTTTTCGTTTGAATCTAGGTCGCCGTCTTCAATCGCTTTGCTGATGCGAGTGAAGTTCTGATAAACAATCCGCCCAGCACCAATATTCATGTGCCCGACTTCAGAGTTACCCATTTGGCCGTCGGGTAAACCTACGTGAAGACCGTCGGTATGAACGAAGGCGTGGGGGCGATTTTCCCAAAGCGTATCCATCACCGGGGTAGCGGCAGACGCCACCGCATTGTGGGCGCTGTCGGGGTTGTGGCCGTAGCCATCAAGAATAATTAGCGCCACCGGGCGCGGGGTGCGAGAAGTGTCCATGAAAACCTCGTTAGGATTGGCAAGTCGACCGACTCGATAATTCAGGGTCGCGACGGGCGCACGCTTGGGGCATCATAACGCAGGCAACTGCCAGGCGTCATGATCAAGGCCTGCGCGGGAAGCTATCGGACGTGTATACTTGTCGCGTTTTGGCAGCGGTTAGGCCGCTTTTTTCTGCATTGACCAAGAGATTGTGTTCGCGATGATCGATCAAGTGTTCGAATTCGTACAGAACCACCCCCTGCTCGTTGGGGCATTTTTGCTGGTACTGATAGCGTGGCTTGTCTACGAAACGCGCAGTGCCTCCACCAATGCGTTGACCTCAACCCAGGCCACTCAGCTCATTAACCGTGAAGACGCGGTGGTGCTGGACATCCGTGAAAACAAAGACTTCAAAGCCGGGCATATCGCGGGGGCGCGCAACATTCCGCAAAGCAACCTCGATAGCCGCATGAACGAACTGGAAAAAGTCAAAGCCCAGCCGGTCATTGTGGTGTGCAAGCAAGGGCAGAGCTCGGGTGCCGCGCAGGCCAAGCTTGCAAAAGCTGGCTTCGAGCGAGCCTTTAAGTTGAAGGGTGGCATGGCGCAGTGGCAAGGCGATGGCCTTCCAGTGGTTAAAAAGTAAGCATTGCTATCTTTATTTAATAAATAATCAGGAGTTTTCTCATGGCGGAAGATAACAACACCCCGCAAGCTGGTGCCGCAGCTGATGAAAAACCGCAGCTTAAGTTTTCGCTGCAGCGCATTTATGTAAAAGATATTTCGTTTGAAGCGCCTAATTCTCCGTCGGTGTTTAAACAGTCGTTCAAGCCGAAGGTCAATTTGGATCTTAATACGACCAGCACTAAAATTGCCGATGATCAGTACGAAGTAGTCGTCAAAGTGACGGCTCAGGTCAACGACAGCGAAACCGGCACTACCTCTTTCCTCGCGGAAGTTGAGCAAGCAGGTTTATTCCGCATTGCAGGAATTGAAGGCGCGCAGCTGGAGCAAACGCTGGGTGCTTTCTGCCCGAACCTGCTGTTTCCTTACGCCCGCGAGTGCGTCGATAACCTGGTCAACCGTGGTGGCTTCCCGCCGCTGATGCTGGCACCGGTTAACTTCGAAGCAATGTACGCCCAGCGCAAACAGCGCGAAGCTAAGCAAGCCGCTGAGAATACGCACTAAGCGATGCACGCCTCTGACTGGTACGCCCAGCATGGCAAAATGCCGCGTCTCTATGTGCCTGCTGCTTTTGTCGCAGGCAGCGACGTTGCATTGCCTGAAGGGCCTGCTCGCCATGTCACTCGGGTATTGCGCATGGCTGAAGGCGCACCTCTGGTGCTGTTTGACGGCCATGGGCAGGAGGCCGGCGTACGGCTGGCGGCGGTGAGTCGTAAGCAAACGCTGGCGCATGTTGAGGCCGTGTGGGCGGGCAGCGGCGAGTCGCCGTTAACGGTGCATTTAGGTCAAGCGATCTCCAAAGGGGATCGCATGGACTATGCCATCCAAAAGGCCGTTGAGCTGGGCGTTGCGACCATCACGCCGCTCTACACAGAGCGTGGTGATGTGCGTTTGAAAGGCGATCGTGAAGATAAAAAACAGGCGCACTGGCAGGCGATTGCTGCCAGTGCCTGTGAGCAGAGTGGGCGTGCCGTGGTGCCTTGCGTACAGGCGCCAATGGCGCTGTCTGCATGGCTGGAAGACCGTCAAGAGCCGCTGCGCTTGATGCTGCACTTGGCTACGGGCAATGCCTTTGATCAGCACAGTCGGCCCGCTGCGGTGGCGCTGTTGATCGGCCCAGAAGGCGGTTTGAGTGACAGCGACATCGCCGCTGCACAGGCCGCCTCCTTTACGCCCTTAACGCTTGGTCCGCGCGTTTTACGCACGGAAACCGCCCCGGTCGTGGCACTTACTCTTCTCCAGCACTATTTTGGAGATTTGTAAGTACTCACTTTCGATTATAGCCTTTAGCTATCCTCTATAATGGCTTATTGATCCCCAATATTTGCGTTTTAGCGTACTCCCTAAGACACCGTCATCCTGGTCTATTTTTTGAAGGACGTTCCCCATGGTCCGCGAGTCACACTCCTCTCCTCGATCTGCTAGCGATGCATCCGCCCAGTTGGGTGAGGTGGCGTACTTAACGGTAACGGCCGTTAATAACGTTGGTGCTTTTTTACAGTGGGGGCAGCCTAAGGATGTGTTGCTACCGTTTAGCGAACAACATTTTCGCCCTGATCCCGGTAAGCGTGTTCTGGTCATGCTGTATAGCGATGACCAGGGGCGGCCAGTGGCTACCATGAAGCTTGATCGTTTTTTGACCGATGACGCTTGGGCACTAGAAAAAGGCGATGAAGTGGCCGTGGTGGTGGCCGAGCGCACCGATCTGGGTATGAAAGTCATTGTGAACCACCGCTACTGGGGGCTCATTTATCAAGATGACGTTACCCAGCCATTGCGCAGAGGCCAAGCCGTTAAAGGCTATGTTAAGCAACGTCGTGAAGATGGCCGCTTGAATATCTCGCTGCTGCCGCCAGGTGCCGCGCGCTTAGATATCGTCGGCGATAAAATTATTCAGGCACTGCGTGAGAGCGGCGGCTATTTGGCGTTGGGCGATAAAAGTGCGGCGCACGAAATTAAAGCCCGGCTAGGCGTCAGCAAAAGCGCTTTTAAACAAGCGATTGGACGTCTTTATAAGCAGCAGCTGATTACCTTAGAACCTGATGCTATTCGCTTAGTGCCCGGTGCTCTTAGCGAGTAGTTCTTAGCGAGTAGTTAGTTGGGGCAGTTGGAGCCGGACGGGCAGTACGGCATACTGAGCGTCAATTGTTTATGTTTGGAAAATGCCCGATGAGCCACTCAAATTTGCATCTCGGCGTTGTGATGGATCCCATCAGCGACATCGCTTACAAGAAAGATACGACCATTGCCATGCTGTGGGCCGCCCAAGAGCGTGGCTATACCCTGCACTATATGGAGCAGGAAGATCTTTTCTTAAACGCAGGGCAAGCCTACGCGCGTATGCGCCCTTTGACCGTGCACCGTAATCCCGACCACTGGTACGACTTAGGTGAGCCTTCTGCTCGTCCCTTAGCCGAGCTGGATGTGGTGCTGATGCGTAAAGATCCGCCGGTGGATGCCGATTTTACCAATGCGGTACACCTGCTGGGTTTTGCTGAGCGTGACGGCGTGCTGGTAGTGAATCCTACCGCGGCGCTCTTGCAGTGCAACGAAAAACTGTTTGCTCAGCAGTTCCCTCAGTGCTGCGCGCCTACCATCGTGGCCAGCCGCGATGATGTGCTGCGCGCCTTTCACGCTGAGCATGGCGATGTGATCTTCAAGCCGCTTGACGGCATGGGTGGCACGGGCATTTTTCATATTGGCCCAGAAGGTCGCAATATTGGTGCCGTGATTGAACAGCTTTCCTTGCGGGGTCAGCGCCAAATTATGGCGCAGCGCTATCTGCCCGAAATTAAAGACGGTGATACGCGCATTTTGCTCGTTGATGGCGAGCCGGTGCCCTACGGGTTGGCACGCATCCCCTCGGCGGGCGAAACCCGCGGCAATTTGGCGGCCGGCGGGCGTGGTGTTAGCCGTGAGCTAACCGAGCGCGACCACTGGCTGATTCAGCAGGTACAGCCGATGATCCGAGAGAAGGGGTTAATGTTCGTCGGGCTAGATGTGATTGGTGATTATATTACGGAAATCAACGTCACTAGCCCCACCTGCGTGCGTGAAATTGACGATCAGCGCGGCACGAATATTGCCGGCTTGCTGCTGGATGCCATCGAGCGCCGCTTAGCCTAAACCAGGGCTGCACCCTCAACTCATTTATTACGCTACGCCTGCTGGAGCCCCTGCAGGCGGTGGGAGACGCATGCAAAGTTTGAAACATCACTTTCTCATGGCCATGCCACATCTAGAAGATCCTAACTTTGCCGGTAGCCTTATCTATCTTTGTGATCACGATGACAACGGCTGTATGGGTGTGATTACTAACCGCCCGCTGGAGATCACGCTGGAGGCTTTATTTGATCAATTAGAGCTGGGTGGTGACGCAAGTCCGCATCGTAATGCGCCGGTCTATTACGGTGGGCCAATGCATAAAGACCGCGGCTTTATTCTGCACGTTGGCGATAGTCAGCAGTGGGACTCTAGTGTTCAGGTGGAAGATGGCATTGCGCTCACCACGTCGCTGGATATTTTGCAGGCTTTCGCTGATGGCGATGGTCCTGAGCAGTTTTTAGTCTGCCTAGGCTGTGCGGGCTGGGATGTTGGGCAGCTTGAGGATGAGCTCAAAGAAAATTCCTGGTTGACCGTAGAAGGCCAGCACCACGTGCTGTTTAACACGCCACCCGTCGAGCGATTGACGACCGCAGCTGGCTTATTGGGCGTAGACCTTAATCTGATGACTCGAGATGCGGGGCACGCGTAATGGCCGATGAGGGCCAACGCTTAGTGCTTGCTTTTGACTATGGAACCCGGCGCATTGGCGTTGCCGTGGGCAATGAGCTATTGCGTAGCGCCCGTGAGTTGACGCCTCTCACGGCGCGCGCGGGTATTCCAGACTGGGACATCGTTGCGCGGCTGCTCAATGAGTGGCAGCCGGATCTGTTAGTGGTAGGGCTGCCGCTTAATATGGACGGTACCGAATCAGAGATGAGTATTCGCGCCCGCAAGTTTGGTAATCGTTTACACGGCCGCTTCGGTAAACCGTGTGCAATGGTCGATGAGCGCGGTACTACGCGGGAAGCGAAAATGATCGCTCGCGAGGCAGGCCATAAAGGCAACTATCGTCAAGACAGTGTCGATGGTATTGCCGCTATTCTTATTCTTGAAGGTTGGTTTGCCCACCAGGAAGGCTTGCCTGGCGGGCGTCTTTCCTTGTAACTAGCGATCCAGCGTGCCTACTTGGGCTGGAACATACCAGCGCACGGGGCGCAGATCTTTTTCGATCAGTTCGTCAACCTTTAGCAGCGTTGCGAAAATTGCCATACGCATGGGAATGCCGTTATCTGTTTGGCGAAAGATCGCCAGCCGCGGGTCGCCGTTAAGATTTACATTCAAATCATTGGCGCCAGGGCGGCTATCGCGGGGCAGCGGATGCATCACGATGGTGCTCTGGCCGCAACGCTGATCGAGAAAATCGCGATTGACCATAAAATCATCGGAGAGCCCTTGGAAGCTCTCGTTCATTTCGTCGGTAAAGCGTTCTTTCTGAATGCGCGTGGTGTAAACCACGTCCAGGTCTGCAAAGTCATTGGCCAATGACTCACGCTGCTCAATGCGGTGACCGCGCGATGCAACTAGATCAATGAGTCGTGAAGGCATCTCCAGGCCTGGCGGTGACACCAGAGTAATGCGCAGCGGATCATAAAGTGACAGCAGCTTAATCAGTGAATGCACCGTGCGGCCGTACTTTAAATCGCCTGTCAGCAGAATATGCGCACCGCTAAGCGATTTCCCCAGACGCTGAAACTCCTTATCAATCGTATAAAGGTCCAGCAGCGCTTGGCTGGGATGTTCGCCAGGGCCGTCTCCGCCGTTGATGACTGGTACATTGGTCGCGGCCGCAAACTCTGCGACGGAGCCCTGATCAGGATGGCGCATCACGATAGCATCGCAGTAGCCGCTCATTACGCGGCTGGTGTCGTAAAGCGACTCCCCCTTTGCCATCGATGAGAAGGTAAAGCCGGTCGTGTCACATACGCTGCCGCCCAAGCGACAAAAAGCGGTATGGAAGCTTACCCGTGTGCGGGTGCTGGCTTCAAAAAACAGATTCCCGAGTACCGCCCCTTCTAATACGCGTGTCACCTGGCGGCGCTGGGCAATCGGCTCCATGCGCGCGGCGACGCGTAATAGGTGATCAACGCTTTCGCGATTTAATGAATCGACAGTTAGCAGATGGTGGCTCATAAGGGACCTCGGCAGGGTGGTAGATAGGCTAGTGTAACCGCCAATGAGGGGTGTGCCGAAGGGGTTTTACCTACGAATGTCAGTTAACAAATAACGGCCCAATCATTCTTTTTACAGTTATTTTTCAATAGCCCTTGCCAACCCGTT
>NZ_JBQSVS010000005.1:0-351947 GCF_052376475.1 Halomonas sp. AOP5-B2-8 | reverse complement strand
CGATTAAAAAGGCAATGCCTTTAAAACCTTATTGCTTGAGTCGCTTGCCTTGATATTTGGTGATTTGTCACCAACATCAGCAAGCGCCCACATGAATTACCTGATCAAATTGTTAAAGAGCTGGTCGCCGAGGCCGTGCCCCGTTGACGTGTGGCGTATACTACCCGATTTCCTATCGGGGTCAACAGTGAAACACATATTTATTAGCAAAAACCTCACATTGGACTCAACAGCACCTATGTCAGCGGCCAGTGCCTAAATGTTTTAAAAGAGACAAACCTACAGGGCTGCTAAGCGTGCACGCAATTCCTCACGCCGATCATTAGTAACGAAGGCTTCATCAATAGCATTAAAGGTCAATTGCCGAAACACGGACTTATCCCACCCGAATGCTTCGGCGCAAGCCATATGATTCGACAGCATGCCGCCACCAAAATAGGCAGGATCATCTGAACTAATAGTAACCTTAAGCCCTTCCGCCAGAAGTTTCGGAAGCGGGTGATCACGTAGATTTTCAACCACTTTCAAACTGACATTGGAAAGTGGGCAAACAGTAAGAACAATCTGTTCGCGACGCAAACGCGCCACCACCTCATCGCTTTCTAAGCAACGCACTCCATGGTCAATGCGCTGAACATCAAGAATATCCAATGCCTCATTGATATATTCAGCCGGCCCCTCCTCACCCGCATGCGCCACGCGCACAAGGCCTAACTGTTTAGCGCGGTTAAATAGATCGACGAACTTTGCCGGCGGATTGTTTTGCTCAGCACTATCTAAACCAATGGCATCCAGCATTTTCCAATAAGGCGCCGCTTGCTCCAGCACATGAAGCGCCTCTTCTGCAGGGCGATCACGCAGAAAAGCCATGATCAAACCTATCGTAAGATCCAGCGTTTCTTCTGCCTCTTGCTTGGCCTTTAACAGCCCACTCATCACGACGTCTAACGGCACGCCGCGCTGAAGATGTGCCTGAGGGTCAAAATGCATATCAATATGGACAACGCCCTCGCCTCGCGCACGCTTAAAATAGTCCATGGCCAGGTCGTAAAAGTCCTCCTCTTTGCGGAGCACGTTCATACCCTGAAAATAGAGAGCCAAGAACTCCTGCAGGTTGCTAAAAAGATAAGCATTTTTAGCCTCCTGCACTGTCGCATAAGGCAAATCAATGCCATTACGCTGCGCCAAAGCAAACATTAGCTCCGGCTCAAGCGAGCCCTCAATGTGCAGGTGGAGCTCTACTTTAGGAAGGTCACGTAAAAAATCATGCATTGCGGGCTCCTTACTATTGCGCGTGTTAGGTACTGCGTTCATCCATTTCAAGCAGCTTACCGGCGTCAAGATGCCAGTGGTACTCAACGCGGGGCAGCAGATCCAACGAGCCAATCTGATGAATAAAAAAGATAGCGCTTCGATTGACCAGCCACAGGTCCAACGAGAAAGCAACATGTTGCGCAGTGGGTGCATCGAGGCCAGCGAAAGGCTCGTCAAGGATGACTACGCTAGGATCGCGTAGCATCAAGCGCGCTAATGCTACGCGTCGCGCCTGCCCACCGGAAAGCTGCTGACCTCTTTCACCTACCGCAGTATCTAGCCCATCAGGAAGTTGGTTCACCCAGTCGTTCAAAGCAACAGCCTTTAATACCTCATGAAGCATTGCATCGCTCGCGTCGGGGCTAGCAATACGCAGATTTTCTGCTAATGAGGCATCAAATAAATCTACTTGCTGCGTGAGCATAGCCAATTTGCTTGCACGGCTCGCTGGTGATAGATGCCACGCATGCACACCGGCAATCATAATGTCACCCTGCGTCGCTCTTAGGCGCCCCATCAGCAGGCTGGCCAGTGAGGACTTTCCCGCTCCGGAGCTTCCGGTAATCACGGCACGCTTTCCAGCAGGCAATTCAAAGCTAATATCGCTTAACGCCGGGACAAATGACTGCGCATAGGTCAGAGAAAGCTGATAAGCAGTGATGGCAAAACCTACGCCTACGGGTAGCGTAACGGGTGAACCCATTGGCTCGCGACCAGCCGTTAATTTATTTAGCCGGCGCACTGCGGCGTAGCTAGCACCGAGTTTCATAAAGCTTGCGGGCAAAGCAATAAACGCCTCATTAGCACCGAGCGCAATCAGCACAGCCATAACTAAAATGGGGCCTGTCACCCACTGCTGATGAAATGCCACACTTGCGAGCCACAAAACGCCTATCACCATTAATCCACTAACGGCACCTACAAGGCAGTTAATCAAAGCTGTCCTGCGGCCTAAGGAACGCTGATTACTTAATGCCTGCTGCTCCTGACGGGCAATAAGCGACCGATGCCATTGTGAACTTTGATAACTAATTAACTCTGCGCAGGCCTGCACCTGATCGACAGTCAAGCGACGAAGAAGCTGCTGATCAACGACCTGCTGATAGCTTTGCGAAAAACCCCAGGTAGCCGCAAAAAATGTCACTACCAGCCAAAGCAAACCCAACGTTATCGCCATTAGCAACGCAACGCTTGGCAACCATATAGCCACGAACAACGACACCGCCAATACGCTAAGCAACGCCACGACAGGGGGCACCAGAATGCGTAAATAAAAATTATCCAAGGTGTCGATATCAGCCGTTAAGCGACTCAGCCAATCACTCGCCCGCTCTGCGCGCAGGCGAGCATCGTCAAACCCTGTTAAATAGCCGAATACGCGATAACGCAGATCAGCCAGCAGCGTTAGTACCGTATTGTGGTTATAGAGCCTCTCAACATAACGGGCAACGGTGCGCACAAGAGCGAAAAACCGAATGCCTCCACCAGGCACATAAACGTCTAGGCGCGCGGGAATACCCAACGCAAAGGCGATACCGGTCAATGCACTCGCGGTAATAAACCAACCGGAGAGCCCCAGTAGCGCCAGCCCAGCCATTAAAGTAATCCAGACAAGAAGAGAGCCGACTAAAAAACGCCGACGTCGCTGTATTAAAAGCTGCAACCAGGGGCGGAAATCACGATAAATATTAATCATGAGCGGACCTTTTCCAACAGGCCCTCTTTAAACACAAAATGTCGCTGAGCAGATGCAATCACCGCCGCATGATGGGTCGCGATCACCAGCGTACGCCCCTCTTTGGCTAGCGCTAGCAATGCTGTCAATACAAACTGCTCGGTGTCTACATCTAAACTCGTCGTGGGCTCATCTAATAACACTAGCGGGGCATTACTGAGGTATACACGAGCGAGAGCCAGGCGCTGCGCCTGCCCGCCTGACAGGCCCACTCCACGCTCGCCAATCAGCGTCTCCAGGCCTTTAGGCAACTGAGTTAAGAGAGAGCCTAAGCCTGCACGCTGCAGCGCGGCCAACATCTCGTCACGGGAAGCGTCTGGCGCCGCTAAACGCAAGTTATCCTCCAGGCTGCCGTACAACAAGCATGGCTGCTGATCCAACCAGGCATAACGGGCACTCTGCCAGCGCACCGTACCCGCACTCGGTGCAACAAAGCCTGCGAGCAAAGCTAATAGCGTCGACTTGCCGCTTCCCGATGCGCCGCTAATAACCACCGCATCGCCCTGCTGAATGGTTAGATCGATAGGCCCTACTACCTGGCCACGCCCGGGATAAGCAGCACAAGCAGCCGTTAGCTCGATAGCCGATGCGCCTGATAATGGCCTCGCATGTTCGTTGGCACTCACCATGTCGGGTACATTAAATATATTCACTACGCTTTCAGCGGCGCCAAGAGCCGCTGCGCGGTCATGGTAATGCTGTGAAAGCGTACGCAAGGGCTGGAAAAACTCAGGTGCTAACAACAGTACGGCTAGGCCCGTAAAAAGCGTCAAAGATGGTGAAGGCCCATATTCAATGTAGCCCAGCAGCCCGAACCCCACGTACATAGCCACAACAGCAATCGCGACGGAAGCAAAGAATTCAAGTACCGCTGAAGAGAGAAAGGCAAGGCGTAAAGTGCGCATACTCAGGCGCCGATAATCGTCGGTGGCATACCAAACATCCTGCTGCACGGCACCCGTACGACCAAATAGCTGTAGCGTTGTCATGCCGCGCACGCGGTCAATAAAATAGGCAGATAGTCGGGATACGGCGACAAACTGGTCGCGATTAAGACGCTCAGCCCCCATACCCACAAGCGCCATAAAAAGAGGAATTAACGGCGCTGAGAGAAGTAGAAAAATGGCCACTAAATAATCCAGCCACCCCACTACTATCAATATTACGAGAGGTAGAAAGAGGGTAATTAGCAGTTGAGGATAAAATCGGGCGAAATAGCCTTCCAGGGCATCGATATGCTCAACCACCTGATTGGCTAGAGAACCGCTATGCTGACTAGTTAGCCATACAGGGCCTAGTGCAGAAAGCTTGTCCAATAGCTGCGCTCTGGCTAGCTGACGAATACGCAGACCGGCTTCCAAACTCAGCGTTTCATAGCACCACTGGCACAAGGCTCGCAGCATTACACAGCCAGCTAGCAAACCAAACACGGGCAGTAGTGTTAACGGCGAGCGATCCTGCACTACCAACTGCTCGATAAGCCATGCAAGCCCCACGACTAAAACAATAGTTTGGCTACCCGCCAGCACTCCGCAAAGCGCCGCACCGAGCAAGCGGTTGCGTTGCGTTAAAGCCAATTCTTTCAGCCAACTACGCGGCGTTAAGACTGCCACTTTCGTTACCATGTGCTCAGTGATATCCCTCACCTACACGTACTTTGCCGCGGAACACCCAGTACGTCCAGGCGGTATAAGCCAAGATGACAGGAATAACAAACACCATCCCTACCAGCAGGAACAGCTGAGACTCTGGAGCGGATGCGGCGTCCCACAGCGTGTAATTGGGCGGCACGATAACCGGCCATTTGCTGACAATAAGGCCTAAGTAAGTAAAAAAGTAGATACCAATCGTGGCGAGAAAAGGGGCAAGTTCGCGACGCTTTTGCACCGTGCGATAAACAATAAAGGAACACACCAGCGCCATCGCCGGAAATATCCAAATTAGCTGAATATTACCAAACCAACGCTCCCAAACACGTGGATTTACAAAGGGTGTCCAAAGGCTAATCACCGCAAATACGAACAGCACTAGCGCGAGTAACATAGGGGTGATTTTATACGCCCAGTCTTGAACGTGGCCTTCAGATTTGAGTATCAGCCAAGTGGCGCCTAGCAATGCATAGCCTGCCATTAAGCCAAGGCCAGTCAACACAGAGAAAGGCGTCAGCCAATCAAATGCACCGCCAACATAGACGAAATCTTCAACCGGAAAGCCTTGAATATAGGCACCGACCACGGCGCCCTGAGCAAAGGCCGCAATGGCCGATCCCCAGCAAAAAGCACGGTTCCACCAATGCCGGTTACGCCGTGACTTGAAGCGAAACTCAAACGCAATGCCGCGAAATATCAAACCAGCCAGCATCAAGAAAACGCCGATATAAAGCGCTGGCAAGAAAACTGAATAAACCAACGGGAATGCGCCTAGCAGGCCAGCACCACCCAGCACTAGCCACGTTTCGTTGCCATCCCATATCGGCGCGACCGAATTCATCATTACATCGCGAGCATCTTCATCGGGCGCAAAGGGGTAGAGAATCCCCAACCCTAAATCAAACCCATCCATCAGCACATACATCATGATGCCGAAACCAATGATGAAGGCCCAGATTAACGTCAGATCAAACATTTCCATGCTCAGTTCCTCTCCGGGTCAACATCATCGTCAAAAGGGGTATTCGCAGCAGATAGTGGCCGCATAGGACGATGGACATTCATATCTGTCGTTTCACGATCGTCTTCCGGCAACATACCGTTGCGAACGACCCGCGTGAGATAATAAATCCCTGCATAGAACACCACGGCGTATACCAGGATATAACCAATCAGTGAAAACAATGCCATGGAGCCGGTGAGCGACGGCGTTAAACCCTCTGCATGCGTCATCATGCCGTAAACCAACCACGGCGCACGACCAGACTCTGTCACTATCCAGCCCGCCAGCACCGCGATAAAAGGCAGGGAAATCATGCCGGTTAAGGCCTTTAAAAATAATCGTTGGTGATAAATACGCTCGTTGCGACGCAACATCAGTCCTATCAGCGATACACCAATCATTAATAGCCCAATGCCGACCATGACCCGGAAAGCCCAGAACACAATAATCACTGGCGGCTGCTCTTCGACAGCCACTTCATTGAGGCCGGGTATTTCCCCGTCAGGCGAGTGCGTCAAAATAATGCTGGCCAGGTTAGGAATACCGAGCTCAAAATTATTGGCTTGCGCCTCTTGGTCAGGAATAGCGAACAACAGCAGCGGGACGTTAGTGGAAGTCTCCCAATGACCTTCCATAGCGGCGACTTTAGCCGGCTGGTGCTCTAGGGTATTTAAACCGTGGAAATCACCCACCACCGCCTGCGCTGGGGTTAAAAACAGCAGTAACCAGAGGCACATAGATAGCGCACGACGATTGGCCTCGGGGTCGCGACCACGCACTAAAAACCAAGCGCTCACGCCGGCAACGACAAACCCACCGGTAATAAACGACGCCAGGGCCATATGGACAAAGCGGTACGGAAAAGAGGGATTAAAAATTGCCTCAGACCAGGAAGTGATGTGAAATCTGTTGTCAATCAACTCTACGCCAGCCGGCGTATGCATCCAGCTGTTGGCTGACAGTATCCAGAAAGCGGATATAAAGGTGCCCACCGCAACCATGATGGCCGCAAACAAGTGAACTCCTTGAGGAACTTTGCCGCGCCCAAAAAGCAATATCCCCAGGAAAGCAGCTTCTAGGAAAAAGGCTGTCACGACTTCATAACTGAGCATGGGGCCTAAAAAGTTAGAGGCCGCCATCGAGAAATTACTCCAGTTCGTACCGAACTGAAACGACATTACGATGCCCGACACTACGCCCATGCCGAAAACGACAGCAAAGACTTTCGTCCAGAACAGAGCCAAACGATCCCAGGCAGGATTATGCGTTTTGAAAAACAGCCCCTGAAGCAACGCAATGTAGGAAGCGAGGCCGATGGTAAACACCGGGAAGATAGTGTGGAAACAGATCACAAACGCAAACTGCAATCGTGATAACAATAGTGGATCTAGTTCCATGTCACTCCCCCAAAACCTGAATCGGCATCCCGTTAATGGGCTAACACAAGCCTAGCTAAAGCTTAGTCGATAAAAGGCTTCTAGCTATACTCACTAAGCTTATTTAGTCACTAATATGGCCTTTCTCAAGCGCCCTCTTAGGCAAACATTATATAACAGGTGCTACGCGGCCAAGATGAGTCGCATTGACGCACCGGACAGCATAGCACCGCCTTTTTTCTGTTATATCAATCTTCCCTTACCTAGACATCACCACAATACTCACCATATACCCGGTGTAAGCCACAAAGAGCGCCAGCAAGATACCGCCTTCTAAACGATTAATTCGACGCGGGCGCCCCCGCCACGAGAATGCAAATAAAATCATAAGCAGCGTCATACACGTCATAACGCTCCAATCGCGCACCAACACCTCACGCCCTGTTTCAATGGGCGCGATCAAGCCAGCAATCCCGACCACTGCCAAGCTATTAAACAGGTTAGAGCCCACGATGTTACCCAGCACCATATCGTGCTCTTTGCGGCGCAAAGCACTAATAGAGGATGCAAGCTCTGGCAAAGACGTGCCGACGGCCACAACGGTCAACCCAATAATCAAGTCACTGACGCCAAAGCGCACGGCAATTTCAACCGCACCCCACACTAGCAATCGCGAGCTTGCCACCAACAAAATCAAGCCTAACAGCGTCCACATGATGGACTTGCCGCGGGACATGGGCTTGTTTTCAAGGGTTTCTGTCACCTCAGCGACAAGCGCATCGTTGGACTGATTACGCGAACGAATGATGCTGACAACAATGAACACAACCAGTACTAACAGCAGGCATAGCGCTTCCCAGCGCGTCACTATGCCGTCTAACAACATCCATCCAGTGACTAAAGTACATAACATTAGCAGCGGCATTTCTTTACGAATAACGCTGGAGTGCACTGCCAGCGGCGCAATAAGTGCCACAGAGCCCAGCACCAAGCCAATGTTGGCGATATTCGAGCCGTAGGCATTGCCCACCGCCAAGCCTGGATTACCTTGCATCGCGGCCAGCACCGACACCATCATTTCAGGTGCTGAGGTACCAAAGCCTATAACCAGCATGCCGATCAACAAAGGCGAAAGCCCGAGCCAGCGCGACGTTGCCGCGGCGCCTTCAACAAATTTCTCGGCACTCCAAACTAGCAACGCCAATCCGAACGCAACCGCTAACACTGGTAGCAACATTTCATTTCCTTATGGGCGTAATGACAGGCACACTTTTCAGGTGCTGTTTTCAAGTTCAGTTTCAGGCGCTATTTTCAGGCAATATGGCTAAGCTTTCTATCAACGCATTGCTCTATCAACGCACTACTATAAAGTGCTATGACAAAGTGCGATTTACTAGCATCATGTTCAAATGCTATTTCATGAGTTTTACGTTTAGATACGCAGACCCAGACAGACATTGTATGAAGCTGGAATGCATTAGGCAGTGCGCATCCACTGTTTACGTCGTCGATGATCCATCGCGAAGCAATCGAGACACTCGTCGAGGCTCTGATCAAAGGCTTTTTCTTTGCGCTTTTTAGACGACATTTTAGCCAAACGACATTGCTAAAATAAGTGCTTGACCGCCTAATGCGCCACATCCTAGTAGCTTTGCTACGAATACGCACTGAGAGTTTTGGCTTTTGCCCTCACAACGCTTCATTAAACGCCGCTCGTTACCGGTTAACACACCACTTGTTGACCTTTTACCGCCTGAGACTAGAACTCAGCGTCGACGTCTGCGTGCCTGTCATGAGTGCGACTGGGTGTCGGCACTGCCGCCATTAAGCTCAGGTGAAAAAGCCACCTGCCCACGCTGTTCGCACGTGCTTGTTAAACGCCATCGCTACCCAGCACAGCGCAGCATGGCATTAGCCTTAGCAGCACTCACCGCTCTTATTCTAGCGGTGTCATTTCCCTTTATTAGTTTCAGCGTCAGCGGCGTTAGCAACCGCATTGAACTATCGCAAACCGCGACTACACTTATTAGCTTTCATCAACCCGTAGTCGCTATTGCCGTCATCATGACCATTGTCGTGCTGCCCGCCGTTTATTTACTTGGGGTGCTGTGGCTTCAGTTTGGTCTATTACGCGACCACCCCCTACCCTTTAGCCGTGATATTGCACGCTCACTATCGCATCTAACGCCCTGGATGATGGCCGATGTATTTATTATTGGCGCCCTGGTAAGCCTGATAAAGATAGCTGGCTTAGCCGATGTTTCTCTGGGCATTTCGTTTTGGGCGTTTTGCGCATTTGCGCTGCTATTATTAATGACCACGCAATCCATCGACGCCGACTGGATGTGGTTTTCTCTAGAAGGTGAGCCGCTCTCTCCCGACGGTACGCAAACAGGTATGCCCGCCGCTGGCCAAGCATTAACCGGCTGCCCAACCTGCGGGCTTATCAACAGACTTTCAGGGCGTGGTCGAGGGCACTGTACCCGCTGCCATGAGAAGCTGCACCAGCGCCTGCCTCATAGTTTGCAGCGCACTTGGGCTTTACTTGGCGCATCAGCCATTATGTATATTCCCGCCAACATCTACCCCATAATGACGACCACGAGTTTAGGCAATTCAACGCCTTCAACTATTATTGGCGGGGTCGTTCAGCTTATCCAAATGGGCTCATGGCCTATCGCTATGGTGATCTTTATTGCCAGCGTCATTGTCCCTATGGGCAAGCTGGGTGCGTTAACGTGGCTTTGTCTGGTCGTTAAACGAAGCAATGCGCTGAATGCCCAAAGCCGGACTCGGCTTTATCGGCTAACCGAATTTATTGGTCGATGGTCGATGGTCGACGTCTTTGTTGTGGCTATTTTAGTTGCTCTAATCCGCGCAGGATCTTTAATGTCGATTACACCAGGCCCCGCATCACTCGCTTTTGGCTCGGTAGTAGTACTAACCATGCTGTCCGCCATGACATTTGATCCACGCTTAATTTGGGATACCCCCCTCCCAGCTCGCCGCTCTCTTTTACGCCGTAAAACGGCCACCAAGGAACCTGTTGATGGCTAATGAAACACCGACAAATACCGACCAAAAAAGTACCGACCCAAGCGACGGCACGGATTTAAACAAGGCGAAGACATCGCGCCAAACGCGACTATCGCCAATTTGGGTCGTGCCCATTGTCGCTATTGCTATTGGTATGTGGCTGGTTTACGACAATTATTCCAGTCGCGGCACCCTGGTAACGCTTACCATGGACAGCGCTGAGGGCATCGAAGCAGGCAATACGCTGATTCGCAGCCGCAATGTTGAAATTGGGCGCGTGCAGAGCGTAAGGCTATCCGACGACCTTTCACATGCAGTGATGACCGCACGCATTCAGCCTGAAGTTGAAGACATGCTACGCCAAGATAGCCGCTTTTGGGTGGTCAAACCGCGTATTGGCCGTGAAGGCATCAGTGGCCTAGGCACCGTGCTGTCGGGCGCCTACATTCAGCTTGAGCCCGGCACCGATGAAGCGCCGCGTCGCGAATTCCCCGTGAGTGATATCCCCCCCGTCGCACCTGCCGGCCAAGCGGGCCTACGTCTTAGCCTCACTAGCCAGCTAGGCAACTCGCTGAGAGTAGGCGACCCTGTGTCTTACCAGGGCTATACCGTCGGCCGTATCGAGGAAAATCGCTTTGAGCCTGAGTCACGCACAATGCAACACAAGGTATTTATCGAAGAGCCCTACACACAGCTAGTCACCGACAGCACGCGTTTTTGGACAACGAGCGGCGTAGATTTTCGCTTAGGCGCCGATGGCGTGCGCATTAACGTTGAGTCCATTGAAGCGCTACTTGGCGGAGGTGTGACCTTTGGCGTCCCCGAAGAGCTTCCCATGGGGCAGCCGGTTGAAGCCGACGCACACTTCATTTTGTATGCCGATGAAGACACCGCACGAGAAGGCACGTTTAACCGCTACTTAGAGTATGTACTGCTGGTAGACGAAACCGTACGCGGCCTTTCGAAGGGAGCACCGGTGGAGTTTCGCGGTGTCCGCATGGGTACCGTTGCAGCCGTGCCTTGGAACTTTACCGCCCCTCAGCCAGATTCACGGTCGCGCTTTGCCATTCCTGTGCTGATAAGAATTGAGCCTCAGCGCATGGGTATTGAGAATAATGATATTGATTTGGCAGAATGGGAGGGACGCTTTAATCGCATGTTTTCACTAGGCCTGCGCGCTTCGCTTAAAAGCGGCAGCCTCCTGACCGGCGCGCTTTTTGTCGACTTAAACTTCCAGCGTGACCTTAACGAAAGCTATGTGAGCGAAGAGTTCTCTGGCCGAAAAGTATTTCCAACGGTGGCTGGTGGTTTTGCACAAATACAGGCGCAGGTGACCGACTTACTCGACAAGCTCAACTCGCTGGAAGTAGAGCCCCTGTTGACCGGCCTAGATCGTAATCTGCAGGCCTCTGAAAGCGTTCTCAACGAAGTGCGTGACGTTAGTGCCTCTATCAATCAGCTGCTTAGCAACCCTGAAACTCAAGCCGTAGGCGGCAACCTCAACGCCACTCTTGAAGAGCTGCGTAGCACACTGCAAGGATTGTCCCCGTCTTCACCCGCTTATCAGGATCTTACGGCGGCTATTGAACGCCTCGACCGCTTGATGCGTGATTTACAGCCATTGACACGCACGTTGAGCGATAACCCAAGGGCGCTTCTGTTTGATAATTTAGATACCCAAGATCCCATTCCGCGCGCACCACGCGACTAAAGGAGACAAATATGTTGATAGGGACAAGTTGGTTGACGTGGCTGAGGTGCCTACCGGCACTGCTGATTTGCCTTTTGGTGTCAGCGTGCGCCAGTAGCGTTTCGCCACCGGCCCGCTATATGCTGCCGAGCGATCAGGCGGTTATTGCATCAGGCCAGCCCAGCAATACACTGCGGCTGAGCGCTCCACGACTCGCCCATTACCTAGATGTCGACGGCATCGTAATGCAGCTGGACGACATTACGCTGAACGCCGCGCGTGAGCATCAGTGGGCCGAGGGTCTGGGTAGGCAGCTTGAACGCGGGCTGCGCGCTCGCTTAACTCAAGCACTGCCGACGGTCAGGGTAGTCCGTGCCGAAGGCTCACAGTCAGATGCCCTCACGCTACGCCTAGATATTGATCAGTTCCAAGGCCGCTTCGATGGTTTTGCCGTGACGAGTGGCCAGTGGCAACTGCTGGATAGCCAGGGTGAGCTGCTGGTAATGGAAAACTTCTATGCACAAACAAGGCTTGAGGAAGACGGCTACCCCGCGCTGGTGCGCGCCCTAGGCAGTAGCTGGGATCAAGCCGCTGAGCTTATCGCCCAAGAGATACGTCAAGGCGGTTACGTCGACTGACCTGTGACATCAGGTCATCACGGATACTAGGCAGCTAAACAAGCTGCCTAGTTATAACCGTGTTACACTGCCCGGCTTATTACCGACACGTAAGTTTTCTGATGTGTCCGTGCACATCAATCCGCAGCGCTTCTCAGCGCTGTCGCTTTCATGTCACCTGTCACGGTCACACACGGCTAACCAACGACCATCGCTGTCCAGTGAATTATCTGACACACTTCGCTGCCGCGCTGGTGAATCAACCTCGCTTTTTGAACATTACATCTAGTGGCACCCACTACTTACCAGTACTGACTCACTAGGTGGCTGCGGAGAACGCATGAGCTTTTCTGATCTTGGCCTGCACGCCGATTTGTTACGCGCTGTCACAGCGCAAGGTTACACCGAACCTACTCCGATTCAACGACAGGCTATCCCTGTCGTACTAGAAGGTCGTGACATGTTAGCCAGTGCCCAAACGGGCACTGGCAAAACAGCTGGTTTTACACTTCCCATGCTGCAACGACTTAACGACGGCAAACGTCCGGCAAAACGTCAGGTGCGTGCGCTAGTGCTGACACCGACACGCGAGCTTGCCGCTCAAGTAGGTGAAAGTGTTTCCACCTACGGCCAGCATCTCTCGCTGCGCTCACACATTATCTTTGGTGGCGTTGGCCAGCAGCCTCAAATCGATGCGCTTAAAGCCGGTTTGGATGTGCTCATCGCAACGCCCGGCCGCCTGCTCGACTTACACCAGCAGGGGCACGTTGACCTGTCCGCGGTTGAAATTTTAGTGCTTGATGAAGCCGACCGTATGCTCGACATGGGCTTTATTCACGACATTAAGCGCCTATTACGCTTAGTGCCTAAAAAACGTCAAAATTTACTTTTCTCGGCAACATTTTCTAATGAGATTCAAACGCTTGCTCAGCAGCTTCTGGACAACCCTGCGCTGATTGAAGTGGCACCGCGCAATACGACTGCCGAAAAAATTGAGCAAGCTATCTATCGCGTCGATCGTGAGAAAAAACGCGAGCTGCTAGCCCATTTAATCCAGCAGAACGGCTGGTTCCAAGTACTTGTTTTCACACGTACCAAGCATGGCGCTAACCGCCTAGCCGAGCAGCTCTCCAAACAAGATATTCCTGCTATGGCTATCCATGGCAATAAAAGCCAAGGTGCCCGCACTCGCGCACTAACGGCGTTTAAGAGCGGCGACCTGCAGGTGTTGGTAGCGACCGATATCGCTGCGCGCGGCCTGGATATTAACGAACTGCCTCACGTGGTCAATTTTGACCTACCCAACGTGGCTGAAGATTACGTCCACCGTATTGGCCGTACGGGGCGCGCTGGCAGCAATGGCGAAGCTATTTCGCTGGTATGTGTCGACGAAGACGCATTGCTGGGCAGCATCGAACGCCTGATCAAACAGACGCTGCCAAAGCATATTGAACCCGGATTTGAGCCTGATCCTAGCATCAAGGCTGAGCCGATCGAAAACGGCCGTCGTAACCAGCGGCAGCCGCGAGCTAAACGTAAACCCGAAGGCCAAAGTGCCAATGCCGGTGGCGGTGAACGTAAACGGCGCGCTCGTCGTTAATTGATACTGTCGGAATATGTAAAGGGCAACCCTTTGCATATTCCAAACAGCTGTTTTAGCATCTCTTTCCAGCCTTTTGGCGTGAACAATTTTTCATGGAGTGATTATGGCGTCATCCCACCTTATGGCCGACTACCGCCAATGGCTGACCTTTCAACGTCAAGAACAGCTCAGCCGTGAACATCAAGGCATTGTGCAGCGTCTCGAAGATGCGCGGGCCTCCGCAAAGCAAGTGATGCAGGCCTATCGCAGCATGGCTGAAAAGGCATCCGTTGAAGGTGCCTGCTACCGCACACTGTTTTTACGTCAGCGTGACGATGATCATGCTCTGCCTTGCGAAGGCTGGCTGTTCGTGCGGCGCGTGCTGAGCGAAGGCAACAGCACTCGCGTTCGGGTCACTCTGCTGGAAACCTTCACTCTTGAAGATGGCATTATGGCGCCCGGTGATAAGCCTGCACGCAAGCTGACCTTAGAAATATTTGATCAGCTGCACATGGATAAGGGTATGCGCACTAGCGTTAAAGTGGACAGCCTGGATACCGCACAGGACTATCACTTCATTACGTTACTTGATGCGGTTCGCGGGGACTTGCGCCCTCACCTCAAGTAACTCGTCAATGGCTAATCGTCGTTCGATTACGTTTATTTTACTGATGGTAGCGGTGGGGCTGAATTTACGCCCCGCCATGTCATCGGTTGCCCCGTTATTAACTCGCCTGCAAGAAAGTGCAGGGCTTTCTGCTACTGCCGCGGGGTTGCTAACAACGCTTCCAGTGCTATGCCTAGGCCTGTCTGCCCCGCTTGCCCCTTTGCTAGCTAAACGCATTGGCAGCGAACGTACGCTTAGTGCCGCGCTGCTATTACTTGCTGCAGGACTGATTTTGCGCGGCTTACCCGTTCCCGGTGCGCTTTTTATCGGCTCGGCAATGGCTGGCAGCGCAATCGGCATTGGCGGCACGCTACTTCCTGCGTTGGTTAAGCGGGAACTTCCCGATAGCGCAGATCTGCTCACCGGCTTATACACCATGGCGCTGTGCCTAGGGGGAGCCTTAGGGGCCGGGCTTAGCGTACCGCTAACGCAGTTGCTTGGCAGTTGGCAGGCAAGTTTAATGAGCTGGTCGCTACTGGCACTCTTTGCGCTCGCTTTATGGCATTTTCAAATGCCCCGCTCTGTGCTGACAGCCTCCCCCACTCGCTCAAAAAGTGGCACATTACGCCTGCTTAAACAGCCGCTCACTTGGCACGTTATGCTGTTTATGGGATTACAGTCCTCCATGGCCTACATTGTTTTTGGCTGGCTGCCGACGCTGCTAGTTGATCGCGGCTATAACGAAGCCGATGCGGGCTGGACAATGGCCGTTTCGATTATGTGTCAGCTTGCCTCTGCTTTGGGCGCACCATGGATTGCACGAATGGGCCGCGACCAACGCCCTGCGCTGCTGCTGGTCCTGCTGTGCACGGGTGTCGGCCTATGGATGTTACTGGTTGCACCGTTAATGTGGAAATGGCCTGGCGCGGCAATATTAGGCATTGGACAAGGCGGCAGCTTTAGCCTTGCACTAAGCCTATTAGTGTTAAGAACCGCCAACTCGCGTCTAGCCGGGCAGCTTTCGGGCCTCGTCCAGGGCGGCGGTTACACCTTGGCAGCTTTAGGCCCTTTCGGCGTCGGAGTATTGCTTCAAGCCGGTGCCGACACATCGACCATCGCCTGGCTGTTGATTGGACTCATCGGCGTTTGCTGCGGTTTTGCCCTGCTGGCAGGTCGCAACCATCGCTTAGACGATCAAACCGGCGAACTGCTAACACAGGGCGTTGGTCGCATCGGCTGATCGTCGATTTCCTACAAAGCCACAGGAGATGGCTATGGCCACCTACTCCCGTCTTGCAGACAACATTCCCCGTCAAGAACGCATTTTAGTTATCTACACCGGCGGAACCATAGGCATGCGCCAAGAGGCGCAAGGGCTTGCACCCAGCGGCGATTTCGCCTCCCGCATGGACTCAGCCTTGGCCCGACTATCTCTGGCACAGCGCCAAGCCCTACCGTCTTATGAGGTCATTAGCTACGCTACCTTGATTGACTCAAGTGCGGCAACGCCACTTACCTGGCAACAGCTAGCCAGTGATATCAATGAGCGGCTGATGGCCTACTCAGGTTTTGTGATTATTCACGGTACCGATACGCTGAGCTGGACAGCTGCTGGCCTTGCTTACCAGCTCCTAGGTTTGGATCGACCCGTGGTTCTCACCGGCTCTATGCTGCCGCTAGAAGCACCCGGCAGTGACGCACTGGATAATTTACACGGTGCGTTGCAGTTCGCCGCCAATCCCGCATTACAAGAAGTGGCTATTTACTTTGCGGGACAGCTTTTGCGCGGCACCCGCGCCATTAAGCACCACAGCCAAGCGCTGAAGGCGTTTGCGAGCCCAAACTATCCACTACTTGGTGAGCGCGTGGGCGACGATTTCGTTTATTACCCTAGCCGCGGGCTTGGCCTGCAGCAGCGCGGCGCTCCTCGGTTTGAATTACCCGATTACCGTTTGGTCGACCGTGGAGAAATCGTACGAATTACGCTTTGGCCAGGCATTTCAGCCTGGCAACTCGGCACATGGCTAAGCGATTCGCGAGTTAAGGGCGCGCTACTGGAGCTATGGGGTGCTGGCAATCTGCCTGACGACCCTAGCTTGCTGAACGTGCTCGCCAAAGCCAGCGGCGAAGGCAAGCTATTAGCCGCAATTAGCCAGTGCCAGCAAGGTAGCATCCACCTGGGTGCTTACGCGGCCGGGCATGGGCTTAGCGATGCAGGCATCCTTTCAGGCGATGACATGACGCCCGAAGCGGCGTTCACTAAGCTTGCGCATCTGCTAGCGCAGCCACTATCTCTAGACGATCAACGCCAACGCTTTTTGACGCCCCTCGTCGGTGAACGATAGCGCACTGATCGTTTTGCACACTGGCTTAAGATGAGATTCACGCTATGGTGTAGAGTAACGTCCCCTTTGCAGGAGCAATAGATCATGGAAAAGCCGGTTCACCATTTCAGCGAGCTCTTCGAGCAGCTAGGCCTTGCATCTGATGCCGATTCCATAGAACGCTTTATTCAGCGTAATGCGCCACTGCCCGACACAATGCCCCTTGCCGAAGCGCCCTGCTGGAATGAAGGGCAAGCCGAGTTTCTGCAAGAAGCGGTCGCTGAGGATGCCGACTGGGCTGAGGTGGTTGACCACTTGGACGCCTCTATGCACAAATCCCATTGACGTATTCTCTAACGATTAACTTGCGCTGCTTCGATTCGACGCCTGAACCAAGCCCCTATTAGCAGCAATAATGCTAAGGCGATGAGCGGCAGCACGACATCAAACTGCAGCGCATTTTCTTCTTCAATAGCCTCTAACGCGCCGTAAATGGCGCTACTGTAAACACTCCATTTCACGGATAAGCCTAGCGCCGCCGCCAGCAGAAACGTTTTTAGCGAAATGCCTCGCAACCCGGCTGCAAAATTAATCACCGAGTGTGGAAAGCCTGGCAATAATCTCAGCGCCGTCTGAGTCATCAAATCACTGCGTTGCTCTAGCGTGTGCATGACTTTTAACGTCAGCCCGCCCGGGTTCCAGCGTTTGCCTGCCCTCGCCGCTATTTTATAAGCGCCCAATGCACCCACAATGCTACTTAGCGTCAACATCATAGTGGCCATTAACGGCGGGTAAAAGGGCGCAATCAGCCATAGGCCGATACTGCCGGGCAACCCTATCGCTAAGGTCGCTGCCATAATCAGCATCACTGAAACGATCACCGCCGGGTGATGCGATGCTTGTGATGCCCACTGCTTAATCGCCATCAAATCAGGCGAATACCATAACCACACATAAGCCAGCATGGCACAGCATGCAAAGCCAAGCGCCCATCGCCACGGATGTCGCGGCGCTTTATTCATTCAGCCTTGCCTCTACGCGCTCAAGAATCTGCCGGCTTACTTTTCCGACCAGCGGCTTAGCAGCTTTATTAACGGCTTTTTCCATTAACCGATTGCGAATTTCATAGCTCAGCGTCAACGCTACTTCAGTACCTTCAGGCACGCCTCTAAGCTGGTAGCGGCCCTGGTTCTTAACGCCGTCCAACGACTCCCAAGCGAGAACATGCGGGGGCTGAATGTCAGTGACCTGCACATCAAATGCCCAATCCATACCTACAGCGCGAACGTGCCACCGATAGCGGTTCTCACCCAGCGTATCTATAGAGCGAATTAAATCTGAATAATCAGCAAAGTCTTCCACACGGCGCAGCAGTTCAAACACACGCTCTGGTGATGCATTAACGATTTCACTGTGCTCAATGGTAGCCATTGGTTGCCCTCTAACAGCATGGACGATTAGCGTAGCATGTTGGTATTAATGCTGCCCGCCAACTCTGCATTCCGCATAATTATGCGCTAAAACTGGTCAGTTTAGCGGTGATTGCGTAAAATGCTGCCCTTCCGGACCGGACCCCGGAACGCCGCAGCCGTTAATCACGGCCCGCGATCAATAAATTCTCCGACAAAGAGTATTTCTTATGTCATCAACACCCCCAGTGGCTGCTGACAGCACCACGACCGTTGTTATCTATTCCGGCGGAATGGATTCTTACACCGTGCTTCATCGCGCGCTGCGTGAAGGGCTCAATGTCCATGCGCTGTCTTTCGACTACGGTCAGCGCCATGCCCGCGAGCTCGATACGGCCCGACAAGTTTGTAGCGCGCTTGGGCTACCTCATCAAGTTGTCGATATTCGCGCCATTCATGGTTTGATCGATAATTCAGCGCTTACTAATCCACACCAGGCCATGCCTCAGGGCGACTACGCCGAAAACAATCTTCGCTCCACCGTCGTGCCCAATCGTAATATGATTTTGATCTCGTTGGCGATTGCCAAGGCGGTTAATATTGGCGCTGGGCGAGTCGACTATGGCGCCCATGGTGGCGATCATATTCTTTACCCCGACTGCCGCCCTGAATTTGTTGACGCTATGAACCACGTAGCGGGCATTGCCAATTTCGAACCTGTAAAGCTGCACGCTCCTTACCTTTCTGCCAGCAAGGCAGATATTCTGCGCGACGGTTTGGCCATGGGCTTAGATTATCGCCATACCTGGACATGCTATGAAGGTAGAGAACTGGCCTGTGGCGTTTGCGGCAGCTGCACTGAACGACTCGCGGCCTTTGCCGCTAATGGCGTGACGGACCCACTACCCTACAGCGCAGATGTCGCAGCAGGTCAGCGCTGATGTATCACGTCAAAGAAGCCTTTTACACTCTCCAGGGAGAAGGCGCTCAGGCGGGCAGAGCGAGCGTATTTTGTCGCTTTAGCGGATGTAATCTGTGGTCAGGCCGAGAGGCCGATCGCGCAACGGCGAAATGCACGTTCTGCGATACCGATTTTATCGGTACTAACGGCCTAAATGGCGGAAAGTTTGCAGACGCCAACGCCCTCGCTGAACACATTGTATCGCTGTGGCCCGAGCTAAATAATAAGGCGACTCCCTACGTGGTATTCACCGGTGGAGAGCCGTTATTACAGCTTGATGAGGCGCTCATAGAGGCCCTACACAGCCATCGCTTTGAAGTGGCGGTAGAAACCAACGGCACTCTAGCGCCACCGGCTGGTATCGACTGGCTATGCGTTAGCCCAAAAGGCAACAATCCGCTAGCCGTTACGCAAGGGGATGAGTTAAAGCTGGTTTTCCCTCAGACGGATGCACCTCCAGAACAGTTTAGCGGCTTTAGCTTTACTCACTTCTACCTACAGCCCATGGACCTTGCGCCACTGAATAAAACTGCGTCTACCGTTGCCCAAGCGACGGCCTATTGCATGGCCAACCCCCAGTGGCGCCTATCGCTGCAAATACACAAATTAGCAGGTTTTGATTAATGTCCTTATTCGTTCAACAACTGACGCATATCGACGTCTCTCTTTGGTGCCCCACGCAAGGTTTGGTGGGCTGCAGCTGGCAAGTAGACGCCATACTCGATGGCGAGCTCGGCGAAGACGGCATGCTGTTTGACTTTGGTGAAGTAAAACCGTGGATTAAGCGCACGCTGGACAGCGGGTTAGATCACACTCTGCTAGTGCCGACGCTTGCACCCGGCGTAAGCATTACGGACTGCGCGGAAGGTATCTGCGTTAATGCTACCGCGCCTTACACGATGGAAGTCCGCGGCCCTAAGGAAGCATTTACTTTACTGCCCTGGCCTGCCATCACCGCCCCCCGTATAGCCGAGCACTTAAGCCAGATACTTACCGAACGTCGGCCTGATAATGTCCATAGCGTTACGCTAACGCTAAGCGAAGAGGCCACTGAAGGTGCCTCGTATGGCTATAGCCACGGCCTCAAACGCCATATCGGTAACTGTCAGCGCATTGCTCACGGGCATCGTTCCAGGCTGTATATATGGCAGCAAAATGCACGTCAGCCACAGCTTGAACAGCAATGGTCGGAGTGGCTGAATAACCGCTACTTACTCGAAGAGGCTGATATCGCCGCCCAGGATAACGAGCGCCTTACCTGCCGCTATCAGGCAGCTCAAGGCGATTTTGTCATTACCCTGCCTCAGCAGCAGTGCACGATATTGCCGGGCCCTACCACGGTGGAAAATATAGCGGTTTGGCTAGCGAAACAAGTTGCCATGCAAAGCGGACAAGCAACGCGAATCCAGGCATTTGAAGGTATTAACAAAGGCGCTATTGCTATGTCTACGCCCAGTCCCAGTGTTACGCCATGAGTGAAGGATGCCGTGCGGGGTGCGGCGCGTGCTGCATCGCGCCTTCAATTAGCTCTTATATTCCCGGCATGCCGGCAGGCAAACCGGCGGGCGTAAGATGCGTGCAGTTGGATGAGCATAACCTGTGTCGCCTATTTGGCGATCCTAGCCGCCCAAGCGTTTGCACGCGCTTTAACTTTGACCCCAGCGTCTGTGGCGAGCACCGCGATGAGGCACTCGCCACACTGACCTGGTTAGAACAAAGTACCTGCTAAAGCGGCGAAGCTCGCCACTAACCTTCCGCACCCACCGGAATAGCCGTACGGCGGTCTAATAAGCTGACCCAGCGCGTCAGCACTGGCGCATCGCTGTGGCTGACCTCGCTCAATAACCGTCTAAAGCTGTCTTTAGCCTGCTGATCATTAGGTTCAATGTGCGTCAGCCATAGCTCTAAGGCCGCTAGTTCCTGATGACGATTGCCGTGCTCTCGAGACTGATTAATAGCCATTTGTGCAAGCGCCTTCACCTCATGAGCCGGGTAGCCAAGCAAGCCGCGAACTTTTGCCAGCTGGGTGGCAAGCTCAGGTAAAAAGAGCGTCGTACGCTCACGGGCAATCACCAAGCACTGCTCAAGATAATCGTCTGCAGCGCTTAATTCGCCTAGCTCAATACAGGCGTCAGAATACCAGAATGCCGGCCGCTGATAGCGGTCGCGCCCATTAAGCTCAGCCATTTGGTCCAAACTGTCGCGAATATGCACTAAGCCTGCTGCGTCTCCCACCAGCGCTCGCTGCCAGCCAAGAATGCTCTGTGCGGAAATTTGCCACAGCTGCAGGTCTGGGGTGGCCGTCATGGCCGCTGCCCGCTCGGCGTGACGCGCGGCTAAATGCACATGACCTATTTGACGGTAAAGCGCCGCGGCGACGAGTAGAGCCATTGCCAACGTACCCGGATGAGCAATCTTTTCAGCCAAGCGAATGGCGGCAGACACTTGGCGCTCGGCGCGTTGATAATCGCCGCGCAAACAAAGCGCCCAGCCTTGAAAGCAGGCGGCCGACACCTGCGGATGATCAGAGAAAGGCAGCCACTCAATCATCATCTGCGCATTGAGGGGATCAATTTCATCTAAATGATCGTGCGCCTGCTGAATACATCCTGCCCAATACTCACAGTTAGCGCGCGCATAGTCCGCCAAACGACGATAACGTGGGTCTTCAAGGCGTGCGGCAATATCAGTAAGCGTTGAAGCCAATGCAAACGCGTCCGCATGAGCATATCGTTGGCTTCGCCCTACCCACAGCCCCCACTTCACTAAAAATACCTGCTCTAAGTCTTCTGGATCTTCCAAGCTATCAATGCCTGATTCGCGCAGCAGCTCACGGGCGCGCACAAAGCTCTCATGGGCGATAGGCGAACCATGGCCTTCTAATGAAAACGCCGCTTGGCCACGCACGGTTAGTAGGCTCACTTCACGCTCAATTTCGTGATCTACGTGGCGTAAACTGGCCAAGCCAGCATCGGCCATACGCAGCGCAGTACGATTAGCACTCACTTTAAGCGCTTCCCGAGACGCCAATTCAAAATAGCGTGCGCCACGGGCATAGTGACCGCTACGCCGGAGGTGCGTTGCAAAATCGCCTGGATGACGACTAATCCACACCGGAAAGCGTTCCTCAATTAAAGTGACTACCTGTTGGTGTAGCTTGACACGCACATCACGCGGACAAGAGAGATAGGCCGCCTCCTGAAGCAGCTGATGGCTAAACTGATACTCGTGCACACCGCTGTCATTCTCGACCGGTTCGACAATTTCTAGTAGCCGCATATGTTCAAGCGCCTGGCCAAGGCGCGCTTGATCCCAACCGCTGCACTCAAGCAGAAAGTCCAGCCTGAAGCGCTTGCCAAGCACGGCAGAGACATGGGCAATTTCGCGATCACCTTCTAGCTGATCAATCCGGCTAGCCAGCAGCCCCAACAACCCTTTGGGAAGCTCATCAAAATGGACGCTGCGCCCTTCTCGACGGTCCATATCTAGACGACGACAAATCTCCTGCATATAAAGCGGCACGCCATCGCAGCGCTCTATAATTTGATTACGCAGCCGCGGGCTTAGGTGGATTCGGTAGCGACGTGAAAGCTGTGACAGCAGCCGCGATGATTGCAGCGCATCAAGATTGCCCAAGCTAATTTTCTGATCCCAATGCAGCTTCACCGGTAGAGCATCACGCCCATGGTGACTAGCAACCAGCATAAAAGCGGTATTGATAGGCAGACGTGCCTGCAGCCCGGAGAGCACTTTAAAAGAAGGTTCATCTAGCCACTGAAGATCATCGATCATCAGCACTAGCGTGCGCGTTTCTGCCTGGCGCTCAATTAAGCGATGCAGCAGCATGACAACTAGCTCTACGGCTTCACCGCTTTGCGCCAGCTGAGTAATCTCTTGCACTTTATGTACGCCCAGCGCCTCTTCCAACAAATGCTGACGATCAGGATCGAGAGGCTCTAATTCTAGCGTTATTTGTAGCGCCTGGATGATCTCTACACTTAACGGCTGCTTTAGATACCAGCTAACCAGCGTACGGGCGACGCCATAGGCATCAAGTGCTGACATACGCGTCGTAGGCTGCCAGCAGATAGCCGCATCGCGGCTAAGCTCCAGTTGGCGAAAACCCACCATGAGCGCAGATTTACCCATGCCCGAGGGCCCGCGAACCAGCACGCTTTGACGCAGGCCAATACCAGCCCGGGCTAACGCATCGCGCAGAGTGCGCAGTGCGGTTTCGCGACCGACTAAGCTAGGCGGCAGCGCATCGCGGCCGCCTTCATTTTGCCCCAGCACCAGTGCGCGTAATCGCACGCGACCATCACTGGCCATCAAACGAGATACTAACCGTGGCTGAAGGTCGAGTGCTGGCGGCATGTGCTGGCTCGCTTCTTGAGAGATAACCAGCTCACTGCCTTCAGCCGCACTCATCAGTTCCAGTGACGTTTGCGTGACCTGGCCCAGCGGGTCAGCCAATTGGCGCTCGGGCAAATACACCACTCGCCCACTGTGCAAACCAGCGGCCAGCTCAAATTGCGGTACGCTGCCTTCACCGGCCCAGTGACGCACGATTTCTAACGTCAGCGCCTGACGGCAATGCTCATAAAGCGCGACTAATTCAGCCAGCTGGTGTGCAGGGCCATGGGTGCCAAAGCAGGCTAACCCTAAACCACCGGTCGCGCCCGGCAGCCAGAAACCGCCTAAATGGCGGCACTGCTGCTCCAGCCAGCGCAATAGTTCTAGCTGTAGCGCAAGGCAGTTACGCATCGCCGCACGGTCTTGCCAATCCCCTTTTAAGCGCAGCCGAATAGCCATGACCGAAAGCTGGCGAAGCTCTATTTCATCTTCACGTAGTGGTTTACTGTCAACCGCCAGTGCGCGAGAAAAAGCGCCCTGAGGACTCATCAAGCGCGAATCGTGATGGCCGTCAGACCAAAAGCTGGCCAACTGCACAAAGCTGGGTTCTGGCTGCTGCCCTGACAGCGCCAATAGCTGTAAATAGCTATTGTAGTGCTCATGAGCAGCGGCCATTTTGTTCTGCTCAGCCAACTGGCGAACCAAACGTTCGTGAAACGGACCGTAGCCGGAAAACCGACTCACCAGTGCTTCTAAAATAGCGCCCGGCAAATCAGCGTGAGCCTCCAGCACTTGCTCAGCAAAGCGAACCACGCGCTGGCGCCATTCATTACGTACCTGCACTAGCCAGCGCTGAAACTCACTACAGCTAGACAGTTGCAGCTCTTCAATGAGATCGCCTTGATAGCAGCACATTAGTGCCTCAAGGGTATCTAAATCTCGCGGCCCCTCAAGCAGCTGCTGCAGGGTATGCAAATCCACCTGCCAGTTTGCCGGCAGTTGAAAGGCAATCGTTTGACGAGACACGCTTAGCACCTGGTCAGCGCTCTCACCAAGCGACTGGCGCAAGCAGTGCAACGCATGACGCAAATTGGTTCTACCGGAGGACAGCCCTTGGTCAGGCCACAAAAGCTCTGCTAGCGCCGCCCTATTAACCGGCTGGCGATGCAGCAGCAGATAAACGAGCAAGGCTTTGACCTTGTCGTAGCTGAAATGGGTTAACGCATCCTCGCCTTGAGTGAGCGAAAAATGGCCGAAAAGAGTTAATTGATCAGTCTCACGAGCATCGCGCATGATAGACATCCTGCCTAGGCTAGTAGCGGCTTAAGCGGGCACACCGCTATGAAAACGAAAAGCCGTATCGGGCGAAGTAATCAGCTCCGCTTCACGCGCCACAAAAAAAGCGATTCGATCATCGATTGCATTCGATGTTTGCTGGCGAGCCAGCATTAGATAATCTTCAAAATGACGACCTTCTGACTTCACTAGCGTACGGTAAAACTTGGCGAGCTCTTCGTCTAAATAGGGAATTAAGCAAGCAAAGCGCTCACAGCTACGTGCTTCAATCAGTGCCCCGATAATTAATATATCGATCAAACGCTCAGGGTCATTGCTGCGCATATGCCGCCGAAGTCCCTCAGCGTAGCGGGAGGCCGTTAAATGCTGATACGCCACTCCTCTCGACTCCATCAGCGAAATCACTTGCTCAAAATGCAGCAGCTCTTCTCGCGCCAGCTGCGACATTTTGCTCAGCAGCAGAGGTTGATCAACGTAGCGATAGAGCAGGCTCATTGCCGTCGATGCGGCTTTCTTTTCACACTGCGCATGGTCAATCAACAGCGTCTCAGGATGTTCGATCGCCCATTGCAGCCACGCGACAGGCGTGGCGCAGGCTAGGAACTGATTGAGGCTTTCAGGCAGAAGATCATCGGCTCGCAGCCCATGAGGGGCGGCCTGCAAAGCACTTAACTGTATCGACATAACACAACCACCGACCCCACGTATCATTATGGTATAGCACATAAGCGCTTGGCGCTTAGTTCCCAGAGACTTACTTAGCACGCTTACTTGCATGACTCATGACTAATATAGTAAAGAGATTAAAAATCCTCCATGCCTTTTATTAGCGCATCAACAGCCTATAGCAGCTCAACCCATGGTAACGCGCTGTAACCACAATCACACCCGCCAAACGCCTAGCCTGTCACCAAAAATGCAAAAATTGCCCTATTTAGTGGCTGAGAAGGTTAATTAAACATGCTTTTAGTGGGTTGCCGTCGCAACATCAGCACAAAGCACAAGTGTCTGTTCTGCTTGCCAGCTTAACATTGTCGACAGTTTGTCGTAGAATCTCAGCCATCCAACCAGGCGCTGTTTGTCAAGCGTGTACCACATGCTATCGGCCACACTTTTGAACGCTGTGCAGCTCACACCCTGCAACGTGCAGACCGTTACCATGAAAATGAAAAAAGCAAATGAGAGGGCCCCAACGTGATTGAAGCTTACCGCCAGCATGTCGAGGAACGTGCCGCTGAGGGCGTCCCGCCCAAGCCCCTAAACGCTGAACAAGTCGCTTCATTAGTTGAGCTACTGAAAACACCGCCGGCTGGCGAAGAGGAATTCATCCTCGAGCTGATCACCAACCGGATCCCGCCAGGCGTTGATGAAGCCGCTTATGTCAAAGCGGGCTTTTTAACCGCTATCGCTAAAGGTGAAGCAACGTCTCCGCTGATCGATAAAGTGCATGCTGTCAAATTACTCGGCACCATGCAGGGCGGCTACAACATCGTTTCTATGGTTGAGCTGCTCGATAATGAAGAGCTAGCCCGTGAAGCTGGCGAACAGCTTAAGCACACGCTACTTATGTTCGACGCCTTTCACGATGTTGAAGCGCGGGCCAAAAATGGCAATAGCGTTGCAAAAGACGTTATTGAATCCTGGGCAGAGGCTGAATGGTTCCTGTCTAAACCTGCATTAGCAGAGAAAATCACCCTCAGCGTGTTTAAAGTACCGGGTGAGACGAACACAGATGATCTGTCACCGGCTCCAGATGCCTGGTCACGCCCCGACATTCCGCTACACGCCAATGCGATGCTCAAAAACGAGCGTGATGGCATTGAGCCAGCAGTGCCTGGCACAACGGGCCCGCTAAAACAGATTGAAGACGTTAAAGCACAGGGCTTTCCTGTCGTATACGTGGGCGACGTTGTAGGCACCGGCTCTTCACGTAAATCAGCAACCAACTCCGTTTTATGGTTTTTCGGTGACGATATTCCTTACGCACCGAATAAGCGCGCTGGCGGCTTCTGCTTTGGCAATAAAATCGCGCCTATCTTCTTCAATACGATGGAAGATTCCGGTGCTCTGCCGGTTGAGATGGACGTAGCCAACCTGCACATGAACGATGTTATCGACATTTATCCCTACCAGGGAAAAGTGTGCAAGCACGGTACCGACGACGTCGTCACCACGTTTGAGCTTAAAACGCAGTTGATTCTTGACGAAGTACGCGCAGGTGGTCGTATTCCGCTGATCATTGGCCGTGGCTTGACAGGCAAAGCTCGTGAATCACTGGGGCTGCCAACATCAGAGGTTTTCCGCCTACCCGACCAGCCTAAAGATACTGGCAAAGGCTTTACCTTAGCGCAGAAAATGGTGGGTAAAGCGTGTGGTCTGGAAGGTGTTCGTCCGGGCATGTATTGCGAGCCGAAGATGACCACCGTTGGCTCACAGGATACGACTGGCCCGATGACCCGCGATGAGCTGAAAGATCTTGCTTGTCTTGGCTTCCAAGCTGATTTGGTCATGCAGTCTTTCTGCCACACCGCCGCGTATCCTAAGCCGGTCGATGTAGACACTCACCACACTCTTCCCGACTTCATTATGAACCGTGGCGGCGTATCGCTGCGTCCTGGCGATGGCATTATCCACAGCTGGCTGAACCGCATGCTGCTGCCTGACACTGTCGGCACCGGTGGCGATTCACATACGCGCTTCCCGCTCGGCATTTCCTTCCCTGCAGGCTCAGGCTTGGTAGCCTTTGCCGCGGCGACGGGCGTTATGCCGCTGGATATGCCGGAATCGGTACTGGTTCGCTTTAAAGGCCAGCGCCAGCGAGGCGTTACGCTGCGCGATTTGGTTCACGCCATTCCGCTTTACGCCATCAAACAAGGCTTGTTGACCGTCGACAAGTCGAATAAGATCAACGCTTTCTCTGGCCGTGTGCTAGAAATCGAAGGCCTTGAAGACTTGACCGTTGAGCAAGCGTTTGAGCTTTCCGATGCATCTGCCGAGCGCTCAGCGGCCGGCTGTTCGATTACGCTTTCGGATGAGAGCGTCACACAATATCTGAAGTCCAACATTACGCTGCTGAAGTGGATGATGGGCAACGGCTATGGCGATGAGCGCACGATTAGTCGCCGTATTGAAGGCATGGAAGCATGGCTTGCCAATCCAAGCCTGATGCGGGCTGACAAAGACGCCGAGTACGCTGAAATTATCGAAATTGATCTGGCTGAAATTAAAGAGCCGGTTCTATGTGCGCCGAATGATCCAGACGATGCGCGCCTGCTATCTGACGTAGCGGGCCAGAAAATCGATGAGGTCTTTATCGGCTCATGCATGACTAACATCGGCCACTTCCGTGCGGCCGGAAAATTGCTTGAAAAGCAGCCGGCAGGTAGTTTAAAAACTCGCCTTTGGCTGGCACCACCGACTAAAATGGATCAGCATCAGCTGACCGAAGAAGGCTACTACGGTATCTACGGCCGCGCCGGTGCGCGGATGGAAATGCCGGGCTGTTCACTGTGTATGGGTAACCAGGCCCGCGTTGCTGCCAAGAGCACCGTGGTGTCCACGTCTACACGTAACTTCCCGAACCGACTTGGCGATGGTGCTAACGTGTACCTCGCCTCTGCGGAGCTGGCTGCCGTTGCCGCAGTAGAAGGACGCCTACCCAGCGTTGAAGAGTACCAACGTTATATGGGTGAATTTGACGCCATGGCTGGCGAGATTTATCGTTACATGAATTTTCACGAAATTGAGGAGTATCAGAAGATCGCCTCAAACGTGATTCCGGTCTCGCAAGAAGCCTGACCGCCCCATCGCCGATGCTCGCACCATCACAGCCAGCGTGACTTATCACACTGGCTGAGTCGATGACCGAACGCCCCGCCACTGTGTAACAGAGCGGGGCGTTTTTTTCTTTTGCATAAGGAGCGCATGATGCCCCATTCCATTCAAATCGTGACACCGGACCTATGCGACGCACATCCTGACGTTGCGGTGCTTGACCCCATGTTTGCCAATTTTGGTGGTCTCGACGCTTTTTATGGCCCTATCCGCACCATCAAATGTTTTGAAGACAACTCACTGGTTAAGCAAGCTGTTACCGAACCCGGCAACGGTGCCGTATTAGTAGTAGACGCAGGTGGATCATATCGCTGCGCCATGCTGGGCGATATGCTAGCAGAACAAGCGGTAGCAAACGGCTGGGCGGGCGTGGTGATGTACGGCTGCGTACGCGATGTTGATATTCTTGCCAACCTTCCACTCGGCGTTCAAGCACTAGGCAGCCATCCGCGTAGAAGCAATAAACACGGTGAAGGCCAGCGCGATGAGCCAGTGGCGTTTGCTGGGGTCACGCTTAAACCCGGCCAGTGGCTGTATGCAGATAACAATGGCATCATTCTTGCTGAGCGCGAGCTGCCGCTATCTTAAGCGAATTTTGCCATAACGGACCAATGCTTGCTTAACCACGTTGCTCTTCTACGATCCTCTTGCCAGGCGTGGCAGTTGCTGCCACTCTGGTAATTCATTCTAAACATTTAATGACAATGCAGCCGTTGACCCACCTTGGCTCTGCCTTACTACGCACATTGCGCGATCATCTGCGTCCATTGATCGCCTATCATTTATTTTTCACTCTGCTCGCTTCGGCCCTGCTGCTGCCCGCTATTACCTGGGTGATACGTGGCTTGCTTGCCCAGCTAAATCGCACCGTAGTTACCAACGATGAACTGATCGCCCTGCTGTTTAGCCCGCTGGGGCTTATCGGCATGCTGGTTGGGCTTGGGTTCACGTTTCTAATTATTTACTGGCAGCAAGCCGGCATGCTACAAGTAGCGGTCAGGCCGCGAGACAACCATTATCGTCTCGCGCTTGAGGCACTCTGGCTAAGCACCCGCCGGCTGCCTGCCCTAGCGGGCCTGGTCTTTCTCCAGGTCGGTACGCATCTACTTCTGCTAGCGCCCTTTATGGCAGCCCTTGCTTGGCTCTATAGCGTGTGGCTAAGCGGCATAGATCCCTACTATTTACAGCGTGTGCATCCACCCGCACTATGGTATTTCATTGCATGCGCCCTGCCGCTAATCGCCGTTTGGATATGGGCAGCATCGTGGCTCTATCTACGCTGGCTGCTGGCCCTTCCATTAGTGGCGCTGGAAAATTGTCCCCCTTGGCTGGCATTAAAGCGTAGTGTTAGCCTAACACAAGGCTGGCGGCGCTCTATTGGTGCGGCTGTACTTCTACTGTTAGTGATTATTATTAGCCTACCTTTCCTGGCTACTTTGCTGTTCGACCGCCTTTTCACGCCAATGTTGTGGTGGCTTCCCGAGCACAGCGCAGTACTTATTCCCGCCATGTTGGCGTATTTAATTGGCTATGTACTACTCACGCTCACCATTACCTTTGTCGGCATTGCGACTAATGCGCTGCTTTCTGCATGCCTCTATATGCAGCTGGCTCATCATGAGCCTCGTCCCGCGCCCCCAGCGACAGATGCCAATGCAGGCAAGCTTGCCTGGGCAGTTGAGCTTAGCGTGTTTATTTTTGCGGGTCTGCAGGCCTGGTGGATACTCAATAGCTTTGAGATACGAGACAATGTTGCCGTCATTGCTCATCGCGGCAGCTCTATAGTGGCGCCTGAAAATACCCTGGCAGCCGTCGATCAGGCGCTAATCGATGGCGCTGACTATGTCGAAATTGACGTCCGCTTGAGCACAGATCAACAGGTTATGCTTTACCATGACCGAAGCTTGGCAAGATTAACCGGTGATAACCGTGAGTTTGATGATTTAACCCGAGAACAGCTTAGCCAATATGATATTGGCAGCTGGTTTGGCGATGCTTTTCAAAACGAGACCATACCGGGCTTAGATGAAGCACTCAGCCTTGTGCGCGGTAAGGCAGGCTTAATGATCGATATGAAGCCGTCACCTGGGCAGGAACAGGCATTAGCCGATGCCGTGATAGATACTTTAAATGCCGAGAGTGATCTGCGCTACCGCTGCTGGGCAACCCAACAAAGCGCCTTCGATGGATACACTGCGTGCGGTTTTCCCAATGCGCTTTTAGCTACGCGCGTTGCCACCATGTCGCCGTCCTTACTCACGCATATTCATGAACGAGCGCCAGCCCTGCGCGTCACGCTGCTGGCACAGCTAATTCTTCCTGGAACGCTAGATAGGCGCGAATTTGATGCGCTCGGGTTAAGACACAACCGTATCACTGAAGGGGAAATTCGTTTAGCGAGGCTATATGGTTACGAGATACACGCCTGGACGGTTAACAGCAGTGCCCGAATGTCGACCTTAATCGACCTGGGTGTCGATGCCATTATCACCGACTACCCAGATCGTTTAACGGCGCTTATTCACGACCGCCGCGAGTTAAGCGACGGTGCGCTAATGCTGGTGAAATTGCGTAACTGGCTACGCCAATAAACCGCTAATCACCCATAACGACGCCTTCACGGCGCGGGTCAGCACCACCAAACAGCGTGCCGTCCTTACGACGCATAATGGCCTGCAGCCCGCTAGTCAGCTCACGTTCGCTGACGGTGTGTCCGCGCTCGCGCAGCGCATCTATCGTGGCTTCAGAAAAACGTCCCTCCTCAACAAACACATCACCGCCCAAGGTAATCGCATGAGGTAGATTCAGTGCTTCTTGCGCATTGAGCCCCCAGTCGCGCAGCGCAACCAATGTACGGGCCGTGTAGTGAATAATCGCTGCGCCACCTGGCGAGCCTAAGCTTGCCACTAGCTCGCCGCTTTCTTGGTCAAACACTAGCGTTGGGCTCATGCTAGAGCGCGGCCGCTTGCCCGGCTCTACGCGATTGGCCACTGGCTCACCATCCACCTCAGGTTCAAATGAGAAATCGGTCAGCTCATTATTGAGGAAGAAACCACCGGCTAAGCCTGTACCACCGTCGGACAAAATTCGTGAGCCAAACGCTTGTTCAATGGTGGTGGTCATGGCTACGGCATTGCCGTCTTCGTCGATAATACTAATATGGCTAGTGCCATATTCAGGCTGGTCTGGCTGAGAAGCCCATGTTATCGCCAGTTCACCAGGATTACCTGGCTCGGCGCTGTCGCCCATGCTCATCTCGCCAATCAGCGCGCTGCGCTGCTGAAGATAGCTTGGTGCCAGCATCAACGACCAATCGCCACCGGGTGCGTCTACAAAGTCGGGGTCTGCAATATAACGACCGCGGTCCGCAAATGCTAAACGCGAGGCTTCTAAGAACTGATGCAACCACCCACTGCTAGAAGCACCATTATTTAACGGCGCTTCAAGCAACGGCTGCTGGTCGAGCATGCCTAGAATCTGCATGACGGTTAGATGGCCAGACGACGGCGGTGGAAAACCACACACTTCCCACTGCTGCCACGGTGTGCACAGCGGCTCGCGGTCAACGGCTTCATAGCCGCTCATATCCTCCAGAGTCAGGGTGCCGGGACGCTCAGGATGGCTCTGAACCAGCGCTACGATATCCTCTGCCACCGCGCCTTCATTTAAAGCATCGCTGCCTTGGGCAGCTACGCGTCGGAAAATTTCTGCTAAGGCTGGGTTTTTAAGCGTTTCACCCACGGCGATGGGCTCGCCTTCCTCATCATAATAAAATTGGCTGGCTAGAGCGTCTTGACGCAGGTATTCATCGCTAGCAAGGGTAGTATGCAGACGATTGCTAACAGCAAACCCTTCCTCTGCTAGCGTAATGGCGGGCTTAAATAGTTCTTCCCAAGCCAGCTCACCATGTTCAGCATGTGCTTTTTCAAGCATTCGAAGCGTACCCGGCACACCCACTGAAAGCCCGCTGGCCACCGCGTCCATAAATGCTATGGGCTCGCCGTCTTCCATGAATAGCTCACCGGTTACGCCTTGTGGCGCCGTCTCGCGGCCATCGTAGGCGCGAATGTCTGCGCCATCGTAATACATCAAAAAAGCACCGCCGCCAATCCCGCTGGATTGAGGCTCAACCAAATTTAATACCATCTGCACTGCGATGGCGGCATCTATCGCGTTACCACCAGCTTTTAAAATCTGGTAGCCCGCGTCGGTCGCCAACGGGTTAGCTGCAGCGACTGCAAATGAGTCGGCGGACCAACCCGGCTTTTCTTCATAGCCCGACTCGACTTCAGGCGAGATTGAAGGTGCTTCATAGCTAAAGCCCCAGCCATATATCGGCACTACCAGCAAACTTGGCAGTGCAAATTTTATCTGTTTTGGGGACATCACAACGCCCTCCCGCGTTTTTTTGAAATGACCAAACTGGCGATAACAGTATCTATAAAAGCTACTTATAAAAATCACTGATGATAGCGATCTTTTGAAAGAGACTACCAGTCAACGGCAAAAACTACCCCTAGCAGGATAGCTTATGGAAACATTAACGCCCGACACACTGGCCGGACGCAACATAAAGACAAGCATTTGTAGATTAATCGATTTTTTGACCTGCCAGCATAAACCATGTTTCCAATACCGCATCTGGATTGAGCGATACAGAGTCAATACCTTGCTCCATCAGCCATTTCGCTAAATCAGGATGATCAGAAGGTCCTTGGCCGCAAATGCCCACGTACTTGCCCTTGGCTTTACACGCCTGAATCGCCATGGCGAGTAGTTTTTTAACCGCTTCATTTCGCTCATCAAAGAGATGAGCCACAATGCCCGAATCACGATCTAGCCCCAGTGTTAGCTGAGTGAGGTCATTGGAGCCAATCGAGAAGCCGTCAAAATACTCAAGAAACTCATCCGCGAGTAGCGCATTTGCCGGCAGCTCACACATCATGATGACTTTCAGATCGGAAGGCCCGCCGCGCTTCAAGCCATTAGCCGCCAGCAGTTCAACGACGTTACGCGCCTCATCTGTGGTACGTACAAAGGGCACCATAATTTCGACATTTTCAAAGCCCATCTCGTCACGCACCCGCTTCAGCGCACGGCACTCAAGCTCAAAGCAGGGGCGGAAGGCCTCTGAAATGTAACGTGAGGCGCCACGAAAGCCCAACATCGGATTTTCTTCGCCAGGCTCATACAGCTTTCCGCCGATCAGATTCTCATATTCATTGGATTTAAAGTCGGACAGCCTCACGATCACGCGCTGAGGGTAAAACGCAGCGGCGAGCGTTGAAATCCCTTCGACCAGCTTGTCGACGTAAAAACTGACAGGGTCCGCATAGCCTGCCGTACGCAGATCGATAACCTGCTGCAAATCCACAGGTAGCGTGTCGTACTCAAGTAGCGCCTTAGGATGGACACCGATCATACGGTTAATAATGAACTCCAAACGCGCTAAGCCAACACCCGCGTGAGGCAAACTTGCAAACCCAAAGGCACGATCCGGATTACCGACGTTCATCATAATTTTAAAGGGAATTTCCGGCATGGCATCGACGCTGGAAATTTTGCAGTCAAAATCCAGCAGCCCAGCATAGACATTACCGGTGTCACCTTCCGAGCACGACACGGTGACATCAATACCCTCTCGCAACTGAGTCGTGGCATCGCCACAGCCAACCACCGCAGGAATACCTAGCTCACGGGCAATAATGGCGGCGTGGCAGGTACGCCCGCCACGATTAGTGACGATAGCCGACGCACGCTTCATGATCGGCTCCCAGTCTGGATCCGTCATGTCCGTGACTAACACGTCACCATCGTTAATCTTGTCCATGTCATCTGGGCTTAAAATGACTTTAACGGCACCGCGTCCAATGCGCTGCCCAATCGCCCGTCCGGTGATCAGCGTGCGGCCTTTCTCTCGCAGTTGAAAGCGCTCAAGCTTGCCGCCCTCCTGCTGGGAAACCACCGTTTCAGGGCGGGCCTGAACGATATACAGCTCACCATCATCGCCATCCAGTGCCCATTCAATATCCATTGGGCGCTGGTAGTGCTGCTCTATCGTCATTGCCTGACGCGCTAAATCCATTACCTGCTGATCATTTAGACAAAAACGCCCACGATCTTTGTGCGGAACATCGATAGTTTCTACCGACTTGCCGGCACTGGTTTCTTTGCCGTAAACCATCTTAATCAGCTTTGAGCCCAAATTGCGGCGCAGGACTGCGGGGCGACCTGCTGCTAACGTCGCTTTATGCACATAGAACTCATCCGGGTTAACCGCACCCTGCACGACCGTTTCGCCCAAGCCCCATGAGGCCGTTACAAACACGGCATCGCGAAAGCCAGATTCAGTGTCAAGAGTAAACATGACGCCAGCTGCGCCGGTTTCAGAACGCACCATTTTCTGCACACCGGCAGACAGCGCAACGTTCTCATGAGCGTAGCCGCGATGCACTCGATAGGAAATCGCGCGATCATTGAATAAAGAGGCAAAGACTTCATGCACCGCGCGCTTAACATTGTCGAAGCCTTCAATATTCAGGAAAGTTTCCTGCTGACCGGCGAAGGAGGCATCCGGTAAATCTTCGGCTGTCGCCGAGCTGCGCACGGCTACTTTTAGCTGAGAATGTTGCGCCTGCAGCTGAACGTAAGCATCACGCAGCGCTGCTTCAAACGCTGGGGGCAGCGGCGTATCAATGATCCACTGACGGATATTGCTACCCGCTTCGGACAGGGCCTTAATATCGTCTACGTCTAAGCGAGCAAGCGTTGCATTAATGCGTTCATTCAGCCCTTCGTGAGAGAGAAATTCACGATATGCGTGGGCAGTAGTGGCAAAGCCGCCGGGCACGGTGACGCCAGCACCTGACAAATTAGAAATCATTTCACCTAGCGAGGCATTTTTACCACCCACGCGCTCGACGTCCGTCATACCCAGCTGATCGAACCACAGAATGTACTCTTCCACGTAACCCCCTCGCTCTTAGACGTCGACATGACCACTGATACAGTCACGAAAACCACGGACCATGAATTATTGACTGAGACACCGTAGCACCGCGCTCACGCATTCGCCATTGGTCTAATAGCGAAGGCAGTGGAGGATTTTTACAACAGCAAGCCGTTTTAGGCCAATTCTGTAGTCAGCGCTATTTTTGACAGACTTTTTTTGCAGGGCCATTTTAGACAGGAGCATTGCGCACGTTGTGCTGTTAAACCGCTCAGCCCACAATAAAGGAATCACTCACAGGCGGATTTTATTATGAAGCGCACGGCTTTTTTTATTTCTGATGGCACCGGCATTACGGCGGAAAGTTTAGGGCGCAGCCTGCTAGCCCAGTTCAGCGATGTTGACATCAACATGCTGACAAAGCCCTATATCGATACGCTAGAAAAAGCACAGGCGCTGGCAGAGATTATTGAAGCAACGGCCAGCCGTGACGGCCAGCGACCTATCATCATTGACACCATTGTTGATCAACAAATTCGCAACGTTATTCGTCAGGCGTCGGGCTTTAAAGTGGATATTTTTTCAACGTTTTTAGAGCCTTTAGAACAAGAGCTGGACACCCACTCATCGTATAGCGTTGGCCGAACGCACTCGATTGGTAGTGACGATGTGTATATGGACCGCATTCACTCGGTGCACTTCGCGCTGGACAACGACGATGGCGCACGAACCCATCAATACGACAAGGCAGACATCATTCTGGTGGGGGTTTCACGCTGTGGTAAGACGCCGACCTCGCTCTACTTAGCGCTGCAGTTTGGCATTCGGGCCGCGAACTACCCGCTGACCGAGGATGATCTGGATGAAGACGGCATGCTAAAACTTCCCAAGGCGCTCGCGCCCCATCGACAAAAACTGTTTGGGCTGACCATTGATCCACGTCGTTTGGCCGCCATTCGCAATGAAAGACGCCCTAACAGTCGCTATAGTTCAATCGATCAATGTTTGCAGGAGGTAGATCAGGCGGAGTCGCTATATCGCACGATGCATATCCCTTTTATTGATGCGACACGCTTCTCAGTTGAAGAGATTTCGACACGCATGATTGCCGAAACTGGGTTAGCGAGGCGCTTTTCACCCCGCTAATATTGAATGGCGAATCGTCACATGCCTTTGGGTGCAAAAATACCCGGAGCGTTGCGCCAGTAGCCTTTATAGTCCATTCCAAAACCAAACACATAGCGGTCGGCCACTTCCAAGCTGCAGTAGTCGGCCTTTAAGCCGGGCACCGCTTTGCGATTGTGCTGTTTATCGACCAGTACAGCCGTCGTAACGCTGGCGGCCTTCGCTTCTTGGCAGTAGGCCAAGATACCGGCTAACGTTGCGCCTTCATCTAAAATGTCATCGACAATAACTACATGGCGTCCGGCCATAGGGACTTCCGGCGAGACGCGCCAAAAAAGCTCGCCGCCGCGCAGCTCATTGCGATAACGGGTGGCATGCAGGTAATCCACTTCTAGGGGGAACCCCAACCGGGTTAGCAGGTGGCCGGTGGTAATCAAACCACCATTCATTACGCAGTAAAAAACAGGTAGCTTATCGCCTAAATCTCGGGTGATCGCTTCCGCCATACGATCAAGCGCCCGCTCTACCTCTTGCTGAGAGATTAAGCAGTCGGCGTTATCCATTAACTCACGCATTGAGTCCAGTGACTCCAACGCTTCTTTATCCAACTTCGACATCTAACAACTCCGCGGCGGTTTAAAAATCGTCATATAGGTTAGCAAGTGCGCTTAAAGAGTACTGGCATTCGACTGGTTGGCCAGCGCTTCTAATTTAGCGTGGGTGCGACGCCAGCGCCCTAACGCGCTGAGTGCATCTAAATCTGGTCGTGCGCGGCTGTAACGAAGCTTGGCGGCACGCTTAGCGTCGATATCTTGGCAGGCGTTCATTACCTCAAGTGCCGCGACGCGGTCATTGCATACCAGCAGCATGTCGCAGCCTGCGGCTAAGGCTGCCCGGGCGCGATCCTTGGGTTCACCGGCTTCGTGGGCACCCGCCATGCTTAAATCATCAGAAAAGACGCAGCCCTTAAAGCCCATCGACTCACGCAGCATGCCTAACCAGCTAGGCGAAAAACCAGCGGGTCGGGAATCAAACGCGCTGTAAATAACGTGGGCGGGCATAATCCCTTCTAGCTGACCTGCCAGGTGATAAAAGGGCACTAAGTCATCCTGTTTAATCACATCAAGCGGCCGATCATCCACCGGCAGCGCGACGTGAGAGTCAGCAGCGACACTGCCATGACCTGGGAAGTGCTTACCGACAGCGGCCATCCCCGCCTCATGAAGACCTTGCACAAAAGCACCGCCAAGCACGGCCACTTGCTGCGGATCATGGCTGAAACTGCGATCGCCAATCACGCTTGATATACCGCTTTCAACATCAAGCACCGGGGCAAAGCTTAAGTCCAAGCCACAGGCGGCCATTTCCATACCCAGCAGCCAACCAGCATCTTTTGCCAACGCGAGGCCGTCTTCTGCGTTAGCGCTATAGCACTCGCCAATGCGCGCCATGGCAGGAAGGCGTGTCAAACCCTCTTTAATGCGCTGAACGCGCCCGCCCTCCTGATCAACCGCGATCAATAAATCCCCCCGCACGCGGCGAATATCACTACAGAGCTTGCGCACCTGGTAGGCGCTTTCGACGTTACGGGCAAATAAAATGACGCCCCCTACCGTGGGTTCAAGCAGCAAGTGCTTTTCATCGCGAGTTAATGCTTGGCCTTCAAGGTCAAGCATGACCGGGCCTAGAGGTTGAGTCATCGTGAGAAGTCCAATAAGAGGGGCAATGATTTTAGACGATCGTTTATCAGTGTCAAAGATGGGGGCATTTGAAGCCCGCCCCCAATACAGCTCAGCGTCGTTTAGTCAAAGCACTGCCTTTCTCCGTGCAACCAAACGGGGGTGCCGGGCAACGACAATGCAAAGATATGTAGCAAATCGCTGTTGCGTAGCCGAATGCATCCGTGCGAAGCGGCGACGCCCATCGGCTGATCGGTAGGCGTACCGTGCAGATAGATATAGCGCCGCTGCGAATCAACCTGACCGCCACGATTCACGCCTCTTTCTAACCCACAAAGCCACAGAATCCGCGTCAAAATCCAATCACGCTGCGGGTAGGCTTCGCCTAACGCTGGCGAGAATACTTCCTCAGTCCAGCGGCGGCCACGAAATACCGCATTCTCGGGCAAGCCACTGCCAATCGCGGCGCGCACATAGTGCCAGCCATGCGGCGTCTTACCGCTGCCATTATGCTCACCAACACCGGCAACGCCAGAAGAAATAGCGCACTCATGCAGCACTTTAGGCCCCCGCCAACAGCGCAGCAGCTGCTCGGTAGTATCTATCTCAAGCCAGATGTTCTCGGTTGGGGGTAGCTCAGCTAACCTTGGCGTTCGCATGGTGTCCTTCTTCTAAAGTTGGGGGTAGTGGCGCATTCATCGCAGCCACGACTACCGGGCGCAAGCGCCGGATTAAGTCCCGCACCGATACCTGCTCGTGGTAATCCTTTTCCGCAATATCACGCAGGGCATCAAGGCCTGACAGGGTGAAGATAACAGTGCCTAGCATGAAGTGTAGCCGCCAAAAGCGCTCTGCATCGGGCAGTTCAGGGGTTGCTTGGCGCACTAGCTCAGTGAAGCGCGTAAATACATCCCCATATTCTTGCTGTATATGTCGCCTTAAATGCCCTTGAGCCTGACTGTAGGCTAAGCCTAGCAGGCGCATAAAGACCTTCAAGCTATTACGCTCAGCGGGCACCGCAAGAACCGTCGTTGCCATAGTTTCAAGCAGCGTTTCCAGCGGTATCACCTGCCCATCATGCTGAGTCTCAAGCTCATCAAGCGCAGTGTGAAAACGCAGCGTAAAAGGATCCAGATAGCGGGAAAAAACAGCCTGAATTAAGGCTTTTTTGGAGCCAAAATGATAATTCACAGCAGCAAGATTGACGCGCGCCTTGCTAGTGATGTTGCGCAGCGAGGTTTCAGCAAAACCACGCTCTGCAAACAGCACTTCAGCGGTATCAAGTATACGGGTCACCGTATCAGATTGAGCCATGATGCTCTCCAGAGAAACAGGTGTTTAAAACATCGCAAAATACTATGCCATAACCTGGGTAGTCTCAACGCTTGATTTGTCACCACAATGCCTCGGCACTTATAAGGAAAAGCTGCATAAGAAAAAGCTTAGTTTCAAATCATTGAAGCTCCCAGAGCGGTAAATATTGGTATTGACAAGGCCATATACTGGACAGAGACACATACTGTATACTTAAACACTTACTGTTTAAGTTACCTTCATTTTATGACTGTCTATTCACAATTCTGGAGCTTGGTATGTCGCGTCCACTAACCGCTCGCCAACAGCACGTATTTGATTTTATTGTTAAAACCATGGGCGAATTTGGCTACCCTCCGACGCGCGCTGAGATCGCTAAAGCACTCGGCTTTCGCTCACCTAACGCCGCTGAGGAGCATCTACGCGCACTTGAACGCAAGGGTGTGATCCGCATCATTCGCAACACGTCACGCGGTATACGCTTGCCTAACCAAGAGCCTCAAGACGTATTGGACACATCTGTCAGTACGCTGTCTGCCACGATCGAGCCTGCTCAGGCGGGCCTGCCGGTCATTGGTGAAGTTGCCGCCGGCAGTCCTATTTTGGCTGCCGAGCATATCGACCGCTACTGCCCGCTACCTGCTGAGTACTTCACCCCCAAAGCGGATTACTTGCTGCGCGTACGTGGCTTATCCATGAAAGATATCGGTATTTTAGAGGGTGACCTGCTGGCCGTGCACCGTACTGAGCGTGTCCGCGACGGTCAGATAGTCGTTGCCCGCTTAGATGATGAAGTCACGGTTAAACGCTTTAAGCGCCAAGGCCATCAGGTCACGCTGTTCGCAGAGAACGCCGACTTTGCGCCGATTGAAATCGATCTACGTTCCCAGTCGCTCGATATAGAAGGCGTTGGCGTTGGCGTGATTCGCGGCGGCAATGGCCAGGCGTTAGGTTAAGCCAGGCATAACGTCATTTATCAATGCCTTCATCAGACCTAATAGAGGTGGTCGCAAAAGCGGCCACCTCATAGCGATAAAGTAGCCTTATTGATAAGCCGCTTAGCTAAATACCACCGTTTTATTGCCATGGATCAACACGCGGTCTTCTAAGTGCCAGCGTAAACCGCGTGCCAGTACCGCTTTCTCAACATCACGCCCAAAGCGCACTAAATCAGTAGGCGTATGGCAGTGGCTGACACGGTGGATATCCTGCTCAATAATGGGGCCTGCATCAAGCTCCTCGGTGACATAATGGCAGGTAGCGCCAATCAGCTTAACGCCCCGCAGGTAGGCCTGGTGATAAGGTTTTGCTCCCGCAAATGAGGGCAAAAAGCTGTGGTGAATATTGATCACTTTGCCTGAATAACGCGCGCACAGTTCGGGCGGTAGGATTTGCATATAGCGTGCGAGTACGATGCAGTCCGCCTGCGCGCTATCGATTTCAGCCTGTACCTTCGCAAATGATGCCTGTTTATCGTCAGGGTCTACCGGCACGTGGTGGTAAGGAATTCCGTACCACTGCGTCAGCGAACGCAAGTCGTCATGATTGGAAATAACGCCGACAATATCGCAATCCAACTCCCCCGACTGCCAGCGATAAAGAAGGTCTACTAAGCAGTGCGATTCTCGCGACACCATCAGCACTACGCGCCGACGCTTTTGAGTATCAACCAATGCCCATTGCATGCTGAATTCGCGGGCTACCGGTTCAAAGGCGGCACGCAGCGCTTCTACCGAGATGCCTACTGAGTCTGCCAAGATTTCATAACGCATAAAAAAGCGGCCGGTCTCTAGGTCCGAATGCTGGCTGGCTTCAGTAATCGACCCGCCTTGCTGAGCAATAAAGCTCGACACGCGTGCAACAATACCCACCCGATCAGGGCAAGAAACAACTAAACGATAATAATGCGACATGTGGGCTACTCTTGACCTATTTCAAACATCACTAATGAAAAACTAACCGGATAAACCGGCTTAACAAACCATCACCTTGGCATGTTAACGACGCTGCATAGTGTATCGGAAGGACAACGATGATTGTTAGCCGCCCCTGCCTTCCCGTATAGTTAAGTCACTACTTTTTAGGCTTTTCATAACTGATGCATTCTTCACGCGTTCAAATTCGTCCCCGTCGTCGTCCACCGCTGCGCATATTGCCGCTGGGGGGATGTGGTGAGATCGGAATGAATCTAACGCTATACGGCTATGACAATCACTGGATTGCCGTTGATTGCGGCATGATGATTCGCCAGGATCTTCCTAACTCACCGCTTCAAGTACCCAACGTAGATACGCCGAAGGCGCTGGGGATCGTACCCAAAGCACTGTTTATCACCCATGGTCATGAAGACCACATTGGCGCAGTCGCTTGGCTCTGGCCCATGTGGAACTGCCCTATTTATGCCACGCCGCTGGCAGCAGGGCTACTCAGATTAAAATTCGCCGAACATCAGCTTAGCAGTGCGGCAATACACGTCATTGAGCCTGGCGAAGCTCTAGAAAGCGGCCCATTCACTCTACGTTATTTGCTTTTAACGCATTCCATTCCCGAAAGCTGTGCCCTGATGATGCTGGCCGGTGGCTACCGCGTTTTACATACCGGCGACTGGAAACTTGATCCCGAGCCGCTGATTGGCACGCCCATCAGTGCCGCTCAATTTAAAGCACTTGCCCCCATCGATTTAGTCGTCGGCGACTCAACCAACGCCCCTATGCCCGGTCACTCAGGCAGCGAGGGGGACGTCGCTCGGGCGTTAGCAAAAACGCTCAGCCGCTGCGAAGGCCGCGTCGTGGTCTCGTGCTTTGCAAGCAACTTGGCCCGCGTGCTGGCTATAGGCCGCGCCGCACACCAGTGTGGCCGGCGTATCAGCTTAATGGGCCGCTCGATGGAGCGCATGGTCAGCGTAGCGCGCGGGCTGGGATACATGGATGACTTACCGCCCCTGGTGCCCAATCACGACTTGGGCTACCTGCCGCCCGATGAAGTCGTCATTATTGCGACAGGCAGCCAAGGTGAGTCCCGGGCAGCGCTGCAGAGGCTGGCTCAGGGCCGCCACCCTTCTGTCGACTTACAGCCCGGCGATAACGTTATTTTTTCGGCCAAGGTCATACCCGGTAACGAGCGCCCTATTGATCAGCTTAAAAAGCGCTTAACCCAGCTGGGTGTACGTATTTACGACGAGGTGAATCACCCTGAGCTGCATGCGACCGGCCACCCTGCTCAAGAAGAGTTAATTAAGCTCTACCAGTGGCTGAAGCCTAAACACTTGATGCCTGTTCACGGCGAAGCAAGACACCAGCAGGCGCATCAGACAATCGCTGAGCAGTTGGGTATTAGCGCACCGCTAACGCCGGTCAACGGTGATTTATTACGCTTTGACAACTACGGCCTTCACTGTGAAGCACACCATGTGCAGCCACCCTGCATTGTTAATCAGAACAGCGTTGTTCCACACCCCGGATTAGATGCGGCCATTTCCACGGCTCGACGCGGTAGCCTATATTTAGCACTGCCCGTGACCATTAGCGATCACGGCTGGGCGCGTATTGGCCGCTTAATGCTAGATGCAACGAATGCCTGCCCGCTGGATGAAGACAGCTTTATTGACTGGCTTGATGAGCAGCTTGATGAGATTGCCGCCGACACGCTCGCAGATCTGCGACAGGCGCTGCAGCCACGCTTGATTCATTGGCTGGCAGATCATATGCAGCACATGCCTGACGTGCACCTGCAAATTACCGCGGCTGAAATGCAAGAGACGTCCTAGCAGACCAGCGTTCTTAATCGTTAGATTTTTTTCTGGGTAGCTAGATGTTTTTCCAACGCGCCACATCCTGTTGATCAGAGTGACGCTCTGCGACCCAATACTCGCCCTGTGCGGAATGCTCTTTCTTCCAGAAAGGAGCCTGAGTTTTTAGATAGTCCATAATAAAATCACAGGCTTCGAATGCTTCACGGCGATGAGCGCTGGCTACAAGCACCCGCACAATTGCATCGCCTGGCTGCATATGTCCTACGCGATGAATAATGCGCACAGCGTTTAGCGCCCAGCGCTGCCCGGCCTGCTCACCGATCGCCTCGAGCGTTCGCTCAGTCATGCCAGGATAGTGCTCAAGTGTTAAACCGGTGACATCGGGCGTTTCATTGAAATCACGCACCAGGCCCGTGAAGCTCACCACCGCACCAATATCGGTGCGCTCTGATAATACCTCATCATATGCGTAGGCCATCGAGAAAGGCGCTGCTTGAATGGCAACCTTAATATCCACGCTTAGCCCCCCGTGACCGGCGGAAAAAATGCCACTTCATCGTTATCGGTCACCAACGCATCATCATTCGCCATCACTTGATTGATCGCGCATAGGGTACGCTGATCGGCCAATAGGTTGTATCGCGAATCGCGTGCAGCCAGTGTCGCTTTTAATCCGCGAATATCACGGCTGGAAAGTGTATCCAGCCCCACGAAGGTCTCGCTCTCGCCGACGCGCTCGCGTAGCTCGGCTAAAAACTTAACGCATACGCACGGCGAAGGACAGCGCTCACTCACGCTGACTTCACCTGCAGAGCCCTCGCCGGTGACAATGGGTGCCTGCTCGCTTAAACGCTGGTAATTACCGCGTTGTCCGCCCTGCTTGCTATCGAGCTGAATGGCATCGATACGCATATTTTTATCGACCGCTTTGCACATATCGTAAAGGGTCAAACAGGCGACGGAGACAGCTGTCAGCGCCTCCATTTCAACTCCTGTACGGCCATTTAAGCGACACAACGATGTGACGTGAACACAAGATTGTGCCACATCAATTTCAAACTCAACCGATACCTTAGAGAGCGCTAAAGCATGGCAGAGAGGTATTAGCTCATGGGTTCTCTTCGCTGCCTGAATACCAGCGATACGCGCAGTTGCCAGAACATCACCCTTGGGCAATTGTCCGTCACTGAGTAGCGTTAATGTTTCGGGCTGCATCACAATACGCCCTGAGGCAACGGCTTCGCGGCGGGTTTCTTGCTTATCGCCAACGTCTACCATATTGGCTTCACCACGGGTGTTGAGGTGGGTTAGATGCATAGTAATCACCTTTGCTTTTGTGAAGGCCGCGTCGTTGAGGATTGGGGCATTGAAGGTTGGGTCATTGAAGAATCGGATGCTGAAGGCAGCGCCTTATTTTTTGCATCTACCCAGGTCACGATCCAGCGCGCGATAGCATCAATATCATCAAGATCTAGCCGGGGCACACCGTCAGTCACATCAATTGAAGGCGGCTGGTTCGCTGCTATCGCCGCCACCCATGTCCCCGTCAAAATTGACGCATCGCCAATGCCATCCCGGTACAGTACCAGCTTAGGTATTGGCCAGGTTTTAAAACCTTCGACAATCACAAGGTCGGGGTGATGCGGCACCAGCATGGCGATCAACTTAGCCAAGTCAGGCTCAGCCTGCCCGGGCGTTTCCTGCATCAGTGCAAACCGCTGATGTGAAGCCACCAGCACCGGAGCCGCACCGGCGCAGCGTAGCTTATGACTGTCCTTGCCGGGCTGATCTACATCAAACGAGTGATGGGCATGCTTAATCACGGCCACTTGTAGGCCATGCTCATTCAACTGCGGCAATAGCTTTTCTAATAGCGTCGTTTTACCGGTGCCACTCCAAGCAGCTATCCCCAAAATGGGAAAGGGTGCCGCTAGTTCATTTTTCATGCTGCCGACGCTCCTGGTTACCACTGGCGCGCTGTCATCCAAGCGATGCACGCGGTGTTCAAAACGCTAATGTTATTCGCCCTCTTGCTCTTGGGGTAGTAGCCAGTTCAGCACAATACCCACTAGCGCAGCTAAGCTGACGCCCTGCAGCGTAAACTGGCCATCCCCAAACTGCATACCACCAATTCCAAACACCAGTATCAATGAGACCACTACTAGATTGCGGGGTGCCGTTAGCGATTGCCCAGCACGTACAAGTGTATTCATTCCTACCACTGCGATAGAACCAAACAACAGCGTCATAATGCCGCCCATCACAGGGCCCGGAATGGTTTGCAAAAATGCGCCTAGCTTAGCAACAAAGGCTAATATAATGGCGACGATCGCGGCGACTATCATGTACTTTGGGTTAAATGCTCGCGTGAGAGTCACTGCCCCCGTTACTTCTGAATAGGTTGTATTGGGCGGCCCACCAAATAAAGCAGCTACCGTCGTTGCTAATCCATCGCCGAGTAAAGTGCGATGCAGACCCGGCTTTTCAAGATAGTTTTTGCGCGTCACCGATCCAATAGCCACCATATCACCAATGTGTTCAACCGCCGGGGCAATAGCAACGGGGATCATGAACAGGATAGCGGCCCAATGAAAACTTGGTGCTGTAAAGCTGGGCATCGATAGCCATGCGGCCTCATGAATCGGCGTAAAGTCGACCACACCCATTAGTAGCGCTAGCACATAGCCCGTAAAAATCCCGCCAATAATCGGCAATAATCTTAGCAGCCCACGCCCAAAAACGGCGAGCAGCAGCGTCACCAGCAAGCTGGTCATTGATAAGAAAATGGCGGCACCATAGCCAATGTTATCGCTAGTTTCACCTGTGGCCATACTCACAGCGACGGGCGCCAGCGCAAGACCAATTACCATAATGACTGGCCCGACCACGACCGCAGGCAGTAGCCGGTGCAGCCAAGCGGTACCTTTTAAGCGCACGGCTTGTGAAATAACCACATACACCAAGCCAGACGCCATTAGCCCACCCATCGTAGCTGGAATGCCAAAGCTGGCTACCGAGCCTTGAATAGGTGCAATAAAGGCAAACGATGAGGCTAAAAACACCGGTACGCTTTGGCTAGTGACTGAATGGAACACCAGCGTGCCCACACCAGCTGTAAACAGAGCGACACTTGGATCAAGCCCGGTTAAAAGAGGCACTAATACCAAGGCACCAAACGCGACAAAGAGCATTTGCGTACCGGTTAATAGCACTTTTGCCCACGACTCAGTTTGGCCGGCAACGTCACGCATCGGTGATATCCTAGAGATGATTAAATTGTAATGTGCAAAAAAATGCCCCTAACGCAGAACGTAAGGGGCAGTCTGAAAAAGGACGCTTAGCGCGTTCCGAAAATCTTATCGCCAGCGTCGCCTAGCCCTGGAACGATATAGCCATTTTCATCCAATCGGTCATCAACGGAAGCGGTATAAATTTCGACATCAGGGTAGGCTTCCTGCACCCGCTTAATGCCTTCCGGTGCGGCGACTAGCACAATCACTTTCATGTGTTCACAGCCGCGCTCGCGCAACATATCTAACGTGGCGACCATAGAACCGCCTGTTGCCAGCATAGGATCAATGACAATCGCCATGCGCTCTTCAATATCGTTGGCAAACTTGGCGAAATAAGGAACCGGTTGCAGCGATTCTTCATCGCGGTAAAGCCCTACGACGCTGACCCGCGCACTGGGGATAAGGTCCGTTACGCCTTCCAACATGCCAAGTCCGGCACGTAAAATGGGCACAACGGTGACTTTTTTACCCTTTAACCGACGCGTGGCGATCGGCTCGCCGTTCCAGCCCTGAATCTCATGGTCTTCAAGTTCCAGACCTTTGGTTGCTTCATAGGTCAACAGTTTGGCGACTTCACCTGCTAGTTCACGAAAGCTCTTAGTGCTCAGATCAACTTCACGCATCAGCCCCAATTTATGTTGAACAAGCGGATGGTTAATAGCGTAAACACTCATGGGACTTCCTCACTGCAGGGGATTCAGAATGGCAACCTGAGATCTTTCATTAGGCGCAAAATTGCGCACATTCTAACCGCAACCCGTTTCTAGGTTAAGGGGTTTCCGGTAATTGCCACTCAATAGGCGCTCGCCCCTGCGCTTGCAGGAACTGATTTGCTTGTGAAAAATGCCGTGTGCCGAAGAAACCTCGGTACGCTGAAAGCGGTGAAGGGTGAGGTGCTTCGAGTATTAAATGCCGGCTTTGATCAATTAACGCGATCTTCTGGCGTGCATGGCTCCCCCAAAGGAGAAATACACAGGGCGGCGAATGCTTGCTAACCGTCTCGATAGCGCGATCGGTAAACGGCTCCCATCCTTTTCCTCGATGGGATGCCGCATTACCCTGCTCAACGGTGAGCGAAGTATTCAATAACAGCACGCCCTGTCTCGCCCACGCTTCCAGATGACCGTGGCGCACCGGCGTAAAGCCGACATCGGTGGCCAACTCTTTATAGATATTAACCAGCGACGGCGGCACGGGAATACCGGCCTGCACAGAGAAACACAGGCCGTGCGCCTGATGGGGGCCGTGGTAAGGGTCCTGGCCTAGAATGACCACTTTCACTTCGCTTAACGGGGTCAGTTCGAAAGCACGAAACCACTGCGTAGAGTGCGGGTAGATAACTTTTTTGGCCGACTTTTGCTGTGCTAAAAATGCCTTTAGCGCCAGCATGTAATCTGCCTCAAACTCATTACCCAGCCACTGACTCCAATCGTTGGGAAGTGGATTGGCCATGCTTACCTCTTCAGTTGATCAACAAGCGGCTCAACGTAAGCGACGCCCATGTCCCAGGGAAACTGGATCCAACACTGCTGAGCCACTTCTGTCAGATATTGATCGACTAAGGGGCGGCCGTCCGGCTTGGCATAAATAGTGACAAAGTGCGCCTTGGGTAGCATTTTACGCACTGCCCGCGCCGTTTTACCGGTGTCGACTAAGTCATCAACCAGTAGCCATCCGTCGCCGTCGTGCTCGACGCCCTTCATAATATCCAGACCGCCCTGATCCATATGGTCATAGCTTTTAATGCACACGGTATCGATCAGCCGGATATCCAATTCCCGCGCAATTAATGCAGCAGGAATTAAACCGCCACGCGTAATCGCCACGATGCCTTTAAAATCACGCTCGATCATCTGGTGACAAAGCGCACGCACATCGCGGTGCAGCTGATCCCAGGAAACAGTGAAGTGTTGGTGATAACGGTCGCTGCTCATGGGGATTACTCGTCTTCGTTGAAAGAACAAACTGCGAATACGCTGTAACCGGCATCGCGAATTTTCTGTGAACCACCCAGCTCAGGCAGATCAATAATAGTGGCTGTCTCAACGACGTTGCCACCGCTGCGTTGAATGAGATTTGCCGCTGCCATCATCGTGCCACCGGTCGCTATCAGGTCATCCATCAACAGAATGCGGTCATCCTTTTGGAAAGCATCGGAATGTAGCTCGACCTCCGAGTGGCCGTACTCAAGCGTGTACGTTTCACTGATGGTTTTGAACGGCAGCTTGCCCTTCTTACGCACCGGGACAAAGCTGCAACCCAATTCATATGCCAGCGGTGCGCCAATGATAAACCCACGAGCATCGATGGCCGCGATGGCATCCAGGTTCATTTCTTGATAACGATGAACAAAGCTATCAATCAGCTTGCGAAAAGCCGCGCTATTTTGTAACAAAGGAGTGATATCACGAAAATTTACGCCCTGCTCAGGCCAGTCAGGAACCGTGCGAATGACGGACTTAATGTAGTCGCCGTAGATACTCATCGCGCCTCTCATCGATTAGTAGAAAAAGTAGTAAAAAAACAGTAGAAAAGAGTCAAAATCAGGGGGTCATCACCCCATGAATAGATATCTCGCGGCAAACAGCAGCGACAAAATAATGACAGCTGGATTCAGATCGCTGAAACGGCCCGACAATGTTTTGATGGCAACATAGCTAATAAAGCCCAGCGCAATCCCCTCAGCAATGGAGAACGTCAGTGGCATCGCCAGGGCTGCAATCAAAACCGGCGCGGCATCGGTAGGGTCATCCCAGTTGGCATGCGCCAAGCTACCCGCCATCAATACCGCAACGTATAGCAGCGCACCGGCGGTGGCGTAGGCAGGAATAGAGCCGGCTAGCGGTGCAAAAAACAGGCTGATAAGGAACATCACGCCAACCACTACTGCGGTCAAACCGGTACGGCCGCCCGAGGCAATACCCGCGGTTGATTCAATATAGCTCGTCGTGGTTGAAGTACCCAACGCAGCACCCGCCATAGACGCGGTACTGTCGGCCATCATGGCGCGACCAATGCGGGGCAGCTTGCCGTCTTTATCTAGCAGCTTACCCCGATGAGCAACGCCCACTAAGGTGCCCGAAGTATCAAATAGGTCCACAAACAAGAAAGCGAAAATCACGCTGAGCATCGCTACATCTAACGCACCCATCAAATCCATCGCCATAAAGGTAGGTGCAATGGAAGGCGGCATCGACATTAATCCACCGTACTGGTTATGCCCAAGCAGCATCGCCAGTACGGTGATGCCCAAAATACCGATCATTACTGCGCCGGTTACCCGCAGGTAAGAGAGAGCGGTAATAACAAAGAAGCCCAGCAAGGCATAAATAGCCGGCGGCTGAGAGAGATCTCCCAGCGAAACGAAGGTGGCAGGATTAGCAACGACAATCCCTGCGTTTTTAAGCGCAATCATCGCCAGGAACAGCCCGATACCGGCCGCAATCCCCAGCCGCAACGACATCGGAATGGCATTAATAATCCATTCGCGAATTCTGAAAATACTGAGTAAAAAGAACGTCAGACCAGAAAAGAACACCGCTCCCAACGCTGCTTCCCAGGTGTAGCCCATCCCTAGCACTACGCCATAGGTAAAGAAAGCGTTCAATCCCATACCAGGCGCCTGGGCGATGGGGTAATTAGCCCACAGCCCCATCACGAAACAACCAATAGCCGCCGCTAAGCAGGTGGCCACAAACACTGCGCCGTAATCCATCCCCGCTTCAGAAAGGATGCTTGGGTTGACAAAAATAATGTAAGCCATCGTCAGGAACGTGGTGATCCCTGCGATAACTTCTGTCTTTACATTGGTTTTGTGCTCGGAGAGCTTGAAGTAGTTATCCAGACGTTTCATGAATATTGTTGTCCTTAGCGCTAACGCCGCATCAGCATGCGTTCCGGTGCCCAGAAAAGCCGCACATACTACCGAAACGCTCCACGTGATGCGAGCGCCCCAGCATAGCGGCCCCTAATCGCGAGAAAGTCCCGCGGCTTAATGCCAAGCAATCTTCAGGCCATGGGCTAACCAATTGGTCAATTCCATAACGCACCAATATAATAATCACCGCTGCTATAGGCCTTACTATGGAAGGCCTACCTGTTAAACCCGCGGCTGCGTAGCCAGAATACGCTCTACAGTTTCAACGATGACCTGCGTTTGTGGATCGATTTCAATATTGACCTGATCCCCAGGCGCCCGGTCTTGAAGAGTAGTGCGTGCCAGCGTTTCAGGAATTAAATTAACGCTAAACTCAGCGCCGGCCTCTGTTTGGCGCACGTCGCCTATCGTCAAGCTAATGCCATCGACACCGATATAGCCCTTCTCAAATACGAAGCGGCCAAGCCGTTCGGGAAGGGCAAACCACAGGCGACGATTATTGGGTGCCTCTTCAATCGCCACCACGTCTGCCATAGAAATAATATGACCCGACATCGAGTGCCCGCCAATTTCATCACCAAAGCGCGCCGCCCGCTCTATATTGACGCACTGCCCTGGCGTAATGGCACCAAGATTGGTCAAACGCAGCGTTTCGCGCATTAAATCAAAGCTTACGTTATCACCCTCGATCGACGTTACCGTCAAACACACTCCGTTATGGGCAACCGATGCGCCGATCTCAAGGCCCGCTCGCATTGAGAGAGGCATTTCAACTATGTGCACGCGAAACTCATCCAGTTCACGCACTGCCACTACCTTCGCAACCCCTTGCACAATGCCAGTAAACATAAAGCTCTTATCTCCTAAATTTCAGCGCTAGCGGAATTCTGGGCACAAGCTTACTACTGGTGCCTCGCTCTTGCGCACTCTTCTCCAATATATTGCCTGCTAAGCCGATAATGCTGAATGGCTAAGCAACCTCTCACCCAGCCAAGCCAAACATATGACCAAGCATATTGATTAGTAAAAAATACGAAAAAAGTGACCAATGTCAGGAAATATCGCTATTTTTCCAGCTTAAAACATACAATCAGACGGATGTGATTGACAGGGCATGTCGGCATATTTAAACTTTGGTCGCAAATTTAATGACGCCGATTTGTACCCATATTGCGGGCGTCCACCTACTTATTGGCCAAGCCATTGTTAGGTGAAGTGCAGCTAATAGGGTGTGTCCAGCGCTGATGGTCACCCAGGCGGGTGGCTTTTTTTATTTTCAGCCCTCCCCTTGGCCACTTGAAATTTGCACCCCCGCACCCGTCTTCGGCCTACCGTTAAGGCAGACGCTATGATTGAACTTAGCAACGTCAGTAAAACCTACTTCAGCAACACCTCTGTCGGCAAAAGAAAGGACAACGACAAAAACGCTGTCCATGCACTCAAAAATGCCAGCCTTAGCGTTCCAAAAGGCGCAATTCATGGCGTCATTGGGCTTTCCGGCGCAGGCAAGTCCACGCTGATTCGCTGCGTCAATCTACTTGAGCGGCCCACGAGTGGCAGCGTTAAGGTAGATGGTCAAGAAATGACGCGCTTAAGCAACGCAGAGCTTAATCGGGCACGCCACCGAATTGGGATGATCTTTCAGCACTTCAATTTGCTCACCACACGTACAGTATTCGACAACGTCGCGCTTCCCCTTGAACTAATGGGTCAAAAACGTCACGCCGTGCGTGAGCGTGTTATTCCGCTGCTGGAAATGGTTGGGCTGGCGGACAAAGCCAATCAGTACCCTGCTCAGCTTTCTGGCGGACAAAAACAGCGCGTGGCCATTGCACGTGCGCTGGCTAGCAAGCCGCAGGTTCTACTTTGCGATGAAGCGACCTCGGCACTCGACCCGCAAACTACCAGCTCAATTCTGGAGCTGCTGCGTGACATTAATCGTCAGCTTGGCATTACCATCTTATTGATTACTCATGAAATGGAGGTGGTGAAATCGATTTGCCATCGAGTGAGCCTGATTTCTGACGGCAAACTGGTTGAAGACGCTGAAGTGGGCGACTTTTTCACCGCACCGCGCACTCAGCTGGGCCGAGAATTCCTCAATGATTTCCTGCAGCTAACGCCGCCTAAAGAGCTGATTGAACGACTCATGGACGCGCCCGGCCATAATACTCACCCTGTAGTCCGTCTCACCTTCTCGGGCGACGCGGTCTCAACGCCGCTCATTTCGCGCCTTGCCCGTGAATGCGGTGTCGACGTCAGCATTTTGCAGGCTAAAGTAGAATCTATTCAGGAACGCACCCTGGGCTTAATGATTGCAGAGCTATTAGGTACGGCGGCGCAAACTCAGCAGGCCATGGCGTATCTTGAATCTCATCAATTGCAGGTAGAGGTACTTGGCTATGTCCAGCGCAATGATTGATCTTATTTTACAGGCCACGCTGGACACTCTTTACATGGTGGCCATATCGGGGCTGATTTCAACGCTGGTTGGCCTACCGCTAGGCGTATTGCTTTACGTCACGCGCCCCCGCCAAATATTAGCAAAGCCTGTGCTTAACCAAGCGCTTAGCGTCATTACTAACATTGGCCGTTCAATCCCTTTTATCATTTTGATGGTGGCCATCATTCCTTTTACGCGCATGCTTGTTGGCACGTCGATTGGCATCAATGCAGCTTCGGTGCCGCTAACGATTGCCGCCATTCCGTTTATTGCACGCTTGGTTGAAGCGGCGCTCAATGAGCTTTCACCGGGGCTCATTGAAGCCGCACAAGCAATGGGCGCCACGCCCTGGCAGATCATTTGCAAAGTACTCATTCCAGAGGCTCGCGGCGGCATCATGACGGGCTTAACGATTACCGTCGTAACGCTGGTGAGCTACTCGGCCATGGCAGGTGCAGTCGGTGGCGGTGGCCTAGGCGATTTAGGCATACGCTATGGCTATAACCGCTTCAACCCGACCATTATGCTCATTACGGTCGTGATTCTGGTCATCATGGTGCAAGGCTTCCAGAGCCTAGGCGACTACCTGGTTCGTAAAAGTGATCGCAAGTAGCTATTTATTTGGCCCATTATAATTACTCGGCCACATATAACCAAAACGAATTAGACACAGAGTTTTTATTCCCGCATCATTGCAGCATTATCTACAACGTGATTGGAGAAACGCCATGCAAAAGCTCATTATCGGTAGCCTGACAGTCCTAGCCCTTGCGGTGAATGTCGCCAACGCAGAGACTCGCAGCATCAAAATGGGTACCGTTGCGGGCCCTGAAACAGAAGTAATGGAAGTAGCGGCACGCATCGCTAAAGAAGAATACGACCTTGATGTCGAAATCATTGAATTTACTGACTTCGTCACACCTAACGTTGCGCTCGCGGATGGCAGCTTAGATGCTAATGCCTACCAGCACGAACCCTACCTAGACACCATGATTAACGACCGTGGTTACGAGCTCGCGGTGGCAGGCTACACTTTCGTTTATCCGATTGGCGCTTACTCGGAGAAATACGACAGCATTGATGACTTGCCTGACGGCGCACAAATTGCTCTACCCAATGATCCGACCAACGAAGGTCGTGCGCTGATCTTGATGCACAATGAAGGCCTGATCACCCTTAACGATCCGGAATTCCTTGAAGCAACGCCTATCGATATTGCTGAAAACCCGCGCAACTTCCGCTTCCGTGAAATTGAAGCAGCTCAGCTACCGCGCGTACTGCCCGATGTTGACATGGCGTTCATCAACAATACCTTTGCACAGCCAGCGGGCTTAAGCCTTGATGACGCCCTGATTAAAGAAGGCCCTGAGTCGCCTTACGTCAACCTGATCGCCGTGCGTGCGGGTGATGAAGAGCGCGAAGAGATTCGCCAACTGGTCGATGCCTATCAGCGTGATGAAGTCATTGAAAAAGCGGAAGAGTTATTCAAAGGCGCGGCCGTTCCCGGCTGGACTAAGTAACGCCAAGCACTGCCTCCTTCGCAGTAAAAAGATATGCTAAGCCGGCCCTGCGCCGGCTTTGTGCGCTTTGAAAAAAACACCGGTCTTATCCGGTTTCTAAACAAGGAAGCCACATGCAAACCACAGTCGATTTCTCGATGCTTAACCGCCAGCTGGAAGCGCTGCTGGACACACGGGACTGGCTAACCAACAGCGCACAGACAGGCGCGTTTATCGCTCAACAGCTTAGCGATTTAAACTGGGTAGGTTTTTACCTTCAGCGTCAATCTGACGTACTCAGCCTGGGGCCCTTCCAAGGCCATCCTGCATGCCATCCGATCCCCTTCAGCAAAGGTGTCTGCGGTGCCGCTGCGCGCCAGCAAACCACTCAGCGAATCGACGACGTACATGCAGTTGAAGATCATATTGCCTGCGATGCCAACTCACGCTCCGAGCTCGTGGTTCCTATCGTTGTCAATGGCCACCTCTGGGGCGTACTAGATTTAGATAGCCCACTGCACGGGCGCTTCACGCAGCAAGATCAAGCTGGCATTGAAGCGCTTGTTGCCACCTTTATTCAGCAAACTGATTTACCCAATTTCACCGCCGAAGCTAACTAGCACAAATACAAAAACACCTCATGCGTTATTGCACGAGGTGTTTTGAGATAATTGGTAGGACCAGGCGGATTTGAACCGCCGACCTCCACGATGTCAACGTGGCGCTCTAACCAACTGAGCTATGCTCCTAAAATTGATGCTTGTAAAATTTGGTAGGACCAGGCGGATTTGAACCGCCGACCTCCACGATGTCAACGTGGCGCTCTAACCAACTGAGCTATGGTCCTACTGGCACTGCTCGCAGACACAATCGTGCCAAGCAACGGATGCGAATTGTACGTCCTTACCACTGAATTGCAAGCTTTTTCCCTGCTCTGCTTCGCTTCTTTGTACGACTCACTCGATAACAAATTATCGTCTAACCCGTGCACTTATATTATTACATCGCAGGCTAAGTATTTTAGTATGATGGCCATTATCTATAGGGAGGTAAGCCATGCTCGGTATTTTGCTAGGAAGCATCGCCATCGCGCTGTTATTAGCCACGCTCATTGCGCGCATCGAATTGCACTGGTGGTGGATTCGCAGTTTTGAATTTCCACGCTTACAGATTGCATGCGTAGCGCTCGCGGACTTTATACTGGCGGCTAACTTTGTTGATTCAGGACGCTGGCAGTGGATTGCACTAGGCGCATCAGGCATTACCTTTTTGGTTCAGGCCTATTACATCTTGCCATGGACACCGCTTTGGCCTGTGCAGGTTCAAGCGGCAGAAAGTCCAGATAAAGGCCGCACCATTACGTTGCTAATCGCTAACGTTTTAACGCCAAATCGGCAGGCCCAATCGCTTATCGACATGATAAACAAGCATCAGCCTGACATCGTACTGACGCTTGAGTCTGATCAGTGGTGGGAAAACCAGCTAGACCCCGCATTGAAAGAAAACTGGCCCAATAGCGTTAAAATCCCGCTCGACAATCTTTACGGCATGCACCTCTACTCGCATTTGGAGCTAACCAATACTTCCATAGAGTGGCTGATCCAAGATGATATTCCGTCTATTCATACTACCGTCACGTTAGAAAACGGTGAGAAGCTTTGCCTCTACGCACTGCACCCACGCCCGCCTGCGCCCAGCGAGAGTGAGAAATCTTTGTGGCGCGACGCGGAGCTGTTACTCGTCGGCAAGAAGATTTATGACAACCCACAGCCGACGCTAGTAGCTGGCGATCTTAATGACGTAGCGTGGTCACGGACAACACGGCTCTTTTGTCGCGTTGGCGGCATGCTCGACCCACGCCGAGGCCGCGGGTTATTCAGCACCTTCCACGCTAAATATCCAATGTTACGCTGGCCTCTGGACCATATTTTCGTGACCGAGCACTTCACCTTGGTAGGCATGCAGCGCCTAAGCTACTTCGGCTCAGATCACTACCCTATCCTCGCGACCTTTTGCTATCGCCCCTCGCGCAAAGACGAGCATGAAACGCCCGAAGCCAGCGCAGAGGAACAGGAAGAGGCCAGCGAAACGATTCAAGAAGGCAAAACCGAACATCAAGAAACCTAATTGCTGACGCCCCCCAAAGGCCGGGTTACTCGGGAATACCGCCTTGCGTCAATACGGCCGGATCTAACAGGCGCTCAAGCGTTTCCCTATCCAGGTCTGTATTCTCCTCAGCAACATCAATGATCGGCCTACCCGCCTGGTAGGCCTTTTTGGCAATAGCGGCCGCTGCGTTATAGCCAATCACACCATTTAACGCCGTTACCAGAATAGGGTTGCGTGCCAGGGGCGCTTTCAGATTCTCTTCACGCACCTTAAAGGTCGCAATTGCGCGATCAGCGAGCAGTCGAGAAGTATTGCTCATCAAGTTAATTGAAGTGAGCAAATTGGAAGCCACTAGCGGCAGCATGACATTCAATTGGAAGTTACCGCTTTGTCCCGCAACGGTAATCGCCGCGTCTAAGCCAATAACCTGTGCAGCGGCCTGAGCGGCTGACTCGGGAATCACAGGGTTTACTTTACCCGGCATGATTGAGCTGCCGGGCTGCAGCGCCTCAAGCTCAATTTCACCCAGCCCAGCCAGCGGTCCTGAATTCATCCAGCGCAGATCATTGGCAATTTTCATAATCACACAGGCCAGACCTTTTAACTGCCCTGACAGCTCTACCGCCGCATCTTGTGACGAGAGACTGGCAAAAAAACTATCGTTAGGAGCAAACATTAACCCCGTCTGTTCACTGAGTTCCTGAGCAACCTGCTCAGCGAATCCATCAGGGGCATTGATGCCAGTGCCCACCGCAGTGCCACCCTGCGCTAAACGGCAAAGCCTTTGCATTGCGCTATCAAACCGCTCGATGGCTTGATTGAGCTGGCTTGACCAAGCGCCTAGCTCTTGATCCATGCGTAGCGGCATAGCATCCATTAAATGGGTGCGGCCCGTTTTAACGATATGGCTTAGCTCACTAGCACGGCGGTCAATCGTGTCACGCAAATGTACCAGCGCGGGCCGGAGAGTTTCATGCACACCAATGGCGGCCGAGAGATGAATAGCGGTTGGAATCACATCGTTGCTCGACTGCCCCATATTGACGTGATCATTGGGAGTGACGTCGACACCCTCTCGGGACGCCAGGTTGGCCAACACCTCATTGACGTTCATGTTAGAGGAGGTACCTGAGCCGGTTTGAAACACATCAATGGGAAAATGCTGATCATGAATACCGGTTAGCACTTCACGCGCAGCTTTCTGGATCGCTTCTCCCCGCTCATTATCAAGCTCCCCCGATGCTTGATTGACACGTGCTGCGGCTAATTTGATGCGAACAACCGCATGAATAAAGGCCGGGGGCATGGGCGTGTGAGAAACCGGAAAGTTATTAATTGCTCGCTGCGTTTGCGCACCGTAAAGGGCATCTGCGGGCACTTCCAACTCACCCATGCTATCGCGTTCAATACGTGTTGCCATTGCTGGTCCTCCTATGAATATGACGACTCCTCCTGGTCTGAGCGCAAAGCCGTGATATCGTTCGCCAAGGGTTGCCAAACGCTTATCAAATAAAGCCTGCTTCAAAAAAAGACGTCTTCAATAAAGTCTTAACGAACTGCTCAGCACATGCGTTTAAAGCCAATGTTGCACCGCACAAAAGTCTTTGCTATGCTGCATGGCAAGATAACGCGTATAGATGCCAGTACGTAAGCAGTACCCACCTCTGGATGGCTGTTTCTGGCAATCTATTTTAGCAGTGCTGTCTCTGGCCGTGCTGTTGCAACCCTAGAGGGAATGGATATGAATACTGTTAATACGAATGAAATGACCCAGCAGTTTGACAATATGTTTATGGCGCCTGCACGTGCTTTTATGACATTAAGCGTTGATTACGCTGAAAAAATGATCAATGCTCAGATGGATGCCAGCAAAGCCTATACAGACACAGGCATCGCGCAGATGCGTCAGATGATGAACGTAAAAGACGCGGAAGGCCTGCGTAGCTATATGGAAAGCCAGCAAAACGTTGCTAAAGAATTGGCCGAGCGCGCTAAGGGCGATGCGGATAAAGTAGTGTCATTGCAGCAGGATTTTATTCAGAAAAGCCAAAAATTGACTGAAGACAATGTCAAGCAAGCGCAAACCGCCGCTAGCAAAATGAGCAAAACCGCTTAACGCTTTACCCATATTATAAGCGGGTGAACCAGCTCGTTAAAACGCCACCGCAGGCCCTGCCTACGGTGGCGTTTTAGTGGTTGTCGAATCATTTTTTACCCCTATTGATAAACTAGTCCTTACCAACCCAGGGCAGACTTTACAAACGGTATCGTCAGTTTACGCTGAGCCGTCAGCGACGCCTTATCAAGCGTTTCAACCGCACGACAAAGCTCACCTAGCTCACGCGGGCCTCGATGTAGAATATAGCGACCCACGTCGTCGGGTAGCTGTATGCCTCGCACGCTGGCACGTAGCTTTAGAGCAGCCAAACGCTCGCTGTCGTCATCTAGCGGATGAACGTGAAAAGTAACCCCCCAGGTTAACCGCGAAGCGAGATCAGGCAACTGCACATTTAATTGGCGTGGAGAGGCATTAGCAACAATCAATAGCCTTTTACCTGCGTCCCGCAGCCGATTAAAAGCGTGAAACAGGGCCTCTTCCCAGCGCTTGCGCCCGATTACGCACTCCAAATCATCGATAGCCACAAGATCCAGCCGCTCGATATCTTCCAGCATCAGCGGCGGAAAGTGGCCTAAGTCGCCCAGCGGCAAATACAGCGCGCGCTTATCTGCATCTGACGCTGCGTGACAGGCCGCTTGAAGCAGGTGACTGCGCCCTACGCCAGGCGCCCCCCACAGGTATAGAAACTGCTCACCCTCTACCGTTAGCTGCTGGGTGACATGCTCTACTAGCGAAGCGTTCGCACGCCCCGGATAGTAGTTATCAAACGTGGCATCATCACGTAAACCAATGCCCAGAGGAAGCTGTGCCGGTGTTCGGCTCATGGTGACTCCCGTTTATCATCACGACTCAACTCATCATGATATGACGAACTTACCTCGATAATTTTTGGCTGATCGTCGGTATTTTTATCGTCGTACAGCTCGCTGTGCTGATAGCGTACTTTGACTTCTTTAAGCAGCACCAAAATCACCGCAGCCACCGGTAGTGCCAACAATACCCCGGTTAAACCAAACAGCTTTCCACCCGCCAACACGGCAAAGATAACCGCTACCGGATGTAGGCCAATTTTATCGCCCAACAGCTTAGGTTGAAGTACCACGCTCTCAGCCATTTGACCAATGCTGAAGACTAAAATCACGCCCACCACAGCCCACCACGTGGCGTATTGAAAGAGCGCCACCACAAGCGCGATCACCAAGCCGACAATAAAACCCAAGAACGGTACGATGCTCACCAGCCCAGACACAAAGCCGATCAGCAGGCCGAAGTTAAGCCCCATCAGCGTCAAACCTACTGCATAAATAATCCCTAAGCAGAGCATGACCAGCAGCTGTCCGCGTAAAAATGAGGAAAGTACATCATCGCAGCGGCGCGCTAAGCGAAAGGTATCATCAGCCCACTGACGGGGGATTAAATTAGCAATATTGTCGAGCAACCGATTCCAGTCTAAAAGTAGATAAAAAGTCACCACGGGAATCAATGCAACGTAAGTCACCCAGGACGCAAACGCCATCCCCGAACGACCAATCTGGCCCAGTGCCTGCGCTAAATAACCACCCGCATCGCGCCAGTTCTCAGCGAGCGTTTCACGGGCATTGGTTAACTCTGCGGTCAAGTCATAACCTGTCCATTCCTGCACCTGGGGAGCCAGTATGTTTTCGACCCAGTTGAAAATACTCGGAATAGCTTCTCCCAACTGCTTAAGTTGCTGAACAACCAGCGGTATCAATATCAGCAAACTCACCACTAGAATGATGAGCAGGACTAAAAACACACTACTCACCGCCAGGGGCCGATTCATACCCCAGCGCTGGAAGCGATTAGCCAGCGGGTCGGCCAAATAAGCGAGAATCATCCCAGCAATAAAAGGCATCAGCACTGAATCTAGCAAATATATAGAACCGCCTATCACTACCAAAAACAGGACACCCCACCAAGAATTGCGCATGCTTCCCTCTCAAATATGGATTTAAATCGATCATTTTCACTAAGCGTTACTATGCCGTATATCAGCAAAACCTGCTCGTAAGCTTTTCAACATGTTACACAGCGGTGCGGCCTGCGCCACTGAGTGTTACAATCCGCTTCAGTTATCGTCCAGCACTGGCCATGTCGCCAGCACTACCAGCACCGCTATTTGCTTCACAGGATCTGTCATGACCGAGACCTCTTCTTCTTCGGCTACTCCTTCCCTCAGCTACAAGGACGCAGGCGTCGATATTGATGCCGGTAACGCCCTGGTTGACCGCATTAAACACGTTGCCAAGCGCACTACTCGCCCAGAAGTAATGGGTGGACTTGGCGGCTTTGGCGCACTGTGCGAAATACCGGCAGGCTATCGGCAGCCCGTTCTTGTCTCAGGCACCGATGGAGTCGGTACCAAGCTGCGCCTAGCCATGGATCTTGGCAAACACGACACCATTGGGATTGATTTAGTCGCGATGTGTGTCAACGACTTGATCGTCGCCGGCGCCGAGCCACTGCTATTTCTTGACTACTATGCCACGGGTAAGCTCGATGTGGATATTGCTGCCGACGTTGTCACCGGAATTGGCGCTGGCTGCGAACTGGCGGGTTGCGCGTTAGTCGGTGGCGAAACCGCCGAAATGCCGGGGATGTATGAAGGTAGCGACTATGATTTAGCAGGCTTTTGCGTCGGCGTCGTTGAAAAAGCAGACATTTTGGATGGCAGCAAAGTCTCTGAAAACGACGTTGTGTTGGGCCTTGCGTCATCAGGTCCGCACTCCAACGGCTACTCGCTGATCCGCAAAATTCTTGATGTTAGCAACGCCTCGCTCGACACCGACATTGACGGTACGACCCTAGGCGATGCGCTAATGGCGCCTACCCGCATCTATGTTAAATCACTGCTGTCTTTAATGCGCGAAAGTGATATCGCCGTGCACGCGCTATCGCACATCACCGGTGGCGGGCTGCTGGAAAATATTCCCCGCGTTCTGCCTGATGACCTGGCTGCCCACATTGATATTAATAGCTGGACACGCCCCGCCGTGTTTGATTGGTTACAGGCACACGGCAATGTCAACGAAACCGAAATGCATCGCGTCCTCAACTGCGGCATTGGCATGGTGGTGGTGGTCTCACAGCAACAAGCGGATGAGGCAGTCGCTTACTTAGAAACGCAGGGCGAAACCGTGTACCGCCTGGGCAAGATCGTTAAACGCCAAGAGGAAGCCGTCATTCTGGAGAGCCTCTCGGCATGACCAATACGGACTACCAAAGCGACACCATTAAAGACGTAACGCCAGAACCTGTCGGTGCTCGACGTATCGTTGTACTGGTTTCTGGCAATGGCAGCAATCTGCAGGCGCTGATTGATGCTCAGTCACATGACCGCTTAGGCGGTGGTGAAATCGTTGCGGTCATATCCAATATCGCTGATGCCTACGGCTTAAAGCGAGCCCATGAAGCAGGCATTGAAGCGGTCGCGCTGCCCCATCGCGAATATGACAGCCGCGAAGCCTATGATGGCGCATTGATTAAAGTCATTGAACGCCACGAGCCGGATCTCATCATTCTGGCAGGCTTTATGCGTATTTTAACGCCTCGCTTTGTGCAACGTTTCCTGGGACGTATGCTCAACATCCACCCGTCGCTGCTGCCCAACTACCCGGGGCTTAATACCCACGCGCGGGCTCTGGCCGACAGCGTGGAAAGCCACGGCTGCAGTGTCCACTTTGTGACCGAAGAGCTAGACGGCGGCCCGGTGGTATTACAAGCCGAGCTACAGGTAAGTACTGATGACACGGTAGAAACGCTTCAAGAGAAGGTACGCTCGCGCGAACATCTGCTTTATCCGATTGCGGTACAGTGGTTCTTAGAAGGCAGGCTGCAGTTCAGTGCAGATGGCGCCAAAATGGACGGACAGCTGCTACCCGAATACGGAATGCGCCTCTCCCATGCCGATGCGGCGGAAGAGCTTGATGAGGAGCCTGACGACGAATCGCACCTGTAATAGCGTTCAGCAAACGCGCCAGGACTGAGTTGAAAAAATTGAAACAAAAAACGCCTGACGGAGATTGATATTCCGTCAGGCGTTTTTCATAGCGAGCCTTAAGTGCGCGGCAACGTAACCCCGCGCTGGCCCATGTACTTGCCACCACGATCTTTATACGAAGTAGCGCATACTTCATCGGACTCTAAGAATAGCATCTGCGCAACGCCTTCATGAGCATAGATTTTCGCAGGCAAATTCGTCGTATTAGAGAACTCAAGCGTCACATGGCCTTCCCACTCAGGCTCAAGCGGCGTGACGTTAACAATAATGCCACAGCGCGCGTAGGTAGATTTACCTAAGCAAATAGTGAGTACATTACGCGGAATGCGAAAGTATTCTACCGTACGCGCTAATGCGAATGAGTTTGGCGGAATAACACAAACGTCGCCTTTAATATCGACGAAGCTTTTCGCGTCAAAGGCTTTAGGATCGACAATCGCCGAGTGAATATTAGTAAACACTTTGAATTCATCAGCACAGCGAACGTCGTATCCGTAGCTTGATGTGCCATAGGAAATGACGCGCTGATCGTTCACATAGCGCACCTGTTCAGCCTCGAACGGCTCGATCATTGCATCGCTTTTGGCCATGCGACGAATCCAGTTATCAGATTTGATACTCATCTAGTACGTTATCACTCGCTAAAGGAAATGGTAGGGCCTTCGTTTTGGCTCATGTTTACCGCTTCGGCTACTTTTTTGGCAATCGCTGCAAAGGTTTGGCTCACCGTACCTTCTGGCTCAGATACGACGCTCGGCCTGCCTGAATCCGTTAACTCACGGATAGAAAGCGTTAATGGCAGCCGTCCAAGCACTTGGGTATCGTACTCTTGGGCAATGCTATCACCGCCTCCGGCACCAAAAATAGCTGCTTCATGGCCACAATTTTCACAGTGGTAAAGACTCATGTTCTCAACAACGCCCAACACCGGCACGTTAACTTTGCGGAACATTTCAATCCCTTTACGGGCATCTAATAGAGCAATATCTTGCGGCGTTGTGACGATCACGGCGCCTGCTACCGGCACTTTTTGCGCCAGCGTTAGCTGGATATCACCGGTGCCTGGGGGCATGTCAATCAGCAGAAAATCTAGGTTATCCCATTGGGTTTGCGTCAACATCTGCTGAAAGGCACCCACCACCATCGGTCCACGCCATACCATTGGCTCACGGGTGTTAACCATAAAGGCCATCGACATGGCTTGAATACCATGGGCCTCAAGCGGTAGGAATTTATTATTGGCCGCGGCCTGTGGGCGTACGCCCTCTTTAACACCGAGCATTTGTGCTTGGCTGGGTCCGTAAATATCAGCATCAAGAACGCCCACGCGATAATTCTGTGCGGCTAACGCCAGCGCCAAATTAACGGTGACGGTAGATTTACCCACGCCGCCTTTGCCTGATGCCACTGCAATAATATGCTTAACCCCATCCATCCAATGGCACTCCTTTCATTGTTAGGCGCTTAATTAAAATAGCCCCTTAGATTAATCATTGAGTGAATGATACTCCTCAGCGCAACAATCATAAACCAACAAGCAAAAAGCGGACGCCGGTTGCCCGGCACCCGCTCTTATTTTCAGCATCAGCGCTTAGCGATAAAGGGTAAGCGCTTAGTCACGTTTCAGCCAGCATTCTGCTCTGATTCTTGACTGCCGCCGTCGCTATCGTTGGCGCTTTCATCGCTATTGTCAGGCGTATTCTCTTCATCAGAGCTGTCTTGCGAAGTTGCTGCGGCTTCGCTGACTGAGTTTTCTGCATCCGCTAAGCGGCTGTCTAGTGTGGAAAGCTCATCACGCCATTCACCTAGCTGGCTCTCTAAACGCTGCAGCTGACTTTCACGCTCCTCAAGATTACTCTCGACACTCGCCACTTCTTCGCGTCCAGCGTCTAGAGCCGTCATCAAATCGTCAAGCTCACCCTGAGCAGTGGAAACGTCCTCATTTAGGCTAGTTTGCTGCTCGGTCGTTTGGCTAATCTGCTCTTCCAGTGCAGACAGCTCTTCTTCCTTAGCACTTAAATCGTCTACCGCTTGCTGACGCTGCTCTTCAGCCTGCTGGCGTGCAGCTTCGGCCTCTTGACGGGCATCCTCAGCGCTCTGGCGAGCTTCCTCAACCTGCTGCAAATTACTTTCTGCTTCGTCACGGGTGTTGGCGATTTCATCTCGCTCTTCGCGCAGTCCCGTCATATCGTTTTCAGCATTTTCTAACTGCTCATTCAATGCTGAAATCTCTTCTTGTAGCTTATCCCGCTCAGCTTCAAGCTCTTCTAAGCGCGTCTGAACCTCGCTGACGTCACCCTGAGCACTCTGGAGCGCAGCGTTAGCCTCATCCTGCTGTGCCTGCAAGGAATCCCGCTCTTCCTGCAACGTAGCGAGATTCGTTTCGGCTTCATCAATTTCGCTAACGCGCTGTTTCATCTGACTGTTTTCTTGCTCAGCACTGGCTAGTTGCTCTTCAAGGCTATCGACACGATCTTGACGTGTGCTCGCATTAGACTGCGCCATGATTGCCCAAATAACCGCGATTGCCGCGATGCCTGCAATGGCTTTTACTCGATTGTCTTGAAAGAGCGCTTTCATATCCGCTTGTTTGACCGGCTCCGGCTTGTTGGCTGGCGGCAGATTGTCTGAATGGTTATCTGAATGATTGTCTTCTGACATTATGCGTTCCTCTATGATCTACGCTTAGATTGGCAAGCCAAGGTGTGTCCAAACTGAAGAAATGCTTTAGCAACAGTGATTCCCTAGCGGCGGACGATTACCCTTTCAGCATACACAGCTCACTGCATCTAGCCAGTCTGTTAGTAAACTCTTATAGCCATGCGACGACCGGGCTACCGCTTAGCTTAAAAGCTAATGCTGCTGACTAAGGTGAATGTTTACCTTCATGAAAGCCTGACGCCTGTCCCTCCAGCACGTCAAACCATGCAAGGGTCGTGTGTAATGACACCACGCTGCCGACTATAAGCAGCGTAGGTGGTTTTATGTCGCCCGCCAAGAAAGCATCGGGCAGCGATGAAAGGGTTCCCACGTGCGTGCGCTGCTGACGCGTAGTGCCTTGCTCGATAAGCGCAAGCGGCGTTTCTGGTGGCAGTCCGTGCTCTATCAGCGCCTGACTAATGACTCTAACGCTGCCTAACCCCATATAGAACACAAGCGTTTGCGCGGGTCGGGCAAGTGCATCCCAGTCAAGCTCGCACTCCCCCTGTTGCAAGTGTCCGGTAACAAACCGAACCGACTGCGCATGGTCCCGATGGGTAAGCGGAATACCCGCATAAGCGGCGCAGCCTGAGGCTGCCGTGACGCCAGGAATAACTTCCACGCTAACCTTGGCGGCCCGCAGCGCTTCTAGCTCCTCGCCTCCTCGGCCAAATATAAATGGGTCACCGCCTTTGAGGCGTACGACGCGCTTTCCTTGATGAGCCCATGCCACCAACGCTTGATTAATCTCATTTTGAGGCACGCTATGCAGCGAACGAGCCTTGCCAACATAGTAGCGCTGCGCTTCGCTAGGTATAAACGCCAGAATTTCATCACTAACTAAGCGGTCATAGAGCACCACTTCGGCCGCTTGCAGGCGTTTATAGGCCTTGAGCGTCAGTAATTCTGGGTCACCAGGGCCGGCTCCGACCAAACTCACCCAGCCATATGGCTGATCACCGTGCTGTCGTCCTGCTTCCAAGAAACCACCTCGAGGAATAAAAATTAGATTCTATATATTAAAAAGTAATTAATTTTATCATTAAATACCGATAACGCCTCGAATAAATTAGTGCGCATGACTTTGCTATGGGGCAGGCCATGTAACTCTGAGCATAGGGGTTGCCGAGTACCGCTGCGGCGAGCCTTTAACGAGCCTCATTGAGCGAGCCGATCAGGCGCTGTATAGCGCAAAAAGCGTAGGCCGCGACTGCGTTCGTCTTCTACGCTGATAGTGACACTAATAGTTCGCTAAATAAGCCGTCTTATCGCTCATCATTTCCTCACAGCAGCAGGAGCTCCATCATGGAAAAGCTCGCCAGCCTAATCTGTGAACCATGCAGTAAGAATGTGCCACCGCTGAGTCCAAAAGAGGCATTCACACGGCTAAAAAGCCTTAGCCAGTGGCAGATTGTCGAGCACGATGGCATCATGAAGCTGTCGCGATGCTTTAAGTTTCGCGATTTTGCTAGCGCCCTGGCATTCACTCAGCGCGTTGGCGATATTGCAGAGCAGGCTGGCCATCATCCCGTTATTATCACGGAGTGGGCCAAAACCACCGTTACATGGTGGACCCATACTATTAAAGGCCTGCAACTAAATGACTTCATTCTTGCCGCCAGAACTGACGAGGTAGCCGATTAAATGTTTGAGCATATTGAGCGAGTCCCAGGAGACGCCATTCTCGGGCTGATCGAAGCTTTCAAAAAAGATACCAATCCACAAAAAGTGGATTTAGGTGTTGGTGTTTACCGCGACACTCAGGGCAATACACCGGTAATGCGTGCCGTGAAGGAAGCAGAAGCTCGCCTGCTCAAGAATGAAACGACGAAAACGTATATTGGCTCTCACGGTGCCCCAAGCTATGGCGAAGTAGTGCTGCCCATGGTATTTGGCGCTGACTCCTCCGTATTAAAAGCCAATCGTGCCAGCGCTACCCAGTCACCGGGTGGTACCGGCGCACTGCGCCTAGCGGCTGACTTCATCGCATCGCAGCTGCCAGGCAAAGGCATTTGGGTCAGCGACCCCACGTGGCCAAACCACCACGGCATTTTCACCGCCGCGGGTATTGAGCTTCACAAGTATCCCTATGTGGATCCCGATAACCGTCTGGATTTTGACGGTATGCGCGCTGCGCTAAAAAGCATTCCACAGGGCGATGTCGTTGTCCTGCACGCCTGCTGCCATAACCCGACTGGCTTTGATCTTTCCCATGATCAGTGGCAGGAAGTATTAGAGATTGTTCGCGAGCGTAAGCTACTACCGCTAATCGATTTTGCTTACCAAGGGTTTGGCGAAGGTTTAGAAGAAGACGCTTACGGCGTTCGCTTGCTGGCTGAAAATCTTGATGAAGTCATTATTACCAGTTCTTGCTCGAAAAACTTCGGCATTTACTGTGAGCGCACCGGCTGCTTGATCATGGTGGCTAAAGATAGCGAGCAGATGGGCAACATCCGCTCACAGGCGGCAATCGTTGCTCGGGAAAACTATTCCAACCCACCGGCTCACGGCGGCTCTATTGTCAGCGAAATTCTACATGACGCAGAGCTTACCGCGATGTGGCGTGAAGAGCTGACCGAAATGCGCGACCGCATCAATACCCTGCGCCGCGATTTTGTTGAAGCACTGAAGCCTTACGGGCTGGACCAGAAATATGCGTGCGTTGCTGAACAGCGCGGCATGTTCTCCTACACTGGCCTAACGCCGGAACAGGTCGATCGCCTACGCGATGAATTTGGCATTTACATGGTGCGTTCAGGCCGTGCCAACGTAGCGGGGTTTTCTAATGAGAACCTGCCCTACCTTGCCAAAGCTATTGCTGCCGTCAACGACTAGCATTACGTTTTGTAATGCGCTAAATGCTCAGGCAATGCCTGGGCATTTTTGTATCTTGGGATGCCATATCGACTTGTGTACAATTACGCGCTTGCCGCCAGAGCCTGGGGCGCCCGTGCGGCGCTCATTGCAACGCAACGCCTGACCGATTAGTCAATTCCTCGGCACACTCAGCGAAGCCTTGTAAACAATCATCACACTTTAGAGGCCTATCATGGCGGCTGCTAGCACCCACTATCCTTGGTATAAAAAAGAAGATACCGACGCGTTCTTCGCGCTGTTTCAAAACAATATTGCCAATTTCGTTATCATCGCCATTACGATGCTAGGCATGGGATTCCCCTCCTCCATTGTTTATGGACAGGTATTGCCTGGCGCCGCAGTCGCCGTGATGGTGGGAAATTTTTACTATGCCTGGAGTGCGACAAGGCTGGCGCATAAAGAAAACCGCGCTGATGTGACGGCGCTGTCTTACGGCATATCAACCCCCGTTATGTTCGTGTTTTTATTCGGTGTTTTACTGCCCGCTAAGCAGCTTACCGGCGATGCGGAAATGGCCTGGAAAGTCGCCGTGGCCGCCTGTTTTATCAGTGGTGGCATCGAAGCTGCCATTAGCATTATCGGCCGTTGGGTGCAGCATCACCTGCCTCGTGCCGCCATGCTTGGAGCCGTTGCGGGTGTCGCACTCACATTCATCGCCGGTGAAATGCTATTTAAGACGCTTGAAATGCCGATCATAGGCCTGCTGGTGTTAGCGATCATCATCGTCGGCCTAGTCGCGCGGGTCAGCATGCCTTTCAAGCTGCCCGCATCCCTGTTTGCGATTATCGTCGGCACGACCATGGCCTATTTAATTGGCGATGCGGACACAGAGCGTTTTAGCGATGCTTTCACTCACCTAGGGTTCTACCCATTATTGCCTAACTTGGCATGGTTTGAAGGGTTGGGGCTGTTGCTAACGAGCATGCTCGCCATACTAACGGTAGTGCTGCCCATCACGCTCTATAACGCTATTGAAACAATGAATAACGTAGAGGCAATGGAAGCGGCCGGCGACAAATATGATGTACGCGAGTGCCAGGCAGTGGACGGTGTAGGCACCATGATTGGAGCACTATTTGGCGGCGTGTTCCCGACCACGGTATACATTGCAACGGTGGGCGCCAAGTGGATGGGCGCAGGGCGAGGCTATAGCCTGCTCAATGGAGCCGTCTATGCGCTTGCAACTATGTTCGGATTAATCGCCGCTCTAGCAGCGATTATTCCCGTTTCTGTGGTCGCGCCTATTTTAGTCTTTGTGGGCATGTCGATGATTGCGACGGCGTTTCAGGCCAACGATACACGCTACTATCCTGCCGTTGCGTTAGCCATGCTGCCCTACTTCGCAAACTATGTGATGACACGCTTCAACCGTGGCGCTGGCGAAGTGGTTAGCGACATTTCCAGCGCCATTGTGGTCATGGGTCAAGGCGCTATGTTTATGGCAATCTTGCTGGGCGCCATGACGGTGTCAGTCATCGATCATCAGTTCAAACGCGCGGCAGCCTTTGCAGCTATTGCAGCAGGCTTTTCGTTTATCGGCTTAATGCATGCGCCTAAGCTCACCTTTAACGCCGCGCCCGAATTTGTAATGGGCTACTTAGCGATGGCGTTACTATTTTTATATTTCTCGTTTCAAGAGTCAGTTCGAAAACGCTAATTGACGAATCCCGCCTGCCGGTGTGGGCGGGATAAAATACGCGTTAGCACTCGCCAAGCCATTAAACCTGCCAGCAGATTTCCCACTGCCCCACCGGCCGCTAGCCCCCACCAGCCGAAGAGCTGAGACCCCACCCATAGGCAAGGTAGGTAGCAAACAAATAGTCGCGCACTGGACAAAAGCATCGCGCGCAACGGCCAACCCAGGGCATTACCGGCAGATACCACTAACATGCAGACGCCAAGAGCGGCATAGCTAGGCAGTAGGAAGCGGATCAACAGCGTCAGCTCACTTTGTACATCTGGATTGCCTGCTAACGCCATGGCCAGCCAAGGAGCGCCAAGCGCCAGCACCACGCCAAGGCCTAGCTGCCAAAACAGCGCCACTTTGATAGCTAATTTCATCAGTTGGTGTATTTGCCCCCAGTCGTTCGCTCCATAGCAGCGCCCTAGCCACGGTGGCAGTGACATTGTCATTGCCAAAATCACCATTAGCGAAAGCGTTTCCAAACGGCTCGCCAGCCCCCAGGCGGCTACTTCGCTTTCACCCAGGCCTGCAACCACAGAGATAGCCAACATGGCCGCTAAGGGTGGCATCAGTTGGCTGACCATGGCCGGAGCGGCGATCCCAGTAAACGGCCGCCATGACTGTTTTGTCTCTAGCCACAATCCTTCTGAGGATGCCCACTGGCGGCGGGCCAGTTTCAAACCTGTGATCGCCAGCCCTACCGAGAAAGCAATCGCGGTAGCCCAAGCAGCGCCTGGCAACCCCCAGCCCTGCCAATCACCTACACCAAAAATAAACAAAGGATCAAGAACCAGGTTGATAAGACTGCTGAGCACCATCATTTTACCCGGTAACCGAGTGTCTCCATGGGCGCGAAATACGCTATAGCTAAAATACAGCAGCGCACCTAACCATGTAGATAGCAGCTGAGGCCCCCAGTAGACACGGATATAGGATAGCGTCGTTTCATCCGCTCCCAGCAGTTGAAAAATAGGCACATGAAATAGCCACAAAATGATTGCCAATAAGCCAATTACTCCACCGCCGGCCATCAACACTAGGCTGCTTAGGCGCCTGGCACGCTCTTCTTCTCCAGAGCCCAGCGCCCGGGATATAAGCGCGGCAATAGCGATACCCATTCCTACCTGAATACCAATAATCAAAAATGACAGCGGAAAGGTAAACGACTGAGCTGCCAATGGCGCGGTTCCCAAACGAGCAATGAACGCGCTATCAACCAGTTGAAAACCCAATAGCGCCAGCACGCCAATGGCCATAGGCCACGTTTGGCGCCATAGGGTTGTGGCCAACTCTTTTTGATGCATAACGGCTACCAAGCAGTCTCTCCTTACTCTTACTACAGGGGTTAATATATACGAGGGTTAATACATACAGGCGTTAATACATCATTGACTTAACGTAAAACGCCACCGCCCTTTTAAGGGGCGATGGCGCAAGTACTACAGTACTTAATTACTGACGAATGCCTTCGAAAGTCACATAGAGCTCAACTTCATGCATCGCTTCAGGGAAATCGCTCATGTCGATGCCGTAATCGCTCAGCAACAACGTGGTGGTGCCTTCAAAGCCGGCGCGAGAATTGCCCCACGGGTCATCGCCTTCACCCAGTAGCGTCACCGGCATTTCGATTTCTTGAGTTTCACCATGCAGCGTTAGGTCACCCGTTAGCACGCCTTCGTCTTCACCCGTTGACTCAAACCCTGTCGAGGTGAAAGTAGCCGTCGGAAACTCGCTTGCGTTCAGAAAGTCGCCGCTCAAGATATGACGATCACGCTCAGCGTGATTGCTGTTCAAGCTATCAACCTGAACTTCGATTTCAGCAGAGGATGCATCAAGGTCTTCAGAATCGTAAGAAAACTGACCGTCAAATTTTTCAAAACTACCTAAAAGATAAGAAAAACCCAGGTGGCTAATTTTAAACTGCACAAACGCATGCTGACCTTCTGTATCAAGCTGGTAATCAGTAGCCTGCGCTTGGCTCAATGGCACCAGTGCGAGCGCGGCAATAGCAGATGCAAATGCGGTCTTTTTAAACATCATTGATAATTCCTCTCTTTATTGAAAAGTCACTACTTATTGGAAAGTCACTGCGTTGGCTCAAGGCCGTCGCGTGTTTACAAAAAACGTATATTATTTAGAGAACATAGCAACCGGCAGCGCTTTTTTCTGAGTGCCAGCAGCCCAAAATGTATCAAATCAGTTTACGCCGCGAGCGCTGCGCTGGGCGTGAACAGGATTCATCATACGCACCAGAGTCTTATTACGGTCAAACCAGTGGTGTTTTAGCGCGGCAAGCGTATGGCCCGCTGCTAAAAGCATCAGCGTTAGGGCGCTATACCAGTGCACGTCGCCTGCAAGGCTTGCCTGATTGGGAAAATTTTGCAGTAACGCAGGCACTTCAAACCAACCAAAGACGCTGACGCCGCGACCATTGGCGGTAGAAATTAAGTAGCCACTGACCATGACCAATAGCACAGCCGCATATAGCCCGATATGCCCTAAGTGGGCAGCAATCACTTCTAAGCGACGACCTTCTAGCCGGGGTGTGGGCTGGAATAAACGCCACACTAAGCGCCCTAAAGTGGCGAACAAGAGCAAAATACCAATTGAGCGGTGTATCCATGGGCCTTGATTATACCAAGAATCATAATAGCCCAACCCCGTCATCCACCAGCCTAGTGCAAATAAACCAATAATGGCCAAAGCACTTAACCAGTGAAGCAAAATACTTACAATACCCCAGCCGCGCTGCGTGTTACGCCACATTGGTTATTCCTCACTTTATTGACAACTGTCTACTGTGACGACTGGTGCCTACTGAAGGCTAATCATTTATCAGCAGTTAGCATACCCATTAGCGCTAGTGGAATCTGCTGAAAAAACCAGCAAAAACCATTCGTAAAAATCATTGATTAGCTCGCTAGCAATAGCTATCAGCAACACAGTGGCCACATTGACCTGGGTGGACATAAAGCTTAATCGTAAGAACCATGACTCAATTCATTCTAAAATATAGAATGATAAATGCAATTTAAATCAATTTTTATATTTTATTAGCAGGCTTACAATGGTAACATGTTCGAAAACGAACATGGCGAAATCGCCACCATTACATATTAAAGCACGCCAATGAGGTTAACTATCATGAACAAATTTACCGCAGCCGCCGCCATCGCTCTAACGCTTTTCTCTGGTGCCGCACTGGCAGAAAGAGGCTCGGATGAATTCAATGAAGTCGCTCACGCTACTTCCCAGGTTCAGCACCAAACAATTACCGAGCGCAACATGACGCCAAGCGATTTAACTGCCGTGAATGGCGGTGGTGCAAAAAATGCGGTTAGCCACCCAAAATCAACGGCTCAATATCAAGGTAATGGCGGAAAAGACATCGCCCTTACTGAATTGACGTCTAGAAATTCGTAATAGAGATCGCTGTCGGTTCTTATCCAAGCCGATATCCAGTGGCGCTTCGTAAATCATGCCAGTGCCGCTGGAAAACAAACAACCCCACTTCTGGTGGGGTTGAGTCGTTTCAAAACACTTAGGTAGGTCATCGGTCTTTTAGACTGTTTTGGCCATTAGTGCATCTAAACCGCGAGCTAAATCGCGCTGAATGTCCGCTTGGCTCTCAAGCCCAACCGCAACGCGAATGAGTCCCGGCGTAATTCCCGCTGAGGCTTTTTGAGCATCAGAAAGACGCCCATGTGTGGTCGTAGCTGGATGCGTAATAGTGGTTTTAACATCCCCTAAATTACCCGTAATAGAAAGCATTCGAGTCGCATCAATAACCTGCCAAGCGCCCTCTTGACCACCCTGCACTTCAAAACCTAGCACTGCGCCAAAGCCTTTTTGCTGCTGCTTGGCCAACGCATGCTGTGGATGTTCTTCCAAACCGCTGTAATACACCTTAGTCACCGCCGGGTGGGCGTGTAACCAGCGTGCAAGTATCAAGGCGTTTTCACAATGTGCCTTCATACGCAGTGACAAGGTTTCTAAACCTTTGGTAAAAATCCACGCATTGAAAGGACTCAAGCATGGGCCGCACGTACGCACTACGCCAAACACTTCTTCAAGCAACGTATGGCTACCTACCACGGCGCCGCCAATTGCGCGGCCTTGACCATCCAAGTACTTGGTTGCTGAGTGAATGACTAAATCCGCGCCAAGCGCCAGCGGCTGCTGAAGTGCCGGAGTAAGAAAGCAGTTATCAATCGCTAACAGCGCATCATGCTGCTTAGCTAACGCGGCTAGGGCCGAGATATCGGCGATCTCAGAAAGCGGATTAGACGGCGTTTCAGCAAACAATAACCGCGTCTTTGGCGTAATTGCAGCTTCCCAGGCAGAGAGATTGGAAAGCTCTACATAGCGTGTCTTGATACCTAGTTTTCCTAGGTATTTATCGAACAGACTCACCGTGGAACCAAACAGCGACCGAGAAGCAACAATTTCATCACCGGCAGAGAGTAGCGCCAGCGCGGTAGATAGAATCGCTGACATACCGGAGCTTGTCGCCACACAGCGCTCGCCACCTTCAAGTGCCGCTAGACGCCGTTCAAACGTATGCACCGTGGGGTTGGTGAAGCGCGAATAAACGTTACCAGGCTCTTGTCCACCGAATTTACGCGCGGCTTCCGCAGCACTTTCGTAGACAAAGCTGGACGTTGGAAAAATAGGCTCAGAGTGCTCCTGCTCAAAGGTGCGCTGATGACCTGCCCGGATCGCCAGCGTCTCCAATGACCACTCGTCCTGGTGATTATCGTCATGCATAGGGCTTACCTCTTAATCGTCCAGGTCATTAATCGTCCAGGTCATCGTCCTGATTGTGCATGCCGACCAGAGCATGATCACCCGCGCTCTGGTCTTTCGCGGAATCGTTGCGACTGGCTTCCAACGCCGCCAAATAGGCGTCGTCAATATCACCGGTTACGTAGTTACCGTCAAACACCGAGCAGTCGAAGGCCTCCATTTCAGGATTCACTTCGCGACAGGCCGCTTTTAGATCGTCTAGATTTTGATAGAAAATGCGATCAGCGCCAATCAGCTCACCGACTTCTTCTTCGGTCCGCCCGTGGGCAATGAGCTCAGAAGCGGCAGGCATATCAATCCCGTAAACATTAGGAAAACGTACCGGCGGTGCCGCCGAGGCAAAATAGACCTTACGTGCTCCCGCGTCGCGGGCCATTTGAATAATTTGCTTACAGGTAGTGCCGCGTACGATCGAATCATCGACAAGCAGTACATTCTTGCCGTTAAACTCAACGTCAATGGCATTGAGCTTTTGGCGAACCGACTTTTTACGCTGAACCTGCCCCGGCATAATGAAAGTGCGCCCAATATAGCGGTTTTTCATAAACCCTTCGCGGTAGGTCACTCCTAGGTGCTGCGCCATTTCAAGCGCGGAGGTTCGCGACGTGTCAGGGATAGGAATCACCACGTCGATATCGTGATCCGGCCACTCATTTAAAATACGGTCACCCAGTTTACGCCCCATCTGCATGCGGGTTCCGTAGACATAGGCACCGTCAAGCAGCGAATCTGGGCGCGCTAAATAGACATGTTCAAAGATACACGAGCGAAGCTGCGGGCGATCGGCACATACCTGAGTATGAATATTGCCTTCGATATCGACAAAAATGGCCTCACCAGGCGATAGATCACGTTCAAGTTCAAAACCACCTACATCTAGCGCTACGGATTCAGAGGCGATCATGACCGCTTGGCCGTTCTCTTCTTCACGTGTGCCAAACACAACCGGACGAATCCCGAAGGGATCGCGGAAAGCCACCATCCCAAAGCCGTTAATAATTGCCACCGCCGCGTAGCCACCTTTGCAACGACGATGAACTCTACGCACGGCATCAAAGATGTCTTCCGCTTCCAGATGCAGGCCCTGCTTACCCAGCTCATGGGCAAACACGTTGAGCAGTACTTCGGAATCAGAACTGGTGTTAATGTGGCGAAGATCCGTGGAAAATAGCTCTTGCTTCAACTGCTCTGAGTTGGTCAAGTTACCGTTATGCGCTAGGGCGATACCGTAGGGTGAGTTAACATAAAACGGCTGAGACTCCGCTTCACTCGAGGAGCCAGCAGTTGGGTAACGTACGTGTCCAATGCCCAGGTTACCTTTTAAACGAGCCATATGGCGGGTATGAAATACATCACGTACCAAACCATTACTCTTGCGCAGCAAGAAGCGTCCTTCGTTCCACGTCATCATGCCGGCAGCGTCTTGGCCACGATGCTGAAGTACGGTCAGGGCATCGTAGATTCCCTGATTTACCGCCTGCTTGCCCAGAAGGCCCACTATACCGCACATTCACGTTACCTCGCTTAATGCCATGGCTTCACCTAAGTCACTTACCTAGGCAAGCCCGTACGTTCGAAGAATCGACTTCAGTAACAGGTCAATCACCTGTCGGAATAACTTAACTACTTAGCGCTCGCGACGAGCTTAGACCTTCAAACGCCTTCGCGGGGGCGTAGGTCGGGTAAAGAAATATCGCGTAACGACGCTGGCGCTTCAGGCAATTCGCGGTCCCACTGATCTAATTGGCTAACCGCCCAGTCGCGCAGCTGGATAAAGGTCGGGCGCAGCTCAGCCTGTTGCCAGGCCTGCAACTCTGCAAGCGGAGTTAGCGTGATCAGTACCGTCGCGACCAGCAGGATAACCGCCCCGCGAGCCACGCCAAAAGCGGCGCCCGCGACGCGGTTTAACAAGCCCATGCCAACCCACTCAACCGCAGCATGCACCAAGCGAATAACAATGCCGCAAAGCAAAATAACCGCGAAGATCACTAACGCAAAGGCCAGAACCAAGCGCGCGTCAAAGCTTTCAATAAATCCGCTCATTAGCTCGGCAACCGGCTCGGCCAGCACTCTTGCCACCATCAGGGCCACAACCCAAGCGGCCAAGCCTAGCGCTTCACGAACAAATCCTCTTACAAAACCGGCCAGCATCGAAAGCGCTAGCACGGCCAGGAAAACGGCATCAATCCATGTTAATGCCATCGTTAATCTCTTACTCGCACAAGCAGCCCTTGGACATTAGCGCGCTCTTTAATCGATGTCATGGCAGCATCACCATCTTCCGATGTCGCATAAGGCCCCACAAACACGGTCGTCATGTTGTTATCCCGCTCACGCTGATAGACGGTAAAACCTTCGCCGGAAAGCTGCTCACCCAAGCGCCGGGCATTTGCCGCTTCTCCAAAGCTGCCAACTTGCACCGCCCACTGCCCTTGAGGGCTAGCGGATGGGCTGGATGAGCTCTGTGAAGCGGTATTGCTAGTACTATTACTACCACTGCCGGAATTACTGCCGCTGTTATTAGTAGCCATTAAATCAGCGATAGGGTCGTTATCGGACGTAGCCGCATCAGAGCCGCTGGCCGCAGGCCGCTGGGCTTGATCGGTCTGTGGCGTGCGAGGACTGACATCAATGGGTATATAGCCGTCACTATTCGCACTGCTAGGCGTTGACGATAATGAAGGCTCGTTAACGGTTGAAGGTCGCTCAGGCGCAGGCACATCGCGACGCTCTACTTCAGTCGGCTTTTCAATCACAAAGCTCGGCTGCGGGCGTTCTTCCCTGGGCGCGGGGTCACTCATTAGCCATGGCACAAAAATCGCCAGCAGCGCGAGTAAAATCACAATTCCGCTGATACGTTCCGTTTTACCGTATTTCATTTTCGTCTCCATCAAGCGACACTGCGCCTGTTGGCAGTGGCCTAGCTAACAAAGCCGCTACAGTAAAGAACGACCCGGTGGCCAAGACACGATCATTGAGCGTTAACACCTTCGCCAACCAATCAGCGCCTGCTTGCGGCGTGTCAGCGCAAAAGTGTACCCGCCCTCCCTGTGCAATTATTCGTTGAGACAACGCTTGGGCTTGGCAGCCACGCTCTCCCGTTAGGGTCACACACACCCAGTCAGTTATACGGGCCGACAATGCCTGTATGACACCGTCGATATCTTTATCATTCAACATGCCAATAAGGCCCCACTGCCGGCCATTGCCCGGCGGAAGCGGCAAGTAGTTAGCGATATATTCCGCAGCGTGAGGGTTATGCCCGACATCCAAGCACCACTGACCCACCCACTGCATGCGCCCTGCTAGAATGACGCTACTCAGCGCCTTTTGCACGCGACCTTGTTCAAGCGTGAGTCCAGTGAGTGCAAGTGCCTGCAGAGCCGTGGCGGCATTATCAATCGGCAGCCCGGAATCAGGCAATCGATCCAGCACGATGCCCGTCTCATCTGCTTGCTGGCCCTGCCAGCGCCACGTTTTAAGCCCACTGGCAAAGGCGTCATGCTGAAAATGTTGGCCTAATCGAAATACGGGAGCTCCCAGCGTGTGCGCGTATTCAGCAACGCTTTCGGGCAATGTTAAGCTACCAAGCACTGCAGGATGCCCGGCACGAAAGATACCGGCCTTTTCACGTCCAATCTGAGCTATGTCTGTACCTAGAAAATTAGCATGATCCTGGGCGATTGTGGTCACAACTGCCACATCCGCATCAATAATATTGATCGCATCAAGCCGGCCACCCAGCCCCACTTCCAGCACGGCGAGATCAAGCTCTGCACGGGCCAAACACCACAACCCACATAGCGTGCCCGCTTCAAAATACGTCAGGCTTATTTCAGGCTCTTGTAAGCGCGCACGTTCAACGTGCTCAAAACCCTCTATCAGCAGCTGATCATCGGACTCCTGGCCGGCGATTTTGACGCGTTCGTTATAGCGCAGTAAGTGGGGCGAGGTATAAGTACCCACCCGCTGACCGTGAGCACGGGCTACGCTATCGATCATGGCCAGGGTTGACCCCTTGCCATTCGTGCCTGCGACGGTAATAACGCAGGAGGCAATGGGACGAGAAAGCAGCCCCATACGATTAGCTACCTGCGACACCCGCTTCAGGCCCATATCAATGCCGACCGGATGCAGCGTTTCCAGATGCTGAAGCCACTGGTCTAAAGACCACCGTTTTAAAGACAGCTGCTCTAAAGACGGTCGCTCTGAAGCCAATGGCGACACAGCGTCAGAATCAGGCATTGCGCGAATGGTCGTCACTCTTAGCCGTATCGAGCTTAGTCAACGTTGCTTCTGCATCGTCCGCCAAAACAGCTTCCTCAACGATTGGCTCAGAAACATCCGCCTCATCGTCTACATCGAAAGTTACTGGCGCTGCATCGTGATGCGTTAGCTTACGCAAAACGCTGCCCACGCGTGCGCGCATCTCATGACGATGGACAATCATATCTACCGTACCGTGGTCGAGTAAAAACTCGCTGCGCTGGAAACCTTCCGGCAGCGTTTCGCGCACCGTCTGTTCGATAACGCGAGGCCCCGCAAAGCCAATCAGGGCATTGGGTTCAGCAATATTCAAATCACCCAGCATCGCGAGAGACGCCGAAACACCACCAAACACGGGGTCTGTCAGTACCGAGATATACGGCACGCCCGCCTGTTTAAGCCTTTCAAGCGCCGCCGATGTTTTTGCCATCTGCATCAGTGAAAAGAGCGCTTCCTGCATGCGCGCACCACCGGAGGCCGCAAAACATACCAGCGGAATATTCTCGTTAAGCGCTAACGTAGCAGCACGCACAAACTTCTCGCCGACTACCGCCCCCATCGAGCCACCCATAAAGGTAAACTCGAACGCGACGGCAATCACCGGCAGGCCGTCTAACTCACCGCGCATCGCCACCAGGGCATCTTTCTCACCGGTGTCTTTTTGCGCTGCGGTCAGGCGATCCTTGTACTTTTTAGAATCGCGAAACTTCAGCCGATCATTTGGCTCAAGATCGGCGGCAACCTCTTCGCGCCCGTCTTTATCCAAGAACCAGTCCAAGCGCTTGCGTGCCGTTAAGCGCAAATGGTGATCGCACTTGGGACAAACGCTATTGTGTTTCTCTAACTCAGGGAGATAGAGAACTGCTTCGCACTTGGGACATTTACGCCAGAGGCCGTCGGGCACGCTAGCGCGACGGTCTTTACGCTGGATACGACCCATTGAGGGAACGATCTTGTCTAACCAGCTCATATCAAAAAGGCTTCCGTTTTACGTCAACGCTTGGCAAAACCAAGCTTGATGAGTGTCATTAATTTATTAAGTATAGGCGATAAAGCGTTTTTCTTTAGGCATCCATCGCCGTGCGCATTTCTGCTAATACACTTTTCAACTGGCCCGCGATAGTTTCCGGGGCATCCAGGCTTTCAGCAATACGGTTAACCAAGGCGCTACCAACAATCACACCATCAGCCACTTTAGCCACTTCGGATGCGGTCGCGCCATCACGAATACCAAAGCCAACGCATAGTGGCAAATCGGTCATCCCCCGCAGCGGCGCCAAATGCTCAGCTACATCGTCTGCGTTCAGGGTGGCCGCGCCTGTCACGCCTTTCAGCGAAACATAGTACAAGTAGCCATTACCATGGGCGCATATTGTAGCGGCACGCTCGTTAGAAGTGGTAGGCGCAACGAGAAAAATCGCGGCTAAATCACGAGCCTTTAGCAACGGCCCAATTTCATCCGCTTCTTCAGGCGGCATATCGACAATCAGAACGCCGTCTACGCCAACATCAGCGGCTTGATCGGCAAAACTCTCATAGCCAATGCGCTCGATAGGATTTAAATAGCCCATCAGCACCACCGGCGTGGTGGTATCCGCTTGGCGAAACTCTTTGACCATCTGCATTAGATCAACCAGCCGCGTACCTTGCTTCAATGCACGTTCACAGGCTTTTTGAATCACAGGGCCGTCGGCCATAGGATCAGAAAATGGTACGCCAAGTTCAATAATATCGGCGCCCGCATCCACCAGTGCATGCATAAAGCCCACGGTATACTGCGGCGCTGGATCCCCGGCGGTAATGTAAGGGATTAGAGCCTTACGGCCCTGCTGTTTAAGTTCACTGAAACGCTGATCAATACGGTTCATGCTTACCCTTAAAAAAGCTGCGCTTAAAATGACTGATTCTTAAAACTCTATGCCATCAATCTTGGCCACCGTCATGATGTCTTTGTCGCCGCGACCGGAAAGATTAACGATAATATGCTGGTCAGGAAGCATGGTCGGTGCCAAAACTTTTGCATGGGCCAGCGCATGTGCCGACTCAAGGGCGGGCATAATACCTTCCATATGCGTTAGCTCGCGAAATGCTTCCAGCACCTCTTTATCATTGGCCGCCACGTAGCTAACGCGCCCGACGTCTTTCCATAGCGCGTGTTCAGGGCCTACTCCGGGATAATCAAGGCCCGCCGAAATAGAGTGGGTGTCGGACACCTGGCCTGCTTCATCGGACATTAAATAAGTACGGTTGCCGTGCAGGACGCCCCGTGGCGCGTTCGTCGTGAGGGGCGCCGCATGGCGACCAGTTTCAACGCCATCCCCACCGGCTTCAACGCCATACATAGCCACCGCGTCGTCTTCCACAAACGGGTAGAAAAGCCCCATAGCGTTAGAACCACCGCCAACACAGGCAATCAAGGCATCAGGTAGGCGGCCAATCTGCTCAAGGGACTGGCGGCGCGCCTCGCGCCCTACTACCGAATTGAAATCACGCACCAGCAGTGGATAAGGGTGCGGGCCGGCCACGGTACCGATGATATAGAAGGTGTTATCGACGTTAGTTACCCAGTCGCGCAGCGCTTCGTTCATAGCATCTTTAAGCGTGCGGGTGCCGGACTCTACCGGAATCACGCGGGCACCCAGCAGGCGCATGCGGTAAACGTTCAACTTCTGGCGCTCTACGTCTTCAGCGCCCATATAAACATCGCACTCAAGCCCTAAGCGAGCAGCCACGGTAGCAGAAGCAACACCATGCTGGCCGGCTCCCGTTTCGGCGATAATACGCGGCTTGCCAGTTTTCTTAGCCAGCAGCGCCTGGCCAATCGTATTATTGACCTTGTGAGCACCGGTGTGATTCAGGTCTTCCCGCTTCAACCAAATTTGCGCACCGCCCAGACTCTCCGACCAGCGCTTGGCATGATAAAGCGGTGAAGGACGGCCAACGTAATGAGCAAGGTCATAGTCAAATTCAGCTTGGAAGTCGGGGTCGTCACGTAAGCTTAAGTACGTTTTCTCCAACTCTTCCAACGCGAAGCTGAGGGTTTCAGACACAAACCGACCGCCGTAGGGGCCAAAATGACCACGGGCATCCGGCATTTGGGTTAGCTCGCTGAACTTCGTTTCAAGTACAGCTTTAGAAACACCAGTCGCAGAAACGGTCACAGAGATACCTCACAAGATCGCCAGAACAGGCAAACAATAAATGGATCAACGTAAAACGCAGCTCGATAAACATAGGCTAGCGTGTGTCGGCTAACGCCACGTGGCGAACAAAAGCAGCCATTTTGGCAGCATCCTTACAGCCGTAGGCGGCTTCAATACCCCCTGACACATCAACTGCATAGGGCATAACTTGACGCACAGCCTCGGCAATATTATCTGGCGTCAGCCCACCGGCGAGGATAACAGGTTTTGCAAGATTTGCGGGGATTCTCGACCAATCGAAGGTCTCTCCAGTACCGCCCGGCGCCCCTGGACGATAGGCATCTAAAAGCAGCGCCTGTGCCTGGTGGTAGCGTTCAGCCTGTTGCGCCAAGTCTATTTCATCACGCATACGTAATGCTTTTATCCACGCCACCCCATACTGCTGGCACGCTTCAGGCGTTTCGTCACCATGGAACTGAAGCAAATCAAGATGCGGCAAACACTGCTCAATCAACTCAGTAGACTGATCCACAAACAGCCCAACGCGGGTTACAAAAGCAGGAACGCGGGCAGACAGTTCGGCCAGTTGCTCAACACTCACACCGCGCTTACTTTTTGGCCACATGACGAAGCCTACTGCATCTACGCCGACCGCGACGGCGCTATCGATATCATCTGAACGGGTAAAACCGCAAAACTTGATGCGCGTGCGCGTTAATGGATCAGCACTCAAAACGACGTCTCCTGCTCAGAGCCAGCCGCACCGTTTAGCGAGCGGCTGCGGCGATAGGCAACACGTGGCGTATCCGGCAACTCCCGCTCGCCGGTCCACTCGCCGGTAAACGAAAGAAGATGCGGCCCCAACGGTTCTTTAGGCAAGTCAAACCGCTCATCATAAACGGAATCGACAAAATGCAGCCCGCAGGCTGGCGCGGTAACGTCGCCCTGACGGCGATTCTGCAGCGCTAACAGTTCGCCAATATAGGCCTCGCTCTTCGCACCACGCCCAACGCTAACCAGCGCGCCGGCAATGTTACGAATCATATGATGCAAAAATGCGTTGCCTTGAATATCGATCATCACAAGCTGGCCATAGCGATTTACATCAACAAAATGCATATGCCGCCAGGGCGTTTTAGACTGGCAGCCAGCGGCACGAAAGCTGGAAAAATCATGTTCGCCCACCAGCGACTGGGCGGCACGATGCATGGCGTCTGCATCTAGCGCGTCACGGCACCAGGTCACATTCGCCCGCTCTAGCACCGGACGGCTGACTTGATTTAGCAACACGTAGCGGTAACGACGGCCAAGCGCGCATAGCCGCGAGTGAAAGTCATCCCCCACAGGTTTTACCCAGCGCACGGCAATATCTCGAGGCAAATGGGTATTGACACCAAATATCCAGGCTTTTTCTGAACGCCCGACCGGCGGGTCAAAATGCACGACTTGACGCGTGGCATGCACCCCGGAGTCGGTGCGCCCGCTGGCGTGAATCTGGATCGGCTCATTGGCCACCTTGCTCAGCGCGACTTCTAACGACGCCTGAACGGAAGCTGCATGCTTTAGGCGCTGAAAACCGCAGTAATGGGTACCGTCGTATTCAATACCCATTGCCAAACGGCCAGTAAGCGGAATTTTCTCATCGAAGTGATAGGACAGCGTCATCAAGCCACGTCATTTTAAAGATTTTGAAGGTTCGCTATTATCCCGGCCTCGCGGCTTGAATGCCACCTCTTCAATTGTTCACTCTTCCTCAACCTGCCTGCGCAGCTTTTTAGCAGGGACTATTGTTGCCGTTCTGACGCTCGGGTGGAATTCAACCTCAGCGTGCTGGGACTCTCTCCGGGAACTGGCGGTCTTCCGGCATCGGCGGGAAGTACTGATAGACCCAGGTCTCACTGATGGTTACGCCCTCGGCGCTTAGCGTCAGGCGCATGTCGAGTGGGTCTAAAGCGTCGCTGGTGGGATACCAATCGAACTGAATACGGAAGCCCTCGAAGTCATCTACCCAAAAAATCTGAACATTCTTGACCTCGCCTTCGGGCACGTCGAGGTGGGTCTGAAGCCCGATCTCATTGTCGTGGAAGTGCTTAACATCACCACCGACAAAATCGATAGCGATGCGCTGAGCCCAGACGTCCGGAAAGTGCTCACCCGGCGCCCAGCCCTCGGGGAAACCACCGATACCGGTAAACGTCTTGCGGACTCGCGCTAGGTCGCTCTGCACTGGCGGAAGAGCACTCCAGTGAAGCTTGTAGGCGTAGTGCAGTGCCTGCCCCGCCTCTACCGCCGCTTCCGGCTTCCAGAAGGCCACGATGTTGTCCATGGTCTCACCAGAGGTGGGGATCTCAAGCAACTGAATTTCACCTCGCCCCCAGTCGCCCAGAGGCTCAACCCAGAGACTAGGACGGTTGTGATAGTTGCCCACGATATCTTCGTAGCTGTCGAACTCGTGGTCAGTTTGCAGCAAGCCAAAGCCCTTGGGGCTGTTGTCGCTGAACGAGTTGAACTGCAAACGTGGCGGGTTATTAAGGGGCCGGCAGATCCACTCGCCGTTGCCGCGCCAGATCGAGAGACGATCGGAGTCGTGGATCTGTGGGTGGAAGGTCAGGCACATGTCGCGCTGCTGGGTACCGCAGCTGAACATGCTGGTCATCGGCGACAGCCCGAGCTGGGCAATCGATTCTCGCGGAAAGAGATGCTTGTCGATCTCCATCACCACTCGGTTATCTTCACAATGGATGACGAAGCGGTAGGCGCCAGCTAGGCTCGGAGAGTCAAGCAGCGCATGGGCCACGAAGGTCGTGGCGCCGGCTTCCGGTGTTTCGAACCAGAAGCGAGTAAACGCCGGAAACTGCTCGTTGGCTTCATCGGTGTAGGTATTGACGGCAATACCGCGGGCGGAGATGCCGTACTGATAGGTGTCATCGACCGCGCGGAAGTAACTGGCGCCGAGGAAAGACACGATATCGCGCTCGGTCAGTGAAGGCTCCTTAAACACCCGAAAACCGGCAAAGCCAAGTTCGCCCTGCCCTTCGAGCTGCGAGACATCGACGTGAGCGCCCGAATAGTTGAACAGGTCGGGACGAAAGTGAATCTCTCTCGCCTGGCTGGTCTCAGGGTCCACCGAATACATCCGCACCGGCTGGTCGAATGCCATCCCCACGTGGAAGAACTGTACGTCAAGCGGACCATTCAACTGATCCCAGAGAGAGTGGTTGGGATCGTAGCCGATTTCGTTGTAGCGCTGTGGCGTGAGATTGCTCAGCGTCGGCGGCAACTGCTGGACAGTGCTCTGATAGGGTTTGACGGCGAGGTCGCGGGCATAATCCTGAAGCCAGTCGAAACTGAAGGCTTGAGAATCGCCATCCGCGATACGACTAGAGGCGCTGGCCGCGGCGAACAGAGGTGCCGAAGGCAAGCCATACCAGGCCGCTAGCGCCAACGCGCTCTTGAGCACACTTCTACGATCCATGAACACCTATCCTTTGTATGTAGACAGTCAATTCGCAGCATTTACGATCCGAGACCTCTTAGCTGCAAGCGAGATGCGAATTTCAGACGCCGTATTTCGACGGCAGTTCCCTACATCAAGCCTTGAGCGCCCTCGTCACCGGTTATCAACCGGCTTGAATGCCACCTCCTCAATTTCCCACGACGCCTCGACTGAGCCAGGGGCGCGATTAGCGCCAGTTGCACGATGCGTAGCAAGCTGTTCGTTAGGCGGATGATAATCAACCAGCCAGTGGTCGGGGTTTTCATCCCTTTCACCCTCTCCCAGTGGGCGTCTCTTGTGATCATCATCGACCTTCTTATCCGGCCCGGGCGTTAACGTGGGTGAAGCAGAGGGGTTTATCACGGCCTTCGCCATCGCTGCGTCGTCCCAGGTCTCATCTTGATGCTTACGCCGCCAGATCAATAACACAACCAGTAGAACGATGGCCGTTAGCCCAAGCGGCCACTGATAATCCGCGATGAAAGTGTTCGCACTCTGCCCCTCGCTCGTACTGGCAGCGGGTCGCGCAGGAGATTGCTCCGCAGCAACCGCTTGGCTAGAGAGCGCATCGCTGAGCGCCTCCGCCAGTGAGGCAATATCGCTGCGCAGCTCACTTAACTCGGTACGCATTAGTTCGCGCTCGTCACGCACCTGTTGAAGCGCCGCCTGGTTTGAGCGCAGCTGCTCGGCCAGCCCGCCGGGAAGTAAGGCCTCAGGCGGCTCAATGTCCTCTTCAATCGCCGCGGGCCGGTCTACTGTCAAAAAAGCATCAGCATTAGCAGCACCGCTGGAAAGATCAATCTCGCTTGTCTGCAGAGCTTGGGTAGAGTCTGCTGGGGCATTCGGCATGTCCACACTTGAGCGTGCCATTACGCGCTCTTCATTCGGCACGCGCAGCGTTTGGCCTGCTCGGATCTCGTTAGCATTCCCTGACGGAAAAACATTAGGATTAGCGTCAACAAGCGCTGCCATCATCTGCTGAACGCTAGCCTTTGCAGGCTTAGTTCGCTCGGCAACGCTCCATAGCGTGTCGCCACGATTGATATAAGCGCGCTGTTGGTCATCGTTAGGAAAATTATTTAAGGCCATGCGCTGGGCGTAATCATGCGGATCAAAGAGTAGCGTGACATCGCGGGTCTGCGACCCGCCTGGGTACTCCAGAGTGAGCAGCAGCTCAAGCCAAGGCTCCTGCATGGTCTGCTGTGAACTTAAATATACCTGGCGGCGGCCCTGTCGTTCCTTAACTTGGGCAGTCACGCTAGCGGCTGACGGCGTCCACTCAAGCCCTGCAGCAGCGAAATCGGTCTGATTGGCAACCCTAACGCTAATATCTTCCAACGGGTAATCACTGTTTCCAAGCAGCGATAGAGAAGCCTTCAACGGCTCATTTAAATAAGAACTGACGTTCGCGTACCCCAGCTCAACGGCAATGGCGAGAGGACTCACCAAGCTCAGTGAGACACACACAGCCCATGCGCGTATTGGTTTCATAAAGCTCCCTAGCGTATTACTTTATTTCTCCCACCGGCTAAACTTGGCGGCGTTACTTCCCTCCCCATAACTTAACTAAATATTGGCTTATTTCCCATTCGTGAGCGTTGTTGCCACGAAAAAAAACGGGAAGCTGCGAACAGCTTCCCGTTTAGACTGATGTACAACCGCCGTCAATTACTGCTCGCGTAAAATCTTAAGCATGCGCTTAAGCGGCTCTGCGGCGCCCCAAAGCAGTTGATCGCCAACGCTGAACGCAGACAGATACTCACCGCCCATTTGTAGCTTACGAAGGCGCCCTACCGGCACTTGCAGCGTGCCGGTAGCGGCAGCAGGCGTTAGCCCAGCGATGGTGGCGTCTTTATCATTAGGAATCAATTTGACCCATTCATTGTGCTTAGCAATGCGGTCTTCAATCTCATCTAGCGGCACATCATGCTTAAGCTTGATCGTGAACGCCTGACTATGGGAGCGCATCGCGCCAATACGCACACACAGGCCGTCAATGGGAATCGGGTTGTTGTCGAGGCCCAAAATCTTGTTGGTCTCAACGCTGCCCTTCCACTCCTCACGACTCTGGCCGTTATCCAACTTAGTGTCGATCCACGGCAACAGGCTGCCCGCTAGCGGTGCGCCAAAGTTATCGGTCGGAAAATCGCCGCTGCGCATAGCAGCCGTTACTTTACGGTCGATATCTAGAATCGCACTTGAGGTATTCTTCAGCTCATCGCCAACGCTTGAATGAAGCTGTCCCATTTGATTGAGCAACTCGCGCATGTGCTTAGCACCGGAGCCTGAAGCGGCCTGGTACGTCATGGACGTCATCCACTCGACCATATCGGCTTCAAACAAACCACCCAACCCCATAAGCATGAGGCTGACGGTGCAGTTACCGCCAACAAAGGTTTTAGCACCTTTGGCGAGCTGGTCATCGATCACCTTGCGGTTAACCGGATCCAGTACGATTGTTGCTTCGTCTTCCATGCGTAGCGTGCTAGCGGCATCAATCCAGTAGCCTTTCCAGCCAGCGCTACGTAGATCTTTATAGACAGGCTTGGTGTAATCACCACCCTGGCACGTCACAATGACATCCAGCGCTTTAAGCGCCTCGATATCAAAGGCATCTTTCAGCGAAGGTACCTCTACACCGATGTCGGGGCCGGGCTGGCCAACCTGGGAAGTGGTAAAGAAAACCGGCTCTATGCCGTTAAAATCACCATCTTCTTGCATGCGTTGCATCAGCACCGAGCCAACCATGCCGCGCCATCCCACGAAACCGACTTTCAACATATAAAGTCCTCCTGCAAAGAATGAGTCCTTGTATTATACACAAATCGTTAGGGTAATTTTGGAACCAGCAGGGAGGTTAAGGGGTGTCCCTGCGACAAGCCTTCGAGGGGGCGCTGTAAACCCGTCCCTGGGCGCTACATTTGCCATCCATGGCAAATGACCCCCTCTACGGCTTGTCCCAGGCGCCCTTAAGGCAGTCGCTACTTTACTGCTTGGCAAACGCGGCGAGTACCGCATCACCCATTGCCTCGGTGCCAATGGTTTGCATGCCGTCAGAAGCAATATCCGCAGTGCGCCAGCCATCATCCAGCACGCTGCCTACGGCGGCTTCTATGCGCTCTGCCATCGCGGTCTCATCGAGCGAATAGCGCAGCATCATGGCAACCGACAGCATCATCGCCAGCGGGTTAGCAATATTCTGCCCAGCGATATCTGGCGCGCTGCCGTGGCAAGGCTCAAACATGCCCTGCCCGCTCTCATTTAACGACGCCGAAGGGAGCATGCCGATAGAGCCAGTCAGCATCGCGGCGGCGTCAGAAAGAATATCGCCAAACATATTGCCGGTAACAACAACGTCAAACTGCTTAGGCGCGCGGACCAGTTGCATGGCTGCGTTGTCGACGTACATGTGCGAAAGCTCAACATCCGGATACTCCGGTGCCAGGCGCTCCATCACTTCGCGCCATAAAATCGTCACTTCCAGCACATTGGCTTTATCGACCGAGCACAGCTTCTTGCCACGCTTTTGGGCCATTTTAAATGCCACGCGACCGATACGCTCAATTTCGCTTTCAGAATAAATATAGGTATTAAAGCCCACGCGTTCGCCGTTGCGCACTTCAATGCCACGAGGCTGGCCAAAGTAAATACCGCCGGTGAGCTCGCGCACAATCATAATATCAAGCCCAGCTACCAGCTCAGGCTTCAGGCTAGAGGCGCTGGCTAGCTGCGGATAAAGCATGGCTGGGCGCAGGTTGCCGAACAAACCAAGGTTTTTACGCAGCCCCAGTAAGCCTTTTTCAGGACGCTTAGAGAGATCTTCAATTTTATCCCACTTAGGGCCGCCCACTGCGGCTAGCAGGATAGCGCTGGCCGCTTTGGCTTTAGCCAGCGTTTCCGCGGGGAGCGGGTCGCCGTGAACGTCGTAGGCAGAACCGCCCACTAAACCCTCTTCTACTTCAATATCCAAACCTGCTTCTTGGCACGCTTTTAATAGGCGCGCCGCCTGGGCAGCAATCTCGGGTCCAATACCATCTCCCGGTAACAACAAGACCTTATGTGTCATGCAGATTCCTTAACAATAAAATCGATAAACGTCAGGCTTAGGCGGTATCACGGAATAACCAGGGCCGCGCAGCCCTATGTTTTTGCTCAAAGGCGCGAATAGCATCTTCGTCTTTTAGCGTCAGGCCAATATCGTCCAATCCTTCCAACAGGCAGTGTTTGCGGAAATCATCCACTTCAAACGCTAGAACCTCGCCGCTGGGCGTAACGACACGCTGGTTTTCTAAATCTACATCCAACTGATAGCCTTCATTGGCTTCCAGCTCGGCAAACAGACGGTCTACCACATCTTCTTGGAAGGTGATCAGCAAAATGCCATTCTTGAACGAGTTGTTATAAAAGATATCGGCAAAGCTGGGCGCAATCACCACTTTAAAACCAAAATCTTCCAGCGCCCAAGGCGCATGCTCGCGAGAACTGCCGCAGCCGAAATTGCGCCGTGCCAGCAGCACTTCAGCGCCTTTAAAGCGTGGTTGATTCAGCACAAAATCAGGGTTCAGCGGGCGCTGCGAACAGTCCTGCCCTGGCTGCCCCTCATCGAGATAACGCAATTCATCAAACAGGTTAACGCCAAAGCCGGTGCGTTTAATCGATTTCAAAAATTGCTTTGGAATAATCAAATCGGTGTCGACGTTAGCGCGATCAAGCGGCGCGACCACACCTTCAAAACGGGTAAATTTTTTCATGGCTTAGGCCTCCTGAGCGTGAGTGGCGTCATTGGCTGGCAAGGTGCGCACGTCAACAAAATGACCCGCTATGGCCGCTGCAGCGGCCATAGCGGGGCTGACCAAGTGAGTGCGGCCACCGTAGCCCTGGCGGCCTTCAAAGTTGCGGTTAGACGTTGATGCACAGTGTTCCCCAGCACCCAACTTATCCGCATTCATGGCCAAACACATAGAGCAACCCGGTTCGCGCCACTCAAAACCGGCTTCAATAAAGATTTTATCCAAGCCTTCGGCTTCTGCCTGACGCTTTACCAAACCAGAGCCCGGCACGACCATAGCAAGCTTAATCGAGCTAGCCACTTTCTTGCCCTGGGCAACCTTGGCGGCCTCACGCAGATCTTCAATACGCGAGTTAGTGCAGGAACCAATAAAGATTTTATCCAGCTTGATATCGGTGATTTTCTGGTTGGCGTGCAGCCCCATGTACTCCAGCGCGCGAGTGTGGCTACGTCGAACGGTTTCATCTTGCGCGGCGAACGGGTCAGGCACCTGGCCAGAAATACCGGTGACCATCTCAGGGCTGGTGCCCCAGCTCACCTGGGGTTCAATCTCTTCAGCTTTCAGAGTAACGACTTTATCAAATGCGGCATCTTTATCGGACACCAACTGGCGCCAGTCAGACACGGCCGCTTCCCACTGCTCCGCGGTAGGGGCAAAGGGGCGCTGGCCAAGGTAATCAATCGTGGTATCGTCTACGGCAATCAAACCCACCCGGGCACCCGCTTCAATGGCCATATTACAAACGGTCATGCGGCCTTCCATAGAGAGCGAGGCAATGGCGCTGCCCGCAAACTCAATCGCATAGCCAGTACCGCCAGCGGTGCCGATTTGGCCGATAATCGCTAGCACAACGTCTTTAGCAGTAACGCCTAGACCTAGCTCGCCTTCGACGCGCACCTGCATATTCTTCATTTTTTGCGCCAGCAAGCACTGAGTTGCCATCACGTGCTCAACTTCCGACGTGCCGATACCGTGAGCCAATGCGCCAAAGGCACCATGAGTGGCAGTATGAGAGTCGCCGCACACCACGGTCATGCCCGGCAGTGTTGCACCCTGCTCAGGGCCCACTACGTGAACAATGCCTTGGCGTGGATCGTTAATCTTGAACTCTTCAATGCCATACTCAAGGCAGTTGTCGTCCAGGGTTTGCACCTGAATAAGCGACACAGGGTCTTTAATCCCACTATTACCCTCGGCACGTTCTTTCACCGTGGTTGGCACGTTGTGATCGGGCGTGGCTAGGTTGGCATCTAAACGCCATGGCTTGCGATTAGCTAAGCGCAGGCCTTCAAACGCTTGAGGCGAAGTCACTTCGTGAAGCAGCTGGCGATCGATATAAATCAACGCGGTGCCGTCATCGCGTTGTTTGACCAAGTGCTGGTTCCAGAGTTTGTCGTAAAGCGTTTGACCTGACATGTGGTTCTCCCGGGCTGCGCCCTTTTCTTGCTAGTTGGTCGTGCTAATGGGTCTTGCTGGCATCTCTGTGCCAGTGATGGTTAGAGTGTTACGCGGGCTGCGCATAAAAGCAATTCATGTTATTCATAGTTTAGATTCCAATCAGGAATACCAAAATGGATACTCAAAGCCTACAGGCTTTTCTGGCCGTGGCCGATACGCAAAGTTTCTCGCGCGCGGCCGAACAGCTCCACTTAACCCAACCGGCGGTGAGCAAGCGCATTGCGACGCTGGAATCCCAGGTGGGCACGCGTTTATTCGATCGCATAGGGCGGCGCATTGCATTGACCGAGGCCGGAAGCGTGCTGCTACCCCAAGCCCGAAGCATTCTATTTACCGTAGAAGATAGTCGCCGTGCGCTAGCCAATCTTTCAGGCCAGGTAGGTGGGCGTCTAACGCTTGCGACCAGCCATCACATCGGTTTGCACCGTTTACCGCCGCTACTCAAGCAGTACACTCAGCGCCATCCAGAGGTAGAGCTAGACCTGCACTTTCTTGACTCTGAACAGGCGTATCAAGGTGTTTTAGACGGCACCCTGGAAATGGCAGTGGTGACGCTGGCACCTCACCCCTATGTACAGCTGCACGTTGTCGAGCTATGGCGTGACCGGCTGTGTTTTGTTTGCGCGACGGACCACCCTCTTGCCAATCAGCCCCAGTCTCATCATAAATCGACAGGTCATAAAGGCCTTTCACTCGCGGCGCTGTGTGACTATAGCTGCGTGATGCCCGGGGCCAAGACATTTACCGGCTCGCTCATTGCTCAGCGGTTCCATGAAGCCGGCCTACAGCTACCGGTCAGTATGGCAACCAACTATTTAGAAACGCTTAAAATGATGTGCAGCGTTGGCTTAGGCTGGAGCCTGCTACCAGAGAAGATGATCGACAGTGAGCTCGTAGAACTCAATGTCGACACGGCGCCCATCTATCGCTCATTAGGCTATTTAGTACATACCAACCGCACGCCTTCTAACGCCGCTCGTCGCATGGTTGAACAGCTAGAGAAAATGAGTCAACAAAACAGGCATTAGATTTATCACCCTTTTTGCTGACAACAACCCTTCTCAAGTTCACGTTTTAGTCGTGCAATGACTTGAATGATACTCCTATACACTAAGCAGATACATTTGATTACAAAATGCTGCCACTGCCCTCCCGTGTAGGAATCTCATCATGCACAGTCGCCCTAACGCACTACCGATTTTCCTGCTCGCCTGTTTCACCGCTGAAGCGGCACAGGGGCAAGACACGACAATGTAATGGTATTCACTATTTCTGGCGTTATCTGTGCATTTCGGCGCAAAGCATTAGAAGAGATCGGCGGCTGGAATACGGACATGGTGACCGAAGATATCGATGTAAGCTGGCGGTTACAGCTGGCCGGTGGGCAGGTACGTTACGAGCCCAGAGCGATGTGCTGGGTGCTAATGCCGGAAACACTACGCGGCCTTTTCAAGCAGCGGCTGCGGTGGGCACAGGGTGGCGGCGAGGTCTTTCTACGCTACTTCCCACAGACAGTACGCTGGAAAAACCGTCGTTTCTGGCTGCTGATGCTGGAATATATTATCAGCGTGGTTTGGTGTTACTCGGTCATCACTCTGATGCTTGCTTGGCTGGTATCTCATCTCTTAATGCCGATGGAGTGGCCAGTTACGGCAAGAGTGCTTTCCTATTTTGGCAGCATCTTAATCGCCGTCAGCTTCATTCAATTTACCGTTAGCTTCTATATCGACAGCCGCTACGACAAACAGATATTCCGCTGCGTTTACTGGAGTATCTGGTACCCCTTCGCCTACTGGCTTATCAATATGGCGACCGTGGTCATTGCCTTCCCCAAAGCCATGATGCGGCAAAAAGGCAGGCTTGCCACTTGGAACAGCCCTGACCGCGGGGAGCAATTCAATGAGCAATAAACTAGTGCCCGTCATTATCGATAACCCCTGCCAGAAAGGCTGGGGCTATCGCGTTCGCGATACCATTATCACCCTTGCCACGCTGGCGTTATGGGTGCTCGTGGTCGTAAAAATGTACATGTTCTTCTTTGTGGAAGAGGAGATCCTGGGTAAGCTTTATGACTCGGTTATGATCAAGATGGTGCTCATCGGCTTTGTCGTCACCTTCCTCACCTTTCACTGTTGGGCGGTGTATAACCAGTTCCTGTATACCCGCCTATTAAAACGCCAGCTACGCCACATGCAGCCGACAATGCTTGAAACCGATAACAAATGGCAAAGCGAGATGGAAGGTCAAATTCAAAGAGGTCAAATTCAAAGAGGTCAAATTCAAAGAGGTCAAATTCAAAGAGGTCAAATTCAAAGAGGTCAAATTCAAAGAGGTCAAATTCACGAGCAGGTTAAAGCCGTCAAAACTAATTAAACTGCGAACTAGCAATCCTTCCAAGGGGTCCCATTAGGTCGCCAATAGATTTGAAATAGAAGCAATAATTAGCAAATGGTATAGAACCTGTGAAGAACAAACAGCGAGGCGCTAGCGCAACAGTAGCAAAATTTGGTCACAAAGCGTAAACCAAGCTACTCCGTCTTTACGCTGATCCATTTTCGCATTCGGCAACACATAAATAGGTTGTGAGACTCAGCATTAAACGCCGTAGTGGCAAATTTATGACTGGCACATTAACCCCCTATCTAACGCAGTCTAACCAGGGCTAATCGACTACGACAGGTTAATGGTGCGGGGGTTTGCCCAACAACGCCATCGTATCCACATACGGTAACTTTAGTGCATTGATAGCCTCATCTTCCGAGCGAATATTGGTGTAGCCGACGACCAGACCATAACGTTTTTTGTTTTGGGCATACCAAGCCGATAAGGGAAAAACTTGCAGGTTGTGTGCTTGCCAAATATCCGACAATTTCACATCCTCAGTGCCTTTTGTGAGATAAGCCACAACATGCATGCCACCATCAGTCAGCTCAACATTGAATATGCCAGGGTAAACTTTATGCAAAGCATTAACTACAATTAGTCGTCGTTGCTGGTATAACGCCCGCATTTTTTTCAAATGCTTGAAAAAATGCCCTTCTGCAATAAACATCGCCAGAATTTTCTGCGGAAGTAAAGGCAAACCAGTTGCAACAATTTCGCCTATTTCCAAGAAACTCAAAATCATGGACTTTGGAATAACGATGTAACTGATGCGTATAGAAGGCATCAGTGTCTTACTAAAGGTGCCGACATAGATAACACGATCCTGGCTATCTAAGCTTTTCAGCGCTGGCACCACTTTTCGTGTGTAGTGGAACTCACCATCGTAGTCATCTTCGATGACCCAAGCGCTATTGTGCTGCGCCCATTCTAGCAACTGATGCCTTCTTGCCAGTGATAACGTCACCGCCGTTGGACTATGATGTGAGGGCGTCGTGATGACAAACTTCGCATCACCATGAACTCGCACCAGATAATCAATATCCAGTCCATTATCATCAACAGGTACGTAATGCAGATTCAATACAATGCGTTTAAGCAACTTCTGACCAAAAAAATAACCGGGATCTTCAAAGACCACTTTGTCATTGTTTGTTGAAAGCGCCTGCAGAATAAGCGCAAGACTGCTTTTGTAGCCACTGGTGATAAAAACTTGTTCCGGAGCGCAATTCAGTCCGCGGGAAATCCTCACATAATTGACGATAGCCTCACGTAGCGGTCTGTGACCCATAACCGGAGGCACAGCCATATCTCTTAAGCTCATGCCGCGAACGACCTTGCCCGACAGCAAGAGCCATTTTTTATAAGGAAATTCGTCAAGCGATGGTATGCCCAACCGGAAATGCCCCTGATTATCTCGCAGATCTACAATCTTCTTAAGATCTTCATCCTGAAGCTGATTTACAACTTTTTGGGGATTTCCTGTATCAATCGATAAATCAGGGTTAACCACTGTTCCCCGTGACCCCTGGCTAACGAGATAGCCCTCACCCACAAGAATATCGTACGCCGCTTCCACCGTTTTCTTTGCCACACCTAGATCTTCGGCTAGCACACGAATAGAGGGCACCTTTTCGCCCGGCTTCAGGTTGCCAGAAAGAATCCCTTTTTTATAACGCTCATAGATGTCCTTGTATCCCACCCGGTGTCCTACCTTTTTATAGCAGTCCTGTACCTTCTTAATATGTCATTACTATCTAAAATAATCACACTCTTAGCAAGCAGTCATCATCTGGTGATGAATAGCAGGCTCCCTAGGCTTCACAAATACACTTATGCAATCAATTGACCAAACAGTATAAATCACAATTTCACATTGGGTAGCACAAGGAAAAAATCATGAAGCTGCTGCATATTAAAGTCAGTCAAAATATAAATGGCTCAACTTCGAGGAAGGCTTCCGATCATCTGTTATCTAAGTTGAAAGTAACGTATCCGCAGTTAGTTGAAACCGTGTTAGATCTGTCTATGGATCCCTTGCCTCACCTTGACGCTGTGACCATCAGCGCCTTTTCAACCGATCAAGAAGAACGATCAGAAGAGCAAAAGCAGGCAGTCCTCTTGTCAGATCGCCTTGTTGATATGCTGCTCGATACTGACGTGATTGTGATTTCCTCCCCTATGTGGAACCTGGGACTACCATCGGTATTGAAGGCCTGGTTTGACCATATAACTCGGGCAGGCCGCACGTTCGGCTTCACTGAGAAAGGCTCAAAAATAGGTTTAGTCATTGGCAAAAAAGTCTACACAGTCGTATCCAGTGGCTCGATTTTTTCCAGCGGACTTTATGTGAATGACGATTTGTTTACACCCTATATCAAAACCGCTCTGGCTTATGTCGGCATCACTGATGTGATTTTTTTCAGGGTGGATGGTACGCACGACCCGCTCAGCAGAGCGACAGCTTTACCCATTGCATTAAGCACTATCGATCAACTAAATCTGCAAAAGAGAGAGCATTATGAGCAACCGTGTAAATCACTTTAAATCTGTACCGGCACTTATAGAAGCACTAAGCAATGCCAATACGGCATCACATAAAACCAGCATTGATGTTAACATTAAAAGCCTGATTGACATCCGCGCCTCCCAGCTGAATGGCTGCGCTTTTTGTCTGGACATGCACATCAAGCAGGCCAAGATAAAAGGTGAAAGAGAGCTAAGGCTCTACCACATCGCGATCTGGAGAGAGTCTCCCCTGTTCACTGCCAAAGAAAAAGCAGCTCTGGAACTGACTGAAGCCCTAACCAAACTATCTGACCAAGGCATCAGTGATGAACTTTATCACTCAACACGGGAATACTTCTCCGAAGTAGAGATTTCTGAGCTGACCTTCGCCATCGGGCTTATCAATATCTGGAATAGAATGCAGATACTGTCGTTAATGGAGCCCGGTTCGCAAGACTCTGCCTTTGGTCTAACCAAATCAGGCTTAAAGTAATTCACTTTATCCTATCGCAGTTTTATTAACGGGCATGGCGCGCTGAGCATTACCGAATAGCATTATAAAAAAAGCCAGTCGAGCAGGCTGGCTTTATTTGATAAAAACAGAGCTTAAAAATTGACTGAGTTTTCTGATCGGCACCGTCGCTATTTCGGCAGCCTAGAAAAACTTACTTAACGCGGTTATTTTCTCAGCTCTTTCAGCGGCACTCTAAAACCCCATAAGCTGCTTTACCAGTGTTAGTGGCTATCCATAGATAATCTTTACGAACTGGCTGTAGCTGCGGCTATACGCACTTTTTATTTGAGCTAATAATTGCTGTTATTTTTTATGCTGGAATATATTACCGGTGTGGCTTGGACCTCCTCGCTCATCATCCTACTTCTTGCTCCCTTGCCTTCCGTAAAACCATCATTTGGCAAAAAGGTAGGCTTGTCCTGTATACCCGCCTATTAAAACGCCAGCTACGCCGCGAGCAGTCGCCAACGCTTGCGCTTGATAACGAGGCACAAGACTCACTAGAATGCAGTAAGCTGCATGAGCACGGAAAAATCTGAATTCCCAATCAACAAATGCTGATGACCCAATAATTTGATGGAAACGGGGGATGAAACGACATGAAGCGTACTCTTCTTAGTATCACCACTGCATGGGTGCTTTTTCCATTGGGCACCGCTTTCGCTCAATATGCCCCTGTCGATCCTATGCCGCTGGGGCAGTCCTCTACAAGCGTAATGGCCAATAAGCTTTCAGGAGATATTGCCAGCGGAACCACGGGATCTAATTCCGTGTCAAGCCGCTGCTTCGCGAACTCCGGCCCAGGACCCGAGCGCCGCGCCATGGAAGCAGAATATGAGCAACGGCTAGCAACAGAGGGTAAAGCCCAAGCGGACGCTTGGTTGGATCAACATGGCCGAGAGTATCGCGCAGGGCTGGTGGCGGAAAGAAAGTGTTAGTAGCGATGCGCCTAGCATAAGCAAGCGTTATCAAGTGCATTTACATATAATGTAAATCCATCGAACGCCAAGCCCCAGGCCTATTACTGTGACCACCCTGCATAGAAGTGAAAAAAGCCGAGCCAAGTCTGTTCGCAAAGGCCTGCACCCGAAGAATCTACATAACCAAGGCTATGACTTCCCAGCGCTCGTAGAAAGCCACCCTGCACTAGCCCCCCATGTGAAACCGAACGCTCATGGCGAGCTTTCTATCGATTTCGCAGACCCGTTGGCAGTTAAAACGCTCAACGCCGCGTTATTAAATCGCTACTACAACATTACCGATTGGGATATTCCAGAGGGCGCGCTTTGCCCTCCCATCCCAGGCAGGGCTGACTATATCCATTACATGGCCGACTTAATTGAGCTCGGGCTTGGACGTGAAAATCCCAGCATCAAGCTACTCGATATAGGAACGGGGGCGAATGGAATCTACCCGCTACTAGCCTGCCAAATTTACGGCTGGCAGTGTGTCGGTAGCGAGATTAGCGCTCAGTCACTTGAGAACGTCGCCACGATTATCGCCAACAACCCCACGCTCAAAGATCGCTTCACGCTGCGCACGCAGCACGATAAAAACCACATGTTTGAAGGGATCATTCAAGCTGGGGAGTTCTTTGACGTCAGCGTATGCAACCCACCCTTCCACGCCTCGCTTGATGAAGCACTGAAAGGCAGCCAGCTTAAACTCAACAACCTTGCGCGTAGTCGCGGTGAAAAAAAAGCAAAGACCAAATCTCCTACGCTGAATTTTGGCGGGATGGGGGCAGAGCTTTGGTGCAAGGGAGGCGAACAGCTGTTTCTTAAAAAGCTAATAAAAGAAAGCCAGGTGTATTCCACTCAATGCCAGTGGTTTAGCAGCCTGATTTCAAAAGCCGACAATGTGAAACCTGCCACGAAGTTGATGCGTAAGCTCGGTGCCGTTGATATACGGGAAATAGAGATGACGCAGGGAAATAAGATGACGAGGATATTGGCCTGGACATTCATCTGAAGCGTTTCTGAAGTGGCGTATGAGCATGCTGTGATTTTGCTGCTGAGGCTTCGCTGAAACTGACCTCGATCTCTTCGTTTGAATCAATTTTAGACAGCTTTTTGACCAACTCTCGAGTCGCGATCTTAACTGCTGAACGTGGATTAGTGATGCCTTCTTCCTGCATCCCCAATCGAACTTTCATCGTCTCGTAAAGCTCGCCAGCACTCGCCGCCATTTCAATCCTCTCGTGAACTCATAACCCTGTCATAAACGGCGCGGGCTTTTGAGCGTCCGGCGACCGAAGGGAGCGAATTTAATCGCCTTGTTAGGCAAGCACTCATAGACACATATGATTTTAATAATCTTTATATGGCGGAGCTTCTGGATACTGCGGGAGTTCATCGGCTATCTCTAGCCAAGACTGCTTAGATGATATCCAAAAGTGCATATCAGGATTAAAAAGTGACGAATCGTCAAGGCTGCCAGCCGTCAATCCAATAACTCCGGCGGAGGTACGCCGAGAAAATATGCTTGAACCACAACGCGAACAAGATCCTCGCTCTAGAGTTTCTGAGGAGTAAAATGTGCTAATTAGGCCTGTGATAGACACATCTTCAATCCGCATTAATACACGGGCGTTAAAAGCAGCCCCGATAGCTTTTTGACATTCCTTACAGTGGCACACTCTCTGATTTAATGGATCAGCAGTCGTTTCGTAACGAACAGCTTTACATATGCACCCGCCGCAAAATCTGGTCATTTAGTAAACCTTCTCCTCAAGTGGCCAACGCTAAATTAACAGGCCGGCTTTAGCCGGTCCCAACGAGCGCAGCGAGTGGCTTGAATGCCTGATTAGTCTTTCTCACAGCGGCTTGCCACGTATATAGCGATACTCTTGCGTATGCCCCTCGTAATCCCAGGCGTCCGCGTGGACCTCATGGATTACAATGTAACTCACAGGTGCCAACGGCCCAAATATGTTGGCAACCGCATCAAACACCTGTCGGATGTATCCAGACTTTTCGTTTTTAGCATTTGTGCCCTCAGTAACCTTGATGTCCAAGTAAAAAGTCACTAGCGACTGGCTGGCAAGACTCTTGCCCCCGATTTACCAGCTTTTAGCCGATGTGGCATTGACCTCGACAGAAGCAAGCTCGTGCTTCTTGCCAAGAGCGGTTGCAGTAATTTCAGTAAGGGCAGTTGCGACTTGATCTGACTGATCTTGCGATACATCGGCAGAGATATGGAAGCTTAGGTATGGCATAAGGAACCTCTCCAAGACTGACTAACGAGGCTGTAGAAAACCCCGAATTTGTCATTGGTGAAGCCAGTACCGGCGGTAACGACAGTGCCCTTTTGATAGCTATTTTCCGAAATACCTAGCTTCTTAAAGCGAGCATCGACCGTTTCCAGTACGGGTTGCAAGGCGTGGTATTCGCCAAAGGCCTGGGCTGTGCGTCTTTAGGAAACGATCCACTTTGTTCATAGCGGCATCTAGCGAGAGAATCGTCGTGGCGCGGCGGATATCCCGATCCAGATTGGCTTCCGTTTCGGCTTCATAATGCGCGTAGTGTTCCACTAAGTGATGCCGAATCAGACCTCTCCGTTTCTCACGTTTCTCGCCTAGCTCTTTGAACGTGCCAGACAACTCTTTAGAGGCATCAGATGACATCTTGCAGCCGTCAATGGCAAAGAGTTCGTTGCCCAACAAGCCTTGTTCATGGCACACCAACAGCACTTGCTCGAAAAGCGCTTCAATCTCGTCAGCATGGCGGCTGACAAAACTTGCCAGTGTGGTGAAGTGGGGAACGGTATCGCAGGAGAGCGCTTTGAAAATGATATTGGTCTCGCAGCACCATTGCAACCGTGTTTTTTGTGTTGAGTAATTTCAGAAAAATCAACTTGATCGATAAGAATTAAAAGCGTGCCGCTCTCTTCTAGTAGGTACTCCACTCCTCTTGAATGAAAGCTTTCCAAAACGTCTACTTTGCTGGAGCTTTAAAGAGTCGTCATCTAAATCTGCGCTCAATCTTTTACGCTTATGCCATTCAGGAACAAGCCTACAAGATGCCCAATACGCGATTTCGATGAACGGTCATTCTCGATTGCGATGGAAATCGCCGTTACCACGTAAATTAAATCCTCGTAAGTGACATCGCGGCGGATGGCACCTGCTTCTTGTCCACGCAGAAGCAGCCGATGCCCTTCTGCGGTGATCGCATTACATCCGGGCGTACCGCATTGGATAATGGTCCCAATCGAAGCAGCAAGGCTCTGGTAAATGCTCATGTTCATAGCAAGTTCTTCAAGATAAGCTCGTATCGCGTCACCTGGTGTGACATGAGGGTCGCGCGCATGGCTGGTCTGTGCAAGCGACAAGAAACGCTCATTGCTAGTCGCGGCCAAGAGTGCCTCACGCGTGGGAAAGCGACGATAAAGCGTACCTATACCAACGCCTGCGCGCTTGGCAACTTCCTCCAGCGGAACCCCCGCTCCTCTTTCTAAGAAAAGCTCCTCGGCGGCAAAAAGGATAAGTTCGCGGTTCTTCTGTGCGTCAGCCCGGAGGGCAGGTTTATTACTCAATTTTTTTCCTCTTTCGCTTGTTAAGTGGAGTCTACCTCCATATTATAAGTGGAGCAATTCTCCACTTATAGCAGAGGTACTAGAAAATGACGAAGCGCTTCGAAAACAAAGTTGTGGTGATAACGGGAGGCAGCGACGGCATCGGTCTCGCAACGGCGAAACTTTTTGCCATCGAAGGTGCACACGTTTACATCACAGGGCGTAGGCGAGAACTACTCGACGAAGCTGTGAAAGAGATCGGCCAAGGGGCGGTCGGCGTACAAGGTGACGTCACTAACTCTGCCGACGTCACTCGGCTTTACGAACGGATCCAACGCGATCACCAAAAGGTCGATGTCGTGTTCGCCAATGCGGGCATTTACGAGGTCATTCCACTCGATGCGATAGAGGATACGCATTTCGACTCGACCTTCAACGCCAATGTGAAAGGCATGGTGTTCACTGTGCAAAAAGCACTACCGCTGATGACAGCGGGAAGTGCTGTCGTGCTCAACGGCTCCATCGCTGGCAGCAAAGGCCTGCCAGGCCAGTCTCTTTACAACGCCAGCAAGGCAGCAGTGCGCTCTTTCGCTCGAAGCTGGACGAATGACCTTAAGGAGCGAGGCATCCGCGTGAACGTGGTTTCGCCTGGTGGAACAGAAACGCGCCTGATAAGGAGCTACCTTGATTCGCAACCGGAGGTCGAAAAGGCACTAAATAAAAGCGTTCCGCTTGGGCGGCTGGGGGAACCGAACGAGATAGCACGAGCAGTCCTCTTCCTGTCATCAAGCGAGAGCAGCTTTGTCGCTGGACATGAACTTTTTGTCGATGGCGGTGCAGCCGCAGTTTAGGCCCCGGGCAGGTCTCGTTCAGTTCTAAAGATATTGGAGTCAGATGAAGATTAGCTCTCAGAGTAATTGCAGTAATTTTCATTTGGCCCCCCACCCCCTCCTCTCCAATGTGGAGGAACCCTCCATATTGCAATGTCATACTCACACCGATTTCAACTCTCAACAGAGGTAGTCAACATGATCAATCTCCGCACTCTAACCTTGTCCGTAAGCGTCACGCTAGGCGCCATAATTGCGCTGCCGGGCATGGCTATCGCTGACGTACAGAACATCATTCTGGTTCACGGCGGAAACGTCGATGGCAGTACTTGGAGAGGGGTTTACGACCGGCTGACTGCCGAAGGCCTAAAGGTCACAGTTACTCAACTGCCAATGACATCCGTCGAGGATGACGTCGCGGCGGTCCAGAGAAGCCTGGACGTGCAGGACGGCCCGGTTCTGCTCGTGGGGCATTCTTATGGCGGCGTGGTTGTAACCGAAGCCGGCATCGACCCAGACGTCAAAGGTCTCGTCTATGTCACAGCGTTCCAGCCTGATATCGGGGAAAGCGGCGGCGACCTGCTAGCCTCAGTGGCCAGCGATTTCACGGCCGACAAGCTGACGGTCACCGACGATGGCTTTCTTTTGGTCAATGACGACGCGTTCCTCTCCTTGGCAGGTAACGGTCTTTCAGAAGAAGACGCACTCTTTTTGGCAAGGTCCCAAGCATGGGCCAACGCGGGGAATCTTGCTCACAAAGTTACTTCTGCGGCATGGCAGGATAAACCGAGCTGGATGACGGTCGCTACCGAGGACCTTCTCATCTCACCGGAGTTGCAGCGCCGTATGGCAGAGCGCGCCGGTTCGACAATAATTGAGATCAAGAACGGCCATATGCTGCCGATGACGAGCCCCGATGAGGTGGCCGAGGTGATCGCGCAGGCCGCCAAGGCGGTGAACTAGAACAGCCCTCCCGTGCGGACCGCGACAGCGGCCCGCACACTTCTCCCTTTACACAAGGTCATCGTTTTAGTAGGTATTTTTATCTGACCAAGCTTCAAACGCAGTAAATAAATCAGCTCCGCATCCCGTTACTGCCGTAACCGCGATGGCTGCTATTGTACGCCAATTATTCTTAGCAAGCTTTCCAAGCTTTTTGAAAAAAACATCTACTCGGATCGGTATAACTCATCGGGTTATTTAGCACATAACTGTACCGATTATAATTCTGGCTATTATGTGGATCAGCCTGAAGAAATTGAATCGCCCCAGGTTTCGTAGACACCTTCCGGCCTTATACTGACGGCATCTAGGAGGATCCATGAACCTTCCCCGTTACACTGAAGAATTAAAAATCGAAGCCATCAAACAGTGGTAGAACGCGACCATCGCGTTGCCGAGGTCTCTGAGCGGTTAGGCGTGCCAGGCCACACCTTGTACCAGTGGATCAAGCGCTACGATAAGCCGGTAGAACAACGGCATGAAGATGATGATCTCCAAGCTGAAAACCGTCGTTTGAAGGCTGCACTAAAACGCGTGTCAGAAGAGCGAGATATATTAACAAAGGCCACCGCGTACTTCGCCAGGGAGTCCGACTGAGGTACGCGTTTATTCAAAAGCATGCGAGCCAATATCCGATACGGCGTTTGTGCCGCATGATGGCTGTGCACCCTAGCGGCTACTACGCATGGTGCAAAAAAGCACTGTCTAATCGAGATCGGTGTGATCAGCATCTCTTGGGATTGATCAAGCATGCGTGACTTGAAAGCGGCGGTTTATATGTCTATCGCAAGGTATATCAGGACTTGCATGAGGCTGGTGAAGCCTGCAGTAAGCACCGAGTAGCCCGCCTGATGCGCAGGGAAGGTTTACGCTCTCAGACGGGCTATCGACGACGCCCTGGCTGCTATGGCGGTGGAAAACTGGCTGTTGTATCACTCAACTATTTAGACCGTCAGTTTGAAGTAGCAGCGCCAAATATTGCTTGGGTGACGGATATCACGTACATCTGAACGTACGAAGGCTGGCTTTACTTAGCGGTGGTTATCGACCTGTTTTCTCGTCAAGTGGTTGGCTGGTCGATGAAGTCTCCTATGACCACAGAATGAGTGCTGGATGCTTTGTTATCGGCAGTCTGGCGACGAACAGTGAGGGTGTGTTCGGATCTAGGAAGCCAGTTCAGCAGTGGAGACTGGCAAAGCTTTCTGAAAGCTTCTTTCAACTCCTCAAGCGAGAGCGAATCAAGCGACAGATTTATTCGACACACGAAGCGGCTAGACGTGACGTGTTCAATTACATTGAAATGTTCTACAACCCAAAGCGCCGACACGGGACAAGTGATAACTTATCACCGGTTGAGTATGAAAGGCGTTACTTTAAGAGCCTAACGGGTGTCTAAAATATCCGGGGCGATTCATTTTGAGCACCCTGGTTTTGCGGGGGGATTACCAAGCGCCGCCAAAGCTTTATGGAAGAATCGTGACCATCCACTGCCATCACTTTCAAGCAGCTCGATCATGGCCAACAAGTCATTGCGTGTCTTCTCGTACATGGCTTCCTTCGACAGCTAAGGCTCAGCTCAGCCGCAGGCTGGGCGAAGCTTGTTTTGTGTTAATTTGAGAGCGACAGCGAGCAACACAAAAGCAAGTGGAGCCCAGGCTGTCGCACTGCAGCTTTTTGTTATGCTTTGACCCAAAACTTCCAACCCTTTTTCTCTTTTGGCTGTTTATTTGATGAACTTAGTGTGCCTTTAATATTAGACAGTCGACCTTCAGAATCAAACTCAACACTTATATTACCCCTCTCGCAGTCAGCTGATATTAATGATTCACCCTCCATCACATTGTAACCTTGCGAAGAAAGAAATGACTTCGTCATTTGGCGATGATCAACATCAAATGTAGAAATAACTTGAGATATTGTGGTTATTGCTTTTTCCGGAGAAACTGGTGATATTACTTCTTGCGGGAGGCCTCTAACTAGAAAATATAAAGCTCCACCTTCATAAGGTCCGCGATAATAACAACTAGTTGAGTCAAGCCCTGATGCAACCATTGCTATGGAGTGGCCATCAGCAATACTCGTCGAATAGCTACGTTCTGTCAGCTCTGAAACTTCTAATTTATTACCTAATTCTTTTAATTCACGACAGCTTTTAAGCAACGCAGAAGGAAGATTACTTGCTTCGTTTGCCCAGGCCCAAAGCCATGACTCATCACCTTCTGATTCTGAGCCTAGCAATTGAATTGGAAACATTAAGTCATCACCGAAAGTAACCTGACCCTCTATAAGGTCTACTTCCCACCCTCTTTCTCCTAGTAAATCAGCGAAAGCAAGTTGTTTGGCAAATCCAACACCTACATGTTGAGAAAACAACATTCTAAATTCAGGGCTCAATTTATTATCCTCCTTGATGCATAAAAGGTATTACGTTGATGGCTTGAGGTGAGGCGCATTTTTCTTGGCTACGCTCGCCAGCCCTTTAATTTTCTTTGAAGTCCCCGTTGAAGATTCAACTTCAACGGAAGCCAGTGATTTCAAATCAATAGCTCCAAAATCGAAATTCGTACTATCAAGAAAAACTCGAAAAACTGACTTTCACTCAAGTACGGATTACTTAGACCTCAACTCTCCAACGGATAGCCAGCCCGCTCACCAATGGATTTAGTAATTCTAAATTTGTGATCCTTCCCATCACTGTTGACGAACCTCAAAGCATAGAGTGCTATTGGCCTACAGCCAGAATTTACGATCTTTACGTAAATTCCATCAACAATATTCGCGAAGCTTTCTTTATACGATCCTGATACATCAAATCTCGTTCGATCACGGAACATGAGGTAAAAAGCTATACAAAAACTAGCTACAGAAATGTAGATACTGATGATGGGAAAAGCCTCTTTCATAGTCATGACGGTCGATCAGTTGCTTCAACGTAACGCTATGCGACCTGGTTAAGTATTGGTTCGATATCTTGTCCATGGATGAGTTGCACGAGGTCCTTCGTTCCTTTGACAATATTGAATATACCTAATTGCCAATTAATTTCACTAACCATAGCTGGGTGATTTTCGATTTCAGACTCCGATGTACCGCCCTTACAATCCAGCTCGAGACACTCCTGAACATATAAATCGACTGTATCGTAACAGCTGCGCAGAACATAAATTAAAAAAGAAGGATCGTTATCTTTAATTTGGTCGAGCAAATATTCATGAGCAACACCTGCGTTTAGGGCGTATGAACCTAAAACCGTACCGAAGTCCTCAGTGTCAGGAATTACCTCACCGACTTGCTTTGATAACTTATTTGAATTGACTCTTTTACTACTGAACCAATCTATTGCTAACTCTCGACATTGTGTCAATAGCGATTCATTCCCCCAATCCTCAAATTCACTAAACTTTGAATAGAGCGGTGATAACCGAATACAGCAAATTAATATGATAGCCACCTTCTCCTTTTGGTTGAGTGCAGCGGCTTCAATTTCAATCTTTTTAATATAATTTTCGTAATTCATTGTTTCATTCTATTCGCATAACAGGTATTAGACGGCGCATCCCATGATTGGATGAACGCGCTAGCATGATTCCTTAGCAAAGGTAGCCTACTTGTTCCCATATAACCATATGATTTTAAATTAAATTAATAATAATTAGGCTGTATTTGCAGAGTTTGCGCGCTTTGCCAAACTCAATAATTTTGTATATCCATACAACATCATGGAGCAATGACCATATGGATATGCAAAACAAGCCACCGAAGCTGATGGATCGTGTCAAGGTAGTGATGCGGGTAAAGCGCTACAGTCCACGTACTGAAAAAAAACCTACTGTTATTGGATGCGCTACCTCATTCGCTATCATGGGGTGCGTCACCCCTGCCACTATGGGCCCTGCCGAAGTGCAGGCTTTTCTTGAACACCTTGCCGTTGAGCGATACGTAGCAGCATCAACAGAGAACTAAGCGCTTACCGCGCTTGTATTCATCTATCGCCATGTACTCGATAAGCCACTGGGCGATATTGGCATTTTTTTCCAAGCAAAACGCCCACATCGACTCCCCATTTGCTATTAAACCACTTATCTGGCTCGATGAATTTAATGGCTACTTTGATGTATGGCTGAGGACTGCGGCTCATCGAAACATGTCGTTTGCGCATCAGAGATATTGATACCGAATGCCATATCATCACCGTCAGGGCAGGAAACTTGTTTATCGGCTAGCAGTGGGTCGCATACCAGTCACTTTCGCCCGTGCGCTGGATCGCAGTATCTAAACGCGGGTATTTCCTCGGGTTGGCAATGGCTGTTTTCTGCAAGCCGCCCATGCTGTGATAATGCCGTTTTATAAAAGCGTTGCCTTTGAGGACAACAGCTTGCTGGTTGCATTGATCTGGCACCGCTGTGCGGTACTTTCGCAGGTGCCTCGCTCTTAGCTTACTGCTGGCCTTCTTCCGCAAATCCGATTAGCCTGCTAATTCATTACTAAGGGCTTGGCATGCAAGAGACCACTTCTCAGCAGCGTTTAGCGGGCGTGCTGATTTTGTTTGGATTAATCGCTCAGATTATCGGTTTTACGGGCTTATTACATACGGCGCACGCGGTGAGCTATTTGCTGTGGCTGGCAGTGGCGCTGCTTTGGCGAGATATTCCTAAACGCTCGCGCATTCAAGCCGGAGTATTGATGGGCTTGGGCCTATTAATGCTGTTAGTGGCGCGCGTTGTGTATGACGCCGAGGTGGACTGGCCTGCCATGCTACAAGGGAATGCCTTTGTGGCGGCCATGCTGGTAGGCGTTAGCTTTATTACTTTAGTGGGCAAACAGCAGGGGCGAAAAAAAGCGCCGGGTAAAAAGTTAACGGGCTACGGCGGCATTTTACGTACATGGCTGGGCGTGCATTTTCTGGGCACGATTTTGAACATGTCGACGATTATTATGGTGGGCGACCGGCTGGCACGTTCAGGCCCGCTTTCCATGCCCCAGTTTTTAGCCCTTAATCGCGGGCTTTCAAGTGCCGCCACGTGGTCACCCTTCTTTGCTTCTATGGGCATCGTGATCGCCCTAGCCCCAGAGATGCAGTACTCCTATGTGGCAATGTTTGGCTTGCCGCTAGCTTTGTTATCGGGGTTATTAACCACGCTTGAACTTGGCCGTCGGTTTGACCTGCGTGAGGTGTATGGCTTTTCCCTCGCGCCGAGCAGCCTGCTAATGCCGGGGATAATGGCGCTTCTGGTGATGGTGTTTCACTTTTGGCTCACACCTAGGCTATCCATTGTAGGCATTATTACCTTTTTAATCCCAATGGTGGCCTTGCTCTATAACTTGCGTGATGGGCCACGCTACACATTTCGCCGCATTCGCCAGCATACCACTACTCGCTTACCGGCAATGCGCGGAGAGATTTCGCTATTTTTAGCAGCCGGGCTTTTAACGCTAGGCCTGTCGACATTAGTCGCTTCAATAGCAGGCAACGATTGGACACTGTTTGCATCGTTTGGGGCTGCACAAGGCATGATCAGTTTTCTCGCGATTGTGCTAAGTGCGCTGGCGGGCCTTCACCCGATCATCGGGATTTCGGTACTGGCTTCTATGGTGAGTTTGCAAGGCAGCGAACATACCCTTTTTGCGTTTGCGGGGCTGTGCTCATGGGCAATAGGCACTAGCGTGGGGCCACTATCGGGTATCAATCTATCCTTGCAAGGTCGCTATGGCGTTAGTGGTTATCGCATGATGAAAAATAATTTATTTTATGCAGGCGTGATGAGCCTGCTTTCACTGGCTTCGATTGTCGGATTGAGCTACTTGGTGAATTAATCTTTGCCCTTGAGCCATACCAAGCTCAGCCTGGCAGCCCTATTAAGAGCTGCCAGGCCAAAGCCTTTACGTCAGATAGCGCCCGCTTAAGTTTCGATAATTTTATTAGGGAAGCGATAGAAATAACGATGGCCACACTCGTGGCAGGGCTCTAAACGCGCCACGGTGGGCAGCGTGACCTGGGCATCGCAATGTACGCAGGCCATTAAACCGGGCGCTGCCATTTCGCCTTCGCAGTAATCGGCACGGGCTGCTTCTAAATCATCCTCGAAGCGCTCACGGTCCACCACGCTGCGGTCGGCAACCGACAGCAGTGATTCAGCCACGCGGCGGGAAAGGCCGTCCAGGTCGATACCTAACCAGCTGGCCACCTGCTTACCGGTATCCGCCATGTAGTAGCGCATATCTTTCAAATCGCGCTCTACCCAGGCTCGCAGCAGGGCTAGCTCGTCTTTGGTGTACTCTTCAAGGTCTGATTCGAATTCAACTGCATCGTCCAAATCCTTCTGTAAATTTTGCCAAGTTAGCTCGTTTGCGCCTCCCTGCATCCGCTCTAACAGTCGTTCGTAGCCTTCGCGTAGGCGATTGTCATTCTGATGTTCACTCATGGTGCCTCTCCTTTTGTCGACGCATGCGGTTTCCTATCATCGGCTTACCGTTCAAGGATACACCTGCATAGGATACAATCAGCCTTACTTATCTGACAGATGTCATCTCACATTCACTTTGCGCCCCTTTTGGGCGAATACGCCAAGGCATGAATAAACCGATGGACGCACATTATAGCCCTCGTGAAATTGAACGCGACGCCCAGCAGTACTGGGACAAACATCAGTGCTTCAAAGCAGTAGAGGACGCGAATCGCGAGAAGTTTTACTGCCTTTCCATGTTCCCCTACCCCAGCGGTAAGCTGCACATGGGGCACGTGCGTAATTACACTATCGGCGACGTTGTATCGCGTTTCCACCGCATGCAGGGCAAAAATGTCATGCAGCCCATGGGCTGGGATGCGTTCGGTATGCCGGCGGAAAACGCCGCCATCCAAAACCAGGTCCCGCCGGCCGAGTGGACTTATCAAAACATCGACTACATGCGTAATCAGTTGAAGGCACTGGGCTTTGCCTACGATTGGAGCCGCGAATTCGCCACCTGCGATACCAGCTACTACCGCTGGGAGCAGTGGTTCTTCACCAAGTTAGTCGACAAAGGCTTAGTGTATAAAAAGATGTCAACGGTCAACTGGGACCCGGTTGACCAAACCGTGCTCGCTAATGAACAGGTCATTGACGGCCGTGGCTGGCGTTCCGGTGCGCTGGTAGAGCGTAAAGAGATCCCGCTGTGGTTCTTGAAGATTACTGATTACGCTGAAGAGTTGCTCACGGACCTCGATAAAGTCGAGTGGCCGGAGCAGGTTAAAACCATGCAGCGCAACTGGATTGGTAAATCTCGCGGCGTCGAGCTGACCTTTGATGTTAAAGACGCTGATGGCAACGCCAACGAGCCGCTAGCGGTCTACACCACTCGCCCAGATACGCTGTTAGGTGTGACTTACGTAGCGGTAGCCGCCGGCCACCCGCTGGCCAAACAGGCGGCTGAGCAGAACGCGGCGCTTGCGGCCTTCTGTGACGAGTGCGCCAAAGGCGGCACCTCAGAAGCCGAAATGGCCACGAAAGAGAAGCTGGGCATGGCGACCGGCCATTTGGCAATTCATCCGCTGACGGGCGATGAAGTGCCGGTGTTTGTCGCAAACTTCGTGTTAATGGAATTCGGTACCGGCGCGGTGATGGCGGTACCCGCCCACGACCAGCGCGACTGGGAGTTTGCGACTAAGTACGGCATTGAGATCAAAGCGGTGATTGCCGATGAAAATGGCCAAGCGCCTGATCTTTCCGAAAGCGCCTATACCGAACATGGCGCCCTGATCCATTCAGGCGAGTTTGATGGCCTTGAGTTTCAAGCAGCCTTCGACGCCATTGCCGCAAAACTTGCCGAGCTTGGCCGCGGCGAAGTAAAAACCAACTTCCGTCTACGTGATTGGGGCGTTGCCCGCCAGCGTTACTGGGGCGCCCCCATCCCGGTCAAATATGGTCCTGAAGGCCAAACGGTTCCGCTTACCGATGCTGAGCTGCCGGTCGCGCTGCCCATGGAAGTCACCGTTGACGCTTCTGGTTCGCCGCTGAAAAAAATGCCGGCGTTCTCTGATCTAGGCGACGGATGGACACGTGAAACCGACACCTTTGACACCTTTATGGAGTCATCCTGGTATTACGCGCGCTTCTGCTGTGCTGATAACACTGAGGCGATGCTGGATGACCGCGCCAATTACTGGCTGCCCGTTGATCTTTATATCGGCGGCATCGAACACGCCATTTTGCACCTGCTGTATGCCCGTTTCTTCCACAAGCTAATGCGTGATTTTGGCCTGGTGGATTCTGACGAGCCTTTCCAACAGCTGCTGACCCAAGGCATGGTCATTGCGGAAACGTTCTTCCGCATAAAAGATAACGGCGGTAAAGAGTGGTTTAACCCAGCGGATGTTGACGTTAAGCGCGATGAGAAAGGCCGCCCATTAAGCGCCATTCTCATGAGCGATGGACAGCCGGTAGAGATGGGTGGCATCGAGAAGATGTCCAAGTCGAAAAACAACGGCGTTGACCCGCAGTCGATGATCGACAAATTCGGTGCGGATACCGTGCGGCTATTCATGATGTTCGCCGCCCCGCCTGAGCAGTCGTTGGAGTGGTCTGATTCCGGCGTTGAAGGCGCCCATCGCTTCTTGAAGCGCCTATGGCGCCAGGTCAATGAGCATATAGCCGCCGGTACGCCGGGCTCGCTGAATATTGACGCGCTCAATGACGATCAGAAAACGCTGCGGCGCAAAACCCACGAGACCATCAAGAAAGCCAGCGATGACATTGGCCGACGCACCACGTTCAATACCGCGATTGCCGCCGTTATGGAGCTTTCCAACGCCATCAGCAAATTCGACGATACGTCTGAGCTGGGGTTAGCGGTAAGCCGCGAAGCCTTGGAAGCGGGCGTCTTGCTGCTAGCACCGATTACGCCACACTTGTGCCATAGCCTGTGGGAGACGCTGGGACATAGCGGCCCTGCTATTGAAGCAACGTGGCCGGTGGTTGATGAAGCGGCGCTTACCCGCGATAGTATTGAGCTCGTCGTGCAAGTCAACGGTAAGCTGCGCGCTCGCCTTGAAGTGCCCGCCAGTGCCGATAAGGCGTCTATCGAAACACTCGCCATGGAACACGAAAACGTCCAGCGTTATCTTGAAGGTAACACCGTGCGTAAAGTGATCGTGGTGCCCGGAAAATTGGTCAACATTGTGGTGAGCGGATGAACCGACGTACGTTTTTAACCACAAGCATCGCCGCCTCAGCGGCGGTGCTCTTAAGCGGCTGTGGCTTTCGGTTACGTGGTCGTGATTCATTGCCCACCCTGCCCACGCTAGCACTGGAAGGCGATAACAACAGCGCGGTTGCCCAGCAGCTAACAACTCGCCTGCGGCAACTAGGTACCCAGGTAGAACCTGGCGCCCCTTGGCGTGTAACGCTTGGCACGCCGTCGCTCGTTGACCGTCGTTTGGGTGGTGATGGCCGCGCAAGTCGCGAGCATGAACTCACCCTAAGCATATCGCTGTCCGTGCAAGAACGAGCCTCTAACGCTTACCACATTAATAACGCGACGCTATCCTCCAGCAGTCGTATTCGCGTTAATGATGATGACCTGCTCAATCGCGAATCGCTGTTTGCAGAGGCTGAGCAAACGCTGGCTCGCGAGCTGTCGCAGCGGATAATAGAACGCCTTGCCAACATTGAGGCCATGCAGTGAAAGTATTTGCCGACCAGCTACCCGCTGCTTTGGCAAAAAAACTGCCGCGCGTGGTCATTGTAGCCGGCGACGAGCCGCTACAGCACCGCGATGCCTGCGATGCGGTAAGAATGATAGCGCGGCAATCTGGTATCGAAGAGCGCGAAGTGCTGGACGTTGAAGCGAACTTTGCCTGGGGGCGCTTGATTGAAGTGGCCAGCAACCTATCGCTCTTTGCGACCAATAAGCTGCTGGAATTACGGGTAGGCAATCACAAGCTTGGGCAAGATGGTAGCAAAGCGCTGGCACAGTACGCCGAAACCTTGGATAACAGTGACGACGTACTGCTCATCAGCATGGGGAAGCTAGACGCCAAGCAGCAAAAAAGCGCCTGGTTTAAAGCATTAGGTAAGCAGGGCTTGTTTGTACCGGTATGGCCCGTCGATGCCTCGCGGTTGGGTTATTGGCTGCGCGATCGCGCCTCAAGGCACGGCTTGCAAATAGAGCTGGATGCGGCCCGCCTATTGGGCGAACGTACTGAGGGCAATTTGCTCGCCGCTGATCAAGAGCTGCAAAAACTGGCCTTGATTCATCCTCAGGGCACGCGCTTAAATGTAGAGAGCATTGCCCAAGGCGTCGAAGACAGCACTCGGTTCGATGTATTTAATTTAGCCGACGCCTGTTTGAAAGGTGAGCCCAGTCGCGCATCTCGCATTGTTAATGGATTAAAGAGTGAAGGCGTCGAAGCCCCGATTGTACTTTGGGCACTGAGTCGCGAGCTGCGAACGCTGCTTTCGCTGCATCAACATTTGGATCAAGGGCAAAGCTTTGAGCACGCCTGCAAAACCCAAAAGCCGATGATCTTTGACAAGCGACGCCCTGCTTACCAGAAAGCTATTGCCCGCCTGCCCATGAAGCGTCTTCACAAACTGCTGCTAATGGCCCAGCGGCTAGATCTGGCCGTAAAAGGCGCTGCGGCAGTCCCCCTATGGCCCGGGCTGCATGATTTGGCCATGACCATTGCCGGTGGGCGTGGGCTGCTTGCAGAAACAGCCTGGACCTATCGCGTTAATGCGCACGGTTAATCGGCAGCGTAAATACGATGATGAACACTAGCCACGTTAGTGCAAATAATGAGTACTTTTGCTCTTGGGCTTAAAAATTTGGCAAATTATTTCTATACTGTTGATTCAAGCGACAAAAAAGCTTGTACTCCCCCTGACTAGTCTAAGGAACAAGACGATGAAAACATTGCGTGCTTACCTCTCTACCCTGCTGATTGCAGCGCTCGTTATTACCAGCTTGCCCGTTGCTGCAGCACCTGTTACGCCTCACTCAATGGATCTAGTCTCTACCCAATCTGTTTTAGCAGGTGATCGTGCTGGCGCTGATCGCGAGCGTATCAATGAAGTGTTAGCCCGCGCAGACGTGCAGGATCAGCTACTAAAGCAGGGTGTTGACCTAGACGAAGTAGATGCGCGTGTTGCGGCGCTTAGCGATTCTGAAGCACAGCAGATGGCTGATCAGCTAGAACTAATGCCTGCGGGTGCCGGTGGCGGTGTTATCGGTGTACTGTTTGCGGTATTTATCATTCTGCTGATTACCGACATTCTCGGCCTGACAGACGTTTATCCGTTTACTCGTTGATAGGCAGCACATGACCAACACGTTTTTTTACGCCCGCTTTGCGGGCGTTTTTATGATCTTTCTGCTACTCAGCGCCTGTGCCCGTAATCCGGTATTGCTACAAAGCAGTTACAGCAACCTGCCGGCGCACGCCGAAATTGAAAGCGTGCCTTTTTACGCTCAAACGGAATTCCAATGTGGGCCTGCCACGCTGGCCATGGCGCTCAATTACCAAGACGTGGATGCAGAGGTTGATAAGCTCATTCCTCAGGTATTCTTACCCGGGCGGGATGGCAGCGTACAGCCCGAAATGCTGGCAACCGTTAGACGCTATGAGCAGTTGGCATATCCTATTCGTGGCACAATGGATGCGTTACTCGGCCACTTAGCGGCAGGCGATCCAGTAGTCGTAATGCAAAATTTATCTCTGCCGATTTACCCTATGTGGCACTACGCTATCGCGATTGGCTATGACCTCCCTAGCGAAACGCTTATTCTGCGCAGCGGCGAAATTGAACGTCATACCCTGTCCTTTAGCCGCTTTGACGCGACCTGGGCACGCACCCAGCGCTGGGGATTTGTGGTCGCAGAGCCAGGCTCCCTGCCTGCCGGCATTACCGCACGCAATGCGTTAGAAGCCATTAGTGCCTATGAAGAGACCCACGGGCCTCGGGCAGCACTTTCAAGCTGGCAAACGTTCGTAGAGCACCACCCTGCTAACGCAATAGGTCAGTTTGCGCTAGGCAACGCTCTTTACGCAAACCAGCAGCCCGACCAAGCGCTTCAGGCATTTGAGAAGGCAACCGACATTGACCCTGAGATGGGCGCGGCTTGGCTAAATAGCGGCCTATTACTTGTTCAACAAGGATCGACTGAATTAGCTAGAGACGCATTAACTCAGGCGGCTTCATTACCAGGTAGCTGGCAAAAAAAGGCCCAGCAGTTATTGGATAGTTACTGAGATTGGATAGTTACTGAGATTGGATAGTTACTGAGATTGGATAGTTACTGAGATTGGATAGTTACTGAGATTGGATAGTTACTGAGATTGGAGCGTTGCTAGAGTTGAGTAGTTGCTAAGGCATATCCATCAGGCTGCCTTCTCAAAGGAAAAGGCAGCCTGACTGGCTAGACAAAAACTTAGAAAACGCGATTTAAGCCATTCTGAGCCGCCACTCGATAAGCTTCAGCCATCGTCGGATAGTTGAAGGTCGTGTTAACGAAGTACTTCAGGGTATTGGCTTCGCCCTTCTGCTGCATAATCGCCTGGCCGATATGCAAAATTTCAGAAGCCTGATCGCCAAAGCAGTGGATACCGAGTATTTCCAGGGTGTCTTGGTGGAAAAGGATTTTAAGCATGCCCACGATATCGCCCGTAATCTGTGCCCTGGCGGTATCTTTAAAGAAAGCCTTGCCGACTTCATAGGGCACTTTAGCTTCCGTCAATTCGCGCTCATTGGCCCCGAATGAGCTGATTTCAGGAATAGTATAAATGCCTGTCGGCACATCGCTGACAAACCGATATTCTTTATCGAGCAGCTCATTACACGAGTTCAAGCCTTGATCGTAAGCGGCGCTGGCAAGACTTGGCCAACCTATTACATCGCCCGCCGCATAGACATGCGAAACCTCGGTACGATAATGTTCATCAACACTTAGCTGCCCCCGGCCATTCGCACTCAGGCCAATGTTCTCCAGGCCCAAGCTGTCCGTATTACCGGTACGACCGTTCGCCCATAGGAAAGCATCAGCGCGCAGTTTTTTACCTGACTTTAAATGCACTACTACACCAGACTCATCACCTTCCACGCTGGCGTATTCTTCGTTATGGCGAATCAAGACACCGTGCTTACGCAGATGATAAGACAGGGCATCGCTTATCTCATCGTCCAAGAACGACAGCAGGCTGTCCCGGTTATTAATGAGATCAACTTTGACGCCTAAGCCTGAAAATATCGACGCGTATTCACAGCCAATGACACCAGCCCCGAAAATCACTAGCGTACGCGGCGTGTGCGAGAGGCTTAAGATAGTATCAGAGCAATAAATGCGCGGATGACGGAAGTTAATATCCGCCGGACGATAGGGGCGTGAACCAGTGGCAATAACTATTTTCTTAGCGACTAGTTCTTCCATGCCTTCTTGGCGATCACGTACCACTAAGGTGTGTTCGTCTTTAAAACGCGCAACGCCATGGAACAGGTCAATACGGTTACGCGCGTAAAACGTGGTGCGCATCTCTACCTGTTTGTCGATGGTTCCGCGTGAGCGCTCCATCACTTTAGGAAAAGAGAACCAGCGCGGCTCACCAATATCGCGAAACATTCGGTTTGTGTTGAACGCCATGATCTGTTTGACCTGATGGCGCAATGCTTTAGAAGGGATCGTCCCCCAGTGAGTACAATTCCCCCCCACCTGGGCTTGTTTCTCAACAATCGCTACGCGCTTGCCATGCTTTGCAGCGTTGATGGCTGCGCTTTCCCCTGCAGGCCCCGTACCGATTACTACGACATCGTAATTATGAACCGCCATACTCTCTGCGTCTCCCTCTTCCCGTTATACTCGTCTCACGAAATAAGCGCTGCACGTTTTAAAAATACGCTTTTCGCCTAGTACATACCTGGCTATCGACGGGTCACATCGTAACCTAGATCAGCGCCGCGACTTTCGTCGCTGCGGCGGCGAATACTGCTTTGCTTGCGGTTCTCTTCTTCACAGACTTCGTCTTTACCGCCACAAATATCGCAGCCTTCTTTTAATCCAAGCTGATTCAAGCCGCCGCATGTGCCCGCTATGGGTTTACGGCCCATAAGCACACCCACTGCCATGGCGCACATGATCAGTGCCATAAAACCAAATGCCAGTAGCCAAATAGTCATATCAATCTCCCAACACTGCTTATTTTGATAGTGATGCCTTGCTTGCACCTAAACTGTCGCTTGCCAGTAGTCCTCTCTACAAGTAGCTCTCTCTACAGGTAACTGTCGACAGCTTACCTGCCAAGAAGTGCCTTACAAGCTTATTTTGTACACTCATTATACATCAGCGGATCAGAGGTTATAAGCGCCCGCCTATTGAGGGTAATCCATAAACAAACGGGGCCAGCCCAAAAGGCCAGCCCCGCTTATCACGTCTATATCTACTACGGCCTATCGAGGCTGTCGACTTACAATCTTGATGATTGATTAGCCGCCAAAGTCATCCAGTAAGATGTTTTCTGGCTCGACACCCATATCCAGCAGCAGCTTGATAACAGAGGCATTCATCATCGGCGGTCCACACATGTAGTACTCGCAATCTTCAGGCGCGGGATGATCCTTTAGATAGTTTTCGTACAGCACGTTATGGATGAAGCCTGTAGGGCCTTCCCAGTTATCTTCGTCTTGTGGATCAGAAAGCGCCAAGTGCCACTCAAAGTTAGGGAACTCTTCGGCTAACTGATCGTACTCTTCGTTATAGAACGTTTCACGCCAAGAGCGCGCACCGTACCAGAAGGTGATCTTGCGATCCGACTTCAAACGCTTTAGCTGGTCAAAGATATGGCTGCGCATTGGCGCCATACCTGCGCCACCACCGATAAAGATCATTTCAGCATCAGTATCGCGGGCGAAGAACTCACCAAATGGCCCCATGACAGTCACTTTGTCGCCTTCTTTTAAGTTGAAGACGAACGTAGACATCAAACCAGGCGCATGGCTAGTACCGGGAGGCGGCGTTGCAATACGAATATTGAACTTAAGGATACCCTTTTCATCAGGGTAGTTCGCCATCGAGTAAGCGCGAATAACTTCCTCGTTGCTCTTGTGGGAAACTTTGAACATGTCAAATTTTTCCCAGTCACCGCGGTATTCTTCCTCAATATCAAAATTAGAAAACTTGATGTCGTAAGGCGGTGCGACTAGCTGCACATAGCCACCTGCACGGAAGGCAACTTCCTCACCTTCAGGCAGTTTCAAGTTCAGTTCTTTGATAAAGGTGGCAACGTTGGGGTTAGCAACAACCTCACATTCCCATTTTTTAACGCCAAAGACTTCTTCAGGCACTTCTACTTTCATGTCCTGCTTCACAGGTACCTGACAAGATAGACGCCAGCCGTCTTTCTTCTCACGCATAGTGAAGTGCGATTCTTCGGTTGGCAGGATGGAGCCACCGCCCTCTTCTACACGGCACTTGCACTGCGCACAGGAACCGCCGCCACCGCAAGCTGAAGAGAGGAAAATACCGTTAGCAGCAAGCGTGTTTAGCAGCTTACCACCGGCTTGCGTACTCAACGTATGCTCAGGGTCGCCATTGACTTCAATGGTCACGTCCCCGCTACTAACTAGCTTACTGCGCGCTGCCAGAATGATCGCCGTTAAGCTAATAACGATGACCGTGAACATGACAACACCGAGCAAGATGACTGTTGTATCAACCATGTCGGTTTCCTATTGCTGAAGGTTTTGTATAACCCGGCGACGCGAGCATCGCCGAGAAAAACCGGCTCCGATTAAAGCTGAATGCCAGAGAAAGACATAAAGCCTAACGACATCAGACCCACGGTGATGAAAGTGATGCCCAGTCCTTGCAGCCCACCCGGCACATCGCTGTACTTCAACTTTTCACGAATACCCGCCAGAGCGGCAATCGCCAGCGCCCAGCCCGTGCCTGCGCCAAAACCATAGACCACTGATTCGCCAAAGTTGTAGTTGCGCTCAACCATGAACAGTACGCCACCTAAAATGGCGCAGTTAACGGTGATTAGCGGCAGGAATACACCTAACGCGTTGTAGAGCGAAGGCACGTACTTATCAAGGAACATCTCCATGATCTGTACTAGTGCAGCAATAACACCGATATAGGAAAGCAGCCCAAGGAACGAAAGATCAATATTTTCAGCACCGCTGATACCCGTCCACGTTAGTGCGCCTTCTTGCAGCAAGTAGGTGAACACCAAGTTGTTGATGGGTACCGTAACGGTCAATACAACGATAACGGCAATACCGAGACCAATCGCAGAAGAAACCTTTTTGGAAACAGCCAAGAAGGTACACATGCCCAAGAAGAAGGCCAGCGCCATGTTCTCAACAAACACCGAGGCAACAAAAAGACTCAGATAATGTTCCATATTACACGGCCTCCTTGGGCTGGGTGTTTTCCTTCATTTTGAACTCATTACTTTCTACTTGCTCTGGATTAACCGAACGCATAACCCAAATCAGCAGACCAATAATGAAGAACGCCGAAGGCGGTAACAGCAGCAAGCCGTTAGGAACGTACCAGCCGCCGTCTTGAACCGTCTGGAGGATGGTGAAGCCAAAGATGCTTCCAGCGCCCAGCAGCTCACGTACAAAACCGACAATCAGTAGTACAAAGCCGTAGCCTAAGCCGTTACCGATACCGTCTAAGAACGACAGACCTGGCGAGTTAGACATCGCAAAGCCTTCTGCACGGCCCATAACGATACAGTTGGTAATGATCAGGCCTACAAACACAGAAAGCTGTTTGGACATCTCATAAGCGTAGGCTTTGAGAATCTGATCTACCACGATAACCAATGATGCAATAATGGTCATCTGCACAATGATACGAATCGATGACGGAATGTGATTCCTGATCAACGAAACGAACAAGTTTGAGAACGCAGTCACAAAGATAACCGCCAGCGCCATTACCAGCGACACGCTCATGCTTGTCGTTACTGCCAGTGCTGAACAAATCCCCAAAATCTGCAGTGCGATGGGGTTGTCTCTAAAAATCGGCGCCGTTAAAACGCCTTTTGCATTTACGTCCGCCATGATTAAGCCCCCTCAACGTCTTCGAAGTCAGTATCGGTGCCTTCGGCATCTTCCGGCTCAGTACCGCTGCGGAATTTCGCCAAATACGGCCCGAATGCTTCCTCGCTTAACCAGAACCGCAGCATGTTTGTCACGCCATTACTGGTTAGCGTAGCGCCAGATAACGCGTCCACTTCATAGTCGTCGCTCGCGCCGCCCTTAGTAAGGTGAATTGCCGGTGAGAGGTCGCCCTCTTCATCGTAAATTTTCTTACCTTCCCACTGGGCCTGCCAACGTGGGTTGTTTACTTCCCCACCTAGGCCTGGCGTTTCGCTGTGCTCGTAGTAGGTGATACTAACGATCGTGTTGCCATCACCCTCTACCGCTAAGAAGCCCCGCATCAGTCCCCAAAGCCCTTGGCCACGAATAGGTAGCACAATTTGCTCTGGATCGTTTTCGTCACCAATCAGGTATACCGTCGCGTAGTTTTCTACCCGCGAAAGGCCTGCAATATCCTGATCGCCTGACAGCGTGCGGCCGGTAGCGGGATCCCGCGCAGCCTCAAAGCTATCAAACGTATCAGGATCAAACTCATCAGTGTATTCGCCGCTATCCAAATCGATAACGCGGGCGGTGATTTGCTCGCTAAAGGCCTCCTCAACGTCCATACCGGGCTCATAGAGCTTGGCAACGTTGAGGATATTGGTTTTACGGTCAAGTTCCTGATTGAGCTGCTGAGCGGGGCGCAATGCAACCGCCGCCGTCGAGACGATGACCGAGCACACAATACACAGTGCAAAGGCCACAATCAGGACTTTCTTGATGGAGTTATTACCTTGTGCCATTAGGCAGTCTCCTCGGCCGGTACACCGGTACGCTTAACGCGGCGCTTGATATTGGCCTGGACGAAGAAATGGTCAATCAGCGGTGCAAACAGGTTCGCGAACAGAATCGCAAGCATGATGCCTTCTGGGAAGGCCGGGTTCACAACACGAATCAAGACAGTCATCACACCAATCAGCGCACCAAATATAAGGCGGCCCTGGTTAGTCATCGAGGCTGACACCGGGTCAGTCGCCATGAACACCATACCGAAGGCAAACCCACCAATAACCAGATGCCAGTACCAAGGCATGGCGAACATGGCGTTGGTATCGGAGCCTATCAGGTTAAAGAGTGTACTGGTGGCCACCATGCCCAGGAATACACCCAGCATGATTCGCCAGGAGGCAATACGTGTCCACAGCAGAACCGCCGCCCCCATAAAGATGGCCAGCGTGGAAACCTCACCCACAGAGCCTGGGATAAAGCCAAGGAAGGCATCCCACCAGCTAAAGGTATTGGTCAACGCCGTCATGCCGTCCTGGAATGCTAAGGAAAGCGCAGTGGCTCCCGTATAGCCATCGGCTGCGACCCATACAGAGTCACCCGAGATTTGCGCCGGATAAGCGAAGTATAGGAATGCACGCGCCGTTAGTGCGGGGTTCAAGAAGTTCTTGCCCGTACCACCGAAGATTTCCTTGCCAATGACCACACCAAAGGTGATGCCTAAAGCAACTTGCCAAAGCGGGATAGTGGCGGGAAGAATCAGCGCAAACAGCACCGACGTCACGAAGAAACCTTCGTTCACCTCGTGGCCACGCTTAATCGCGAACAACACTTCCCAGAAACCGCCCACTGCAAACGTTACCAAATAGATAGGTAAGAAGTAGGTAGCACCAAGAACAAAGTTAGCCCATAAGCTGCTGGAATCATGACCCGACGCCAAGGTCATCATGATCGCTTCGCGCCAGCCACCCATTGACGCGTAACCCGCATCAATGGCGACGTTAGCTTGCCAGCCGGCATTCCACATACCAAATAGCATGGCAGGGAAAGTGCACAGCCAAACGGTGATCATCATACGCTTAAGATCAATACCATCGCGCACGTGGGCCGTCGTTTTAGCAACGCTAGGCGGTGAGTAGAAAATAGTATCTACCGCTTCAAATAACGGATAGAACTTTTCGTATTTTCCGCCCTTGTGGAAATGCGGCTCGATATTTTGGAGTGTCTGTTGAATACCCATCATCACGCCTCTTTCTCGATCATGGAGAGATTGTCACGCAGGATAGGGCCGTATTCGTATTTGCCAGGGCAAACGTACGTGCACAGCGCCAGATCCTCTTCGTCCAGCTCAAGACACCCAAGCTGCATGGCAGCTTCAATGTCACCCACGATCAGCGAACGCAAAAGTTGAGTAGGCATAATGTCTAGTGGCATCACTTTCTCGTAGACACCGATGGGCACCATCGCACGCTCAGAACCATTCGTTGACGTCGTCGGTGCATAGTTGCTCAGCCCTTTAATTTTGGAGATATAAATTCCCAAAACCGAGTGGCGATTAACACCGGGAGACATCCAACCCATGAATGTGCGCTTATTGCCTTCTTCTAGCAAGCTCACTTGGTTGCCAAAGCGGCCTAGATAGGTCAACTTGCCTTCTGCAGCAAAACCAGAAAAAACAGAGCCAGAAATGACGCGAGTGTCATCAGGCTTGATAACGTCGCCGTCCAGCAGCTCATCCGTATTAGCACCTAGGCGTGTACGAATAAGACGTGGATTCTCGGCACGCGGACCACCGATGGCAATAACACGGCTCACATCCAGCTTACCTTCTACAAACAGCTTGCCGAACGCAATCACGTCCTGATAGCCGATGTGCCACACTTTTTTATGCAGTGCGACCGGGGAAAGGTAATGAATGTGGGTCCCGACCAAGCCGGCAGGATGAGGTCCCCCAAAGCTTTCAATCTTCACACCGTCAATATCGCCGCCCGGAATAGAGGCATTTTCGCCTGTACCCTTTTCACCTGTACCCTTTTCACCTGTACATAGGAAAACGTTGCCCTCGGTAAGGCGCGCTAACACCTTGAGGCCGTCTTCAAATGCCTGCGGCTGCTCATTTATGATCAGCGCAGGGTCAGGGCTCAGCGGATGGGTATCCACGGCAGTCACAAAAATATCGACCGGCGTGCTGTCGATAGCTGGCGTACGCGAGAATGGACGCGTGCGTAGCGCTGTCCACAGCCCAGATTCCACCAGCTGATCAACTACGATCTGACGATCAAGCTGTGCGATGGCATTACGATCATGAGCTGCGAACTCAATCGCCTCCTCAGTCTCGTCAACTTTAATCACAACAGATAGCAAACGACGTTTTTCGCCACGGTTTATTGCAAGCACTTCACCGGCAGCAGGCGCTGTATAGCGCACGCCATCAATCTTCTTATCGGTGAAGAGCAATTGGCCTAGTTTGACCTTATCCCCTTCCTGAACTTCCATTGTTGGCTTCATGCCAACGTAGTCAGTACCCAGGATTGCCACGTGGCGCACAGGCCGCGCATCTTCAATACGCTGCTCGGGCGCTCCCGTGATGGGGAGATCCAGGCCTTTTTTGACTTCGATCATAGTCTCGCCCAGTTGTTGGATCGGATATACGAAGGTATGGGGTTCGAATGCTTCTTTTCTGCTCAGTGAATTCTTGTTTTCTGCTCAGATTGTTACCAGTCAGGCCCAAGCAGCACTTGAACCACCCCGAAAAATCCCTCTTATTATAAAGACAAGCGCGTCCAATGACCACATCCCTTATGACCTTCAAAAGTGCTATATACATACACAAGAAGGTGAATTGGGAGCAAAAAAAGGCGCCACCCAAAGGTAGCGCCCGCTAGTCCTGCTCGCATGAACGTCCAACGCACGGACTTTCCTACGACTAATTACTTAGCGTGGTAACTTTAAGAACTGCACATTAGACATCTGCTGCAAAATACGCACTACCTGACAGCTGTAGCCAAACTCATTGTCGTACCACACATAAACGACAGCATGATGACCGCTAGCAATCGTCGCCTTAGCATCAACAATGCCCGCATGGCGGTTGCCAACGAAATCAGATGACACCACTTCGGCGGAATCAACGAAGTCAATCTGCTTCTGATAAGCGGACTCAATTGACATCCGACGCAAGTAATCATTTAGCTCAACGGCATTGACTTCTTTATCCAGCGTCAGGTTTAGAATAGCCATGGAAACATTGGGGATGGGCACGCGAATGGCGTTGCCTGTCAGCCGGCCTTCTAACTCAGGCAATGCCTTCGCGGCAGCTTTAGCGGCTCCCGTTTCAGTCAATACCATGTTGAGCGCCGCGCTACGGCCACGACGATCGCCTTTATGGTAGTTATCGATCAGGTTCTGATCGTTAGTGTAGGCATGGACGGTTTCAACATGGCCATTCACAACGCCGTATTCGTCGTTGAGCACCTTCAATACCGGCACAATCGCATTGGTCGTGCATGACGCAGCAGAGACAATAAGATCGCTGTCACCAATCGACGCATGGTTAATACCATAAACAATATTCTTAATGTCGCCTTTGCCCGGTGCGGTTAGCAGAGCTTTAGCGGCACCTTTACATTTCAAATGCTGACCCAGGCCGTCTTCATCGCGCCAGATACCGGTATTATCAACAATCACAGCGTTGTCGATGTCGTACTCGGTGTAATCAATCTCACTAGGAGAATCGGCGTAAATAACTTGGATAACATTGCCATTAACCGTCAACGTGCGCGCCTGCGCATCGACGATAATCGTACCATCGAAAGGGCCATGAACAGAATCACGGCGCAGCAGGCTGGCGCGTTTTTCAAGATCTTTCGCCACGTCGCCACGGCCGCGCACCACGATGGCACGTAGGCGCAGAAGGTTACCGCCTCCGGCTTTCTCAACCATCACTCGCGCTAGCAAGCGGCCAATACGACCAAACCCGTAAAGCACTACATCTTGAGGCTCGCCCGTGCTTGCGCCCGACTGATAACCATCAATTATTTCGTGAAGCTCTTTACGTAGGAAAGCCTCAACGTCACCGCCACCTTGGCGCTTAAACATCACCGCCAGCTTACCGACATCTACATGCGCAGGCCCAAGGTTAAGCGCAATCATGCCTTTTAGGATTGGGTACGTATCGTCGACAAACAGCTCTGTCCCTTCCAGCTTGCGCACGAAGCGATGGTCTTTAAGAATGCGAATGACCGACCGCTTAATCAACGAACGTCCGAACATGGTGGCAACAACGTTATTTTGACGATAGAGCTGACCCACCATAGGGATCATCTGTTCCGCCAAAGCCTCGTTACCCTGCCATTCTTGAAAAACGTTTTCGAGAGCTTGCTGACTCACGTGCGGCCTCATTAATGTAGTGAAAAAGTGTAAAAACAATAAGTAAAAAACAATTTCCGTGCTGCATTATCCTAGCCAAGCGCCGCCGTCGCAATCAAAGGATGGTCGCACAACGTGTAGGCGTATTACAGAATCGTCGATTTGACTACAAGCTTGGCCAATGATTAGTAACTATCGATAAGCGACAGCGCTCTAACTGAAACGGGTGATCGTGTATGATCTGCTTTCCGTTTCAGCGCAAAACGATATCTTGATTATGCCGACTTTTTCTCTGCTCGAACCGCCCCAGCCCGAAGGGACTCGCGATACGCTCTACTGGACATCGCCGCCGGGCAGTGCGACTGCACTGGCACTCTCCCGCGTTGCAACCCACGCGCCTCTATTGGTCATCACGCCCAATACGGCCAGCGCGCAGCGCCTTGAGCAAGACCTGTATTTCTACAGCGACGTACCGGTGCTGCCCTTCCCCGACTGGGAAACGCTGCCCTACGACAGCTTTTCACCCCATCAAGACATTGTCTCGGCACGACTACGCACGCTTCGTCAGCTGCAAGATGGCGTGCGCGGCATTGTGCTGGTGCCAATCAATACGCTGATGCAGCGTCTGCCCCCGGTTGAATATATTGCCGGGCGAGTGATGACCTTAAAAACCGGCGAGCGGCTGGATCGTGAGACCTTTCGCGAATCATTATCGCGAGCGGGCTACCGTGCCGTAGAAACGGTTTACGAACCCGGCGAATATGCCATGCGCGGCGCGCTGATTGATCTGTTTGCCATGGGTATGGATGAACCAATCCGTATCGACTTGTTTGATGATGAAATCGATACGCTGCGCCACTTTGACCCAGGCAGCCAGCGCTCTACGGATAAACTTGAGTCACTCGAGCTATTACCCGCTCATGAGTACTCACTCAGCCGTAGTGCCATTGCCTGTTTCCGCGAAAAATTTGAAACACTGTTTGACGTCGACCCGCGCCAGTGCCCGCTGTATAACGATGCATTAAAAGGCATTCCATCACCGGGCCTTGAGCACTACCTACCGCTATTTTTTGAGCATACCGCCTCTTTATTCGATCACCTGACGAATGACACGCGAGTAGCTTTACTGCCCGGCGTTTTCCAAGCAGCCGAGCAGCATTGGCAGGCAATAGACGCCCGCTTTGTCAACTTAGGCGTGGACAATACGCGCCCGCTTCTGCCTCCGCACCGGGCATTTTTTCCCGTCAGTGACGTATTTTCGGCCATCAAATCGTATCCGCGCATTGAGCTGACCGAAGACAGCCAGCAACGCCATGCGCAGCTGCCTGACGCCACATCGCTTCCTACGCTGTCGATCAACTCGCGAGCGAAAAAGCCGTTAAGCGATCTGTCCGCGTTTTTAACCTCACACTCTAAAACACGCACGCTTTTTGTGGCGGAATCCCGCGGCCGGCGCGAGGCATTAGAAGAGATACTGGCACCGCTGAAGCTATCGCTGCCCCACACTGAGAGTTTCCATGCGTTTCTGGCTGGCAGCCAACAGTATGCGATTACCGAAGGGCTAGTCGACAGTGGCCTGTGGCTTAACAATCCCAGTTTGGCGGTGATCAGCGAAACCGAGTTATTTGGCGAAGTCGTACGTCAAAGTCGCCGTCGTGAAAAAGCCACCGATGACAATGAGCTAGCGGTACGTCATCTATCAGAGCTGCGTGAGGGCGCGCCGGTTGTTCACCAAGCCCATGGCGTGGGCCGCTACTTAGGCCTTGAGACATTAGAGGCAGGCGGGCAGGCAAATGAGTTTCTTGCGCTCTCCTATGCAGATGGCGCCAAGCTGTATGTGCCCGTCGATAGCCTACATATGATCTCCCGCTATAGCGGCGCCGACGACGAACTAGCGCCTCTGCATAAGCTGGGCTCAGATCAATGGGAAAAAGCGCGTCGCAAAGCCGCCGAGAAAATTCGTGATACCGCAGCCGAACTGCTGGACGTTTACGCACGCAGGGAAGCTCAGCAGGGCGTGGTCTACGAAGCCCCCGGGGAGGATTACCTACGTTTCTCAGCCAACTTCCCGTTTGAGGAGACGCCCGATCAGCATGCGGCCATTGAGGCGGTGATCAGCGACATGACGTCGCCACAGCCGATGGACCGCGTGGTGTGCGGCGACGTAGGCTTCGGCAAAACAGAAGTCGCCATGCGCGCGGCGTTTCTAGCCGTGCAGTCCGGCCGGCAAGTGGTCGTCCTGGTGCCGACCACTCTGCTCGCACGCCAACATTTTGAGAACTTCCGCGATCGCTTTGCCGATACTGCCGTCAATATTGGCCTGATTTCCCGCTTCACCAGTGCCAAAGAAGTCTCTCAGACGCTGGAAAGCATTAAAAACGGTCAAACCGATATTGTGATCGGCACTCACAAGCTGCTCTCGAAAAGTGTTGAGCTACCTAAAATGGGCCTGCTCATTATCGACGAGGAGCATCGCTTTGGGGTTGCCCAAAAAGAGAAGCTAAAAACGTTACGCGCTGAGATCGACATATTAACCCTGACCGCCACGCCTATTCCGCGTACGCTGAACATGGCCATGAGCGGCATCCGCGACCTATCGATCATCGCCACGCCGCCGGCCCGCCGTCTTTCGGTCAAAACCTTCGTGCAGCAGCATGACGACAGCGTGATAAAAGAAGCCCTGCTGCGTGAAATATTGCGTGGTGGCCAGGTCTATGTGCTGCATAACGAAGTTAAAACGATCGAAAACACCGCCGAAAAGATCCGCGAACTGATACCCGAAGCACGCGTTGGCGTTGCCCACGGCCAGCTACCTGAGCGCAGCCTGGAGCGCATCATGTCGGACTTCTACCATCGCCGATTTAACGTATTGGTCTGCTCCACCATTATTGAGACAGGCATTGATGTGCCTAGCGCAAACACCATCATCATTGAGCGTGCTGACAAATTTGGCCTGGCCCAACTACACCAACTGCGGGGACGAGTTGGCCGCAGCCACCATCAAGCCTATGCCTATCTTTTGACCCCTACACCAAAAGCCATGACGCGCGATGCGATAAAACGTCTTGAGGCCATCAGCGCTTCGGATGATTTAGGGGCGGGTTTTACGCTGGCTAGCCACGACATGGAAATTCGCGGAGCAGGTGAACTGCTAGGCGATGAGCAGAGCGGCCAAATGGAAACCATTGGCTACACGCTTTATATGGAAATGCTTGATCGAGCCGTGAAGGCGATTCGTGCCGGCAAAACCCCCAATATCGATGTTCCCTTCAATACCGGTGTCGAAATTAGCCTTAATCTGCCTGCCCTCATTCCCAGCGACTACATTCACGATGTGCAGCAGCGGCTAGTGATGTATAAGCGGATTGCCAATACGCAGAGCGATGGCGAGCTTAAAGAACTGCAGGTTGAGCTTATTGACCGCTTTGGCTTGCTGCCCGCGCCATTGAAAAACCTCATTCGGCAAACCAAGCTGCGCCATCGCGCTGAGCAGCTAGGCATCAGCCGAATAGAAGCCGGCGAAAGCCGTGGTCGAGTGCTATTTGAGAGCAGCACTCAGGTCGACCCCATGACGCTGGTGACACTTATTCAACGCTCACCAAAACACTACCGCCTGGATGGCGCAGACACCTTAAGATTTGAATTACCTATGGAAAGTGTTGATAAGCGTTTTCAGCAGCTAGAAAACTTACTCAGCACGCTTAATCAAAAAGTAGCGGCGGCGTGAACCTTGGGGCAAACTTGTCAGTAGCTATGCCCTACTGGTCACCAAAACGCGCATCAGCAGTAAATTAACATATTAGGAACGACTATGAACATTCGACATACTTTCAATCTCTGGGGCCCCACCAGCTTGGCTGTGCTGTTTGCAGCTAGCCTGGCTACCCCTGCTTTTGCGCAATCCGCTGACGAGCAGGTAGACAGCCAACAAGCGCAAGAAATCAACCTCGATGCCGTTGACAGCGCATCACAAGTTGCTAGCCGAGACGAGCTGCCCCGCGGCCACTTCCGCCTACCTGAAACCGGCGACATCGTCGGGGAACGCTATACGGTCGTCGTCGAAGACTCTAGCCAGACACTCCTTGATATTGCTCGACGTCACAATATTGGCTATGAAGAAATTCGTATGGCCAATCCTGGCGTAAGCCTATGGGTTCCTGGCGCAGGTACCGAGGTCGTTATTCCGGCTCAGTATATTTTGCCCCCAGCACCTCGTGAAGGCGTCGTAGTCAACCTATCTGAGTTGCGTCTTTACTATTACCCGGCCAACAATCCGGGCATCGTTGAAACCTACCCGATTAGCGTAGGTCGGGAAGAGTTTGCAACCCCGGTTGGTATCACTCGCACAACCGTTAAGGTAAAAGATCCTGCATGGGCACCGCCAGCTTCGATGCGCCGCGAAGCGGCTGAACGTGGCGATCCTGCGCCTTCAATTGTGCCCTCAGGCCCTGACAACCCGCTTGGCGAGCACGCCATCCTTCTGGCGATGCCTAGCTACTTAATTCATGGCACCAATAAGCCAGACGGCGTAGGCATGCGTGCTAGCCGTGGCTGTATTCGCATGTACCCTGAAGATATCGCCTCGCTGTATGAGCGCCTGCCTAGCGGCACTCAGGTCAACCTGATGGATGCACCCTTTAAAGCAGGCTGGGGAGCCGACGGCACACTGTTCGTGCAGTCCTTCCCTCAACTTGAAGAAAACGTGGGTGATTTCGAACCGATACGCAACGCAATTGATCGCGTTACGGCGCTAACTGAAGATCAAGTAGAGATCGACCCAGAGCAGATAGAGCGTGCCGTTGACGCACCAGACGGCCAATTTATTGCCCTCTTTGGCCCCGGAGCACCTGAAATAAAACCCGAGCCTGTCGAACTTATCGACGAAATTGAGCTCACAGCAGCACCTAGCAGCGAAGAAAAAGCTTGATGCGCTGATAGCGCAGCAACAAAAAACCCCGCCGAGGCGGGGTTTTTTTGTGTAGCTGTGTGCAAAGCTTCTTGCATTACAATCTACACATACAGCAACCGCTGAAAGAGTCTATTGACTCCCCAACAGTCCAGGCAGAATTACTTCTGCATGGAACGCTGGAACATACGGTTCATTTCTTCACGGTTCTGCTCAGACATCTGCAGAGCAGCCTGCGCATCGCGCTGGGCTTGGTTTGCAGTGTTCATAGCCTGTGAAGCCATGCTGCGTGCTTCTGCAGCGTCAGCTTGTGCAGACTCAGCAGTCATGCGAACTTCTTCCAGAGCGCTGGTAGAAGCACAACCAGCTAGGATTGCCAGAGAAGCGGCAGCAGCAGTCATTTTCAGAGTATTTTTCAGAGTCATAATGTTCTCCTTGAGTCGTCCTTGGGTACTACGTTAAGGGTATGACAAAGGTAAGGCTAAGCTCTTAGCTTAAATTTGTCTACCTGCGGTGCAGGTTCTTTTCAATGACTTGTGCTGTTAAGCACACAAGTCAAACGCTGTTTTATAATAGTCCACAGCGCTTGTCTATAGCCACTTATTTAAAAACCTCGAACTTCCTTACAACGGCGCTAGCTTAACGGATCACTACACGGGTGCCAACACCCACTAGCTCTGCGAGGCGATCAATTTGCTCGTTGGTAACGGCAACACACCCCTGAGTCCAGTTATAGCGCCCATGAATATCGGGATCCGCGCCACCCAACCCATGAATACCAATAGCGCCGCCAAGCGCCGTATTTTGGGATGGGTGACCGTAACGGCGGTAGTATTCGAAGTAGTCTTCATAATCCGTTTGGGAGTAAACCCCACTTTCCAATGCCATGCGTGCATGGGCCGGCGTTGGATAGTCAATGGCCATAAAAGTGCGCCACTGGCTTTCGTAATTAAAACGATTGATACGAAACTCGCCCAAAGGGGTCACACTATCGCCACGTACGCGCTGCGTTTTTGCCCCCGCCCGCCCTAACGATATCGGCGCAAAGCGCTCTAGTAAGGCATTGCCACGAAACACGCTTAGCGTAGACTCTTGATCATCTATCAACACCCATAGTTCGTTGCTGTGCCTAGGTACATGAGCACGCGTGAGCATCGCCTCAACGAGATCCGGGACGCCTGATGGACTAGGCGAATTCACAGCAGCGCTCGCAACGGCGGGAAAGCTCAGCGCCATAGCGAGAAAACGACGGCGATTGACAGGCATCATGGTAGCTCTCGAAACACGTTAGCCTGTGGTTGACCCACAAGGCTCATCTGGTGGCTGTTATACATTATTCCCACATTCGCCGTTAGTATTTTCGTCATACGCGCAATACAGCTAACGCGCAGTGAATAACCGCGCTCACCAAGGCATTACTGCAATGAGCGCTTTTCGTTATTTTAGTAGACCTACCATTCCAAGCTAGTTTCCCGCAGAGCGCCTATTTCTCGCTTTGCTGCCTGGAGATTATCCAATAGCTGCTTGCGTAAATTCACTGGGCTACCCACTGCAATCATCGCGGGATTGTGCGCCGTACGCCGTGCGGCCCCATCGTCACTGTGCAAGCGCTCAAGCTGGGCCACGAGCCAGTGTAACCAACTCTCAGGATGGGCTCTTAAATCGCGCAGGCGTTGCAGCTCTGCTAAATTCACACCATCTTCTGCTAGCAGAATACGCCAAGCATGTTCTGACAACCGTGCATGCTCAGTGACTTCACGCAACAGCGACTCTAAAGCCAGCTCAAAGAGCGCCAACGCGCCCTCCTCCTGGGCCATCTGTCTCGCCGTGGCATGTTCGTCATCCCCGGCTGATAACGTGGCTAGCAGCTCAGCCTGATAGAGCAATTGATTGGTTCGGGACTGCGCACTCACTTACGCTTATCCTCCACGTGCCATTTGCCGGCATCAAACGTGGCTTTCCAGCCAGTGGCCTTACCTTCCTCATCGGTCATCACAAACTGCTCTTTACTCTTGCGAGAGTATCGAATCTGAGCCGGGCGTCCATCAGGATCTTCACTAGGCGCCTTGAGAATAAAGTGATATTTCTCTGGCAGCTCATCAGCATGCGCTTTCAATTCTTTGACTAACGGCGGCCGCGTTTCACGATTTTTAGGAAACTTGCTGGCTGCTAAAAATAGACCGCTTGCCCCATCGCGCAGCACGTAATGGTCGTCAACCTTCTGACAGGCCAGCTCCGGCATCGGAATCGGATCCATTTTGGGCGGCGCCACTTCGCCACTTTTCAATAGCTTGCGCGTATTTTTGCACTCACCATTGGTACAGCCAAAATACTTACCAAACCGGCCTGATTTAAGCTGCATCTCAGAGCCGCATTTATCGCACTCAATCACCGGGCCATCGTAGCCTTTAATCTTGAATTTACCACTCTCGACTTCGTAGCCATCGCAGTCTGGGCTATTGCCACAGATATGCAGCTTGCGCGTCTCATCGATTAAATAGCTGTCCATGGCCGTGCCACACTTGTGGCAGCGATTCTTCGCCCGCAGCGCGTTGGTTTCAGCGTCTTCTCCCGCGTCTTCGGCAACGGCCTCCTCACCCGGAATAAGGTCGATAGTCGTTTTGCAGCGCTCTTTTGGCGGCAGGTTATAGCCGCTACAGCCCAAGAAAACGCCCGTAGAAGCCGTTCGAATCTGCATATGACGACCGCAGCTAGGGCAGTCTATGTCTGTCGGCACCGGCTGATTGGGCCGCATACCATCATCGCTCTCTGCTTTAGCAAGCTCTTCACGGAACTCACCGTAGAAGTCGTCTAGCAAACCCTGCCAGTTGCGCTCACCTTCGGCAACTTCATCCAAGCTATCTTCCATACGAGCGGTGAACGAGAAATCCATCAAATCCGGGAACGATTCTTTTAGCCGTTCGGTGACAATATCACCAAGTTTTTCAGCATAAAAACGCCGGTTTTCTAATTTCACATAGCCGCGATCTTGAATCGTCGAAATAATAGAGGCGTAGGTTGAAGGTCGACCAATGCCCTGTTTTTCAAGCTCTTTAACCAGGCTTGCTTCGGTATAGCGTGGTGCAGGCTTAGTAAAGTGCTGCAGCGGATCAAGCGCTTCCAGCGCCATGGGCGTCCCCTGCGGCAAGTCAGGCAGGGTCTGGTCCTCATTTTTACCGCCGGGCTTCATTACCCGCGTATAGCCATCAAATTTGAGCACGCGGCCTTTGGCACGCAGCTCATAGCCATCGACCTCAACGCTCAGCGTGCTTGAAAGATACTGCGCGGGGGTCATTTGACAAGCCACAAACTGGCGCCAAATCAATTCATAAAGACGCTCTGCGTCACGCTCCATGCCCGCTAAATCGGTTGCTTTGCGCTCAACGCTTGAAGGGCGAATAGCTTCGTGAGCTTCTTGGGCGCTTTCTTTGCTGCTATAGCGATTAGGCGCTTCCGGCAGGTAGCGCTCACCAAACTCTTCACTAATGTACTCACGCACGCTTTCCACGGCGTCTTTCGACAAATTGGTGGAATCAGTACGCATGTAGGTAATGTAGCCAGCTTCGTAGAGGCGCTGAGCCATGGTCATGGTTTTCTTAACCGAAAAGCCTAACCGCCCACTCGCCGCTTGCTGCAGCGTAGAGGTAATAAAGGGAGCCGTGGGCTTTGAACTGGTGGGCTTATCTTCACGCGAGGTAATCGCTAGTTTGGCTTTCCTAAGCTGCTCAATACGCGCCAGCGTATCTTTTTCAGAGGTAGGCCTAAACGCTTTGCCGTCTTGGCGCACCAATGCGAAGCGCACTAGCTCGCCCTCTGGTGAGGCTAAGTCAGCGTGAACATCCCAAAACTCTTCAGGAATAAACGCACGGATTTCGCGCTCACGCTCAACAATTAAGCGCACGGCTACCGACTGCACTCGACCAGCTGACAGCCCCCGTGCCACTTTCGCCCATAGCAGCGGCGAGAGCATAAAGCCCACCACTCGGTCGAGGAAGCGTCGCGCTTGCTGTGCCTCTACACGGGGTATGTTAAGCACGCCAGGTGCTTTGAACGCGTCCTGGATCGCGTTTTTGGTGATCTCGTTAAACACCACGCGCTTGTAGCGGTCGTTATCGCCCCCGATGGTCTCGCGCAGGTGCCATGCAATGGCTTCCCCCTCGCGATCCAAATCCGTTGCGAGATAGACAGCATCAGCTTTCTCAGCCAGCTTTTTCAGCTCGGCAACGACTTTTTCTTTTCCGGGCAGCACTTCGTAGTGAGCTTCCCAACCGTTATTAGGATCGATGCCCATACGCCGAATTAGCTGATCTTGGCTTTTGCGCTTTTTATGCTCAACTTTCTCTTCCGCCGACATTTTGCGTGTCGCTGCGGCCTGGCGAGCGCGCTCCTTAGGGTCGGAGGCTGCCTTACCTGAGCCGCTGGTCGGCAGGTCACGGATGTGACCCACGCTCGACTTCACGATGAAATCGTTGCCGAGATATTTGTTAATCGTCTTCGCTTTAGCTGGCGACTCGACGATGACCAGTGACTTGCCCATAGTGCTCCACTTTCCTAATGCACGGGCTGACTCTAGCGCGTGCTCTGAATTCGGTGCCGTATCGCCGGGAAACAGGCCATTAAAAAGATACGGATGAAAAAATGCGCCTACCCTACCCCAGCCCTTGGCTAAGCGCCAGTAGCAACTAAGTAGTGGTGTGAATCCTTAAATTTCAGATAAAGAGTAGCTAGACACTAGACTGCCCTCGGCTTTACGGCAACCCAAAAAGTGCTGAAACAAACAACGCGCCCCCACCAAATAGGCGAGGGCGCGTTGAGCTAAGCGACTGATTTAGCGTTTGGGCGGTGTCTTTTTACCCGCGCCATTCGCAGGCTTCGCAACTGATTTACTGGCTGCCTTTTTCTCGGCACTAGCTAATGGCTTAACCGATTGCAATTTAGCGGGTGCACGCTCAGCGGCACTTGGCTTTGGCGTGGTGGGCTCAGCCACAGCGGCTGGTTTAGCGGCAGACTTGGGCTTAGCAACCGTTTTAGCGGGCGCTTTTGCCGGGGCGGCGGCGGGCTTGGCTGGCCTTGCTTTATCAAATAGCATTTTAATCTGTGCGAAGCGCTCTGCTGCACGTTCTGAAAGCTCACCGCTGGCGGCGAAAACATGCTCAAGCTGCTTCACATGGCCGCTAATATCGGCATTACTCAGCCCGTTGAGCAGTCCAGGCAACACATTTAACGCTTGCTCACGATCAAGCTTCAATATGAAGAACTGCTCGCGTACCAAACGCTTAAACTCACTGAGCTTAATGCCGGGCTCAAGCTCAGATCGCGAGGCGCGCAAACGCTTAAAATTACGTTCATCGGTCGCGGGTGCGCCGCCGAGCACATAAATAAGCGAGCGCATGACCGCCTCATGGGCGCCACCTTGCGCAATTTTTTCACGAATCTCTTCCTGGCGCTGCTTAACAAAGCGACGGTGCTCAGGCTCTGCACCAGGACGGCGACGATGCACGTGGGCATCGCCATGAAGACCCACAGCCGCCTGCAAAAATGGCTGCCCATAGATATCCATGAACATTTTTTCGGTATTGGCGTCACGTAAATCGCGCATGCTGTTTAAGCTAGCCACAAGCTGATCTGAGCCCATGGTCTCAAGTGCTTTAAACACATTGTCTTGAGAGATACAGTGACGATTCTTGCGCACTGCCTCCGCCATTACCGGCAGTGGCACTGACAATGGATTACGGTCAGACAGTAGCTTATAACCTAAACGAATGGGATGCATGCGGCGCATCCAGCGCGCGGCTTCAGGCGTAATGGTCGCTTTTAGCCAAGGCTGAAGGAAAAGGCGATACATGCCCAGATTAATTTCGGAAACACGCGCAACCGTTGCAAAACGGCGGTCATCCTCAGGCTTATGCATCACGTCCCGATCAAGCTCTTCAAAATTACGGGGCGTAAACTCCAGCAAATAATCGCGCTCGATTAACGCCGGGTCGTGATGATCATCGGTATGCGTCACCGTGGTTTCATACAGCCCCGGTGGCATCACATCAATATAATCCATATTGGCGGTGAACTCGGTATGCTCTTTACGCGAGACGCTGCCCGATACAAAAATTCCTAAATGGCCAGTGGTGTCGTGCTGACAATAGACTATGGTTTGCTCATTAGCGATAAGATCATCTTCGTCTTCATAAAGATCACGAATCCAGCCCAATGCTTGAGGCGGCGGCGTTATATCATCGCCTTTTGAACAGAAAACGACGATCGGTGAGCGAACATTGCGCAGATCAATACGACGACCGTCTTGGGTCACTAACTGTGCGGTAGAAAGCCGGTTCCCGACAAACAAGTTATCGACGATGTATTGAATTTCTTCACCGCCAAGCACAACGTGGCCACCCCACCAGCGTTCAAAATCAAGGTAGCGACCCGCCTCGGTATCAATATTGTCGTAAAGGTGATATTGCTTTTTCCAGTGAGTGTTCGCTGGATTGAGGCGCTCAAAATTCTGTACCAGCCAGGCACCGTCAAACATGCCGTCGCCGATATCGCTCGTTAACGCAGTAATCCAACTGCCGCCCGACATTCCACCGGTATAACGCATGGGTGCCTTACCGTGCTCGCCAGCCCAGTAAGAAAGCGGCGCGCCGGCAATCAATATAGGCCCAAACACATCAGGCTCTAAGGCAGCCCCCATCATAAGCTGCCAACCCGCCTGGCAGTTGCCAACGACCATGGGTCTTTCGGTAGTTTCCGGATGCAATTCTATAACATGACGCAAGAAGGCGATTTCTGCCTCAACCACATCCTCAACGGTTTGGCCTGGCTCAGGGAAAGGCAGAAAACCTATAAAATAGCAGGGATGGCCAGCTTTCAGCGCGACGCCTAGCTCGCTATCAGGTTTAAAACCACCGATGCCTGGCCCATGCCCCGCGCGCGGATCTACAACGACAAAGGGCCGCTTTTGTAGATCAGTTTCAGTACCTTCATGGGGCAGTACGCGCAGTAGCTCATAGTTGGTTGGTCGCGGCAGCGTGCGCCCATCCATTAACACTTCGGTATCGAAACCCAACACATTGGGCTTAGTCTGCTCCATATGTTCAAGGTATTGATTGCCGCGTTCGCGCATGACATCTAAATACAAAACACTACGCTCAACGCTATCGCGCCAGTAATCAAAGGCCGCACGCCCAAAGCCAAACGGATCAAATAAAGGCGTAAGCGTGGAACTAGAAAGCAAAGGATTTGCCAGAAAATTCATAGGTCCCCCCATTGGGCAGATGCACAAGCATCAGACCCGAAAGCAATGATGCTGCAACGCAACATAGTTTAGGACACTAGCTGCATGACGTCGATCTTTAGCCAAAAATAAATGCCCTCGCTATTTTTAAGGCTATTTTCACATCTCTTTTTCATGACTATTAAGTGCCGCTCTTCAGTTCTTTCAACTGGGCATCTGGCCCTTAGCACGACAGCCCGTAGACCGATTCGGGTTGCCCTGGCAGTGGCGCCTATCGGTGTCTTGTTGACGGCGAGATATGTTACATTAGCGCCCATTAGGCTAAAGAATTATCCAGCGAGTTACGCATCAACTGGCAGGCTGAGTGAGAGGTGAGCGCCCCCTCCGTTACCATGCCTACCGCACAATAGAGAGGCTCTGTCCCTATGAGCAAGATTCCCTCGCAGCGCGTGTCTAGCGGTGAAAAATTCCGTAATGAACATGGCATGTCGGTAATTAAGGATGGCATGAAGCAGCGCAAAGAGCAGGCAGAAACCCCTACTCTTGAGCGCAAGCCAAAGTGGTTACGTGCTCAGATCCCGGGTGGCGAACGCTTTGAAGCGGTGAAGAAAAACGTCGCCACGCATCGACTTAGCACCGTATGTGCGGAATCACACTGTCCTAATATGGGCGAGTGCTGGAGCAACGGCACGGCAACTATCATGCTGATGGGCTCCGTCTGCACACGCGCATGCCGCTTCTGCGCAGTAGACACCGGCAACCCACAAGGATGGCTGGATCTTGAAGAGCCTGAAAACACGGCCAAGTCAGTCGAGCTGATGGGGCTGCGCTATATTGTACTGACCTCGGTAGATCGTGATGATCTAGACGATGGCGGTGCAACGCATTACGCCAACTGCGTAAGCGCCATTAAAGCGCGCACGCCGGACGTTGTCGTTGAGGCGTTAACACCTGACTTTGATGGCGAACTCACGGCGATTGAGCGCGTCGTTGATTCCGGGCTACAGGTATTTGCCCAAAACGTTGAAACCGTTGAGCGATTAACGGGGCGCGTACGTGACCGGCGTGCAGGCTATCGTAAAACTCTTGATGTGCTTGCTCATGCCAAGCGCTACCGTCCTGACATCATCACCAAAACCAGCATAATGCTGGGATTAGGTGAAACCGACGAAGAGATCTTACAAACGTTTGACGACCTGCGTGAAATAGGTGTCGACATTGTGACGCTTGGGCAATATCTGCGCCCAACCAAAAACCACTTGCCGGTAGAGCGCTGGGTAACACCAGAAGAATTTGATCGCTACCGTGAGATTGGTCTTGAAAAGGGCTTTATGGAAGTTCCATCAGGTCCGCTCGTGCGCTCAAGCTATCGCGCTGACCGCGTTTTTGAAAAGAATAACCTAGGCCTTGCCTCACCTGCAGCCATTCCCGGCCAGCATCAAGAACCCGATCCCAATCGTATTCCTACGTTCAATGTAGGCTAGGCATAAAAAAGCCGCTGTACTGAAAGCTAACCTCTAGGCTCCCGGTACAGCGGCAATTTATAGCATTGAGAAATCATGTATCTAGAACATAACGGTTCTAGACAAAAGCCCTAAAAAATTAGTGTGCTGGCAACGGCTCAACGAGCAATAAACGGCGCTTTAACTGAGCCGCTAACGCTTGCGCCAACTGATCGCCTACGCAGTGCTCATCAGGTAATGTCACAAAATCTGACAATTTCGCCATCGGCATGCCGGCATAACCACACGGATTAATGCGCAGAAAAGGCGATAAATCGCCATCCACGTTTAACGCCACCCCATGAAAACTGGCACCCCGTCTAATACGCAGCCCTAGCGAGGCGATTTTTTGCTCACCTGCCCCGCCAGCAACATAAACGCCAGGCGCGTCAGGTTTGGCATATGCATTAAGACCATAGCTGCTCAATACCTCAATCACCGCGCGCTCCAACGCGGTCACCAAATCACGCACACCGATCTTACCCCTGCGCACATCTAAAAGCGGATAAAGCACCACTTGGCCAGGGCCATGGTAGGTGACCTGACCGCCGCGATCAGTCTGCACAACTGGGATATCGCCGGGCATTAGCAAATGCTCCGGCTTACCTGCCTGGCCCTGAGTAAATACAGGGTCGTGCTCAACTAGCCAGAATTGATCAGGCGTATGCTCATCTCGGGTATCGGTCAGCGAGCGCATCGCCTCCCATATCGGAAGATACGGCTGGCGACCTAAACGATGTAGCTCAATCGGCGCCGAATCTTGCACGATTACACCACCATATGGACACGACCGGTAGCCTTTAGAGCATCAAACAATTGTTTTATTTGCTGCTCACCCGTTGCTCTAATCACCACACGCACTGACTGGAAACGCCCGTTTCGACTGTCAACCACCTGCATCGTGGTCGCATCGAAATCAGCAGCGTATTGCACAATGACTTGGCATACGCTGGCCGGAAAATCGTCCGCGGCGTCTCCTACGATTTTTAATGAATAATCACAGGGAAAGGTGATTTTAGGCGGCTCCAGCACTGCCGGCTGGCGCAAATCGCGGACTCCCTGAGGGACACCTTTTTTCATAGCAAACCTTTCATCGTCAATATACGTTTGGACTAATCAGCGAACATACCAACGTCAAACTAGTCGGTAAAGTTACTGATCAGACCGCTAAAGAAGCGCTGAACCTGATCAAACAGACGCTTGAACAGCCCACCCTCTTCAACATTTTCCAAAGCGACTAAACGACGCTCGCCCACGATTTCATCACCCAGGTGCACTTCTAGCGTACCCACCTCGTCGCCAATGGCAATCGGCGCTTTCAGGTCTGGATCAAGATTCAGGCGAGCGCGAAGTTCTTCATTACGATTGCGCGGCAGAGTCATGAAGACTTCTTCATCAACGCCGACTCGCAGTTCGTTAATATCACCACCCCAAACGCGCGGCGTAGCGAGAACAGCGCCACGCTCGTAAAGCTTCATCGTTTCAAAGAAGCGGAAGCCGTAGCTAAGCAGCTTTTGCGTTTCCTGAGCACGCGCTTCGTCAGAATTGGTGCCCATGACAACAGAAATCAAACGCATGTCGTCACGCTTTGCCGAAGATACCAAACAGAAACCCGCTTCGGTTGTCCAGCCAGTCTTAAGCCCATCTACCGAGGTGTCACGCCACAGCAAGCGATTGCGGTTGGGCTGATCAATGCCGCCAAAGGCGAAGGAGCGATGCGAGTAGATTTCATAATGGTCAGGATAATCATTGATGATATGGCGTGACAAGCGCGCCAGATCATGGGCGGTTGAGTAATGATTTTCAGCAGGCAAACCAGTAGCGTTCTGGAAGTTAGTGTCGTTCATGCCCAAACGCGTGGCGTGCTGATTCATCAGGTCTGCAAAAGGCGCTTCGCCACCGGCCAAATGCTCGGCCATGGCCACACTCGCATCGTTGCCTGAAACGATAATGATACCGTGGAGCAGGTTATCGACAGAAACTTGGTCGCCTACTTCAATAAACATTTTCGAGCCGCCGGTGCGCCAAGCGTTCTCGCTGACATTAACCATGTCGGTCAGATTGATGGTGCCTCGATTAAGCTCGCGCTCAACCAAGTAAGCGGTCATCAGCTTGGTCAGGCTGGCCGGGGGAAGGCGTTCATCCGAGTTATGCTCGGCCAATATGCGACCACTATTGGCATCCATGAGTATCCACGAACTTGCCGCTAACTGTGGTGCCGCCGGAATAATTGTTTGTGGCTGAGGAATTACCTGGGCAGCGGCAGGCAAAGTAACAGTTGCCATGGCAGCAAAAAGGCACAGCCGTGCAGAGCGGCCAATGGATGTAAACACGTTCATAACGTCAGTCTCACTTACTTGAAAGCTTACTTGGAAAAAAACAGCGGCGCGTCAGTCGCGCCGCCAGAAATAGATAGGCAGTGAATTATCGCACAACAAACACTTGAGGGAAGCCCGCTTGACGTAACGCTTCACGTGCTTGAGATTCTTGCGCCGGTGCAATAGGGCCCACCTGCACTCGATACATATCCGCGTCGTTCATTATACGCACTGAGTGCGGTTGTTCACCTTCCAACCGTTGCTGTAACTGCTGTGCACCTTCGGGACTACCCAAAGCGGCAATCTGTAGATACATAGCCCCACTGCTATCACCGGCTGTCGTAGGTGCCGATGGCTCTTGAACAACAGGCGCTTGAGCAACCGCTGTTTGAACAGGAGCAGCTGGCACGGGTGCAGCGGGCTGCTGCGTGGCAACGCTAGGCGACGGACGAGTCGCGGGCACCTGACTCACGGCACGTTCCGGGGTTGCCCCACCACGTTCAGCGACCCAACGTTCGGAATCAATAGCCTCCACTTTCACAGGCCCCGTACCGTTATCGAGAAAGCCTAGCCGAGCCGCTGCCGCGTAGGACAAATCGATTTCACGATCACTGTGGAACGGGCCGCGATCGTTAACCCTGACAATAATCGACTGGCCGCTATCGAGACTTGTTACGCGCGCATAGGTAGGCAATGGCAGTGAACGGTGAGCTGCCGACATTTTATACATGTCGTAAATTTCCCCGTTTGAGGTGGCATAGCCATGAAATTTTTCACCATACCACGACGCCGTACCGCGTCTTTCGTAGCCTGTCGCATCAGGCAATACGTGGTACGTTTTGCCCCACACTTCATAGGTCGAACGGTTACCACCTGCTGAGGGTTGCTCAATACGCGGCTCTGCATCCGGCACTTTGGCAACATCCGGCGGCTCAATCGGGTAAGCATCGCCCGTTAACGCGTAGCGCCCTCCAGCCGTATTGGCAGCCGTTGGCGCTGGGGCCGTAGCGGCAGCTTGATTGGCTGAGCTGGGCGTATCAGTACGCTGAACGTTGTTGCTCGCACAGCCGCCAACCAATGCCATTATGGCGAGTACACCGCCCGCTCTCAGAGGCACTGTAAGCTGCATTTTCGCTAATCGTAACGCTGATAAATGAGCATTCATTCCTCGTCCTCATATCGCTCAGCAATCGCTTCTGATAGCTCAGCCACGGCCATTGCATACAGGTGACTATGGTTGTAGCGGGTAATAGCATAAAAATTATACTCACCAAACCGATAGTGCGTTTCACCATCAGCAAACTCAAGTGCCAGCGGTATCACCGGCAAATCGCTGTCTAACGGCTCGTTAGGCTCAATGCCGTGCGCGGAGAGCTCAGCAACACTCACCGTAGGCGCTGAGGTTTGATTGAACGAAAGTTCATCCAATAGCTCGACGGGCAATACGTCAGGGCCACTGGCCAGGTGATAGATAGGCGCGTCCTGCTTCCAACCATGTACGGCGAAGTAATTAGCAACACTGCCAATAGCATCGACTGGATTCTCCCACAGGTCACGAATTCCATCGCCATCAAAATCGACGGCGTAGGCTTGATAACTCGTAGGAATAAACTGCGGGTAACCCATAGCCCCAGCGTAAGAGCCCTGTAACTCAGCGGGATCAACATGCTGCTCATACGCTATGCGTAAGAAAGCGGCCAGTTCACCACGAAAAAACGCACCTCTTGTGGGGTGATAAAACGCCAGCGTCGCAAGCGAATCTAGCACACGGTGCTGCCCCTTATGACGCCCGTAATACGTTTCAACACCGATAATGGCGGTGATAACTTCTGCGGGAACTCCGTAGGTGCTTTCGGCACGTGCTAAAGCATCAGCATGAGCGTTAATAAATTCAGCGCCTTCTTGAATACGCTGCTCGGTCATAAAAATATTGCGATACTCGTACCAACGCAGGCGACGCTCCGCCGCTCCTTCCATAGCATCTAGCACGCTTTGCGTGTAACTCGCCTGCCCCAGCGCTTCTTCCACCCACGCTTTTGGCAGGCCCTCTGCGACGAGTTCATCTACCAGCGCTTGACTATCCGTATTGTACTGCGGAGCAACCTGCTGTTGAGACGCCTGCGAAGGCTCGTCGGCTAGCGCCGCTGGCGTTACCCAGCACATCAGCGCTGCTAAAAAATAGCTGCTCGTCCTGCCGTGAATCCCGTTCATTTTTCTACTCCTGAACATTTCATTCCTGAGGCCTCCATTCCCGAGCAACGCGCGCGAACAGCACAAGTGGAGCCTTGCACATTATCTCTAACGCGACAGCAGCCGACGGTGGGCATGTATAGACATGAGAATACCGAAACCCGCTAACAAGGTCACGCTTGAGGTGCCACCATAACTCACCAGCGGTAGCGGCACGCCTACAACAGGCAGAATTCCGCTCACCATGCCCATGTTGACAAACACATAGATAAAAAACGTCAATATAATGCTGCCTGCGACCAAGCGACCAAAGGTATCCTGAGCAGAGCTTGCCATCCATAAACCGCGACTCACGATCAGCAGATACAAACACAGCAGCACCAGCATCCCCACCAACCCGAACTCTTCGCCTAATACGGCAATAATGAAATCCGTGTGCCGCTCGGGTAAAAACTCTAGCTGCGACTGAGTGCCTTGAAGCCAGCCTTTACCCCATATTCCACCACTGCCAATGGCCGTGGTCGATTGAATAATATTCCAACCCGAACCCAAGGGGTCGCTTTCAGGGTTTAAAAACGTTAGTACCCGTTGACGTTGATAATTATGCATATTCATCCACAGTACCGGAACGCCCGCGGCGCCCAGTACGGCAATAAATCCTATCAATCGCCACGACAAGCCTGCTAGCAGCACCACAATTAACGCCGCGCTGGCGACTAAAAGCGAGGTTCCCAGGTCTGGCTGAATCGCCGTTAACACTACCGGCACCCCAATAATCACACCACATACGATGATATCGCGCAGGCGCGGCGGTAGTTCACAGCGGCTAAGGTAGGCCGCCACCATTATAGGAGCCGCTAATTTCATCATCTCGGAGGGCTGAAAACGAATCACGCCGGGAATTTCCAACCACCGCTTGGCACCCATCCCCACATCGCCAACTAAATCAACCGCCAATAGCATTGCTACACCGATCCCGTAGCCAAGTGGCGCCCAGCGTAGAAAAGTCGACGGAGAGAACTGCGCAATAATCACCATCACCGTCAGCGCTAGGCAAAAACGCACGCCTTGAGCAATGACAGAGTCAAGAGACTGACCAGAGGCGCTATAAAGAACCACTAAACCACCGCCCATCAAGACGAGCAGTAGCCCCAGTAACCAAGGGTCAAGATGGATTCGCTCCCAAATACTTTTACGCCGTGAAATACCGCTATCCGGCGGACGGACGGGATGGCCACGCATTGATCGAGCTATAAAATGCCACGGCATGGCTTAGTTTCCCTCCACATTGGCATTATCATCCGCTAGCGCTTCGCGCACTTCTTCCACGTCAGGCGCTTCATCCTCTAGAAGCCAAGCATCGGTCATGGCCCGCGCCAGGTGGGCAGCATGCGTACTACCGCCACCGGCATTCTCAACAATAACGGAAACAGCGATTTGAGGGTCGTCTAACGGTGCAAACGCCACAAACAACGCGTGGTCACGCAGCCGCTCTGCTAGCTCATCCGCGTTATAGCGCTGGTCTTGACCTAGCGAAAACACTTGCGCAGTGCCTGACTTACCGCCCATACGATACTCAAGTCCAGCGCCGGTGCGGCGAGCGGTTCCTTCGCTACCGCTTAACACCTTTTCCATACCGCTGAAAACGCGATCCCACCAGCCATCGTTGGCCAACGTTATATCGTCCAAGGTGTCTGGGAGGTCTCGGGGAACAGGTGTATCGCCAATTTGGCGCGCTAGCCGTGGCCTAACCCAGTGGCCGCGGTTGGCCAGCGTCGCAGTGGCGCTAGCAAGCTGCAAAGGCGTCACCTGCCAATAACCCTGCCCGATGCCTACTGACAGGGTTTCACCCGGGTACCAGGGCTGGTTAAAGCGCCCACGCTTCCAATCCCGAGAAGGCATTAGAGCGCCACTTTCGCCCTGAACGTCGTACGCCACGCGCCGACCGAAACCAAAGTCACTCATGCGATCATGCAGGCTATCAATACCCAAGTCATGGGCCAAGGTATAGAAGTAAGTGTTATTAGATACCGCTAACGCTCGCTCTAAATCTACCCGCCCGTGCCCCCAACGCAGCCAGTTGCGGTAGCGGCGCGTATCGTTAGGCAATTGATAGTAGCCAGGGTCATTAATCGTGCTGTCGGGTGTAATCACGCCCTCGGAAAGCCCCGCCAGCGCTAAAAAAGGTTTAATTGTAGAGCCAGGTGGATAGTGGCCACGAATGGCGCGGTTAAACAAAGGCAGATCAAGATTTTCCTGCAGAGCGCGATAAGAAGCCACATCGATACCGGTGACAAACTGGTTACTATCAAACCCTGGTGTGGACACCATCGCCAGAATTTCGCCCGTTGCAGGCGCGATAGCGACGATGGAGCCGCGACGGCCATCAAGCAGCTCATACGCGAGCATTTGAAGCGATTTATCCAACGTTAAAGTCAGGTTTTCGCCTGGCACAGGGTCGGTTCGCCCCAGCTCTCTTAGTACTCGACCGCGGGCATTGGTTTCTACCTTGCGCAAGCCCGCCTGGCCGTGAAGCTCTTCTTCATAAAAGCGCTCGATGCCCGTTTTGCCAATAAAATGCGTGCCCGCATAGCGGCCCGCATCCAGGGTCTCCATTTCTTGGGCGTTTATACGTCCCACATAGCCCAATGCGTGGGCCATGACTTCAGCATCGGGATAAAAGCGCAGCGGCTGGGCCTCCACTTCTACACCCGGTAGTCGATGGCGATTAACCGCTAAACGCGCAATTTGCTCTTCACTAAGATCGCTGGTCAATAGCGCGGGCTGATAAGGTCGTTGACGCTGACGCGAGCGAACATTGAATGCCTCAATCTCTTCTTCAGGCAACTCGAGCAGGTCGACTAAAAGCGCCAGCGTTTCATCTAAATTATCGACCCGCTCACGCACCAACGTTAAGTTATAGGTCGGACGATTTTCTGCCAGCAGAACGCCATTACGGTCGTAAATCAAACCTCGGTTGGGCGGCAGTGGCTCCACGCGTACACGGTTATTTTCAGAGCGTGTGCTGTACAAATCATGTTGAACGATTTGTAAGTAGACCAATCGGCTCGTTAATAGGCAGGCAAGTAACAACACGGCTAAGATAGCGATCAGCGCCCTGACTCGAAAAATACGCAGCTCTTGCTCGGAGTTTTTAAGCGTGTTGGGGCGCTTGAGCATGGCAAAAATGACTCTCAAATCGAATAATGAGCGCCGCAAGTCGAGAACAGTGGTTGCCCACCATTCAATCTTTAGCGGTGATAGGGATGGCCCACTAGCAGTGTCCAAGCACGATATAGCTGCTCAGCCAGCATAATACGAACCAGAGGATGAGGTAGCGTTAAAGGGGAAAGCGACCAGGCTTTTTCCGCCATCGCCGAAAGCGAAGGCTCAAGCCCATCGGGCCCACCGACCAGCAGAACAATATCGCGCCCGGTCATACGCCAATCATCGGCTTCCTGGGCTAATTGCTCGGTGGTCCACGGCTTACCTTTCACTTCCAATGCAACAACGTACTCATCACCACGCAGCTTATCGCGAATCCGCTGTGCTTCTTGAGCACGCGCTTTTGCAATGTCGGCATTTTTGCCACGTTGCCCAAGCGCAATTTCTTCAATCTCGAGATTAAAATCTCGCGGCAGCCGTTTGCGGTAGGTCTCCACGCCCTCTTCTACCCAGGCAGGCATTTTGTTACCCACGGCTAACAGCCGAATTTTCATGACATACTGGCCCGCTCGCGGAAGCGTTCAAGCGATTCGTCAATAGCGTTAGAGTCGCTCGGCAAATCAGCCCAAAGACGCTCTAAATCATACAAAAGCCGCGCTTCAGGCATCATGACGTGCACTACAATGTCGCCTAGGTCGACAAGCACCCAGTCAGCATTATCGCCACCTTCAACACCCAGAGGACGCAGCCCGGCCGCTTTGGCTTTTTCAACCACGTTTTGGGCAATCGCGGCTACGTGCCGAGTAGATGTACCACTGGCAATCAGCATGAGGTCAGTGACCTCGGTTAATTTGGAAACATCCAAGTGCGTAATGTCACGTGCTTTTAGCTCTTCTAGCGCGTCAACCGCTAGGCTTTTCAATGTATCGATGTGCATGACTCCTAAAGACAACCTCGTTCGATAACCGGTCAATAAAGCCGGCCATTGTAACGGCTTCTTTGCTGACTGCCAGCGCTATATCTCACTGCTGATAAAGTCCGTGGTGCTTAATGGCCTGCTCAACGGGCTCTGGCATCAAATAACGCACGCTTTTGCCTTGATATAAACACTCGCGAATGCCCGTGGCGGAAATTGCCAACAATGAAGGCAGTTCAAGGAATAAATATCCCCCGCGGGGGCTCTGCATCAATTGTTCTACGCTATCGACTCCACGTTGCCCCACCAGTTCCGTTAATGATTCAGGCAACGCGTCACTGTAGCCAGGCCGCGCAATGACCACCAAGTGGGCCAGTGCAAATATGCGCTCAGGCTGATGCCACTGCGCAAGCCGCAGGAAGGCATCATAGCCAATGGCCATTACTAAGCGGGCATGCTCGCCATAATGGGCTCGCAGCTCGGCCAGCGTATCGACACTGTAGGAAGGCCCGCCGCGCTGCAGCTCACGGTCATCCGCGACAAGCCCTGGAGTGTCGCCGATACCCGCCTGTAACAGTGACAAGCGCTGCTGGGCAGATACCTGCGGGCGTCCGCGCAGCGGTGGCTGCTGCGCTGGAATCATATGCAATTGATCAAGCGCCAGCGCCTCGTGTAGCTCCACGGCACTACGCAAATGGCCCAGATGAACGGGGTCAAATGTGCCGCCAAGCATACCAACACGAGGTTCATGGCTGCTCATTTCACCCCCTTATTATTCCACCTAATCACTCGCGCACCTGCCCGTCACCAAACACCACGTACTTACGTGTTGTAAGCCCTTCTAACCCTACCGGGCCACGGGCATGAAGCTTATCGGTTGAAATACCAATCTCAGCGCCTAAGCCGTACTCAAAACCGTCGGCGAAACGCGTTGATGCATTGACGATCACTGAGCTGGAATCAACTTCAGCCATAAAGCGTCGTGCCAGCGAGTAATCTTGAGTGACAATCGCATCGGTATGATGGGAGCCGTAAAACTCTATGTGCGCAATGGCTTCCTCGATGCCATCAACGATTTTGATGGCCAGAATCGGAGCTAAATACTCCGCTGTCCAGTCGGCATCCGTGGCAGCAATGGCTTGGGGCAATAGCGCCAGCGTACGCTGGCAGCCACGCAGCTCAACGTCATGCTCGCCATAAGCGCGCGCTAGCTCAGGCAACAGCAGGTCTGCAATCGGCGCATCCACCAGCAGTGTTTCCATCGTGTTGCAGGTGCCATAACGATGTGTTTTGGCATTGACAGCAATCGCTAGTGCTTTAGCGGGATCCGCCGTTGTATCAATGTACACATGGCATACGCCGTCCAAATGTTTGATCACCGGCACGCGCGCCTCACGGGAGATACGCTCAATCAGTGATTTCCCGCCCCGTGGAATAATCACATCAACATACTCGGGCATACTGATCATTTCACCGACGGCCGCGCGATCAGTCGTGGCAACCACCTGCACGCTTCCAGCGGGCAGCCCTACATCCGCAAGCCCTGCTTGAATACAAGCGCTGATGGCAGCGTTGGATTCACTAGCCTCCGACCCGCCGCGTAAAATACAGGCATTACCCGACTTCAAGCACAGGCTTGCGGCTTCCAGCGTCACGTTTGGACGTGACTCATAAATAATACCGATAACGCCTAGCGGCACGCGCATTTTACCCACCTGAATACCGCTGGGTCGGAACTGCATATCGTCAATCTCGCCCACCGGATCAGGCAGCGCTGCCACATGATGAAGGCCTTCAATCATGCTACTAACCCGCACCTCGTCCAGCGCTAAACGATCTAGTAGCGCGCTCTCTAAACCGTTTTCACGACCGCGCTGTAAATCTGCTGCATTGGCGTCTAAAATGCGTGCGCGCGCAGCCTTTAAGCGATCGGCAATGGCGAATAAAGCACGATTTTTCAAGCCAGTATCCGCTCGCCGCAGCTCACTGGCAGCGTGCCGAGCCGCCTGCCCCAGTGCCTGCATGTAGGCGGGCACATCACCGCTAGAAAGGTGTTGAAGGGCCCCGCTTTGGAACGGTGTTGAAACGCTCATGCTGTCTCCGCGCGTCGTCGCGCATACTCGGTTATAGGTGCCCTAAGCACTGGCTAGGGTCGTCAACTAATATTGCTTCTTCAAGGCCGGCAAGCATGCTCGCGTTGCCGTTTTTCACGCTGATAAAGATGTTACGCCTTTTGGACGTTATGCTAAGGATGACTAAGGCGCTAATGTATACAGCGTACGTTTACCATCCTGCGCTCACCCATTTGCCTAAGCGCGCCAGATTATTCAGGACGATAGGTTACTCAGGACGAATAATAAGCCACCATGCAAAGCAAGTACAAAATCGGCCTATTACGAGCCAATCTATTCGCCGCTGCCGCCGCCTTAGCGTTTTGGGCACCCGCCCCGTCCAACGCTGCCAGCATAGTGCTTTGGCTTTCCGTCGGCTGGCTGTGTATCACTGCGCTAGTGCTCGACTTTAGCCACCGCCGCTCACGAGGGCTGCCATGGCAAATAGTACCCGGCGCACTATTGATGGGGTTAATAGCCACAGCACCAGAGCAGCGCAGCATTTTAATTTGGGCGTGGGCTGCCATGCTGATGTTACCGCAACGCAGATGGGGCACTGCCTTTACTCTAAGTGCTGCGCTGATTAGTACGGCAATGGTGGCACCTCAGTTGGACACCCCGACTCTCATACTCTTGTTAGCTAGCGTGATAATACTCAGTTTGATCGCCCTGTCGCGGGCACAGCAACTTATCGATATGAACGGGGCTATTCGCCAACGCTTACGCTTGATACCAGGTCTAAATCTATGGGCTGAGGAGCAGCTGCTTCGTGATATCCCTCGGGAGCAGCGGCGCTGTCAACGCGAGGGAACGCACGCCGAAATATTTATTCTGCATGTGAAACGCCACCAGCTTTGGCCCACTGCACATAAACTGTGCGACCTGACACACGCGTTCGAAAACGTCTATCGCATCAACAACACAACGTTGGTCACGATACTGCTTGCCCGCTCTGTGCAAGAGACAGCACACCGGCGCCGCATACTGCTAACCGCGCTGCCAGATGTTACAACGAGCGAACATTTTGGATTAACGGATATCGATGCCGCTACGCTAGCGAAAATGAGCAAGCAATCGATAGCGCGAGAGACAACATGACACAGCAGCGCATCCCAAGACGCTTAATGGCGCAAGCCTACGGGTCAAGCATTGTACTGATGGCAAGCTATGCGCTTTGGCTTTATGCGATGGGGGAATATCGTGATTTATTAATTCCTACCTTTACAACGCTGCTACTCATATCGGCACTTTTGATGCACATGGGGCAAAAGCTAGCGGCTTACCTACCCCGCATGATTTTACTCTGCAGTGTCTACGCCGTAGTACTTGGCGCATTTTACTATCAGCCGCAGGTGTCACCTATTTGGCTAGGCCTCCCTGTTATCGCTGCATTTTTGCTATTGCCACTGTCGGCTGCGATTACCATCAACATAATCGCAGGGCCGCTGTGGTGGCTATTGCCTGCCGTGGCTAATTCATCACCTTCGAATGTCGTGGGCTACGTCACAATAACGCTTCTTCTCGCCTTACCGCGCTGGGAGCATGCCCGTCGCCAAGCACTGCTACGCGCCACCGACCCAAACGACAGCGACTGTAACGCTTACCATATTGATACGTTTAAAGAGCGGCTGCATAGTGAATACCAGCGCGCAGAGATGCTTAATAAGCAGCTAGCCCTGTTAGTATTGCACCTTCCCCAGCTAGATATGGCCGAGGAGCAGTTTGGCCAGCGCGCCAAAACAGCACTGCTAGGCGCTCTGTGCAGTGAGGTTCACAGCCGCTGCCGCGACCATGATGTTCTGGGGCGTACGAGCAATGCTACTTTCTGGCTTGTGCTGCCAGATACCAGTGAAAGCGGTGCACTATTGGTCCGTGAACGCTTACAGCGGGCACTTTCTCGGTGTGTTTTGGTCGAAACAGGGCAACTTGAAGTACGTATTGCAGCCTGCATACCTGCTCGCGTAGAAAGTTTCGAACGTTATTTAAGCCGTTTAGAAGCACGCGGCGCGGCTATCGCGCACGCTTAGCCTCCGTTTACTTATTATTCAAACATTTAGCTGGAGAGGCTTGTGTCCTTCGCTGATACGCTACAGTCTTTAACGTTATCCCCACCGCTGTTACTTTGCCTAGTTCTCGTTATTGCACTTGTCGAGTCTCTAGCGCTAGTGGGCCTGCTAGTACCCGGCGTTATGTTAATAACCACGATGGCTTCATTAGCTGGCCATCAGGATATTGCCCTGGCATGGTTGATAGGCGCGGCCTTCATCGGCGCCGTTTTAGGCGATGGCATTAGCTTCTCACTGGGTTTTAAACATCGCGAGCAGGTGACTCAGCGCTGGCCACTGTCGCAGCACCCTGAATGGCTAGATCGGGGTACGCGCTTCTTTAAGCGCTATGGCGTTTCATCCGTTTTTATTGGCCGTTTTGTAGGCCCAGTGAGGCCCATCATTCCATTAGTGGCAGGCATGATGCGCATGCCGCCGCGCACTTTTGTGTTGGCCAACATAATCTCAGCAGCGCTTTGGGCGCCCGCCTATATACTGCCCGGCTATTTGCTTGGGCGCGCTTGGCAGCACCATCTAAATCTACCGCCCGGCTTAGAAGCAGGCTTAGTGATACTCGCGTTTATCATTATTGTATTGGCGGTTATTTTCTCTTGGGGCCGGCATCAGGCGTCGCGCCATGGTCGGCTTTATCGCATCATTGCCGGAAGTATTCGCCGCATCCCGCTATTACGACGTCCTTGGCTTGCAATGAGCCAAACGGGCGATGTCCCACTGGCGTCGTTGCTGCTGCTAGTGATCGCGTTAGGCAGCTTGTCTGGCTGGACATTGCTGGTTATAAATCATCACGGCCCGCTGGAAATGGATTTACTCGTTCAGCGCATGTTCGTATGGCTGCACAGCGATATCACCTACATAATCGCGAATGTTTTTGCTCGAATCGGCGACACCTACGGTATTATCGCGTTAACGCTGCCCTGGGCAATCTGGATGCTGGTGCGCAATAGGTGGGATGCTCTATTGCATTGGAGCGGCGCATTAGGCGGCGTAGCGATGCTCAACACACTGATTAAGGAGCTGTTTGCTCGTCCTCGCCCAGGCACCCCGGACTACTTAATGGGCTCGTTTTCTTATCCCAGCGCCCATACATCAACGGCCGTGGTTCTGTTGGGTCTGGCGGCAGCTTTTATTGCTGCCGAACTACCGCGACAACAACGTTTTTGGGCCTACTGGGTAGCCCTCTCTTTTGCGCTACCGATGGCACTATCGCGGTTGGTGGTGGGGGTGCATTGGTTTAGCGATCTTGTTGGCGGGGCATTATTAGGGCTGGTGGTATGTGCACTGACACTGCTTCATTGGCAGCAGCAGCCTCGAGCGTGTTTACGCCCCTGCCCATGGCTGCTGCTATGTATCGCATCTTTAGTACTTATTAGCGCCCGCGTAGGACTGCTGCCACCGGTTTAGCGACCAGGTATTAGCTAACCCAGCGCCAGCCACAGGGCCACGCCAATCATTAGCGTACCGGCTATGCGATTTAGCAAACGCACGTTGCCGCTTTTACCCAGCACGTTGCGCAACGTTTTGCCGCCAGTGGCATAGACCAGCATACTCGCAAACTCGATAGTCAAAATCACTGCAATCAGAAGACTGAGCTGGCCAAACAGAGGGCGACCACCGTCCAAGAATGGCGGCAGCAAAACCATAAAAAAGGCCCATCCTTTAGGATTGGCTACGGCCGTGACAAACCCTTGCGTTACCAATTGAAGGCGGCTGGCCGGTGGGCCGGCATCCAGCTCGCTAGGAATCGCCATACGCCCACGCGAGCGCCACATCATGATGCCTAAATAACCGAGATAGGCGCCCCCAACCCATTTAAACAGCACAAATAATTCAGGCTGACGCAGCATGAGCGCGGCAACGCCCGCACCGGCGGCGGCGGCGACTAAGCCCACGCCCGCCAGTTCCCCGATCATCATCCATAGCGTCCGCTTAACGCCCTGGGTCATCCCAAGCACCATGGCGAGCGTCATGCACATCCCTGGCGTTAGTGAAACAAAGAGAAACGTTGGCACAAAAACCGAAAGTGTCGCCCAAGACATCATCTATAAATCTTCCTGTGCAGAAGGAGGAGTCGCCGCACTACCAGCTTCGCCCCAGCGAGGGAGCAAAGTATGTTCAATGCCCAGCTGGTTAAGAATACGCGCTACGATAAAATCAATAAGATCATCAATGCTCTGAGGGCGATGATAAAATCCTGGCGCAGCAGGCAAAATGACCACCCCCAGGCGGCTCAACGCCAGCATGTGCTCAAGATGAATGGGCGACAGCGGGCTTTCGCGCGGCACCAGCACCAGCGTGCGCCGCTCTTTAATAGCGACATCCGCGGCCCGCTCAATCAAGTTATTACTGGCCCCTGTTGCGATAGCTGACAACGATCCAGTGGAGCACGGGCAAACGACCATGGCTGAGGGCGCGCCTGAACCGGATGCCACGGGTGCCATCCAGTCCTCACGCCCAAAGCAGCGTATTTGCCCAGCCTGCGCCCCACTGCGCTCACTGAGCGCCTCCACTAAACGCTGGGGCTGCGCGGGGAGTGAGAAAGGCGTTTCTGTTGCGATCACCATGTGGGCTGCTTTTGACACCATAACCCATACTTCATGACCGGCGGCGACCAATACATCAATCAGGCGTAAGCCATATTGCGCCCCCGAGGCGCCCGTCAGCGCCACCGTAATCGGCTTTTTGAACGATGTACCGCTTGTGTTTGTCACGCTTGGCTCTCCTTGGCGATTGTTAGCGCGGCAAGCAGGCGCTCATGAACGCCCTCAAAACCACCGTTGGACATGACCACAATACGATCTAGCGGTGACGCCTGACTAACCACGGCCTCTACTAGCGCCGTGATCTCGCTAAATAGTTGCCCACGGCCATCTTGCTCGGCGACAAGCTCCTCCATCGACCAGTCCAACCCGCTGGGTTGAAACCAAAACACAGCATCAGCATCAGCAACGCTTTCAAGCAAACGCTCGCGTAGCGCGCCTAAACGCATGGTATTTGAGCGTGGCTCAATAACCGCCAGCAAGCGGCCTTTGGTAGTGGCGGCGCGTAGCCCTTTGAGCGTGGCGGCAATGGCCGTGGGGTGATGGGCAAAATCATCAATCACCTGAATACCACTGATTTCACCACGCACTTCCTGGCGCCGCTTGGGCGTTTCAAACCGCGCCAATGCAGCGCAACCACGGGCTAAATCAACCCCGCACAGGTGCGCGGCTGCTAGCGCGGCAAGCGCATTACGCGCGTTATGCTCTCCCGTTAACGGCCACTCAACGACAGCATCTTCATCCTGGCCGTGCTCATCCGCGCAGTGGATGACCTGAAAGCGGCTGGCATCAGCACGTTCTAAGCGCAGCTGCCACTGGCTATTGTTTTGATTGCCAAAGCGCGCGACCGGCGTCCAGGCTCCCTGCTCCAGAACGCGGTCCAGGGCGGGCTGCTCATCAGCGACCAGCAAATGACCTTGGCTGGGCACGGTGCGAATCAAGTGATGGAACTGGCGCTCAATGGCGGCCAGGTCGGGAAAGATATCAGCATGGTCAAATTCAAGATTATTGAGAATCGCGATACGAGGGCGATAGTGAACAAACTTGGAGCGCTTATCGAAGAAGGCCGTGTCATATTCATCGGCCTCGACTATAAACGGCGCCTGTGGATCGCCTAGCCGTGCCGATACGCCAAAGTTGCGCGGCACGCCGCCAATCAAGAAGCCCGGTGCTAAACCGGCGCTTTCTAATAGCCACGCGACAACGCTAGCCGTCGTGGTTTTGCCATGGGTGCCGGCAACGGCAATAACGCGCCGCCCTGGCAGCACGTGCTCAGCCAACCATTGCGCACCCGAGGTATACGGCACGCCGCTATTAAGTAGCGCTTCGACCTCTGCATTACCGCGTGATAACGCATTACCTACGATGACAAGATCGGGAGCTGGCGATAAATGCTCTGCTGTATAACCCTCCATCAAGGTAATCCCAGCATCAGTCAACTGAGTACTCATGGGCGGATAAACATTCTTATCAGAGCCGCTAACTTCATGCCCCAGCTCGCGCGCCAGTAACGCTAGGCTGCCCATAAAGGTGCCGCAGATACCAATAATATGAAGGTGCATGCCTCTCGCCCCGTTAATCGCCAATAAATGATTTCAACTAGTTAACTGCCCATAAATGCATTACAAAATAAGCGCAAAAATAGCTAAATAGCCTAGCATGCTGGTGCAATTTGCTCATCACCTCATCGTTATAAACCGCGATTAACGCCCGTCAAAGCTCTTCAAGTGACAAATCCCTTCAGTTGTTGCAGGATGCGGCCACTCTTTATGCGTTTTATCGCCAATTCGTCGACCCACTTGTCATGCTGTTATCAGCCAAGGAGCCCTATATGCGCATTCTTATTCGCTACTTTTTCCGTGGTCTTCGCGCCGTACTCGCCCCCGTTATGATTGTGTCGGAAAAGCTCACTACACCGACGTCAATTGAGCGCACGCCTGAAGATCAGGCTCGCGTTGATCAAGCGTGCCAGGGCCTTACACTGTATCAATTTCGCACCTGCCCTTTTTGCATAAAGGTACGTAAAGAGATTGCACGCCTGGGATTGAATATTGAGTTACGCGATACTCAGCTTGACCCCGCCCACAAGCAGGCGCTCTTAGAAGGCGGCGGCAAAAGTAAAGTGCCGTGTTTAAAGATCGCTCATGACGATGGGCGTGAGGAATGGATGTACGAGTCAGATACTATTAATAGCTGGCTGCATCAGCAGTTCGGTTGAGCGACACAAGAAGGCCCGGCGCAGTTGGGCCTTAGATTTAAAACTCTATCTTCTGCGCCTCGATATCGAACGTCACGTCAATATCAATGCTTTCATTGGGATCCGGCGCATCACCTAGCTGAACTTGAAGCGCCAGCATCCCTTGGATGGTGCCCGCCACATGCACCGTTTGGCCATCACGCTCGTAGTGCGTCAGTGAAACCGTCACGTCACCGCCGTCAGAAGTATATAAAGGCGGGGACGTCGATGTGCCAATAAGCTGAAGAACGGCGGCACTCAACAACTGACCGTCACGCACAGTTAGGCTAATAGACAGCGCCTCTTGCGCATCCCAGCGCTCAGGGTCGATAAAACCGGTGATATCGATGTTAATGTCGTCACCAAATTCGACGAACGAGGCATTGGAGTCATCACCTTGGCTTAATACAAACCACTCTTGTGAATCGCCCTCAAGCATTCCTGTAATGTCCGGCGATTGCTGCAGCGATTGATCAGAGGCCACGCTACCGACGGGCAGCCACCCTGCTATTACGGCGATGCCAATTTGTTTCCACATGGTGAGTCCCTCTCTGATGTTTGCGCTATTTTACCTGCAATGCTTTTGCCGAGTCAGTAGGCGATTGTACGCCGTCCTTAGCGCTGTCATTTAGTAGACGAATGATGCCTGTCATTATTTCGATTGTATGAGGCTATGGGTATTCACTATGTTGTTAGCATAGCTTACGAGCTGACCGTGTCTGTTTTACTGGCGTTTTCTCAATTTAACGTATCGCTCGATACAAGAAAACATCCGTAAAATTAATAATAAACAATGAATAAAGGGAACGAATATGACGTTCAAGAAGACTCTGCTAGCGACTGTTATTGGTGCAGTGGTTGCCGGTACGACGCTGCTGCCGATGACGGCTAGCGCTGAAACGTTGCGCATTGGTTACTCCGCTGATCCTGAAACGCTTGATCCACACGAGCAGCTATCCGGCGGCATGCTGCGCCTATCGCATTTAACGTTTGACCCGCTAGTACGCTGGACAAAAGACTTTCAATTCGAGCCTCGCCTAGCCAGTGAGTGGGAACAGGTCGACGAAACCACCATGCGCATGACACTGCGTGAAGGCGTCACTTTCCACTCGGGTAACCCCTTCACTGCCAAAGACGTGGTTTGGACCATTGAGCGTTTAAAAGAAAGCCCTGACTACCGCGCCATTTTTGAGCCGGTAGCGAGCGTCGAAGCCATTGACGACTATACCGTTGAAATCGTGACTACTGAGCCTTACCCGCTGCTGCTTAACCTCGCCACCTATATATTCCCAATGGATAGCGAGTACTACAGCGGTGAAACTGACGATGGCAAAGACAAAGCTGAAATAGTTAAAGCCGGTAACTCCTTCGCTTCACGCAACGTTTCAGGCACTGGCCCCTTCGTTGTCACCGACCGCCGCCAGGGCGTACGGGTTGATTTCGAGCGCTTTGACGACTATTGGGACACCGAAAGCGAAGGCAACGTTTCAAGCATCGTGTTAACCCCTATTGCTGAAAATGCCTCACGCGTTGCTGCCCTGCTTTCAGGCGGTGTCGACTTCATTGATGCCGTACCGCCCAATGACTTAGATCGCGTGCGGGAAGCCAACGGCGTTGATTTAGTTGAGATTGACGGAACACGCATTATTGGCCTCCAAATGAACGAAGAGCGTGTGGAAGCCTTCCAGGACGCTCGCGTTCGTCAAGCCGTTGATTTAGCCATCAATCAGGAAGGTATTGCTGATCGTTTGATGCGCGGCTTCGCGACACCGGCTGGCCAGTTCTCACCGATGGGCTACTCAGGTCACAACTCGGATTTAGTGCCGCGCTATGACATTGAGCGTGCCAAAGAGCTAATGGCCGAAGCAGGCTATGAAGATGGCTTCAGCGTTGAGATGATCGCGCCCAACAACCGCTATGTGAACGATGCTCAAATCGCTCAAGCGGTATCCAACATGCTGGCGCAAATTAACATTAATGTTAACCTGCGCACCATGCCGCTTGCCCAGTATTGGCCGGAGTACGATACGCGCGAATCTGATATGGCGCTGCTTGGCTGGCACTCGGATACCGAAGACACCGCTAACTTCTTCCAGTACCTCTCCTTCTGCATTGATGATGAATCTGGCGCTGGCCAATATAACTACGGCAACTATTGCAACGAAGAAATCGATGCATTGGTCACCGCAGCTGATAGCGAAGTCGACCTAGAAAAACGCAACGAAATGCTCCGCGAAGCTGAAGCTATGCTGTATGAAGATGCCGGCTTCATCATGCTGCATTGGCAGAATCTGGCCTACGCCGCCGCAGAGGGTATCGACATTGAGCCAGTGGTCAACGCCATTGACTTCCCTTACCTAGGTGACCTGGTCATTAATCGCAGCGATGATTAATCAATCCATCGCGAGTTAGTGACACAGCGTTAAGCAAGTCACTGCAGCGTTAATTGCAAAAGAGTTAGCCGCAAGCATGCTTCGTTCCTTAAGCGTTTAAGGGGCGAAGCCTTTTAATTGGCGGTCAATAATTCTGCATAACGTGTCCCAACTCCCTTTGTTGAACCCATTATATAGGTGGCGTACGCCATGATTGCCTTTCTAATCAAGCGGCTGATGCACGCGATTTTGGTGATGTTCGTCATCAGCGTGCTGGCCTTCGCCATCCAGGACAACCTGGGTGACCCCGTACAGCAAATGGTGGGCCAGTCGGTACCTGAAAGCGAGCGAGAGGCTCTTCGCGAGCGCTTAGGCCTCAACGATTCCTTCGTAGTGCAGTATGTGCGGTTCGCCAAAAACGCGGTACAAGGCGATTTTGGCGACTCGTACTTTTATCGTGAACCTGCGCTGCAGGTCATTGGCCGCCACTTACCGGCCACGTTAGAGCTGGTGTTTGCAGCCACGCTGATTATCATGCTGTTCTCAGTGCCCATTGGCGTGTACAGCGCGATTAAGCCCCGCTCACCGATTTCACGCCTATTCATGGGCGTCTCTATTATCGGCATTTCGATACCGGTGTTCCTAACCGCGATCGTCCTTATTCAGATTTTTGCCATTGGCGTGACCGTCACCGTGTTTCCAGAAAGCACGGGCTGGGGCGCATGGCTCAACAGCTTCTTTTCTACTAAAGGCAACATGCCCTCCTTTGGCCGCGGCTATGATCTTGTCAATGTCGTAGGCAACTGGGATACCAACTTAGCCACCTGGAATGGCCTGCAGCATTTGGTATTACCCGCCGTTTCACTGGCCTCCATCATGCTGCCGTTGTTCATTCGTTTGATCCGCGCTGAAATGATGGAAGTACTCCAGTCAGAGTACGTCAAGTATGCGCGAGCTAAAGGCATTTCTATGCGCCGCGTCTACTTCGTCCATGCGCTGAAGAACACCATGCTGCCCGTTATTACCGTCGGCGGCGTGCAAATCGGCACCATGGTGGCTTATACCATTCTGACAGAGACCGTTTTCCAATGGCCGGGCATGGGTCTGATGTTTTTAGACGCTATCAATCGTGCCGATATTCCGCTGATTGTGACCTACCTGATGATTGTCGGCGTCATATTCGTGATCACCAACACCATCGTGGACTTGATTTACGGCTTCGTGAATCCCACTGTTAAACTGACAGGGAAGCCCGCATGACAATGACCACTAAATCATCACCGGCTAAATCATCACCGACTAAGTCATCACCGACTAAGTCCTCCCCCCCCGGCCGTTGGGAACGTCTACGCGATTCTTATTTATGGTACAGCTTTAAACGCGACCGCACTGCCCAGCTATGCCTAGCAGTGTTTATCTGCATGGTGGTTGCCGCCTTTGCTGCGCCCCTATTGGCGCCGACTGATCCTTATAACCTGGCTCAGATCGACATCATGGCTTCAGAAATGCCGCCCTTCTGGATTGACGGCGCAGACGACCGTTTTGCACTGGGCTCCGATGCCCAAGGGCGTGATCTATGGTCGATTGTGCTTTACGGCACACGCGTCTCTCTACTGATCGGCTTTGGCGCTGTGATTCTGCAAGCCCTGATTGGTATCACCTTTGGCTTGATGGCGGGCTACCTTGGCGGGCGAGTTGATACTCTTCTGATGCGCCTTGCCGACATTCAGCTATCGTTTTCAACCCTAATGGTCGCCATCGTGGTAGGTGCCGTAGTCAAAGCGACGATGGGAAGCGCTTTCTATAGCCAATATGCAGTGATGATGCTGATTCTAATTATCGGCCTAGCTGAGTGGCCACAGTATGCCCGCACCGTGCGCGCCTCTGTACTGGCTGAGAAAAACAAAGAGTATGTTGACGCCGCCCGCGTCATGGGTCTGCGCAGCAAGCGGATTATGTTTCGCCATGTGCTGCCCAATACCATGTCGCCTATCTTTGTTATCTCAACAGTGCAGATTGCCAACGCGATTATCTCTGAAGCGGCACTGTCGTTTTTGGGGCTGGGAATGCCGGAAACGCATCCATCGCTAGGATCACTAATCAAATCTGGCTTTGACTATATTCAATCGGGCTCCTGGTGGATCACCCTGATTCCGGGCCTGGTACTCGTTGTACTGGTGCTGTCGATCAATCTACTCGGCGATTGGCTGCGCGATGTCATGAACCCACGACTCTACAAAGGCTGAGGACACCATGGCACTACTTGAAGTCAACAACCTCGATGTCCGCTTCGCACTTCGCCAAGGTGAAGTACACGCCTTACGAGACATTAATTTTAGCCTTGAGCGCGGCGAGCGCTTGGGCATTGTCGGTGAATCTGGCGCGGGCAAGTCGGTCGCTGCGTTTTCGCTGCTCAACTTGATTGCTAAGCCGGGCTTTATTGCGGGCGGTACTATTAACTTTGACGGCCAAGTGCTTAATCGCATGTCTGAACGCGGCCTGCGCAAGGTCCGCGGCAACCGCATTTCGATGATTTTTCAAGACCCAATGATGACGCTCAATCCCGTGCTGGCTATTGGCGAGCAGATGATCGAGTGCTTGAAAGCCCACCGCCGCATTTCGTCCAAAGATGCCCGCGCGATTGCCCTCGACAAACTGCGTCAGGTGCAAATCCCCTCGCCGGAAACGCGTTTAGATCAGTACCCCCATGAGCTTTCAGGTGGCATGCGCCAGCGTATTATTATTGCGATTGCGCTGCTGCTTGATCCAGACATTATCATCGCCGATGAGCCGACCACGGCCCTTGATGTGACGATACAAGCTGAGATCATGGCCCTGCTGCTGGAACTCTGCGAACAGCATAACGTGGGGCTTATCCTGATCACCCACGACCTTGGCGTGGTCAGCCAGGTCACCCAGCGCATGCTGGTTATGTACGCTGGTCGAGTGATCGAGCAAGGGCCAACGCGGGAAATTATCAATGATCCGCAGCACCCGTATACGCAAGGCTTAATCAACGCCCTACCGCAGATGGCCACGCCCGGCGAAAGGCTCAATCAGATTCGTGGCAGCATGCCGTCGCTTTCTAACCTTCCCAGCGGCTGCGCGTTTCATCCGCGTTGCGATTTTATCAATCGCGTCGATGGCCAACCTCGCCCGGCCTGTACGCAGCAAGTGCCTGAATTTGTCGAATCAGGCAACTGTCGTGTTGCATGTCATATGGTGGCTGAAATGCTTGAAGACCGCCGCTTGAAGGAGGAAACCTCATGAGTTCACAGCCTGAGGCTATAGCGGATAATCCGACCACGATGCCTACCCCGCGTCAGAACGAACAGAGCGCTGATTCGCTGCTCCAGATCCGCAATCTCAAAAAGCGTTTTTCGCTCTCCGGCGATTTTCTAGAACAGCTGCGCTTTAAAGGCGGCAAGCTGGTTCGCCACCAAGAATATGTGCATGCCATCAACGGCGTTAATCTGGATATCAAGCGCGGCGAAGCGCTCTGTGTCGTGGGCGAGTCAGGCTGCGGAAAATCCACCGTCGCTCGGACGGTCATGGGGCTATTAACACCGTCAGAAGGTGAAATTTTCTACGACAGCCAGCGTATCGACAATCTAAGCTCGCGTCAGCTATTGCCATATCGCAAGCGCATGCAGATGATTTTCCAGAACCCCTACGCGTCGCTGAATCCGCGCATGACGATTCAGCAAACGCTGGAAGAACCGCTGCGCCTGCATCATCCTGACTGGAAGCGTCAACAGATTCTCGATAAGGTCGAGCAGGTGATGCGTTCAGTGGGCATTGATCCTGACTGGGGTAAACGCTTTGGGCACGAGTTCTCCGGAGGTCAGCGCCAGCGTATCGCGATTGCGCGCGCCTTGGCCGTTGACCCTGAGTTTATCGTTGCCGATGAGCCTATTTCCGCACTCGACGTTTCCATCCAGGCCCAGGTACTTAACCTGCTGATGGAAGCTCAGCAAGAGCGCAATCTCACCTATCTCTTCATTACCCACGACCTTGCGGTCGTCGAGCACTTTGGTACCCGTGTGGCGGTGATGTACCTAGGCACGGTCTGCGAGATTGCCACCACGGCGACGCTGTTTGAAAAGCCACGTCACCCCTACACCCAGGCGCTACTTTCAGCGATTCCACGCCTGAAAGATGATCGCCCACAGCATATTCGCCTAACAGGTGAAGTGCCCACCCCGGTGAACCTACCCAGCGGATGCGTATTTCATGGCCGCTGCCCGTATGTTAACGCGCGCTGTAAGCAAGAAATCCCCCTATTGCAAACCCAGGATGACGGAACGCGCGTAGCGTGCCACGCTGTTGAAGAGGGCCGCCTATGAAATGGGCGGCATACATCCAGCGAAGAAAGGCATGGAGAGGTAAAACATGGAAATTCGCTGGCTAGAAGATTTTATTGCCCTGGCCAGAACTCGGCACTTCTCACGCGCAGCAGATGATCAGCACGTTACGCAACCTACCTTTTCCCGTCGTATTAAATTACTTGAGGAGGAGATGGGCGTAACGCTGATTAACCGTCAAACGCTGCCGCTTTCGCTCACTCCCGCCGGGGACGAGTTTTTAACCCTGTGTGAGCAGGTAACCGAGCGCGTGCGGCTAACCCGTGCGCGTGTGCGCGAAATTAATGCCGGCCAGCAGCGGCGTATTATGGTCGCGGCACCGCAGAGCCTGCTGCCTCATTTTCTACCTGAATGGCTAACGTCTACGGGATGGCACGATCGCGTGCAGCCCTACCTGCGGGCAACTGGCTGGGTGGCCAGCGACTACTTTCAAGCCCTAGCACGTGCCGAGTGTGACCTTGCTATTTGCTACTGGCCGGCTGGGCGCTGCGATCTTGATATTGATACTAGCGCCTGTAACTACCGAGTCATTGGCCACGAAAGACTCATTCCAGTGACGGGGTTAAATGCCGATGGTGCCCCCTGTGCGCTGCTGCCAGGCTCTCGCGACCAGCCGGTGTCCTGGCTTGCTTACCCTAAGCGCGGGCTGCTTGGGTCTGCGGTTAAAGCACATTTGGCCAGGCTGCCACAAAGCACCCATTTAACCGTGCAGAGTGAAAACCTTTACGCAGCCGGCATAAAAGAGTTGGTGCTGCTGGGCTACGGCATGAGCTGGCTACCGGAGCGCAACGTAGCGTCTGAGCTTGCTCAAGGGACCCTAGTACGAGCAGGCGACAGCCGCTGGGATGTCCCTATGGAACTACGCCTATATCGACATCAAAGCCATCACCACGCTGAACTTGACGGGTTCTGGAGCGAGCTCGCACCGCCCCGCGCCTGATGATGATGTCTGTGAGAAAACTTACTTGAGAAAAGGCACTGCTGTTATGTCAACGACTCTATTTAAACTGCAGCGCGAACACTTAGTACATCTACAAAGTGCTTACGCGACACTACTAGCCGACCATCAATTGGATAGCCTAGCCATTTACAGCGGTCACGCTAGCGACCATTTTGCAGATGACCACGCTGCCTCGTTTCAAACCTACGGCCATTTTATGCACTGGGTGGGCCTAGCTGACGTTCAGCATAGCTGGCTGATTATTCAACCCGAAAAACGACCCCAGCTTTATCTTTATGCCCCGGCTGACTTTTGGCATCTGCCCACGCGCCTGCCTGAAGAGCCCTGGGTCGCCGAATTCGACATTCATTTATGTAGCGATAAAGTTGCCCCGTCACTGGCTGGCAAAGCTGCCATTATTGGTGATATTGAACGCCTCCCCGCTAGCACCCTGCAATCGTTAAACGCCGAATGCCAGCCAGCAACTATCGTCCATGCACTGGATGAACTGCGACTACTCAAAACGCCGTATGAAATTGCCTGTCTGCGCGAAGCAAATCGCTTAGCGATAGCGGGCCATCAAGCTGCGCAGGCCGCCTTTATTGGCGCCTCAGGTGAGCTGGATATTCAGCTCGCCTACTTAGCGGCAAGTCGTCAGCGTGAATCAAGCGTCCCTTACCAGAACATTATTGGTCTAAATCAACATGCCGGTGTTCTGCACTACCAGCATTACGATCTCAAAGCACCTAAACAACGCTATAGCTTATTGGTCGATGCAGGCAGACGCTTTCGTGGTTACTGCGCGGATATTACCCGTACATACGCCGGCCCCGATGCACCAGCGGCCTTTGGCGAGCTAGTCACGGCAATGCATGGCTTAAAAGATGAGTTGGTTAAAGGCGTAGCGCCCGGCGTTAGCTTTGTGGCGCTTCACGAGCAAATGCATCATCACTTAGCTGAAATACTCATTGCTCACGAGCTATTCCAAGGCACGGTCGAGCAAGCCGTTGCTAAAGGCGTCACGCGAGCATTCTGCCCTCACGGGCTAGGTCATTCGCTGGGTCTACAGGTGCACGATGTAGCCGGGTTGCGCCACCCCGACGGCACCCCCGCGCCAGCGCCGGAAAATCACCCGGCTCTGCGCTTAACCCGCACGCTCCGCCCTGGCATGGTAGTTACCATCGAGCCAGGCCTGTATTTTATCGACATGCTGCTTGAACCACTGCGTAACTCTTCACTGCCCATTAACTGGCCGCTGATAGACCAACTCTCGCCCTGTGGCGGTATTCGCATTGAGGATAATGTGGCGGTGACGGAAAGCGGTTTTGACAATCTAACGCCCTGAAAGCGTGTTGCCACCCTTTAGAACGTCTTGTTACTGTTTAGCAGGTCTTATCAATGTGTAGAATGCACATCGCCCGGCACAAGGCCGGGCGATGATTTACTAACACTTTATATGACACGTGGTGCCACATAGAGCCTAAGTCACATAAAGCTTATGTCTATATAAACTCAGGCTATATAGAACTTAGAAGCGGTAAGTCACACCGCCGCCAATAGTGACAGGCTCGATATCAATTTCGCCAACTTGACCAGCACCATTTGCGTTGATATCAGAACGTACGTCAGCATAGCTAACATAGCCGTTAAGCAGGATATTCTGAGTGATCGCAAGATCAACGCCTGCTTGGCCAATCACACCATAGCTTTCATCAACGTTGAAGCCGCTCGGCTCGCCAGAGAAGCGCGTGTAGTTAAGACCAGCACCTACATAAGGCTGAACGCGTGAATCTAAGCCACCCATCGGGTAGTAATTCACCAGCAGGTTAATAGGAAGACGGTCAATGCTACCAACGCCACCGGCAGATGCTGTATTAAGCTCGTGCTCAAATTTCTCAGAGCTGTTTAGCTCCAGGCCTACTTTATCGGTAAGGAGATAACCAGCACCGAAAGTAAAGCCGCTTTCGCTCTGCACATTAAGTGAATCACCCGCTACGTTACCATTACCTGAGCCTGTATTGGTCTTGGCAACGCCGCCACGAACAAATACGTCGCCAGCGTTATAAGCGAGAGCCGCTTGGCTTGCCAGTGCGAAGCTAGCAGTGATTACAGCGGCGGAAATCAGTTTCATATTGCTCATTAGATTTATCCTCTCTATGCAGCGCTAGTTCCCTTGCGCCTTGGTATTACGGTGCCGGTTATCCGGCTTTCCTGTATAGTATATAGTATACGAACAGTGTTTCCAAATTGCATGTAAAATTTTGTTATAAGAATTCCAAGTCTGATAGTTTTTTCCACGCATAAAAAAAGTCCCCCGAAGGGGACTAGGTGGAGCACGCCAGCTCACTCTGTGTATCGCTAGATTGTCTAGCGATGTAGATGATGAAGGGTGAGCAACACATTAATCGCCACATCACTCTGTTCAATCATCCTTTGCCATATATATAGCGATTCGCATGCCAAAAAAAATAAAAAACATATATTTCAAAATCTTAAATAATAAAAAGACATTGGCTGATGTTTGAAGCAAAAAAACCGCACCAGACCAAAGCATTAGTCGGGTGCGATGCATCATCGTAGCGCAGGCGCTAAGGGGTCACGATAATCTTCACCTGCGACTTATCGCTAAGCAGTGCCTCAAAACCCTCCTCGATGATATTCACCAGCGCAATGCGCTGAGTCACCATATCTTCTGCGCGGAAATAGCCGCGCTCCATCAGCGCAATAACGGCGGGGTAAACATGCCGATAGGCAATAATACCCTTCATGGTGCGCTCTTTGATGACCAAGTCGTTGGGATGAAAGCTAGCCTCCCCTTCCCAAATACTCACCACGACCGTCTCACCGCCTTCATGAGTGCTATGCAAAGCCTGATTCAAAACGGCAGGAATTCCCGTCACCTCAAACGCGACGTCAACACCGCCGCCACTTAATGCCTGAAGTTTGGCCACGGCATCTCCCTGCTGGGGATCAATGACCGTTGCACCTAACGACTCAGCTTTTGCCTTGCGTGAGGGGGCCACCTCAACAGCATAAACACGAGCAGCACCGGCAGCCTTTAGCGCTTCTATGGTCATGAGCCCAATCGGACCTGCGCCAAATACCGCCGCACTGTCGCCCGCTTTTAGGCAGCTCTGGCGCACCGCATGCAGCGCAACCGCCGCGGGCTCTATCAGCGCGCCTTGCTCGAAACTTAGGCCATCCGGCAGCTTATGCACCATGTGCTCGCCGACTACGGTGAACTCAGAGAAACCGCCACCGCCGCCGGATAGGCCGTGAAAGCCCAGCTCCGGCGTCAAATTGTAGCGCTCCATCAAGTAAGCCCCGTCTTTATGGGGGGAAAGAATCGGCTCAATGGCCACGCGATCGCCGACACTCACCCGCGATACCTTTTCACCGATTTCGACGACTTCACCGGAAAACTCATGGCCCATAATAATCGGCGCCTGCTCACCGCTAATAGGATGCGGCTCGCCCACGGGAATAAAAATCGGCCCTGCCGCATACTCGTGCAAATCGCTGCCGCAGATACCGCACGCAGCAACTTTAACCTTTACCTCGTGAGAATCACTGATAGCGGGTAGCGACACGTGCTCAACGCGTAGATCTTTTGCTGCGTACCAAACCGCTGCCTGCATGGTTGATTGCGTCATTTCTGGCTTCCCATTAAGACTTATGATGAATCGGCTGGAGCCCGTAAACAGGCGTTTCCAACCCCTCCATACGTGCTTTCAACTGCAGCGCCAAATAATGCGAGTAGTGTCGAGACTGGTGCAGGTTGCCGCCATGAAACCAAAGCGCTTCTTGCTGGGTGGGCTTCCACATATTGCGCAGCTCGCCTTCCCAAGGCCCGGGGTCTTTCGTGGTATCGGAGCCTAAGCCCCAACATTTGCCCACCTTGTCGGCCACTTCTTGAGAGATAAGCCGGGCCGCCCAGCCGTTCATCGAACCATACCCAGTGGCATAAACGATCAAATCAGCCGTAATCTCGCTACCATCGGTCAATGTGATAGAGCGTGGATTAATGCGTTCAATGCCCACGCCGCTACGTAGTTTGATATCACCATTGGCCACTAGGTCACAGGCGCCCACATCAATGTAGTAGCCAGAGCCGCGGCGCAAATATTTCAAAAAGAGCCCCGACTCATCGTCACCGAAATCGAGCATAAAGCCGGCATCTTCCAGTTTTTGGTAAAACGTGGCGTCACGCTTTTTAACGGCAGCAAAGGCCGGGCGATGAAAATCCGGCAGCACCTTATAAGGGATAGACGCGAAAATAAGATCCGCTTTATCGTGAGTAATGCCGTTAGCGACGGCCTCTTCTGAATAAAGCGGCCCTAGCACCTCTTCCATTAATGAGTCCGACTTTACGATATGGGTAGACGATCGCTGCAACATCGTCACATCAGCGTCGTGTTCCCATAGCGCGGCCGCAATATCGTGGGCCGAGTTATTAGCCCCAATAATGACGCACTTTTTACCCTTATAGGCATCCGGCCCCGAGTGCTGGCTAGAGTGCTGCTGCTCACCTTCAAAGCTTTCAGCACCTGGGAATGTCGGCACATTAGGCATGCCCGACATTCCGGTCGCCATCACGAGCTGCTTCGGCCGTAGCGTCACTTTTTCACCGTTGCGAGTCACATCCACGACCCACTCACCTGCCACTTCGTCAAAGTGTGCATTCTGGCACTCGGTAGAACTCCAATAGTTGAGTTCCATCACGTTGGTATACATTTCCAGCCAATCACCTACTTTGTCTTTAGGGGCAAAGATCGGCCAGCTATCGGGAAAGGGAATATAAGGAAGATGGTCATACCAGACAGGGTCGTGCAGACATAGCGACTTATAACGTTTACGCCAGGAATCGCCCGCGCGCTCGTTACGCTCGATAATAATAGTTGGGACACCCATCTGTTTGAGCCGTGCGCCTAAGCCAATGCCCCCCTGGCCACCGCCAATAATCACGCAGTACGGCTGCTGGGTGTAGCCTAATTCAGCTTCCTCGCGCTCCCGAGCTTCTAACCACGTTTCGCGGTTTTTATTGGCGCCGTGCTCAGCCCCTTTGGGGCGATGGTGGTTACGACGCTCAGGATAGTCATTAAGCGCCTGCATCGTGGTCAGCAGCGTCCAACACTTCCCCTGCTTAAGACGCAGGTAGCCTTTGCCGCTAGACACTGCTGTTTTAAAGGTAAACCACGCATCAAAAGTGTCACCACTGTCGGTCGCCTCGCCTTCTAGCTGCCAATCAGAAGGACATACGCTAGCCAACGTTGCAGAAAGCATAGCCTGAATATCGCTTTTGCCCTCGCAGGTTTTTAAATTCCATGTGAAGGCTAGAAAGTCACGCCAATAGCAGTCTTCACCGAACAGTGAAAGCGCGTGCTGTATATCGTTAGCCTGTAGCGCGTTATCAAAATCTCTCAGCCACGCATCGACGGCTGTTGTGGCAATTTTATGTGACGGGATCTGTGACATAGCGGGTACTCCATATACGCTTGTTATTGTTGAAAGGCCTTTTACCTACACAACTCTAAGCACCCGTCGTGCCAAACCGAACAAATAAAATATAAACAATTGAATAGTAAAGATTAATAATCGGCTATTGAAAAATTAAAGAGCATTTACGGCGGCGTACACCTGTCACACTGTTTACAGCTCGGCGTAACATCCGTTACAGGTGTAACACACGACTAACGGCGTAAGATGGCTGCGTTGACACCTGCGCTAGAGCGCATAGGCTGGACAGACAATAACGCGTCTTACGGTGCAAAACGCCATGCCAACTCAATCGCTATTGCCTGCACGATTACACTCTGTACAGCGCCAGCATATCGAGCATATATTCTTGCTCGGCGAAGGGGTGGACGTGCCTCAGCTACCGGCTCAGCCAACAATTCGACGCTCCTGGCTGCGCTGTTTGAATGAATACCAGCTTGACCCTACCCAGCCGCGCCCCGCAAGAGTTGTGACTCAGCAAACGCTTATCGAGCACCGGGAACCCGTTGATGAACTCCTACACGTTGCCAGGGCTGGCGTGGATCAGCTTTATCAGCAAATCTCCCAGTTGGGCTACGTCCTGCTACTCACCGACCATCGTGGTATTACTGTTGAGTTTCGCGGCGACCCCCATAAAGATAGGTTACTGCGCCAAGCGGGTCTTTACTTGGGCGCCGATTGGGACGAGCGATTTGCTGGCACCTGCGCCGTGGGCACCTGCCTTCATGACCGCCAAGCGATTATCTGCCACCGCCAGGAACACTTTGATGCCTCGCATATTTCGCTGACCTGCACCGCTGCACCTATCACTGATCCACAAGGTAACGTCATGGCCGTGCTGGATATCTCTGCTCTGCAATCACCTAGCCAACATGAAAGCCAAAACTTTAGCCTTTCGTTAGTAACTCTCTACGCCCGCATGATTGAAGATGCCTACTTTCTCCGGCGCTACCGCGACTGCCTAATGGTACGCCTGGATACCTCCCGGGAGTTTGTGCATGTGAACGGGCGTGGCCTGATCGCCATTGAAGAAAATGGCCAGGTAATAGCGGCCAACGCCGTCGGCCGTGAACTCATCGCCTGCCATCAGCACCGGTGGCCACCTTGGTCAGCGCGCCACACGCCTATATTGGATGAACTATTTGAATGCGAAATCGCCGACGTGCTGAGCATCAATAGCGGCTCAGATGATCAGCTGCGTGCCTTTCGCGCCAGGGCCGACAACACGATTTACTTTATTAGCCTGCTGGAACCTCGCCGCACTCGATCGACGCATGCACAGCAACCGCCCGCATCATCGCTACCGGAGCCACTGGCTCGCCTGGGTGCCGATGACCCCGCCATGCGGAAAATACAAAAACTGGCTGAGAGGCTGCGCAATGAAGTCAGTGTTAATGTCCTTATTAGTGGCGACACTGGGACAGGTAAAGAAGTTGTTGCTCGCGCGCTGCACGACAGCGGCCACCGCTCCAGCAAGCCCTTTGTAGCGGTCAACTGCGCCGCTATTCCTGAAGCACTGATCGAAAGTGAGCTATTTGGCTATCATCCAGGAGCATTTACCGGAGGGCGCTCGCAAGGCATGCGCGGGCTCATTCCCCAAGCTGACGGAGGCACCCTGTTTCTTGACGAAATAGGCGATATGCCACTGGCACTGCAAACGCGTCTGCTGCGCGTACTCGCAGAACGGGAAGTCATGCCGCTAGGTGCGAACACGCCGGTGAAGGTTGATATTAGGGTAATTACCGCGACCCATCGCAATATAGAAGAGATGATTCAACGCGGAGAATTCCGTGAAGATCTCTACTACCGCCTGAACGGTGCGCAGCTGCGCCTGCCCTCACTAAACGAGCGCGCCGACAAGCTGTACGTGATTCGTCGCGTGTTTGCAGACGTAATCAAAGAACGGGCCGCCAGCGAGTCACCACGCCTAAGAGCAGATGCTATTAGCGCTCTGCTGGCTTACGCATGGCCAGGTAATATTCGGCAGCTAAAAAATGCGCTGGCCTTCGCACTGGCCACCTCGGAAAACGATGAAATCACCGTCGCTGATTTACCGGAGCAATGCCTTAGCGAACGCATTACGCGCAAGGCTAATGACTTATCTTCCGACAGTTGCTCAGATCCAGGGCAGCCGCTACTAGATCTACTTAAAAAGCACCACTGGAACATTAGCGCCGTGGCTCGCGCGCTAGGCGTTTCACGGCCAACGATATATCGGCAAATGCAGCGCCAAGGGATTGTGCCGCCAAACTGGCTGCATTGATAAAAGCCAGGAGAACATAAAAGACACCTCACTCTGAATGGCCTTGGGGTTTGCCCTCACGTACACTTGTTTGAATATTTCCCAACACGTTTTCGACAAGCCGAGGCCCTTCTCATGGCGTTTGAATCCACTTCGACCTATATCGCAACCGACGCGCTTAAGCAGGCGGTCAATGCTGCTGTTGTGTTGGAACGCCCGCTTTTAATCAAAGGCGAGCCGGGTACCGGTAAAACGCTGCTGGCCGAAGAGCTGGCCGAGTCGCTGGGCACCAAGCTGATCACTTGGCACATTAAGTCCAGCACCAAAGCAGCCCAGGGTTTGTATGAGTACGATGCGGTGAGCCGCTTGCGCGATTCCCAGTTAGGTGTGGAAGGCGTAGAGAACGTTGCCAACTACATCAAGCCCGGCAAACTATGGGATGCCTTCACGGCGAATGAGCGCGTTGTGCTGCTGATCGACGAAATCGACAAGGCGGATATCGAATTCCCCAACGACCTGCTTCAAGAGCTGGATCGTATGGAGTTTCACGTTTATGAAACCGGTGAAACTATCCGCGCCGAGCAGCGCCCGATTATCATCATTACGTCAAATAACGAAAAAGAGCTGCCAGATGCTTTCTTACGCCGCTGCTTTTTCCACTACATTGACTTCCCCGACCGAGAGACCATGCAGGCGATTGTCGATGTTCACTTTCCAGACATCGCTCCTCGAATGGTCAGTGAGGCGTTAGAAGTATTCTTCGATTTGCGCAATGCCCCTGGCTTGAAGAAAAAACCGTCAACCTCTGAGCTGGTGGATTGGCTAAAACTGCTCATGGCGGATGAGCTTGCTCAGGAAGCGCTGTATAACCGCGACCCGGCCAAAGCACTGCCGCCCGTGGCCGGTGCGCTGGTTAAAAATGAACAGGACACTCATCTGCTTGAGCGCTTAGCCTTTATGATGCGTCGCCAAAAAGGCGCGGGCCGCTAAGCCATGTTTATTGGTCTCTTTGAAACCCTCAAACGTGCGGGCGTTCCAGTGTCGCTACGTGAGCTGCTGGACCTTAACACGGTAGTAGAACGCGGCGTTGTATTTGCTGATATCAACGTATTCTATCAAGTAGCGCGCACCGTTATGGTTAAAGACGAGCGCCACTTTGACCGCTTTGATCGTGCGTTCGGCGCATGGTTTAAAGGCCTGGAAGATATGGATGCCGCCATTGAGGCATTGATTCCTGATGATTGGCTAAGGCGCGAATTTGAGAAGCAATTAACCGACGAAGAGAAAGCCAATATCGAATCCCTCGGCGGCCTTGAAGCGCTTATTGAAACGTTCAAAAAGCGCCTGGAGGAGCAAAAAGAGCGTCATGCAGGGGGGAATAAATGGATAGGCACCGGTGGCACCAGCCCGTTTGGTGCCTATGGCTATAATCCGGAAGGTATCCGGATTGGCCAGGAAGGCTCGCGCCATCGCCGCGCCATTAAAGTATGGGATGAGCGCCGCTTTCGTGACTACGATGACTCCCTTGAACTCGGCACACGTAATATCAAGATGGCACTACGCCGTCTGCGCAAGTTTGCCCGCCAAGGCGCGCTTGAAGAGTTCGACGTTGACAACACTATACGCGCCACCGCACGCGATGCCGGGCTACTTAACGTGCAGATGCGCCCAGAGCGCCACAACACGGTAAAAGTGCTGCTGTTTTTAGACGTTGGCGGTTCAATGGACGACCACATTCGCGTTTGCGAAGAACTGTTTTCAGCGGCGCGCTCCGAGTTCAAGCATCTGGAGCACTACTACTTTCATAACTGCTTGTACGAAGGGGTGTGGCGGCGTAACGCCCAGCACTCGTCTCGCCGCAACAATGAACGAATTCCGACGATGGACGTGCTGCACACTTACGGCGCTGATTATCAGGTCGTTGTAGTGGGCGACGCTGCCATGTCACCTTATGAGATCACTCATCGCGGCGGCAGCGTTGAGCATTTTAACGACGAACCGGGCGGCGTTTGGCTTCAACGTTTATGCGCCACCTTTCCACGCTTGGCGTGGCTCAATCCAATGCCGCCACGCGCCTGGGAAAGCACCTACTCCACTCAGCTTATTCGCGAGCTTATCAACGACCGAATGTACCCGATGACCATGGAAGGCTTGGAAACGGCCATGCGCGAACTGGCGAAGAAGTAAATCTGCCCAACGTGACGAGTCGTCATTAAAGCGTCGCGGGAAAGTCATTCAAGCCGCTCAAGAACGCCTGTTTGGCTGCCTCGAAAGCCTTTGGGTCATGTTTAAAACGACGCAAAATAAGCGCTTCGTCGAACCCTAAAGTGGGTGCCAACTCGCGAACATTTTGCGCCGGGTGACGCGCCCCCAAGCCAATACGTTTGCCATCCACTCCGCCGAACCAGCGCTTGATACCACTCTCGCGGTAAAACGCTTCTTGTTCGCCAGTATCTACCTCAACACGCAGCGGCGCTTTTAAGCTAAGTTCACTAATCAAGCGCTGCTTGGCATCTAATTGGCCCAGCGTGCAGGCGTGGGTAACCGTCATCCCCTCACCCTCTTCATCTAATACCAGCAGCGCCAGCGCCTGCGGTTTTCCTTTTGCATCAACGGCAGCAAATAAGCGTGCGGCCTGCTGAGCAAATAAAACGGCGCGAGTGCCGGCAAACACGACGAGCGGCGTTAAACCAGCTTCTTGGCCGTAAACTTCAGCGCATAGCCGCGCTAAACAGGCATCGCGCTGGGCCTCTTCTTTAACGTGTATGACCTTCATTTATCCCCCAATGCCGACAGAAAAGCCGCAAGCCTAGAGTAAACACCGCTATTTTGACAGTGCATAATGCCTCCCCTTGTTCTATTCATAATGACTGATACTGAACACTAGCACTATTGCCCTGTCGTAGAGGATGTATGTGCGATCAGCAACTTAGAAGGAATTAGCATGCCGACCTATACCAACGATCCGACACTGCCCACACCGAGCTTTCCCGGTAGCCACATGGTAATCGACGACCACTATGTGTTCCTTTCAGGGCTAACCGTCGCAGATTTATCTAATGGCCACGCGGCGCGGGGCGACGTAAAAGAAGAAACACGCCTAGTGATGCGGGCCATCTCTCGCATGCTTGAAATGGAAGGCGGCAGTTTTGCTGATGTAGTGCGCGTAGATATCCACCTCACTGACCTGCACACGCTTCAAGAACTAGACGGTGTGTATGCCGAGCACTTCGATCCCGGCCGCTATCCTGCCCGCACTTGCACTGAATCGGCAAACATCTGTGGTGGGTGCAGTGTTGAGATCACCGTGATGGCGAAACGCCAGCATCAATCAGCGCAATAACTTGCTCTATATCAATGCTCGCCTCTAGCATGTCGGCCAAGCGATTAAGCTCATGCTCACGGTGAGCTTGATAATCACTTGGTTCAACATGGGTAAGGCCCAGTTTTGTTAGCAACGCTTGGCAAGCATCGGGGTGATCAAATAACCCATGCAGGTAAGTGCCCATTATTTGGCCATCGTCACTAACGGCCCCTTCAGGCTTACCCTGTATATGAAAAAGCGGCGAGTTAAGCGCTAAGCCCTGGCTGACGCCGTTATGAATTTCATACCCCTCGACAAGGGCAGGTTGATCTGACAGCAAGCCACTAACGTTGCGCAGCTGCTTGCCCGCTACCATTTGCGTTGTGAGGGGCAACAGCCCTAGCCCGGCCACTTTTCCTGGTTGCCCCTCCAAGCCATCAGGGTCGTCCACCCACTCGCCCAGCATTTGAAAGCCACCGCAAATACCCAACACTGCCCCACCGTAACGAAGATGGCGCTGAAGCGCCTTATCCCACCCTTGACGTTTTAACCACGCAAGATCGCTGGCAGTGCTTTTACTACCGGGCAAAATGATCGCATCGGCAGCGGGAATTGGCTGATCAGGCCCAATAAAACGCAGCGAAACCTGGGGGTGTAAGCGCAGCGGATCAAAGTCGGTATGATTGCTGATGCGTGGAAGCGCGGGGACAATAATATTGATCACAGCGCTGCGCTTTTCTGCTTGAACGACACCAATGCTGTCTTCGGAGTCCAGCACCAGCCCCTGAAGATAAGGGAGTGTTCCCAGTACCGGCTTTTGTGTGCGTTTTTCCAACCACTCAAGGCCGGGATTTAATAACGCGATATCGCCACGGAATCGATTAATAATAAAGCCTTTTGTGCGCATCTGCTCACTCTCACTAAGCAGCGCCAGCGTGCCTACTAACTGAGCAAATACGCCGCCACGATCAATATCGCCCACCAGCAGTACGGGGCAATTTGCCGCTTCGGCAAAGCCCATATTGGCGATATCACCCTCGCGTAAATTGATTTCTGCCGGGCTACCGGCGCCCTCGGCAATAATCACATCAAAGCGGTTTTCCAGCGCCTGCCAAGCGGCCATCACGCTCTCTTTCGCGGTGCGCTTATAGGCGTGGTAATCCAATGCATCCATATGGCCATGCACCTTGCCGCGCAAAATCACCTGAGCGCCGCGGTCTGTTTCAGGCTTTAGCAGCACGGGGTTCATATCGCTGTGCGGCGCCAAATAGCATGCCTGCGCCTGTAGGGCTGTAGAGCGACCTATCTCACCACCATCTTCAGTCACGGCACTGTTAAGTGCCATGTTCTGAGGCTTAAACGGCGCGACCGAGATGCCACGCCGAGCCAGAGCGCGACATAGCGCAGCCACCACCGTGCTTTTACCGGCATCAGAGGTCGTGCCTTGAATCATTAGTGTGGCCATAAGAAAGCCTTGCCCAGGTTAACTAACGCGAGACTTTAGCGGGAGGTGCACCGCTTCGCAACGTAGCCAAATAAAACAGACCGCGTTATCAGTGCAACAAAACCACGCTGTCACATGAATAACGCCAAAAATACTTTTTACCGCCATCAGTTCGTCACATGCGCTAGTTAGGCTGACACCCAACAAATGAGATCGATCTCATTACGCAAGCGAAAGGTGTTGGCATGGCAGATTTACTCAGTGTGGCAAAGCGAGCGGGGGTTTCTCGCGCTACCGCTGCGCGGGCCTTTTCAAGCCCCGACTTAGTGCGCCCCGCAACCCGCGAAAAAATATTCAATGCAGCCCAAGAGTTGGCATTCAGGCCCAACAAAGTCGCGCAGCAGTTGCGCTCGCAAGCCACACAAATGATTGGCGTGATGGTGCCCAGCCTCGACAACCCCGTCTTTGCTGAGCAGCTGCAAGCCATGGAAGTGGCGGCCCGCGACTCAGGGTACTCCTTAATCGTTACCACCAGCGAGTACTCGCCCAGCCGTGAAGGCAACATTGTTGAAGAGATGCTGCGCCAGCGCGTAGACGGCTTAGTGCTCACCGTCGCCGATGCTAGTAACAGTGACGTACTGGATAAGCTGCGTATGGAAAACATTCCTTGCCTGCTGGTCTACAACCCACCTGGGACTAGCGGCTTTGCCTCAATTGGCGTCGATAACCTTGCCGCTGGTGCTGATGCTACTCGCCACTTAATCGCCCTGGGGCATGAGCGCATCGGCATGATCGCCGGCCCATTGCTGCAATCAGACCGTGCTCAACAGCGTTACGAAGGTTATTGCCAAGCAATGAAGAGTGCCGGTTTCTTGCCTCATCAGCTTGTCGAAATGGCTCGTCATACCCAAGCCGACCTCGCCAGCCTCAAGCCAGCGCTACAAGGTTTTCAATCTTTTAGCGCTGTTATTTGTACCAATGATCTGCTTGCTATCAGCCTAATCGGAGAGCTGCAACGTGCAGGCTTTGCCGTGCCCGACGACCTTTCGGTGATGGGGTTTGATGGCATCGCTTTAGGTCAGTACCTCTATCCATCGCTATGCACTATCGAACAACCGCGTGCCGATATAGGACGCACGGCGGTTCACACCTTATTAGCCATGATTCGGGGAGAAAGCTGCACGACGGCTCCCCTGCCCCACGCATTGCGTAAGGGCGAAAGTACCGGAATACCGGCATCACGCAAGTCCAACACAGGCACCACTCAGAGGAGCACGTTATGAACCTTAAGCGCAGGCATATGAAGCGTATCTATCAAGCATTACTGACCACCGCGGCTATCGCTACATCAGCGGCAGCGATGGCTGAACCTGGCGATAACGCGATTTGCTACAACTGCCCACCTGAATGGGCTGACTGGGGCACACAGCTGCGCTTGATCGAACAGGAAACCGGCATTCACGTACCGCAAGACAATAAAAACTCCGGCCAGTCCTTAGCCCAGCTGGTCGCCGAAGCAGGTAGTCCAGTGGCCGATGTTGTCTACTATGGCGTCACCTTTGGTATCCAAGCCATGGCGGAGGGCGTGGTCACGCCCTACCAGCCCGAACACTGGGAAGAGATCCCTGAAGGGCTTAAAGATCCCGAGGGCAACTGGTTCGCCATTCATTCCGGCACCCTCGGTTTTATGGTCAACGTTGATGCGCTAGATGGCGCGTCAGTGCCCACCTCTTGGGAAGATCTGCTTAAACCCGAATACCGTGGCATGGTGGGCTATCTTGATCCTGCAAGCGCCTTTGTAGGCTACGTGGGCGCTGTGGCGGTCAACTTAGCGATGGGTGGCGACCTTAATGATTTCACACCCGCCATCAACTACTTCAATGAGCTGGCCGATAACGCCCCCATTGTGCCCAAGCAAACTAGCTATGCACGCGTGCTTTCCGGTGAGATTCCTATTCTGCTTGATTATGACTTCAACGCTTATCGCGCTCGCCACAATGACGGCGCCAACGTAGAGTTTGTCATTCCCCAAGAAGGCAGCGTGGTTGTGCCTTATGTCATGAGCCTAGTGAAGGATGGCCCTAACCCCGAAAATGGTCAGCAAGTGCTTGATTTCGTGCTTTCTGACCAGGGACAGGCTGTCTGGGCCGATGCGTATCTACGCCCGGTGCGTGAGAGCGCTATCTCAGCAAAAGCACGTGAGGTTTTTCTGCCTGATAGCGACTACGCCCGCGCCGCAACCGTTGACTACTCTGCAATGGCGGCTGCTCAGCGCAGCTTCTCTGAGCGGTATTTGTCGGAGGTTCGTTAACCATGAAAGCAGCATCCAAGCAGCCCTTGGGGGCTGCTTCTTTTTCAACTCGATGGATCGTTTTAACAGTCCCCGTGCGGCATAAAAGCCTCGTGGCCGTACTGGCCTTAATGCCTGCGCTCATTGTGTTCTGCGCTTTTTGGCTACTGCCTTTTTCACGCTTGATATTGATGGGCGCCGAAGCAGACCGAAGTAGCGGCGTAAGCGCTTATCTGACTATTCTCACCCATCGCCAGTACTTAATCAGCATAGTGACAACCGTTGGTATCTCACTCGTTGTCTCACTAACGGCGGTCGCTATTGCTGGCTTTGTGCGCTTTTTTCTAGCCCGTCAGCATTTTTGGGGTAAGGCCGTGCTGGTCGCTATTTTGACCTTCCCCCTTGCCTTTCCAGGCGTCGTGGTCGGCTTTTTAGTCATCATGTTAGGAGGGCGCCAGGGGGCGCTGGCACAGTCAAGCCTATGGCTTTTCGGCGAACGTTGGGTGTTCGCCTACTCATTAGCCGGGCTATTCATTGGCTATCTCTACTTCTCCATTCCTCGCGTCATTACCACGGTGATGGCTGCTTGTGACAACTTGGATCAAAGCCTTGAAGAGGCTGCCCGCTCGTTAGGAGCCAATACCTGGCAGGTAACAAAAGATGTGATTGTGCCAGGCATTGCGCCAGCGCTGCTCTCAACCGGCGCGATCTGCTTTGCTACCAGCATGGGCGCCTTTGGTACTGCTTTTACGCTGGGGACGCGGCTTAACATTTTGCCCCTCAATATTTACGGCGAATTCACCAACTACGCCAACTTCGCGATGGCGGCCGCCCTTTCCGTGGTGCTGGGCGCTATTACCTGGATAGCGTTAAGCATCGCCCGCCGATTAGCAGGCGGAAATCTAGGAGCTTCCGCATGAAATCGCGCCTACGTTTCACACTGCAGCTGAGCTTCACGCTGATCGTATGTTTATTCATGATTGTGCCTGTAGCGATGTCGGTGCTAGCAGGGCTGACCGAGAATTATTTTGTTGGCTTACAGAGCGGCTTGACGCTGCGCTGGGTAAATGAGGTTTGGGAGCTTTATTCAGATACGATTTGGCTGTCTATTAAGTTGGCGCTCGCCTGTTTGCTGATCACTACCCTTATTGGCGTGCCCGCTGCTTATGGCCTGCTACGTAGCCGGCGCCGGTGGGCCAATGCGATTGAAGAATTGCTCCTACTTCCCGTTGCCGTACCCGGATTGGCGACTGCCCTAGCGCTGCTGCTCGCCTATGGTAGCTATCGTGAATTTAGAGGCAGCTGGCTGTTTATTCTGATTGGTCATGTCCTTTTCACACTGCCTTTTATGGTGCGCGCAGTACTTTCCGTGATGCAGACGGCAAAGCTTTCCCAGCTTGAAGAGGCGGCCGCAAGCTTAGGTGCAAGCTTCAGGCAACGCTTTTTCTCAGTAGTCATCCCTAACTGTATGAGCGGCATTTTGGCAGGCGCGCTAATGGTGATCACACTGTCCATTGGCGAATTCAACATTACCTGGATGCTCCACACTCCGCTGACTAAAACGCTGCCGGTTGGCTTAGCCGATAGCTACGCGTCTATGCGCCTGGAAATCGGCTCAGCCTACACGCTGATATTTTTGGTGATGGTGGTGCCATTGCTGGTGGCTATCCAATGGGCCGGGCGATTAACCGAGCAATGCCGTTAAGACTCACGCCGTTAAGACTCACGCCGTTAAGACCTCTAAGATTCAGCTCCACATTCAAAGACACCTGATTGCTTTATATGAGAGTTCGCTATGAGTTCATCTGTCAGTATTACCCTAACCCACTGTAGCCGCACGTTCGCTGGCGGCCACATGGCCTTACAGCCACTTGACCTAAAGGTGAATGCGGGTGAAACGCTGGTACTGCTAGGGCCTTCTGGCTGCGGAAAAACAACCACGCTGCGCATTATTAGCGGCCTTGAAAGCCCAGATAAAGGCGGACACGTACAGTTTGGCCAGCGTGATGTCACTACTTTGCCCATTGAAAAGCGCGACGTCGGGATGGTCTTTCAAAACTATGCGCTATTTCCCAATATGAGCGTTGCCGACAACATTGCTTACGGCCTGAAATTACAGCGTCTATCGCGTTTCGAGATCACCCAACGGCGCGACGAAGCTATGCGCATGGTCGACTTACAAGGCTTTGGCGAGCGAAGAATCGATGCGTTATCCGGCGGCCAGAAACAGCGTGTCGCACTCGCCCGCGCCATTGCGGTGCGTCCCAAGGTGCTGCTATTTGATGAGCCTTTGGCCGCATTGGATGCAAAACTACGTGATCGCTTACGCATTGAAATTGGTCAATTACTGCGTGAGCTAGGTACCACAGCGGTATACGTTACCCACGATCAAGATGAAGCGATGGCGTTAGGTGATCGCATTGCGGTGATGCAAACAGGGCGCATCGCCCAGCTGGGCACGCCGCAAGAAATCTATCACCAGCCGGCCAATGCTTTTGTGGCCGACTTTATCGGCGCGGTTAACTGTTTAAGCGTCATTGCAACAAAACCGGATGGCCGATTAGCGGTACATGGTGGTGAGCTGTCCGCGCCTCATTTACTGGGGGCTACAGAGATTTACTGCCGACCAGAAGATATTCAAGTGGTACCGCTTAATCAAGCCGATATTAAGGGGCAGGTGGTACAAAGCGTTTTTTTAGGCCAGACACAGCGCCTGCTCGTGGATACCGGGGGAACAGTGCCGCTTCAAATAGAGGCACCTTCGCGCCAGCGTTGGCCAAACGGCACAGCGATCGGCCTAGCGTTGCCTTGTAACGTGCTATTTCATCCCGATAAGCCGACTACGAAGATTAACACCAAGGAAATGGCGAATGGCTGATCAAGCTTTTAGGGTTGAGCAATGCTCCACTTCTCAGCAATGTCTTATCGCGCAAATTAGTGATCCACATATCAAGGCAGGCGGTAAGCTCTCTTATCGTCAAGTCGATACTGCCAATGCATTGCGCGAGGCGATTACTACGCTCAATCAGCTAATACCTCGGCCCGACTTGGTACTGATCAGCGGTGACTTGGTCGATTTTGGCCACCCAGAAGAGTACGCCACGTTTAAGCACATTCTGTCTGACTTAACGCTGCCGGTGTATTTGATTCCCGGCAATCACGATGATCGCCAAAGCTTGCGCGCAGCCTTCCCAGAACATCGCTATCTGTTTCAGCACCGCGACTTTCTTCATTGGGTCATTGACGATTACCCGGTACGCCTCGTGGGGCTAGATTCATCGGTACCCGGAAAACCGTACGGGGAGTTAAGCAATGCCAGCTTAGAGTGGCTTGATAAAATTCTAACGGAGCAACCCGAAAAACCTACCCTGGTCATGGTGCATCACCATCCGTTTGTCAGTGGCATTGATCATATGGACCAACAGCCGCTTAAGCACGCGAGCGCGTTAGAAAACGTCATTGGCAAACATGCACAAGTAGAACGCGTGCTTTGCGGCCACCTTCATCGGAGCATACAGGCTCGCTTTGGAAATACCTTAGCCATTAGCTGCCCGGGTGTTTCCCACCAAGTTAGCCTTGACCTGACTCCAGACGGCCCTTCTCGCTTTCAGCTTGAGCCCCCCGGCTACCTGCTGCACCAGTGGTCAGCGGCGCATGGCATGATTACTCACCAAGGTTTTATAGCGTGCTACCCGGGCCCTTTCCCATTTTATGATGCCAACGGGCTCATTGATTAAGACGTGGCCATGGGAGCACGCGCTGTATCGTTCATTGCTAGCTCCCAGGCTTGCACCATCTGCTTTTTCTCCACCCCCCAGCGGTAGCCGCCTAGTGCGCCGCTTTGTTGAATCACTCGGTGGCAGGGAATCCACAGCGCGATGGGATTAGCGCCCACGGCGTTACCCACCGCACGGGAGGATTTAGGCGCGCCCAACGCCTGGGCTAGGTGGGAATAGCTGGCTAACTGGCCTTCAGGAATGGTCAACAGCGCTCGCCATACCGCCATTTGGAAATTGGTACCGGTCACGTGCAGCGACAAAGCGGCTGCGCCCTCTTGGGGTTTAGAAAATTTAGGTTTAGAAAGTTTAGGTTTAGAAAACCTAGATTTAGCAAATAACCCTTCTACCGCGTAACGCGTGGCCTCAGTATTGTGCTGCAACGTACTAAGCGGCCACTCCTTGGCAAGCCGTGCCAACAGCGACTCTGCGCTGGTGGCATCAACAAACCCCATTCGGCAGATACCGCGGGGGGTCACGGCAACAAAGATGTGGCCAAACGGCGTTTCATGAACGCCATAAGCAATCTCAACGCCCTCACCTTGGCGCTTATATTCACCGGGAGTCGCTGCTTCTAGCTGCACGAAATGATCATAAAGCCGTGAGCCGCCGCTCAAGCCCAGGCTATGGGCAACATCCAGTAGCGAAGATGAGGATTGAATCAGCTGCTTGCCGCGTTCTAACGTCAGCGCCTGCAAAAAGCGCTTGGGGCTAACCCCCACGTAATGACTAAATAGGCGCTGAAAGTGAAAGGCACTTAAATGAACGTGATCAGCCACCATCTCTAAATGAGGCTGCGCCGCTGCATGGGCCACCATGTAAGCCATGGCTTTTTCGATACGCTCATAATCATTCATCTGTGTCTCTCTAGCGGTCAGTTTATTCGTTGTGGTGCCCTGCTGGCAGCCTAAGCGACCTGACTGCGTTTGCCGACCCGAATCTTGCTCAGTACCTACACTCGGATGCAGCTGTCATTAGCGTTATAGTGAGGCTAAAGACATCCTCACACTTTTCCGCTAGGGTGTGGCCCCGCCTCAAATGACGGTACACAATACGCCCATGCAAGACTTGATCAATGATATTGCGACAGCCATGGCGAACGCAGAAGAGCGTGGCAAAGTAGCAGACTATATTCCCGAGCTTGGCCACGTTGACCCGAAGAAGTTTGCCATCTCACTCGCCACCGTAGACGGCAACGTGTACTCGGCAGGTTGCGCAACCACACCGTTCTCTATTCAGAGTATCTCGAAAGTATTTACGCTGACCATTGCCCTTGGGCAGATGGGCGATGCGCTATGGAAAAAAGTCGGCCGCGAACCGTCAGGCGACCCTTTCAACTCGATTGTCCAGCTTGAGCACGAGAGCGGTAAACCGCGTAATCCGTTTATCAATGCCGGCGCGATCGCGGTTGTCGATGCCATCATGATGGGCCATGAACCCAAAGAAACATTGGCCGAAATTCTCAATTTCGTGCGCTATATTGCCGATGACGACAGCATCTGCTTTGACCACGCAGTGGCTGCTTCCGAGATGGCGCACCGCGACCGCAACGCATCACTGGCACACTTTATGAAAGCGTTTGGCCACCTGCGCCACGATGTTGATAAAGTGCTAGGTACTTACTTTCACCAGTGTGCGATTGCCATGAGCTGTGAACAGCTCGCTCATGCTGGCCTATTTTTGGCATCAGATGGCATAAATAAGCCCAGCGGCATTCGTGTGGTAGCCCCCCAAAGAGCACGGCGTATTAACTCGCTAATGATGATGTGCGGGCACTACGATGCCTCTGGCGAGTTCGCTTTTCGTGTTGGGCTCCCCGGTAAAAGCGGCGTGGGCGGCGGGATACTGGCTATCGCCCCAGGGCATGGCTCTATTGCGGTTTGGTCACCGGGGTTAGATTCCTTCGGCAATAGCCTGCTAGGTAGCCAAGCGCTGGAGATGTTTGTGCAACGTACCGGCTGGTCGGTGTTTGGGCACTAACACCGTTTAAGAAGCCACCTCAATTTTGTTCAATACGAAGTCGTGGCTGCCATTGCAAACTCCTTGCTTGCCTTAAGGAGGATGACAATGAGCACGTCACTACTGCTACCTATAATGTTACCCATGTCGGCCTTTGCACTTGCTGCTTCTATTTCACCAGGGCCGGTGAATATCGTTTGCCTGAGCAGCGGCACGCACTACCCCATCGCTCAAGGGCTGAATTTTGTGACAGGCGCTACGCTGGGGTTTATTGCACTTTTTTTATGTATCGGTGCAGGGCTTTATTCACTTTTGAATGTGCTGCCTCTGCTGGAAGCATTTTTACGTTGGGCAGGCTTGCTGTTTTTACTTTATCTCAGCTATCAACTGTTACAGCACGATGGCCGCTTGCAGGAAAGAAGCGCCGATAATGCTCCGGGCTTTATTGCGGGCGCCGTGATGCAGTGGCTCAACCCCAAAGCATGGCTAGCATCTGCCGCAGGCATTGCCGCTTATACCAGCGGTAGCGAGCCTTACCAACTATGGCTCTTCGCTGCCCTCTACCTACCTATTTGCTGGCTATCGCTTGCCAGCTGGGTATATGCCGGTGCATTTCTCAAACGCTATATTCACCGTCCGTTCATTCTGCTAACAATTAACCGCATATTGGCGGGCAGCTTAGCCGCAAGCGCGCTTTTTCTGTTATTTAACTAGCTTCTGCAGCTTGATTGATGGATGTATGGCGGTACTGATTCGGCGTAGCCGCAACTAGCCGCTTAAACGTTCTTTGAAAGTGTGGCTGATCATTAAATCCTGCATTAAGGGCGGCCTCGACGATAGGCTGCCCTTGCTTAAGCGCCTGTTGTCCCATCTGAATACGCTGATTTATCAAATAGGCATGTGGAGTCAATCCAAAATGTTGTTTAAAAGTGCGAATCAGGTGCCCAGCGCTGTAGCCAGACTGCTGGCATAAGCGTTCAAGCGAAATATCAGTGGCGCAATTTACACGCAAGTAGGCAGCGATTTTTTCCAGTTCACAAGACACTTGAGGCAATATCACAGGGGGGTCTTGGGCAAGCGCCTGCATCATCAGAGATAGGCACTCCCTCAGCACCATTTGCTTATCGTCAATAGCTCGCTGATCATCCAGTAAGCATGCTGCCATATCGCAATACTCTGCATAGAGATTTGGCTGAGTCACCACGGCCGTCGATATGTCTTGCCATTCAGGCGCGTCGAGTAAACCTAGTTGATAACGCAGCTGGCTCAACCATTCGGCGTCGATATAGAGCATCAAATAGGCCCATGGCTGGCTCTCAATAGGATTACAGGCGTGCACCCAGTGGGGGTTCATCATAACCATGTCGCCCGCTTGAATCCGGTAAGATGCGTCACGATAGCAAAACGTGCTACGCCCTGCGGTAACGGCCCCGAGCGACCAATGCGAATGGCTGTGAGGGGCATAGCAAATTTGCCGCGCATCACTAATATGACGTAGTTCCACATAAGGCATGCGAGCATCGCGCCAGAATCTAGGTGACGAGTCAGTACTGGAAAACATCGTGTTGGGTGTAAGTATCGATGACGAAAGTGTACTCATGTTCTGCTCTCATTATTGCAGAGGGTTTGCTCGGCTATGCTATGTGGCGAACCATTCAAGCGGTTAAAGACGCTGACCACCCTAGCAACGACACCAAAGGGTTAGCTATCCGCGCAGACCTAATGGTGAGTGCCGTCTAGGTACAGATAGCTTAATCTACAATGAACAGCTTGGCGCCCTGCTGGGTAGAGGAGCGATGAGGCTCCGCATTGTCAGCGACCTGATAGCTCATGCCAGGGCTGAGTACGAACTGGCGGCCATCTTTTAATTCGGTGTGGAGCTCGCCTTCCAAGCAAAGCAATATGTGGCCCTTTACACACCAGTGGTCGGCCAAATAGCCGGGGCTATACTCGACCATACGTACCCGCATATCGCCAAAGTGCTGAGTGCGCCAGTAAGCCACTCCTTGCTCACCTGAATGCTCGGTCTTCTCAATCTCAGCCCAGTCAGTAATCCCAAAAGGTAGGTCTTTAATGTTCATCGCTGATCCTCTAGAAGCACGAAATATTACGTTTCCATCGGTGCATACTATCACCTCAGAATGAGCCACCGCTGGCATGAAGCGGTACTTCCTTCTCAAACTCCACGCGCTCGTTTACTATGCGCCACCCACCCCATCGACCACCACTAGGCGACCATGTCTGTCAACGCGCTCTATACCGACCTTTCTGGCTACTACGACTTGATGTGCGTGGATATCGACTACCAAGCACAAAGCAACGCCATTCGTAGGCTTCATCAGATTTTCGGCAACGGCGGTACGCGCCATCTGGATTTAGCCTGTGGCACCGGCCCACATGTACGCCATTTTATTGATGCGGGCTACACCAGCAGCGGCCTTGATATCAATCAACCCATGCTGGATATCGCCGCCAAGCGCTGCCCAGAAGCAGATTTCACGCTGCAGGATATGAGCGATTTCACGGTTGATGAATCTCAGGACTTAATAACGTGTTTTTTATATTCGATTCATTACAACGATGGGATTGAAAAGCTCACGGCGTGTATTGCTCACGCCCATCGCGCCTTAAAAACGGGCGGCGTTTTTTATTTTAATGCGGTTGATAAAGACAAAATTAATAACGATTTATTTGTTAAGCACACTGCCAAACATGAAGGCGATGTGTTCACGTTTCGTTCTGGGTGGCACTACGCAGGCCAAGGGGAGCAACAATCGCTTCGGCTCAGCATTGAAAAAATCAGCGGGGCAGAGTCTCAGCAATGGAACGATGAGCATCCGATGGTGGCGTTCAACTTTGCAACATTATTAGCGCTGTTGAAGCCATACTTTGACGTTCACGTCTTTGAACATAACTACGAGACTATTACCCCTTGGGACGAAAACGCAGGAAATGCGATTTTCGTCTGCGTCAAAGTTTAACGTTCAAACTTAAGTGGCAGAGAGGCAGGCACACGTCGCCCTGCCTCTTTGTGTAATACAGCAAGCTGACTTTTATAAACTCAGGCCTCGACGTCACTCTGATTAGGCCGCTGCTGACGCTGAATGCCGAGTAAAAAATTGCGTAGCACTTGATCCTTGCACTCGCGATAATTCTTATGGCTGGGCTTGCGGAAAAATGCGCTCAGCTCGTGATTACTTAAACTGAAATCTGCCAGCTCAAAAATAGCAGCGATATCACCTGCTTGTAAATTCAACGCAATTCTCAGCTTTTGAAACACCATATTATTATTCAAATGATCTTCTAACTTGGGTTGCGGACCATTACGCTTACCACGTTTAAAGCTAATAAAACCATTGAGAAATGCGGCTAACTCTTTGGCTCTCATATTGAGAAAAGCCTCATCTTCTTCCTTTTTCAACCAAGAAGACACTTGCTCTTCGCTGGCCTCAAAATCTGCCAGGGCGAAGATTTTAATCATAGTGCTATCTTTAAAATCAAAGGCGTACCGTATACGGCGCAAAATATCATTATTGGTCAAAATTACAGCTCCTAGTCTTAGGGAAATCAGCCCAGCCCTTTATCGTATAAGGCTGTGCTTAACATCAGCAACCTACAGATGACAACGTGACGCTTATGCAGCCGTTAGCGTTGCCAGCAGTTTATCTATTTCTTCTTTCAAATCATTATCTTCAATCTTATTCGCATTCAGTTTTGCCGCTTGAAGATTCTTGATAGCCGCATCTTTTTGACCTAGCTCAACTTGCAATGTCGCCATTGAAAAACCGATGGAAGACATGTGGTCTTTCGAATTAATAGCGACCGCTTTCTCTAGCGCTTTGTCATAGACACACAGCGCATCGTCTAACTCTTCTGTAAAGTCAGCCAGCGTTTCCCACTGTTCAGGGTGATCTTTATCGGTGTTTTCGTTATCAGTGCAAATAGCCTTCAACTCTGCATAGAGTGACTCAAATGCCTCTCTATCATCTTTATCAGCCGCCTTCATTAGCTTCTCAGCCAACTCATAGACAGACTTGTAAATTTTAGTATTAATCACGTCAGCTACCTTCAACAGTAAAATGTGAATCGACTGATTAACTCGCCGATACGATCCATTGCGCGCCAACACTACGGCCATTGGCGATGGCTCGCATTATACCCATGAAGCAACGCATTGAAGTCTTTTTCCAGAGTGATGCCCATGCCACGCTCTGCCGATGACGACGACAACTTTTTAAACGAATCCCTAAAAAGCACAAACCTTACGATAAAGCCTATTCAAACACCTCGTAATGACGCGTCACGTTTCGGGTTAGCTGTCCCCAATCGGAGTTTGCTACACGCTGCTGATGTCGCTCAAAGGCGGCACGGTCGACAAACTCTTCATAGACATCAAAACGGCAAGGGTCGGCGCTATTCTGAGCAACCTCGAACGTCATGCAGCCTGGTTCTTCAAGGGTGAGCGCGCGGTGATCGACAAGCCCGGTTTTCACGGCTTCCAGATCGCTGTCAGGGACGGTTATAAAACCTTTCAAGGTTACTTTTGGCACTGAGGTCTTCCCTTTATACAGCGTTACCATTCAATGTGAATGGGCGTACCCACCTTAACCAGCTCCATGAACTCATCCATTTCCAAGTTGCTCAAGGCAATGCAGCCATTGGTCCAGTTGAAGCGTTGAGCAATGGGCGCCAGCCACCCCAACCAGTTAAACTGGCCGTGCACCATGATAAAACCACCTGGCGATACGCCGAGGCTTTCGGCATGCGCTATATCTGCTTCATTGGGGTAACTCACATGCATGGAACGATAAGCCGCGGAGTCCTCTTTCTTGTAGTCCAGGGTGTAGTGACCTTCAGGCGTTCGCTGGTCGCCCTCCTGCACCTTATGGCCCTGCGGGTTGCCGCCAAACGCAACGCGAAACTCTCTAACTACGTTCTCCCCATCCAGGAGATACATACGGTTTTCTGATTTATCTACTTTTACCAGATCGACATCCGCCAGAACCGGAGTCACTAGAAACAGCAGCAGCCATGCTAGTTTATTCATCGTATAAGCCAGTAGATAAAAGCCCTGGAGTGTACGGGAGATCGTTTAGGCGGTGCTACCGCTAAAACGCGATGTACAGCCGCAACGCATACTGATGCTGTATGCCCTGCTCGATAATCGGTTCAGGGTAATGTCTTAAAACCGATTACGCGGCGGTGATAGGTAGCGCTTCCAATACTCGTTATGAAGCCAGTCAATAAACTCATCAGAACTAGTATGGCCCGCGAAGGCAAAATTATAGATAAGCCAGATAGCCCCACGATTAGAGGCGGCTTTATAAGCGGCAATCGCCTGAGCGCCATCAAGCCAGTGAAAGGCCATACACGTCGAGATAAGATCAAAACGACCCTGCTTCGAAAGCTCGGTATAGTCGGCCCTTCTTACACATAGCCCGCGCTTTCGTGCTATGGCCAGCATCTCGTCAGATGAATCAATTCCCATGACGTCCTGACCAAGTTCAAGTAATAGTATAGTAGAATCACCAGTGCCACACGCCACATCAACCACGCGCTCAAAGTGCCTGTCCTGCATGTGCTGGTGCATTTTTTGAACGACAGCCTGATGGATTTTGGGGCGATAGTGGTCATACCGTTCACCCATGCCACTCTCTGTGAGGTACTGGGTCATGGGCGCTTCCTGTCCAGCCGGCTATTAGTAAATACATGGCTAAAAGTTAAGCTTCCGAGGCTTCCACTGCTAAACCAATTTCTTGTCCATAGGAGATCTCTAGAATATGACCATCAGGGTCATTGATAAATGCCCAATAGCCAACCGGATCGCCTGAATCAGTCGCTTCTTTGGATAAAATACCTTCATGCCTAGCACGGTCGCATAGGTCATCCACTGCGCGTCGACTTTCACACCCCACACCCAAATGAGCAAAAGGCCCTAAAATAGGAACCGGCTGGCTATTTTGGACGAGAACGAGGACAAATGGGCGCGTTTTATCTGACAACCAGACAACGCGTTTGCCGGCTTCCTCATCGATTCGCTCGTGCATGACTGACATGTTGGCGTAGCGCTGATAAAACGCAATGCTGCTATCCAAGTTACTCGCTGATAATGCAATGTGGGTAAAGCCAATATCTTTTGCCATCGAAAACTCCAAAGCGATCTAGATAATTCAATAAGTATTACGGCGCTAGGCTTTAACAATGCCGAGCCAAAAGTTTCTTCACGGGCTCAAGCGTCACCGTCACTCCGCGCAATTGCCTACAACGCATCACGATTTAAATTGCGCTCCGCCGGGATGTCACTGAGGTACTCGACAAACTCGACTTCAAAACCCGCCGGGTCGACAAAATAAACGTTTTTGCGAAACGGCTCTGTCGCGCCGGGTTTGGCAATGGCAAAACCCGCGTTATTTAACCGGGCAACCGCAGCATCCAGGTTATCGGTCACGTAGGCAAAATGCGCTAAGCCGACGCTATGCCCCGTCAAATCGCGATTCGTTCCTTCGCCATGGTCGCTTAATGCTAGGTAATGTCTATCGTCACCGAAGTGCACCCATTTACGCGGCTTGCCGTACCACTCGCCTTGGCCCTCATCGCGTATCTGCCAGTGTGGGAAAGCGGCGCGGTAAAAGTCCAGCATGGCATCCATATCCGCAACGACCAGGTTAACGTGCTCTAAGTACATAAACGTTCTCCTTGTTTGATTTCCAATAAGAGGTTAAAACCTCAACCCATATTGAGGTAAAGCTTTTTTTGAACATGAACAAAAGCGGGAGCGAGCATGGCGGAGGCAAATTGGAGTGTTGGCAAAGTGGCCAAGCGCTGCGGAATCAACGTCAGTGCCCTGCATTTTTACGAGCAGCAAGGGTTGATCCACAGTTCTCGCAATGCAGGAAACCAGCGCCGCTATAAACCCGAGGTGCTTAGACGCATTTCTGTGATCAAAGCCGCGCAGAAAGTCGGCGTGAGCCTTGAAGAGATTAAACAGGCCTTTGAATCGCTGCCGAATAACCGCACGCCCACGATGGAGGACTGGCAACAGCTTTCAAAACGCTGGCAGCGCATGCTGGATGGCCGTATTGCGTATCTACAAACGCTGCGCAATAACCTGAGCGGCTGTATCGGCTGCGGTTGCCTGAGCATGACCAACTGCCCGCTGTATAATCCGGATGATCAATTGGCGAAAGTGGGTAGCGGGCCGGTGCTGTTGGATCAGGCGGAAGAGCGGGCCGGAGGCAACGCTCATCAACAAACCAACGCCAGCTCATAGGCCAGCACTTGCCGCTAACGTGCGCCTCGATAAAACCACGTTGATCAATCAGTGTGCGAATGCAGATGGTGCTAATCTTGGATAATGAGTGGTTGCTCAGTTTTCTCACCATACAATGACAAGGATGGTTATGGCCGCTTTTTTTACCTCTTCAAGTGCACGTCGGTCTTTGCGCGTCTGTTGTCTATTATTGCTTCTGTTAAGCATTGCCTATGGATTCTCTGCTGACGCGGCAGCCGGGGATGCAACAACGGCTCGGGCGTCCAATAATGTAGAACAAGGCGATACTGGTGCCGCTGCCCCCGCAGCCCTCCCAGCGCCTGCTACTATCAGCAGTGAGGGCACTAACAATGCGCAGATCGAAACCACACCTTCACCGCTCAAAGACAATGAGATTCGCCAGCGCATAAGCGGAATTTTTTCTGAAATTGAGGGACTGGGAGCGATTGAGGTTAGCGTCGCCCAAGGCGTGGTCATCCTGGCAGGTGAAACGGCCAATGAAAGAAAAGCCCAGCAAGCCATCAATTTAGCCAATCGGCTGACTGATGTAGTAACGGTAGATGATCAGATCAACCGTACCTTGGACGTGCAGGATAATGTCTCGACCGCCTATCAAGGTTTAAGGACCAAAGGCCGAAATCTGTTCAAGGCCCTGCCCTTATTAGTGGTCGCTTTCTTACTGTTTGGGTTAGTCGCGTGGTTTGGCGCCTGGCTGTCTAGACGCCAAAAACTCTGGCAACGATTAACGCCTAACCCATTCGTGGCAGAGTTGTTGGCACAAACTATCAAAGTTATTTTTATTATCTTGGGGCTGATACTGGCGTTAAGCCTGATAGGGGCTGAGACAATTATAGGTACGCTGCTGGGCGGTGCGGGGGTGATCGGTATCGCCATTGGTTTCGCCGTGAAAGATACCATTGAAAATTACATTGCATCCTTGATGCTCAGCATTCGCCAACCTTTTCAAGCGCGGGACCACGTGGTCATCAATGATAAAGAAGGCATTGTGGTGCGCCTGACCTCCCGCGCCACGATTCTCATGACCCTGGATGGTAACCAGCTACGTATACCCAACGCGGATGTATTCAAAGGCATTATTCTCAATTACACCCAGAATCCAGAGCGCCGCTTCACGTTTGAGCTAGGGGTTGATGCCAATGACGACCCGCTAGCGGCCATCAAGGTAGGCCTTGATGCCGTTCAGACATTAGACTTTGTTTTAGCCGAACCCAAGGCCATTGCCATCATCACTCACGTGGGCGACTCCAACATCATATTAGAATTTCAAATGTGGGTAGATCAGTCAAAAACGGACTTTGGTAAAGCGCGCAGTATTGCCATTCGTGAAACCAAACACGCCCTAGAAGATCAAGGGTTCAGCCTACCAGAACCGATCTATCGCTTACGTTTTAATTCCAAGCTTGAGCAAGCATTGGAACGCTTTCAGATCCAAAGCGCAGATTCGCTCACCCCTGATATGACGCTGACCTCGACCACGCCTGATTCCCAAATAGCCATGGGGCCCAATGCGCTTGACGAAAGAGAGAAACAACAAGCCAAAGCACGCGCAAAGGAGGTACTGCGCGGCCAGGATGCCGATGAAGTGCTGGATGCACGGCCTGACGAGAAGCTGATGGAAAAGGTAGATCAGGAAATTGCTGAGAATGCTGATGGAACCGATTTATTGAATAAGAACTCGCTGCGGGAGTAGATCTCAGGCTATCCGGCACATGCGCATAGCGCCCTTTGCTTGACGATAGCGGTAGCTGAATGAAGCGGCGTTAGCCTGGAATAGATCAAGCGCATTCTGTATAGCTCATGAATAATGGCGTATTACCCTTTTACGCTATACTGCATCATCTTTTATTTTCGACACACCTTACGACAATCTGTCAGAGTTCATTATGTCATTTGCAAAACTAGGCTTATCCAGTCCGCTTGTTCAAGCGATTACCGAACTCGGATACAAAGCGCCAACGCCCATCCAGGAACAAGCGATTCCTGTCATTCTCTCGGGTCAAGACTTAATCGCCACCGCACAAACGGGAACAGGCAAAACCGCGGCCTTTGTTCTGCCGCTGCTAGAACGATTCAGTAACGCGGGAACGTTACGCGGCAAACGCATACGTGCGCTAATTCTAGTACCGACGCGTGAGTTAGCGGTCCAGGTTGAAGCCAATGTGGCTCAATACGCTAAACACACGCACTTAACGTCTATGGCGATGTATGGCGGTGTAGACACCGAAGCTCAAAAAGAGCGCCTAATCGCAGGGGTGGATATTCTGGTCGCCACGCCGGGCAGATTGCTGGATTTGGCTCATCAGCGGGCGCTGCACTTTGATGAGCTAAAAGTCATGGTGTTGGACGAAGCGGACAGAATGGTCGACATGGGTTTTGTCGATGACATCAAAAAAATCATCGACCGCCTGCCTGAAAACCGTCAGAACCTGCTGTTTTCGGCCACCATGACTGGCGACGTTCGGGCGCTGGCCTACGGCTTTTCAGATAGCAAAATGACCGACCTGGCGGCGGATATCTCCATTACGCCCAACATTCGCGCCGCCGCCAGCATCAAGCAATGGCTCATCACGGTAGATAAGGACACCAAGTCCGCACTGTTGAGTCACTTGATCAACGAGAACAAGTGGGATCAGGCGCTTATCTTTGTCGAGAAAAAACACAATGCCGCCAAGCTGGTGGCGCAACTGGAAAAACGCGGCATCACCGCGGACTCCATTCACGGCGGCAGAAGCCAGGCCATGCGCGAGCAGGTCTTGGCTCAGTTCAAATCCGGCGAACTCAAGTACTTGATTGCCACCGGGGTGGCCGCTCGTGGTCTGGATATTGACGAACTGAGCCGCGTGGTGAATTACGATTTACCGTTCCAGCCAGAAGATTACATCCACCGCATTGGCCGAACCGGTCGTGCGGGCGCCTCGGGTGAAGCTATATCGTTGGTCGATATCAGTGACTTCAAGAACTTGTGTGCCATTGAAAGGCGATTAAACGCAATCATCGAGCGCAAGGAAGTCGAAGGCTTCCCGGTTAAAAAGGCCGTGCCCGCTTCAAACTTGAATTATAAAAAGAAGTAACCGCTAATACGTAACCAGGAAGCTCACCCCTCAAGCGATCAAAAGGTGAGCTTCGCTAGTCGGATTTAAACGCATCCAATAGCTCGGCATTAGTGGGATATTTCTCCAATAGCGCAAGCAACTTCTGCGCGCCTTCTATTGGCTTAAGTGCTGTCAAACCTCTACGCAATGTGCGTACTTTTTCAATATCTTTTTCATCAATCAAAAGCTCTTCACGACGGGTACTGCTTTTGGCGATATCTATCGCCGGGAAAATCCGTTGATTGGCCACGTCGCGAGATAACACGAGTTCCATATTGCCCGTGCCCTTGAACTCCTCGAAAATCACCTGATCCATACGGCTTCCCGTATCTACCAGCACGGTGGCCAGAATCGTGAGCGACCCGCCGTTTTCGATCTTTCGCGCGGCGCCAAACAGCTTGCGGGGTATTTCCATCGCGCGGGAATCCAGCCCACCCGACATCGTACGGCCATTGCCCCGCTGCTCGGCATTATGAACGCGCGAGAGTCTGGTAAGAGAATCAATCACAATCATCACATCATGCCCCTCGCCCGCTTGCTTACGCGCCGTCTCAAGGAGCTTATCTGCCATACGCACATGGTGTGTATAGGTTTCGTCTGAAGACGATGCATGAACCTCTGCCGATACACTGCGCTTAAAATCGGTCACTTCTTCAGGGCGCTCATCAATCAGCAAGGCATACAGCTTTATATCAGGATGAGCCTCAGCAACGGCCTGACAGATATGTTTTAACATCGTCGTTTTGCCTGAGCCTGGCGGCGCCACGATTAATCCTCGTTGCCCCATTCCTATGGGCGTAATTAAATCCATCGCCCGCACAGTGCGCTCTTGAGAGCCAGGCGCCAAGTAAATGCGTGGGGAAGGATGAATAGCGACGCCATTTAAAAAACGTTGTTCGGGATTGTCAGGAAATTGATCTTCCACTTCGTCGGCGGGGTTGTCGTCTATCTGTTTTTTTGCCTTCAAAGCTAATGTTTTTCTAGCCATAATATCGATGGATTGCCTTAAATAATCTGAATTTATAGAATAACTGCAGCACTTTGAAAATGACATTGGCCTCTTGCCGATATATAACGTCCAGCGTATGAGTGCGAACGTGCGAGCGTCGCAGCAGCCGAAATCCGTGAATAACACGCTCCGTTATGTGGCAATCCAACCAAGTGCTACAATTTATGACATTGCAACACATTCTGAAGTAGTTATCATGAAAAGCGAAATACTTAAGCACACGCATAGATCATGACACAAAAGTCGCATTTACCAGCATCTGTGATGATCTCGGATTAAGCCCATCTCAGGCACTCAAGCTTTTTGCACGTGCCGTCATCAATCATGGCGGTATACCCTTTGAGCTTAAAACGCGCCAACCAAATGAAACAACTGCGGCTGCAATTCAGGAACTAGCAGAAGGTAAAGGCCACCATGCTTTCATAGTTTCGCCTGCGTGGAATCACGGCCTCCATGCCCTTTGCCTCAACCTGTTCACGGATACGCTCGCTGTCATAGCCTTTGTCAGCCACCAGCGCATCACCTGACGGCAAGTCGTAAATTAATGCCTGGGCTTCTGTGCTGTCGTGTACCTCACCGCCCGTTATCCTGAAAGCATTGGAAGTTCGTAAGCGTCAACGGCCAGATGAAGTTTGCTGGTGTTGTCTGCACGGCTTTTACCAATGGCTTCTGTTTGCTCTGTGGCGGCCCTGTACTGTCCTGGTGTGCTTTAACATAAGAGCCATCAATGAACAGCCACTCAACATCAGGGTAATCCACCAATGTGCTGAAAACCGTCATCAGTGTTCCAGCCGCTGACCAGGCGTTAAAGCGCTTATAGACAGTATTCCAAGACCCAAACGCTTCGACCAGTGTTCATCCGTGAGCATTTGTCAGGGCATCGCAGGCTCGCAGTTTGTTGGTGCGGGGACCTCTATTCTGCGAGCTTGCTTCTACTCTACCAAATCTTCTTCGCCCAAACGTCAACAGGCCCTAGCTAATTCAGCTAATCAATATAGGTAGGCTCGCTGGAGAGACGGTCTTCCGGCAGTTTGTCTCGCACGCCGGCTACTTGGCCAGCACTTACCTCACCACCTTCATTGCCCCAGGCATTACGCACGAAATTGGCCACATCAGCTACCTCATCATCAGAAAGCCGCCAGGCGAAATCGGGCATGGCCAGCGCTTCTGGACGCTTCTCGGTCGAAGGCATACGAGCGCCGGATAGAATCACGCGAATGATCCCGGTGGGATCCTCGGCATTGACCAGCGAACTGCCCTCCAGTGACGGAAACACCTGCGATGCCCCTTTACCATTGGCAAAGTGGCAGGCGTTGCAGTTATCCAGATAGAGCCGAGCACCGGTATTACCGTCCACATCGGCGTGGGTCAGCATCGCTTGGGTCTGTTCGGCGGCCTGTTCATCGTGGGGCGCCTCGTCGCCTTTTCCTGCGGGCAATGATTTGAGATAGCTCGCGATAGCATAGAGGTCGGCCTCATCCAGATGCGATGTACTGTACGCAACCACCGGGGCCATCTCACCGGCAACGGCGCTATAATCATTTCGGCCTGTCTCCAGATAGGCAACGATATCCTCTTCGCTCCAGCGCTGAAGCGGATGGCGCTGATTACCACTACCGCGCAGATTAGGTGCGTACCAGCCTTCCAGCGTTTCCCCTCTCAGGAAGTCACGGCCCTCGCCGTTCATGGCCTTTTCCTGGAAGAACAACCCACGCGGTGTATGACAACTGCCGCAGTGCCCCAGCCCTTGCACCAGGTAAGCGCCCCGGTTCAGCTCATCGCTTCGATCATTAGAGGGCGTGAACGGTTCAGAGGATGTGAAAAACCAGTTCCAAATCCCAATACCCCAGCGCTGGTTGAACGGAAAGCTCAGATCCGTACTCTCCGGCTGATTCGACACCGGCGCAACGCCTTCCATGAAGTAGGCATAGAGGGCGTCAATATCGTCATCGATAATTAACGAGTAGGAAGGATACGGCATGGCCGGATAAAGCTTTTTGCCATCATTACGCACGCCATCGCGCAGCGCAGCGGCAAACTCATCGCGCGTATAGTTGCCAATTCCGGTATCTGGGTCAGGGGTAATATTGGTCGAGAAAATCTCCCCAAAAGGGCTTTCAATCGCCTGACCGCCAGCAAAAGGCTCGCCACCTGGAGCGGTGTGACAGGCAACACAATCGCCCGCTCTGGAAAGGTACTCACCGCGCTCTATCTCAGTCTGATCAAATGCCATGCCTTGCGCCGCCGCGCTTAAAAGACCAACGCCCGCCAACCCCTGACGCCATTGTCGATGTATCATCATGGTCGCTCTCCTTATGCTTGAACCAGCGGGCCGGGGTTGGGTAAGTACTGCTCGCGGATCGCTTTCGCAGCCCAATAGGTCAGCGCGCCCACAAGCCCCGTGGGGTTGTACTGAAGATTCTGGGGAAAAGCATTGGCCCCCATCACAAACACGTTGTGGACATCCCAGCTCTGCAGATACCTATTCAGCGCACTGCTGGAAGGGTCGGACCCCATGATCGCACCACCGACGTTATGGGTCGTCTGGTAAGGCCGGACATCATAATGCGAATCGAAATCCTTGAACGAGAGCTTGTAGTCGTCCGGCCCCAGCGCCTTGGAGAGCGTGTCGATCTTCTGTTTCATGAACTGGGTCATGCGCACATCGTTTGCCTTCCAGTCAAACGTCATGCGCATGAGCGGTCGCCCATGGTCATCGGTATAGTTGGGGTCAAGATCCAGATAGCAGTCGCGGTAGGCCATGTTGCTGCCGTGAGAACCAATCGTCATGGTGTGACCATAGGTTTCCTGCACGGCCTGTTTCCAGCCAGCGCCCCAGCTTGGCGCACCTGAGCGCAGCGGCATATTGCGAATCGGCTGCCCATTGGTCATCGCGGCATTGATATAGGAGCCGCCAATGAAGCCTTCCTGGGCAAAGTCGATCTGCTCAACGCCGAAGTCGTTGATGATTTCGCCATTGGCACCTGCACCAATGAAGGGATTGAACTCTTTATCCTTGAAGTAGAGCGTTGAGCCACCGTTCATCTGGTAGGCGTAGTTCTTGCCGACCACACCCTCGCCGCTTACCGGGTCATAAGGGGTACCAATACCCGATACCAACATCAGGTGTACATTGTTCAGCGAGAACGTACCCAGCACCACCAGATCAGCCGGCTGAAATATCTCATCGCCCTCGCTATCGATATAGGTCACGCCGGTGGCCTTTTTGCCATCGCTATCTAGCTCGACCCGTATCACTTCGCTATTGGCCTGGTAAGAGAAATTTTCGCGCCGCTTCAGTGCGCCCAGAATACAGGTCTGGGGCGAGGACTTGGAGTAGTTCATGCAGCCATAACGTTCACAGAAACCACAAAAATTACACGGCCCAAGCTGCATACCATAGGGGTTGGTATACGCTTCTGAAGCGTTACCGGCAGGCAAGGGAAAAGGATGCAGTCCCTGATCACGCGCCATGTCAGCAAACAGCGTATCGTTATGGGTACGCGCGAGCGGCGGCATGGGATATTCATTTGAGCGCCATCCCTCGAATGGGTTGCCCCCTTCCTGAAGCTCGCCGTTAAGGTTACCCGCCTTGCCAGAAATACCCGCCACTTTTTCGAAATAGTCAAAAAAGGGCTCCAGCTCTTCGTAGCTCACGCCGTAATCCTGAATGGTCATTTCATCAGGAATGATATCGGCGCCGAAGTTCTCCTCGACGTAGCTTTTAAGGCGCAATTCCTGAGGCTGTGGCCGCCAAGTATGTCCGTTCCAGTGCACGCCCGCGCCGCCAACACCATCACCGGGTAGGAATGAACCCAGGGTACGGTAAGGGACAGCCATATCACCAAGACCATGACGAACCGTCAGCGTGCTTTTGGCCGGCTGTTGCATCAGTTTAAGGCGCACGCCGTAGGTAAGCTCATCGGCCATTTTCGGATAGGAAAAGTCCGGTACGGTATCGCGGTCTTCACCGCGCTCAAGCGCCAAAACGCTTAAGCCTTCCTCGGTTAATTCCATGCCCATAATCGAATTGGTCCAGCCAAGACCAACCAGTACAACATCAACCGGTGGATTTATTTTTGCCATGCTTATCCCCTTTCGCCGGTAAGGCTGACCGGCCCTAACGGATATTTGACGTTATGTTGGTCGACCCACTCCAGATACGCGCCCCTGGCGCCTGGGAAGCCGATAAATTTCCAGGCGGCCATATGCTTGTTGCCGCCATGGATTGGGTCGGCAAAATAGCCCTCTTTGGTATTTTGCAACAAAAAGGCAAAAAACTGGCGAGCACTAACGTTGTCGAAGGTTATGTCGCCCTGCTCAAGCTGCTGTAACACCTCTTCCTGAGTGGCGTTATCCAGGGCTGAGAACCTTTGGCCATACTGGCGCACGCAGTAGTCAAGCGTTGCGGCAATCCCCGCCCGATAAACCTCCCGTGGGAGCATTGACGACTGATATCCCATCAGCGGTAATACATCGTCAGGAAAGGGACCTTTCATGTACCAATCAGCCGCATAACCAAAGCTGCCTTCCATCTGCCTATCAATAAAGATGGGCACATTGGTTTCCAGGGCACCGGGCCCAGGCCCGTCGCTGGGAATCAACCGGTCACAGGCCGCAAGCAGAAAAACCCATTCGTCTGCGTCGAAAAAAACTGGCTGATAGTCACTTAGCTGTTCTGGTGGTTCGCTGGCGGAGACGGTAAGTGAGATGCCACTCCCCAGGGTGACGGCAGGAATGCTGGTTAACGCACCCTTCATAAATCGTCGACGCGATTCATTGTTTAGGCTCAACGGTCTGCTCCTTTATGCTTTTTTCAGTCACGGTTTTTTATAGTTAGCTCGGGCTAATTAATTAAGTCTAGGACCTGTTGACGTTTGAGCGAAGAAAATTTGGCAGGATAAAGGCAAAATCGCACAATGTTGGTTCCCACACCAACAAACTGTGAGCCTGCGATGTCCCGAAAATGCTCACGGATGAACACTGGTCGAAGCTAAAACCTATCCTGCTTCAACAAGGTGTCTATGACAAGGCCAGTCTGCGACCCACTGTGGAAGGTATTCTTTACCGGATGCGCACGGGTTGTCAGTGGCGGAACCTGCCCGAAGCGTTTGGGTCTTGGAATACTGTCTATAAGCGCTTTAACGCCTGGTCAGCGGCTGGAACACTGATGACGGTTTGCAGCACATGGGTGGATTACCCTGATGTTGAGTGGCTGTTCATTGATGGCTGTTATGTTAAAGCACACCAGGACAGTACAGGGCCGCCACAGAGCAAACAGAAGTCATTGGTAAAAGCCGTGCAGGCAACACCAGCAAACCTCATCTGGCCGTCGACGCTTACGGACTTCCCAATGCTTTCAGGATAACGGGCGGTGAGGTACACGACAGCACAGAAGCCCAGGCATTAATTGACGACTTGCCGTCAGGTGATGCGCTGGTGGCTGACAAAGGCTATGACAGCGAGCGTATCCGTGAACAGGGCACGATTGAGGCTGTCCAGTGCGCGAACCTTGAGCGACTTGTTAGAAGGCGACCTACTGATAAACTTCAATACAGAACCGCACCTTGCCTAAAGGCTTAACCTCATGCCGTATGGTCGGTTCTACGACACCACTATTTTCCGGATCAAGAATAATAACTTCTTTTACTGGCTCGTTGATTGTGTACTGTAGTTTGCCCTCCAGCACCACAATTTTTCCTCATATGAATTCCTTGATTTGGTGCTCGTTCAGCAGCCCTTTAGGCATTGTATGCTCATCAAAGTCTGGGGTTTTCTTGTATGGAGTAACGCTGTTCGGTAACGGCTTCAAGTTGGGTTGCCTTCTAACGCCTTAGCTCAGTTGCCGCCGGAGCGGCCGAAGGCCGCGGAGGGAACCCGAAGCGCGGCAGCGCTTTGGGCGGTCAACTGCAGCGATCTGTTAGCTTTGTTTGGCAAGGTATTCTTTAGCGCGCTGGCCAACGAAACTACGCCCAGCATTTGACCCGTTAATCCATTCATCAACTGAAAACAATTCAAACAGTCCGACTTTAATCAACGTCGGAACGGCCACTTCCAAGTGTTCTTCTACTTCTCCGCGTTCGCCTGCGTTGTACAAAGCGACATTGCGAAGCATCGTCGCGACCGTACCTGTTTGCACCCTACTCCCGTCCTTGAGAGTGACGGCGGGAAGCTCTTCTCCGTCGGCCACGATCTTTTTATTGATCGACCTGAGCTGTTCGGTGTTATCTGGCGAGCTTTCAAGCATCTCTATTTCCTTCAACAATTATTCGTGATAGCTAACGCCGCCAACACGCGCAGCTTTGTAGTGAAGGCGAAGCCGCAACGAAAAAGCTGTCGCTGTGCTTGGCATTGTTAGGCGCTGAACTACGGACGGTTTTCATTTATATATTTAATTGCATGTTTGGATAATGTTAGTGGCTGAGGGCCTCGCCTCGACCGAAGGGTTAGGCCGCACTTGGCGGAGGCTGCAAGGGCTGGGGCTGCTTTTCGACCCTTTGGAGCTCGGGGCTGAGGTACGCCCACTTTGGGGCACTTGAACTCCAGATGCTTGCCACCGGGGTGACGGAAGACGGATCATCAAGTGTTCCAACACGGACAACTGTCATGCCGAGGCGACCCGTGTTGTCGGCAAACAAGTGGCTTCCGCACTTCGGGCAGAACCTTCGACGGACATGGTTGCCGCTATCCGCGATGCTGATGTACTCGGCTGGGTTTCCCTCGATTTCAATCGATGAAGTCGGGAAGATGGCATTGACCGTCCCGTTGGATGAGATGTACTGGCAATCACGGCACCAGCACATCCTGGAGATTACTGGATTGCCGGCCAATCGGTATCGGATGTCTCCGCAGAGGCAGCCTCCGGTACGTTCTTGCATGAGTCACCCCTTCTCGTGATTCAGGCGGAAGAACCGCTGTCATGTATTTAGTGCGGCCTAACGCAAAGCTTTGGGGCGGCTGGAGCGCAGCGTAAGCCGTCCCAGCCGCGCTAGCGGCGACAACAGCGTCTTGTTAGGAGACTTCCACTTCCATATTGAAAAAACGTTCATCTTCGCTTTGTGTAACAAAACCATTCCTTTGGTAGAGACTGACCGCTGGGCTAATTTTTAATACCCGTAATGCAAGCCTACTTAAATTTTCATTTACAGTACGATTTTTAGCTTCTTGTATTGCGACCTGTCCGATTCCTTTATTTTGCGCCGACGGGATAACCTGAAGATCCCTTAAGACACAGCGATCATTGTCAAATTGCAAGCGCATTACTCCAACGACGTCTTGCTTATAAATGATGTCATAGTTTTCAAGTTCAGCAGTAACTTCATACACCTTTGACGCGTCCCACTCAGGAGCAAATTGCTCGTAGTAAACTCGCATATTCTCAAAGGTGAAATTAGCCGCTCTTCTGAGGTTTTTAGAGCGTACAAATGTTATATCCATCGAGTCTCCTAACGCCTGAGTTAAGCCGAACCGCGAAGCGGGTTCGGCTTGAACGAATTGTTAGGCATCTTCATACGGAAGGTCCTCTGGATCAACGCCGATATAGTCTGGCTCAGGCATGGCATCAAGGCGCACTGCCGTGATCTCTGAGTGACCAAGTAGAAGAGCCTTGGCTATGCGATGCATCCCATCCATAACTTGACCGTCCGGCGAAAGGATGATTGGGTAAGTCAGGTCTGTAGCTTCAACTAGTCGCATGTGGCCCACCAAGTCACGGCAGGTAGGAGGCGGATCGTCCGAGTCGTACCAATACGCCTCATCGATTTCTTGGATTTCGGATAGCTGGACGGTCGAAGGCTTGGCTGTGCGAGCCAGGTCGATCAACCGATGCACGTCCCAAGCAAGCAATCCTTCTTTGCTTTCTCGAAAGTGATATTGCTTACGCATAAGTGATACCTAACAGTGATTATATACCCGGCTGCATAACCTCAATGAACGTGCCAGCGCGTTCATTGAGGTTATCTAGCCGCCTTGATCAAATCTACCTCATTGATTCTATTGATAGCAAAGCAAATTTTGGCTACATATTAAAAATTCATGCGCCTTCTCGTTTTGCTTTTTGCGCATGAGGGGCAATCGCTAATAAATAAATGATACCCACATATCTTGAACCGCTACTTTCCAGCAGGAGGGCATGGCAGGCGGCAATTAATAACAGCGGAGGTGGCCACGCTGGCTTTTTGAGAAAATTCGATAATATATCGCAATAGCGGGTGGCCACTTTTGAAAAGCATATTTTATAAATACCTGTGACCTTATCCACTAGGCTAGCCTTACTGATTCGGCAAGTTAATGAGTGGGTTGTAACGCATTCATGAACAACACATCATCACTACTCACAATAGCCGCATACTCCCCTTCCAAATTAGTCAGTGACATAGCATGCACTTCATCTGCAGTGCGATAAGTGCCTGAGTAGTCCTGCTTGGCAAAGGTAAACGTAGCGTCAGCGACTACCTGGGTATCAAAACCAAGATTTCCTACGTTGCGAGCGGTGGCTTCAACCGAATTGCTGGTACTCACACCGACGATAACCAGCCGCTTGACCCCGCGAAGGTAAAGCCAGCGCTCTAAACCTGAATGAGTAAATGCACAGGGTACGCTCTTTTCCACGACGTGCTCGTTAGATTGCGGGGCTAGTACGGGCTGGAACTCTGCGCCTAGGCTGCCCCGGCCAAAATGGCGAGCCGGGGGAGCGTGAGATATGGCGTACATACACCACTAACCCGCCAACATTACGCCATTTTATAAGCAGAGATTATATTATCTTCAGCATCTGGGTTATTGCGCTCACCAGCGGCAGGGTCGCTCATATCTCGCCGCATATAAATGATCATCAGGGCGGAAAGTTGATTACTCAAAATACTTCAACCTTCTATACAGCTTGCCTAAAAAGCGTGTGCCCAGCATTAATCCAATACTGAGTACAACCACTGCCAGCGAACCGTAAGCCACTATTCCGCCCCACGCCCACTGGCTAATTACCGTGCCTAGATGCTGAACGAAAAGATACACGCCAATTAAGAAACTACCTGCCCGTACCAAACCTGTCTCGCTGATGGATAAGGCTGAGTAAGTGCTATCACTTTCATGAATCTTATGGGCCAGTAACCCAGCAGAAAACCACAATGCAACACCCGCGATGAAAGGCATAACGGTGGTTGCTACTAGGCCTGGTAGCCACTGGGATAAGGTTGCATCCAGTGCCAGGCTTGGGCCAAACAGCAGTCTCGATACGTTTAAGAGCGGGTTTATGGCGAGGTAAATGGCGAGTAATCGAATCAGCAGTACGGAGAAAGGCTTCATTGTCATACCTCACATTTAAAACTCTAGCATAATCAAAAGTCCTCTATCAGATGCAGCATTGCCCTGATAACGCCTGAGTTGAGGGGCTTTTGTGGAGCACGCGCAGCGTGCGGAACAAAAGTACCTCTCCAACGATTTGTTATGCGACTGCATATCTAGCGCTCTATGCCGGCCGAATTATCGCTAGGTCCTAGCGTACTGATTAGATACTCCTCTAGAGCCGGTGCTTCAAAGCGAGTTTTCTCGGGGACCGCGACGGTGAGAACATACCGAGGAAAACTGCTCCATTCGTGGTAAAAACGACACGATCGATCTGACGCGTAGCCGCAATACGATGAAATACGGGCTCCTAAAGAGCTTCTACCTGAAGCCTTTCCCACGTAAACCACGTTCAAATCCTTGTTAAGAAAAGCGTATATCCCGGCACGACCGGCGTGAGGCCACACTTCAGGCCATTGAGCAAAGCACTTGATAGATGCGGGGCCCAGTTCGGGTGACATGTCATAAGGCGCAGAACTCTCGAACGGCTGTAGAGTCGGATTTCGATATTTCTCCGCGTAATTTTCAACCGCCGCCAGTAGCTTTTCTAAATTAGGTGACATTAAACCTCCACTGTTGCATAAAGCCTAAGCTCAGTTGGCCGCCGGAGCGCGAAGCGCGGAGGGAACCCGAAACGCGGCAGCGTTTTGGGCGGTCAACTGCAGCGACCTGTTAGGGGCACTACGGCGGGGAGTAGAACGCCGCAATAGAGCACACACGCTAATGTCGCGCATACTAGAAATGGATTCGTAAACGACGCAGGAAGCTGCAGCCAGACCAAACCGGTGAACAGAAGCACCGACGCTGCAAACAAAAGAACAACTGCCCATCGATTAAGAATGACGAGCCCTAAAGCGTAAATTAATGTGGCTGCAGCCACTACGCTCAGCGGCCAATGGAGCTGTGGGCGGTAAGTCGTGAATAGAATGATAAAGATCCAGCGCAGTGCGAGCGCTATGAGCATAGAAGCGGCTAGCCAGATGAACAACTTCTGTAAAAGACTCAAATTCATACTTATCCCCTAACGGCCAAGTTCAGTGAGCGGCGTAGCCGTCCACTGCAACGCCGAGTTAGAACCGAGCCAACTATGAGGCAAAGTTCCCACGACGCTATGAAAATGAAAGCTGCTTGCGCAAGCTGGACGCGCGCTACAGGAAAATTTGGCATGAAACCAGTGCTTCTCATGCGAAGCGCTTAACAACGCGCAGTTGTGAGGAGAAAGAGAGAGGGCGCGATTAATCGTGGGAGACTAAAAAGAGCGGACTTACATTTTAATCAATCGGCGCCGTTAAGCATCTCGCTTGAATTTCGGGTTAGGGCTGGCACCACTCACGACTGCGGCAGCAGGAATCGAAAAGGGGAGTGACGCGGCGCGCCAGGACCCATGTGGAAGTGTCGCTCGACAGAAATAAGTCATGCTGCCTTCTCCTACCAGCGATCCGTCTAAAACTTCTTCGGTGTCTAATAAAACGGCGCGCGCCCTTACACAATCAACGAGTTCTTCGCTCTTTATATCCCACCCGATTTCCAGAAGTGGCGAAAGAATCCTGTCTGCACGACTAATGGCCATAGTGGCCACATGTACAACCGGCAGATCGTATCTCTCGTAACTTCTTACCGACACTACGACAAACGCCAGCCGCTGGGCCTCTAGGACAACAGTCCCAGCGCTACATCCAAGCAGTGCCGCGACAGCCCAGTAGTCTCGATCATTCGATATAAGCCGTGTGATGCAACGATTTGCCCATGCCTCTTCTGTTTTTCGAAATTCCATCCAATATGGGGAAAGAGAGTTCCGCAAAGCCCCGGTTTCGTGAAGGGAGCCCACAAGATTAATTTGATAATCTAGGGACTCTGGGTTCTCGGTGAGGCACGACGCAGCAGCGTCAACAACAAAATGGCCTTTTTTTTGTGCATTGAGGCGCAGCTTGTTGAGTTTGTTAAACAGTTTATCGGACATGTAGACCCTAACGTTTGGTTAAGGGGCGGGCTTTAGCCCGTCCCAGAGAGCGAAGCGAACGATTTGAACCACTTGTTAGGTTTTAATACGCTATCCAAGCTTCACTTCCGTCGAACTCATATTTTGTCTCTTGTGAGGTTGAGCGCAACACAGGCCAGACTAAGTTAAAGCTGTGAATGTACTCTGGTAGCACAAAGTATTTTCTGGTCTCTGAATCAATGACAACCGTTTTTCGCTCAACTAATTTCTCCATCCAACTCAGAGCTAGATAACGCGAGTCTTTTGAATAGGCAAAAAGGCAACCCCATACATAGCCCGGGAACTTTTTACCGTCAACAGTTAGCTTATGGTAGGAGTCACCGTGAGGGGGCTCGCCGGCATACATGAGAGATGCACGGTGGTTAGCATCAGGGGAAATTAGTACATAGTCGCCCATGCCGGCCCACTTACAACTCCCATCGCTGGGCAATATTAGTTCTTCTGGTTCCACGCAGATGTACCTTTAAAACCTAACAGTGATTATATAGCCCACTACATAACATTCTTGAATGTGCTCGCGCATTTATTAACATTATCCAGCATTCAAAAAAGCTCTAAACATCTGTTTTATATAGCACAGGCGCGACATTCGGCTATATATCAAAAATTCGCGTGTCCGCTCGTTTTGCTCTGTTCAATCATACTTTATTGATAAATTTTGCTTCGGTCACCTGAAAACTTGATCGCGAGGGGTAGCCATAGGTCTTAGGTGGGTGTTGGTTTGGGTGACGTCACCGCTGCGCCCTGAGGCGCAATGCCTGCGCGGTGGGGAGTTGACGATGTGGGCATGTGGCTGAGCGGGGCTGCGGGTGCTGCCCTTCGCAAGTCCCTTTTTGGCTTGTGCCTCCCCAAGGCGGTACCCGCATTACAGGGGGCTTTATTGTGGCGGAATATATCGCGCGCTAAAGCGCCCTCCCGCAACACTTGTTCAACACCACTAATGCAGTGGCTATGTTTGTGGGAGGAGCTTTGGATTTATGCTTTGAGGACATAGCGCAGAGTTTCGACGACTGGATCGTTAGTCGTACGCATGGCCTGGGCCTTGGCATCATCTGCTTTAAGCGATCTTCTTCGCTGAGTAGGGTAATATAAGGCTAGGCCAGCGCTGCAACGTTTATTGCCATTCCAGCTTAAGGTCTTTATGTGACTGTGCGCAGTCGCGCAGGTAAAGATTAATCAAGCTTTGATAAGGAAGGTCTTTTTCTTCAGCGAGATGTTTGAAATACGCGATGGTGTCTTCATCCAGGCGGATCGTGACCTGCTTTTTAAGCTTTTTGGCGTATGGGTTTTTAACAGACTCTGAAAAATCATAATGATCACGCATATCTATATCCTTCGTAGGCTTTTCTCTCTCGTTTATCTGCCTTGCGCGCTGAGATAATGCGAATGGTCTCACCGTCTCTAATGCAGTGGCACACCACCAACAAGCGCGAATGAATGCTCGTCCCGAGCAGTATGAAGCGATCCTCCTCTTCAGAATGATCGGGATCTGATATCAGACGGCCGAACTCATCTGTAAAAGCAGTTTTGGCCTCTTGAAACGAGACGTCATGCTTTTTGCGATTAGCGGCATCCTTACGTGGATCCCAGTTAAAGGTCAGATGATTCATAATTACATTGTAGTTATAGTGTAAATATTATCAAGATATTGGAAATGATAATTTCTGGGGCAGGGATTTTTCACGCGTTAAAGCATGCTCCTACAAAGCCTGGCTACTTAGAAGCGGGAGTTCCGCAGGCCACTTTGGGCCTGCAGAATATTTTGCAGGCTTAAGCTTTCAGCACGTACTTGAGGGTTTCAACCACTTGATCTGTAGTAATGCACCATGCTTGCGCACCCGCATCCACCTCTTTCAGCGGGTGAACGATGTCGTCGCTGTGCAGGGTAATGTAGGGCTTGGCGAGTGCGGCGCAGTAGCCTGCATCAAAGGCGGCATTCCACTGCTTGTACTTGTCGCCAAAACGCACCACGACTAAATCGCTTTGCTCAATCAAAGTGCGGGTGCGGATGGCGTTTACCTTAGACGACTGGTGGTCGCGCCAGAACTGATTGCTCTGCTCGCCCAGGTGATCACCTGCGGCGTCACTGGCGTCGTGGTCGGTGACCGGGGCGGTGAAGACGATATCCAAACCTGCAGCTTCTGCACCACGCTGGATTTCATCGCGCCAGTCGGTGTGGATCTCGCCGGATAGGTAAACGTAAAAGCTCATGGCTTACTCCTTAAATATTGAATATCAGATAACTAAGTAGAGCCATTTTATGGAAAAACATTCCAACTTAATACCGGCGTTACAGTAGCGGGTGTTTGGCGAGCATATAGATATCCATAATCCAGCCATGTGCTTCACGCAGCGCGGCGCGTCGCTCAATAATCTCATCGTTTACTTCGCTTAGCGGGCCTTTGATCAAGCATTGCTTGTCCATCCCCAGGTAAGCGCCCCACCAGATGTAAGTATCTTCTTGTGGCAGCGTGGCAAACGCCCCGCCGCTGTCGAGCATGACGGCAACGGTGGCGGCATCGCTTGGCCAGCCGCGTTCGCGTAGGCGGCGGCCGGTGGTTATTTGAACGGGCTCGGCGAGCGCGTTGAGCGGAACTTTGTGCTCGGCGGTGAGCACTTGCAGGCTGGTGATGCCGGGCACTACCTTGACCTCAACAGCGCGACCACTATCAGTCAGGCGCTTGGCAATACGCAGGCTGCTGTCATAAAGCGAAGGATCGCCCCACACCAACATGCCCACCTGCCCGCCGTTGGGTAAATGCTTATCCATAAGCTGTGCCCACACCCGCGCAATGGCGCTATGCCAATCGTCTACCGCGCTGAGGTACGCACACTTGGCATCGCGGGTGGGTAAATCGAACTCCACGATGTTGGCCTGTGTAGCGCTATCAAGCAGCTGTTCGCACAGCAGTCGGCGCAAGTCGAGCAGGTCTGATTTTGCCTCACCCTTGCGCGGCAGCAGAAGCACATCGGCGCTGTTGAGCGCCCGCACGGCGGCTAAGGTAACGTGATCGGGGTTGCCAGTACCGATACCAATCAGCGAAAGCGTGATCATGCGCGGTCCTCTCCATCATCCACGCTGCCCGCAAACGGTGAATCCGCAGACTGCGGCCGAAAGCGGCGGTCGTAACCTACCGCGTACAGGCTGCTTTCCTGAAAATCGTCGCTTTCCAGCACCGGCCCTACCAGAATCAGCGCCGTGCGCTGCAGGGCGCCTGCAGCTAATGCTTCAATGCTGGAAAGACGGCCTCGAACCACTCGCTCATCGGGCCAGCTCGCCCGCCAAACGATAGCGACCGGGCACTGGGGGCCGTAAAACGGCGTTAAATCACTCACTACCTGCGCCAGATTATGCACGGAAAGGTGAATAGCCAGCGTAGCGCCGGTATTAGCGAAATTGGCGAGGCTTTCACTGCTGGGCATTGCGCTGGCGCGGCCCGGCGTGCGTGTTAGCACTAATGATTGCGCCACTCCTGGCAATGTTAGCTCTTGGCCCAGCGTTGCCGCCGCCGCCGCAAAGGAAGGCACGCCGGGGGTGACGCTGTAAGGAATATCCAGCGCACGCAGGCGGCGCAGCTGCTCCCCCATGGCCGACCACACCGACACATCGCCGGAGTGAAGCCGGGCGATATTCTGGCCCACAGCGTGGGCGGCTTGAATTTCATCAAGAATCTCATCCAGAGAAAGCGGCGCCGTATTAACGATGCGCGCGCCTTCTGGGCAGTGCTCAAGAATCTGCTCGGGCACGAGTGACCCTGCGTAAAGGCATACCGGGCAGGCCGCGATTAAATCGCGCCCGCGCAGCGTGAGCAGGTCCGGTGCGCCGGGGCCTGCGCCAATAAAATGAACCGTCATGAAGTAACTCCTGTTGCCCGTGCCTTTGCCACCGCGGCCGTGGCTTTTCTGTCGGCTGAAATGATTCGCGGCCCCAGCAGCTGGGCACCGCTGCCCGCAGCCAAAAGCGCAACGGCTTCCGCCACGCTGCCGGTGCCCTTTGCCTGCTGGCTATAAGCTGAGCGGGTAAGCGTCGCCATGCTGGTTAAGTCTTCGTCTGCCACCACGATAACCTCAAGGCGATGCTGGCGGCCGAGGCTTTCCACCAGCGGGCGCATCGCGTGGGTAACGGCCAACCGGGCGATATCGCCATATTGTTGGCAAAGCTGCTCAAGCGCTTGTTCTAGCGATGCCAGCGTTGCCTCTCGGCGAAAACCAAACCCGGCTATGAGCATCGGCGTAGTGCTCATCGGCGTACCTTCTGCATTACCCGCCCTTTCAACGCACCACCCGCCACTGCACAACCGGGTAGCTGGCTTTCCAACCCCTGCGTTGGCCGATAGGCGCGGCAATGGCCAGCTCAAGGCGATAAAGATCGCCACCCACCGCCTGATGCCAGTGCGCCAGCAGCGCTTCTGATTCCAACGTAACGGCATTGACGACCACCCGCACGCCCGCTGGCAGGCGCTGCCATAACTGTTCTAAAAGCGCTTGAGAAAGCCCGCCGCCGATAAACACCGCCTGCGGCAGCGGCGCATTCGCCAGCGCTTCCAGCGCATCGCCTTCTTTGACGTCTAGCCAGTCAACGCCAAGATGCTGGGCATTGCTGCGCGCCCGTGCGGCCCGCTCAGCGTGGTGCTCAAAGCCAATGGCCTGGTTGTCAGGGTGAGCTAGCAGCCACTCAATGGCGATGGAGCCTGAGCCGGTGCCGATATCCCACAGCCGCTCACCGGGTTTAGGGGCCAGCGCTGCCAGCGTCATAGCGCGCACAGGCTGCTTGGTGATTTGCCCATCGTGGTCAAAAAAGCTGTCGGCAAGGCCGGGCGTGAGTGGCATAGACGGGCCGTCACCGGCCACAAGAATGCCCAGCGCTACAGGATGAGTGATATCCGACGGCAGCGCCTCACTCATACTCAGCGTGCGGATTCGCTGGTTATCACCGCCTAACGATTCAAGCAGGGTTAGCTGAGACTCCGCAAAGCCAAACCGCACAACAAGCGAGGCCAGTTCGGCCACCGCATCGGCGTCTCTTACCAACACCAGTAAGCGCCTGCCGGTATGCAGATAAGGGCGAATGCGGGTCAGCGGCTTGGCATGCAGGCCCAGGCAGGTGCAACGCTCTAACGGCCAAGCCAAATGCGAGGCCGCTAGGCTAAACGTTGAGGGCGAAGGAATGGCCATCCATTCGCTGGCGAGCAGGTGAGGCGCCAGGCTTGTGCCGGCACCAAACCAGAACGGGTCACCGGACACCAGCATCACGACTCGGCGGCCCCGCTCGTTCAGCAGCTCGGCAATACCCTCGGCAAACGGCACCGGCCATTCACGAACCGCCGCATTGAGTGGCGGCAAAAGGCGCAAGTGGCGGCGCGCACCGAATACTACCTCGGCATCCGCCAGCTGCTGACGGCTTGCCGCCGTCAATCCCTCTGTGCCACTCTCCCCCCAGCCTAAAACTGTCAGCCAGGGAGTATTGTTAATCTCAGCCATGATAAACGTCCTGATTCTTGGCGGAACGAGTGAAGCCAGCGCCCTGGCCTGCGCCGTTGCCGAACTTGGGCTTCCGGCCATCTTCAGCTACGCAGGCCGCGTCAATGCGCCAAAGCCCCAACCGCTTCCTACCCGCGTGGGGGGCTTTGGCGGCGTGGATGGCCTTATCGCGTTTATTAAGCACGCGGGTATTACCCATATCGTCGATGCCACCCACCCTTTCGCTGCGCAAATGAGCCGCAACGCGCTGAGTGCCGCGGCGCAAAGCGGTGTGGCTATGCTGGCATTGACCCGCCCCGCTTGGCAGCCTAAGCAAGGCGACCGGTGGCAGCCAGTGGCCAGCATTAATGACGCCGTGGCCGCGTTGGCCGGCCCACCCCAGCGCGTGCTGCTAGCGATTGGTCGTCTACATCTGAAAGCGTTCAGCGCGCAGCCCCAGCATCACTACGTGCTGCGGCTGATTGACCCGCCAACTGAAACGCCGCCGCTGACTCATTTTACCACCACGCTAGACAGAGGCCCGTTCACTCTCGATGGCGATTTAGCGCTGCTACAAACGCAGCGTATCGAGCGTATTGTTTGCAAAAACGCTGGCGGCGAAGGCGCCGCGGCTAAGCTTGCGGCTGCGCGTCACCTGAAGGTGCCTGTGATGATGATCGAACGGCCGATGCTACCAGCGCGTCGTGAAGTTCATTGTGTCTATGACGTGCTTGCGTGGATTAACTCAGCAAACTGACCTTGGGGTATACACCAGCGGAGCCTGGTCTTCATCCGCGCCGGGGCTTTTCATTCGGTCAATTCGGCGCGTTTGGCTAGAGCCGACAATCACCAGCGTACGCATATCAGCCATTTCTGGCGTTGCTTCGGCTAAGGTCGTCACGCTAATCGCCTCATCTGACGTGGAAACCGCTCGGGCAAAGATGATCAAACGCTCGGACTCACACACCTCACGCAATACCTTCAACGTGCGCTCAAACCCCACCGGCCTTGCCTTGGAACGCGGGTTGTAAAACGCCATGGCGAAATCAGCCTCTGCCGAGAGACGCAGGCGCTTTTCAATCAGCGACCAGGGCTTAAGGTTGTCGGATAAATTAATACAGCAAAAATCATGGCCGAGCGGTGCGCCTGCCCGTGCGCTGGCTGCCAGCATGGCGGAAATACCCGGCAACACCTGAATATCTATTGATCGCCAACGCGGGTCGCCTGCCTCTAGCGCCTCAAACACGGCGGATGCCATGGCAAACACACCCGGGTCGCCGGAGGAAACTACTGCAACGCGATGCCCCTCAAACGCGAGCTGCAGCGCCTGTTCAGCGCGATTAATCTCTTCGCGATTATCTGAACCATGGCGAATAAGCCCTTCACGTGGCGCGACTCGATTAACGTAGGGCACATAGCCCACCACATCAGATGCCTCTAACAGCGCTGCAGATACTTCGGGCGTGATCATGCTCGCTGCCCCCGGACCTAAGCCAACAATTTTTAGCCATCCGCTCATGGGCGCCTGCCGTTGCCGTGGATCAGCACAATCGAGAAATAAGGCACGTTCTCAGTTCCTTCAGCTAGCGGATCAAGATCGCTTAGCGGCAGCACGCGCTGCTGCGCCATCGCCGCGTACTCGATTAGCCACGCCTGATGCTCACGGCCAGCCGTTACCAGCGCCCGTCGCAGCTTGTTAAGGTTGCGGCCGATTTTCATGACGACCAGCGCGTCGGTCTGGGCAATCCGCTCCGCCAGTGCTTGCTCAGGGAGCGTTGCCATGAGGACGGTCAGAATGTCATCGCCCCAGGTGATCGGCTGTCCGGTAGCGGTCCAGGCCGCCGACATACCGGTAATTCCCGGCACTACTGAAACCGATACCTGGTTAAGTAGCCGCGTATAGAGATGCATAAACGAGCCGTAGAAGAACGGATCGCCTTCGCAGAGCACCACCACGTCGCAACCGGCGTTGGCCATCTCAATCAGCTGGGCAACGCTCTGCTCATAAAAAGACGACAGCAAGGCGTTATAGCGCGGGTCATCCACCGGGATTTCCGTGGTCACCGGATATTCCATGGGCAGCTCAATAACATCCGGTGCCAGCAGGCCTTCAACGATGCTGCGCGCATGGCCTTTACGGCCCTTCTTACGAAAATAGGCAATGTGCGTGGCCTGGCGAATCAACCGGTCGGCCCGCACGCTCATTAGGTCCTGACTCCCCGGCCCCAGGCCAACGCCTACAATGCCTCCCTGGGTCGTTCGGATTCCCTGGGTCATTCGCTACGATCCGCCAGCGCATTGAGGGCTGCGACCGTCACCGCGCTGCCGCCTAAGCGACCGCGCACGATACAGCTGGGGATGGCGAAATTCTCCCACAGCGCCTGCTTTGACTCCGCCGCCCCCACAAACCCAACCGGGCAGCCGATCACCGCCGCTGGGCGCGGGCAGCTAGGGTCTTCGAGCATATTTAAAAGATGAAACAGCGCGGTAGGCGCATTGCCAATCGCCACCACGGCACCTTCAAGATGCGGGCGCCAAAGTTCAAGCGCTGCCGCCGAGCGGGTATTAGCCATCTGTTGAGCCATGCCCGGCACGCGTTCATCGCGCAGGGTACAGATCACCTCGTTGTTGGCCGGCAAGCGCTTGCGGGTAATGCCTTCCGAGACCATATGCGCATCGCAGAGGATCGGCGCGCCCTGCTCTAATGCTGAGCGTGCGCGGTTAACCGCATCGTTTTGAAAATGAATATGCGCGGCAAGTTCGACCAGCCCGGCGGCGTGAATCATACGAACCGCTACCGGCTCTTCTTCTGGCGAAAAGCGGCTCAGTTCTGCTTCGCGTCGGATAATCGCAAAAGATTCCCGGTAAATCGCCGGTCCGCTTGTTTCGTACTTATAGGGCACCCAAATTCTCCAGATATGCAATTACCTCAGCATCACTGAGGCCTGTCTGAACCGGCGCGCTGTCGGCACGGCCGTTGACGATAAGATTAAATTTTCCAGCATGGCCCACTAAACAGACCGCTGCAGCCTGTTGCCGGGCACAGCCCTTGGCGCAGCCCGACATGTGAAGAGACGTTTCTACCAGGCCACTCAATCGCTCAGCCAATGGCTGCGTGGCGACACTTGCCTGTGCGCAGTAAGGCGCGCCGGGGCAAGCATCTATCAATAGTCGCGAGTCACTGCTATCGCTGATCAAGCCTTCTACCGCGGGCAAGGCTGTACCTTCAGTCAGCGCTTGCTTGACCACCAAATGCCGCCAGGGTGTGACGCGTAGGTGAGTCACTGACGCCGGGGTCACGGCTTTGCGCCAGGCGCTGGCCTGCGCACGGCCAAACGGCAGCCCATAGACCATCGCGCAGGCCTGTTTACCAAGTGCGCGGCTTGCCGCTGGCTGCGCCGGGCGCACGCTGGCGGGTGCCCATGAGGGCAACGCTACCTGGTGTCGGCGCATGCGCCCTGCCTGGCTTCCGCCGCTTTCCACAAACCAATGTGTCAGGCGGATCAGGTGCTCTACGGCGGCCTCAATCGAGTCCACTGGCGTGCCATGCTGGTGCCCCTCTGCGCGCACCATCAAGCCACCCGATTCTGAACGTTCAATACGAAAATCTGCCGCAGCGTCGCTCAGTACCGGGGCATCTCCCGCATCAATCGCAATGCCGACCTTGCCTGGCATGATGGCGAGCGCATTGCGCCTTGCTTGCAACAAACGTGCACCGGTGTGCGTGTCATCGCCTATCTGCCAGCCGGGGGCCAGCATGATGGGCGGCAGGCGTTCGGCCTCAGGGCTGGCATCCACCAGGCCATTTTCGATCAGAAAATCCATGAGCGCAGGCCAGCTAGCGTCGGTTACTCCGCGCAGCTGGATATTGGCTCGACTGGTGAGCTCTATTAAGCCGTTACCAAACGTATCTGCCGCTTCACACAGGGCCAGCACCTGGGCACGTGAAAGCTCGCCCATGGGCGGGCGAACTCTTACCAGCAGGCCATCGCCGGTTTGCATAGGCTGCCACGCGCCGGGGCACCAACCTTTGATACCAGGGCTGAGCGCCTCTGCGCGCGTGTTAATGGCCATAGCGGCCGGTCTCTTTGGCTTCATCTATTGCCAGCAGCAGGTCTTGCAGCGCCTGCCCCTGCTCGCCCGGATCTTGCCACATGCCGCGCTGGGCCGCTTCAAGCAGCCGTTCGGCCATTTCCTCAAGCGCGGCAGGATTATGCTCACGCAAAAACTGCTGGCTGGCCGGGTCAAGCACGAAGGCCTCGCTGATCTGGGCGTACTGATAGTCCGCAACTAAATCAGTGGTGGCGTCGTAGGCGAACAGATAGTCCACGGTGGCGGCCATTTCAAACGCGCCTTTGTAGCCATGCTCGCGCATCGCATTTATCCACTTCGGATTCAGCACACGCGAGCGAATAACGCGGGCAAGCTCTTCTTTCAGCGTGCGAATCTTGGGGGCGGCCGGGTTAGCGTGATCCGCGTGATAAATGGTCGGCGCATGGCCGCTTAGCGCACGAGTGGCATTGGCCATGCCGCCTTGAAAAGCGTAATAGCTGTTGGAGTCAAGAATATCGTGCTCGCGGTTATCCTGGTTTTGCATGACCGCATCCAGCCCTTTGAGCTGCTGTTCAAACGCCTTGCGTGCGCCAACGCCCGACTCTTTAAACTGCCCATAGGCGTAGGCGCCTGCGTCTAAATACGCCTCGGCCAAATCGTCAGCACTGTTCCAAGCGCGGCTTTCGATCAGCCGATTAAGACCGGCGCCGTACTCACCGGGCTTGCTGCCAAAAATACGGTAGCGGGCCTGCTGAGCGGCGATTTCAGAAGACATTCCTTGAGCTTCAAGCGTGCGCTGCTGGCTGAGCACGGCCGTTCGAATGGTATTGCTGTCGCCCGGCTCTTGATACTCGGCAACGGCTTGCACCGCGGCATCGAATAGCCGAATGACGTTAGGAAACGCGTCGCGGAAAAAGCCGGAAACGCGCAAGGTGACGTCGACGCGCGGGCGGTTCAGCAGCATCGATGGAATCACTTCAAAATCGAACACCCGCTGCGAGCCCAGCGACCATTTAGGCCGCACGCCCATCAGCGCGAATGCCTGGGCGATGTCATCCCCGCCGGTACGCATGGTGGCGGTGCCCCAAATCGACAGACCCAGACGGCGCGGGTAGTCGCCGTTATCCTGCAGGTAGCGCTCTACGAATGCCTGCGCTGATTTCTGCCCCAGCGTCCAGGCCGCCGGTGAGGGAATCGAGCGGTTATCCACGCTAAAGAAGTTACGCCCGGTAGGCAGCGTGTCTAGCCGCCCTCGGCTAGGCGCGCCGCTTGGCCCAGCGGGCACGAACAGACCGTCCAGCCCATCCAACAGCGACTGAATCTCCATTTTTACGCCGCGCAGCATAGCGACCCACAGATGCTCGCGGGCATAGCGCAGCTGCGCCGCGGTGGCAGGATAGCCATGGGCGAGTTCAACGAGGCAGCCTTGGGCGAGTACGTAGTCGGTAATGAGCTGCTCGGCCAATAGTTCCAGCCGCTCACGGGTATCCGCACCGGTTCGCCAAGCATCGTTGAGCTGGCTGGCCAATAGTGCCGGGCGCGGGCCGTTCCAGGGTTCACTGCTGGCCGCAAGCGGGTCAAAGGGGGAAGCGTCGTTCGATAGCCCCAGGTCATCGGCTAGATTATGCAGCAGGCCGCGCTGAGCAGTCGCCTCGCCACGGGGCAGCCTCAGTAGCGCTACCAGCGTACCCGCTAGCTTCTCCTGCGGTGGCAGCGTGCCGAGAATGTGCAGGCCGTGGCGTATCTGCGACTCTTTAATATCGCAAAGGAAGGTATCCAGCTCATTGAGAATCTCGCTGTCACAGCTGCTATCAACAGCGCGGGCAAGTTCCTGGTCGATGCCGGTTGCGCGCAGGTGGCTCAAAATCTGCTCACGAATCAGCGCTTCGCGCCGGGGGTCCATATCCAGCGCCTGATAATACTCATCACACAGCGCTTCAAGTTCGGCCATCGGCCCGTACAGTTCAGCCCGCGCCAGGGGCGGCATTAGGTGATCAATGATCACCGCTTGGCTTCTACGCTTGGCCTGGGCACCCTCACCGGGGTCGTTGACGATAAACGGATAGAAATGCGGCAGCGGCCCCAGCGCGATATCCGGCCAGCAGTCGGCACTTAGCGCCGTGCTTTTGCCCGGTAGCCATTCTAAATTGCCGTGTTTGCCCACGTGCACCACGGCATCAACGTGATAGTGCTCGCGTAGCCAAAGATAAAACGCCAAGTAGCTATGCGGCGGTACCAGCTGCATATCGTGGTACGACTGCGTTAAGTCAATGTTCGGGTCGTCACAAAACTCACGTTCAGGCTGAATACCGACGAACGTTTCACCCAGGCGAATACCGGAAATCATCAGCCGCCCCTGCCGGCATTTGGGGTCATCTGCGGGTGCGCCCCAGCGTGCCCACACGGCTTCTTGGAGCGTGGCGGGCAGCGTTTGAAACCAGCTTAAATACTCATCAACGCCGATACTTTGCCAGCAAGCGCGCTGATCGAGGCTTTCGTGATCATTGGTGACGGCACCCTGCAGCCGGCGAATCAGCGCATCGCCATCACTAGGGATATCGTTGACCGGATAGCCCGATGAAGCCAGCGCGTTTATGAGTTTTAGCGTTGAGGCGGGTGTATCTAGCCCCACGCCATTGCCAATACGCCCATCGCGGTTGGGGTAGTTCGCCATGATCAGCGCGACACGTTTTTCAGCGTTGGGCGTTTGCCGCAGGTCGCAAAACCGACGTGCCAGCGTGGCGACAAACGCTGCGCGTTCAGGATGCAGCGTGTGATGCGTGACCGACAGCTGACTGCGGGCATTGTAGTGTGCTTCGGCCTTAAACCCGACGGCGCGAGTAATGATGCGACCGTCCATTTCAGGTAGCACTATCTGCATCGCCACGTCGCGGCTATGTAGCCCCGCGGCCATTGCCTGCCAGTCATCAGCTGTGCTGCTGGCCATCATGGCCTGGAGCACCACGGGGCTGCCGACAAACAGGCTGCCCGAGCCATCACTGCCCTGCTCGCTACTGAGGGCATCGACCTCGTCGGTATTACGGTTGACCGAAAAGCTGGTGGTATTGATCACCAGCATGGCACCGGTTTGCTCAATAAGATGATTGGCAAACACGATACAGGGCCCCTCTTTTAGCGATGCTACCGCCACGGCTAACGGCTCAAGCCCTTGGGCTTTAAGCGCATCAATCATGCCGTCGGGCACGGCGGTATTGCCGCCCTGCAGATGGCTGCGATAAAACAGCAGCAAGCAAACAGGCCGCTCAGCAACACGCTGATCACGCCATTCACTTAAGCTCACCGCCTGGCGCCCGCTTGCCTGCGGTGCATAGATAACCGCCGCGGGGATCACCTTCGGCTCTTGCCACGGCTGAGCGTGGGCTAAACACTCGCTACCCACAAAGCGCAGCAGCTGCTCGGCATTGTCAACGCCGCCTTCGCGCAGGTAGCGCCACACGCGGTAGGCAGCGTCAAAGCTCACGCTCGAATCGTTCAGTAGCGCATCGTCCGGTGCATCACAGCCGGGCACCATAATCAGCTGGCGCTCAGGTTTCGCCGCAGCCCAGGCCAACAAGCGCTCATGGCCGTAAGGCCAATAGCCCTTGCCGCCTAACAGCGAAACGATCACCAGCCTGGCTTTTTCAAGCACGCGATCTTCATAGAGATCAAAGGCCGCCGGCTTTACCAGATTCATCCAATTCGCCAGCCTCACCGACGGGTAATCATCGCCCAGGCGGTCAACCGCCTGAGCCAGCGCCGACAGGTTGCTGTCAGCCGCTGACATAATGACGACCTCGGCGGGGCTTTGTTGCAGGTCGACGATACCTTCATCGTCAACAAAGCCCCCAGGCTTGGCAGCGAAAAGATGCATTAAGCGCTGACCGTGCGCTCAGCGCTGGATAGCGCCGCCTGAATGTCGTCGCGGTTAAGCGCTTTACCAATAATGACCAGCTGGGTTTGGCGACGCTCATCCTGCCCCCAAAGCCTGTCGAAGTAGCCGTCTAGCCGTTCGCCTACCGCTTGAATTACGCGGCGCATCGGCTTGCCGGGAACCGCCGCAAAGCCTTTAGCCCGATAGATTTCCTGTGTTTCTAGCAGCTGCTGAAGCTGGGCTGCCAGAACGTCGGCATCGACTTCGCCGAGCGTTATTACGCAAGAATCAAAATGATCGTGGGCATGGTCGTGGTGCGCGCCTTCGGCGTGATGTTTGTCGTGGTGGTTGGCGATACGGTCGATGTTCTCTTCGCTGGCCGCGCCAATGCCCATTAATGCCTCTAGCTGCGCGGTGTCGGTCGCCAGCGTTTGGTCGATAAACAGTATTTTGACCGACGCGGGCACCCGCGCTTTTACTAGCGTCTCCACGCGGGCCTTTTCCTCTGCGCTTAGCAGGTCGGTCTTGGTGACCAAGACTAAATCCGCGGCGCTGAGCTGATCGTCAAGCAGCTCACGCAGGCTCGGGTCGTGATCAAGGCTTTCGTCAGCTAACCGCTGCGCAGCCACTTTACCTTCGTCGCTGGCAAAACGGCCGGCGGCCACGGCAGGCCCATCGATGACGGTAATAATTGCATCTACGGTGCAGTGGCTGCGCACTTCCGGCCAGTTAAATGCCTGCACCAGCGGCTTGGGCAGCGCCAGCCCGCTGGTTTCAATTAAAATGTGGTCGATATCATTACGTCGAGCGACCAGCTTTTTCATCACTGGCAAAAATTCTTCTTCCACCGTGCAACAGATACAGCCATTGGCCAGCTCGTAAATACTGCCATCCTCGCCGTCCATCGGCTGTTCGCCTTCGCAACCGAGCGCGCAGCTACGCAGCAGGCTCGAATCTATGTCCTGCTCGCCAAATTCGTTGACGATCACCGCAATGCGCTTGCCGGTCACTTGACGCAAAATATTGGCCAGCAGCGTCGTTTTACCGCTGCCGAGAAAACCGGTGACGACCGTGGCGGGGATTTTATTTAGCTGCATGCGTTAAATTCCTCTGTGGCGCTAGGCTGCGCTGATGCTGCTGAGCCGTTGAACAGGCTCGCGACCGCGGCAGGATTATTAGGAAAGAAAAAGTGAAGATACGATGCGGTTAACTGGCGCTGGCGATAAATCGGCTCGCCCGGTGCGGGGTGGCGCTGACGGCGGCCGTGGGCAATAGGCTCAGGCGTGCCTTCTGCCATTGAGCGATGATGCGCATGCCCGCGAAGAGCACCTTCCGCCAAGTCGGCGGTTTGCATTCCCTGGCAGCCTCTTCGTCCGCGCATGGCGCCTTGCCCTGGCAGCAGACCCAGCATCGTATGGGTGTTTTCGTCGTAGTCGGTCAGCGTGTCCAAACAGTAGAGCATGCCGCCACACTCAGCGAGAATGGGCTTGCCTACGCTATAAAAGCACTGAATATCCTCGCGCATACTGGCATTCTCAGCCAACGTTGACGCATGCAACTCTGGGTAACCACCGGGCAGCCAAAGCGCATCGCACAAGGGCAAACGGCGGTCGGCCAGCGGTGAGAAAAAGCATAGCTTCGCGCCCATCTGCTCAAGCAGGTCCAAATTGGCCTGGTAGATAAAGCTAAACGCCGCATCTTTAGCCACACCAATGGTCTGGCCCGCCAGCGAAGATGGCACTGACGGCACATGGTCTTGCGCAGCGGTGAACGTTACGGGCGCTATTTTCATCAACGCCGTCGCAAGCCCGGCGGCGTCTAATGCACTGGCGGCCGCTTCAAAGCGCGCTTCCAAATCATCACGAATCTCGTCTGCCTGTACCAACCCCAGGTGACGTTCGGGAAGCGTTAAGGCGGGGTCGCGCGGCACTGCGGCCAGTAGCGGAATCGAGAGCGGTAGCGCTGACTCAATCAGCTCACGATGGCGCTGCGTGCCGCAGGCGTTGGCGATCATGCCTGCGATGTGAAGGTCATCGCGAAAGCCTGCAAGGCCCGACATCAGGGCGGCCGCCGTTTGTGCCATGCCTTTAACGTCCATCACGATCACCAGCGGCAACTCGAACAGCGCAGCCAAATCGGCGCTGGAAGGCTCGCCATCGAAAAGGCCCATGGCGCCTTCCACCAAAATAATATCGGCACTCACCGCCGCTTGATAAAAGCGCTGCCGGCAGTAGGTTTCACCGGCCATCCACAGATCTAACTGGTCCACGGGCTGGCTTGATGCTTGCGCCAATATTTGCGGGTCCAGGTAATCAGGGCCGGTTTTAAATACTCTGACTACTTTGCCCTGGTTGCGCAGCAGGCGTGCCAGCCCCGCCGTGACGGTTGTTTTGCCCTGTCCTGAAGAAGGTGCGGCGATAAATAGCGCCGGGCAGCTAGCGCTTGGCAAAGAAGTCGTCATCAGTACTCGATCCCCGCCTGAGCTTTAACGCCGTTACGAAACGCGTGACGGTCATCCTGTACGGTGCTGATGGTATCGGCGATTTCCTGCAGCGCCAGCGCCATGGTTCGGCCGGTGATAATCACATTTTGATGGGCGGGTCGGCGTAAAAGCGCCTCGACAATAGGCGCCGTGTCTAAATAGCCGTATTTGAACATGTAGCTCATTTCGTCCAGTACGATAACGTTGTAGGCAGGGTCTTCTAACAGCCCCCGGGCGATTTCCCAGGCGGCTTCGGCGGCTTTGATATCGCGCTGTCGATCCTGAGTTTCCCAGGTAAAGCCCTGGCCCATAATGTGCCAGTCAAGCTGAGGGTGATCGCGAAAAAACAGGTACTCACCGGTCTCGCGGCGGCCTTTAATGAACTGAATGACCGCGCCTTTTTGGCCGTGGCCTAGTGAGCGCGCCAGCGTGCCGAAAGCAGAGCTGCTTTTTCCTTTGCCGTTTCCTTTTAGCAAAATCAATACACCGCGCTCTTCAGATGCACGCGCGATTCGCTCGTCGATAACTTCTTTCTTACGCTGCATACGGTCTAGGTGACTGCTATCGCTCATGCTGGCTCCTGGGTGAGCGGTGTCCAATAGAGTGCGCCAAGCTGCTGAGCAAGACGCGCTGCCTGGCCACGTTTAACGAAGGACTGTTCGGCATCCATGACCACGCAGTCGCCAAGCGGCGGCAGGCCAGCGACGGACTCTCGGGTACGCCCATCGGTCATTAGGTAAGTACGGATAAGTAAGCCGGGGTCGCGGCGCTGCCACTGACGAATCAACTGGCCTGCGTGAGCAACCGCTTTACGTAGCGGTGTGCCGCCACCGCCATCGGTGGCATTTAATAAGGCTTGCACACTTTTGGGAGCACGCTGTCGTGGCAGTAAGCACGTCAGCGTGTCGTTACCAAACCCGACTACCGCCATTTGCTCACGAGCTGAATAAGCTTGGCGAGTAAGGCTATCGACCCATCCTTTGGTCTGGCCCAAAAGCCGCTTACCGAGCGTCGAGCCGGAGGTATCAAGCAATACCAAATGCACCCGTGGCTGACCGGTTCGCGCCTTGCGATAGCACAGCTGACGCCAGGGCCACTGGCCGCGATTCGCAATCAAAGTACCAAACCAATCGAGGCGAAATGCTGCCGCTGGCGGCTTATTGGCTCGCCCCTGCCCCAGCGCAAGGCCCTTACGCGTGCCGCCGTTAAGCAGCGAGTGTTTTCCAAAGGGCCGAGCTAATAATGCCGGCAGCGTAAGCGGCTGACTTTCCAGCATGTTCTGCGCCATGGGCGGCATAGCGCCCCATTGCCCGTGTGAAGCTGAGCGCTCGTCTGTATTGCTTGACGACGCTGAACTGCTGGGGTCTTGGCCCGATTCTTGAGGCGATGACGGTGAAGATGGTGGCGGTGAAGATGGCGGCTCAGCAGACTTATCGTCAGCGCGCGTACGCCGATGGGCCAGCACCCACGGCTCTACGCAATCGACATCTTCCTGGCTGATCGTCGTATCACCGCGCCAAGCAGCGTGGGCCTGCGCGGCGCGGTGCCAGGTAACGTCGGCGCGCATACCTTCAACCCCTGCCGCTTCGCAGCGCTTAGCGATGTGCTCGTAAACCCAGGCAGATGTCGTTACCGTCGCCAGCCCTCGGCGCGCATGCTCTACACGGCTGACGAGCGCAGCTTGTTCGTCGGCAAAGCCTGCTATAAAACCAGCGGGATCGCGATCAAAGGCATCGCGCTGCTGCACAATGGCAATGCGCGCTTCAATACTGACGCTAGGCGGCTGCTCAAGGCACAGCCCAAAGCGGTCAAGCAACTGGGGGCGAAGCTCGCCCTCATCGGGGTTCATGGTGCCGATTAGGCTAAAGCGCGCTGGATGCGAATGGCTAATGCCGTCGCGTTCGACGATGTTGATACCGCTGGCCGCGACATCGAGCAGTAAATCGACCAGCGTATCGGCCAGTAAATTCACTTCATCGACGTATAAAATCCCGCCATCGGCTTTGGCCAATAGCCCTTCATGGAACGTGGCTTCACGCTCAGTGAGTATCTTTTGCAGATCAAGGCTGCCGGTTAGGCGGTCTTCGCTGGCGCCAAGCGGCAAGGTGACAAACGGTGGTTTTCGCTTCTCGCCCTCAGGCAAAATGGCCGCTAGCGCCCGCGCAAGGGTCGATTTCGCGCTACCGCGTGGCCCGCTAATCAGCACCCCGCCAATACGCGGATTAATCACGTTCAGCAGCAGCGCTGTTTTAAGCGACGTCTGACCGACCACGGCGGTAAAGGGAAACTCAACCACAGGCATCACCATGGGCAAAAGGAGCCAAGTTAATACATTAAACGGCGTAGGGACACCGCCTCACGCGTGAAAATTATTCATACCTGACAAGAACATAACGATAGAGCCAAGCGTTAAGAAAGTGACTACAATGACCGCCCAGTATAGTGGAAGGCGTTAGATAGAGGCCAGCCTATCACGCCAGCACGTCACCAACCGCAAAGGCCTTGCGTGCTTTATTCTCTCGTCTTCGGCAGTCCGTCGAGTCTTTCCTCAATCGGCATTTGGAACACCGTCCCATGAAGCTCGCCCGCCCTTTATGCATTTCGTTAGCTTTCTTACCCGCCCACGCAGCCTTTGCTGATAGCACGGCTTATCCGCTTACGCTGACTAATTGCGGCGTAGAAATCACGTTTGATGCCCCCCCCGAGAGTACGGTAACGGTCGGCCAGTCTGCGACCGAGGTGCTATATCGCCTGGGGCTTGCCGATAAGGTGAGCGGCACGTCAGTCTGGTTTAATCCCGTGCTGCCCGAATTCAGCGATATAAACAGCCGCATTGAGCGTATTGCCGATAACGACCCAAGCTTTGAGTCTGTGGTGAACAAGCGGCCTGATCTCGTCGCGGCTCAATACGAGTGGCACGTAGGCCCTACCGGCAGCGTAGCCACCCGCGAGCAGTTTCATGAGCTGGGCATCGCCTCTTACATCATGCCTGCCGATTGCGATACCAAAGACAACGCGACCGGCGGTGACGGCACCCGGGTGGCGGCATTCTCCACCGACTCAATTTATAAAGGCGTTCACGAACTGGCGGCTATTTTCGACGTGCAAAGCGCGGGCGATACGTTAGTGGCCGATTTGCAGGCCCGTGAGAAACGCGCTATCGGACTGGCTACGAGCCTTGCACTACCCGACGACCTGTCGGCCGTGTTTTGGTTTTCCTCTTACGATTTAGCGGCCGACCCTATCGTTGCCGGTCAATTGGGGGCGCCTGGCTATATGATGGAGCAACTCGGTATCCAAAACGTGGTTACCTCTAATGAAGAATGGCCGACCGTAGGCTGGGAGTCGATTGCTCGTGCTAATCCTGACGTGATCGTGGTGGCACGCATGGACCGGCGCCGCTACCCAGGCGATGATCTGGCCACCAAACTTGAGCTTCTACAAAGCGACCCGGTTACTCGCGAAATGAACGCCGTGAAAAACGGCCGCATTGTGGAAATGGATGCCCATGCGATGAGTGCCACCATGCGCAGCATTTATGGCCTTGAGTCTCTTGCCCAAGCGTTATCGACCATGTCGTTTAACTAATGCCTATCGCACTAAAGCGATCATCCACAGAGGGCTTTTGGTGGCGCTGGCTATTGTTAACGCCGCTTGTGCTGTTCATAGCGCTAATGGCGGGCACCGCGATTGGTGAGACATCTATTCCTATTGAGACGATTTTCAAAGTGCTGGCTAATCAGCTGTTCGGGGCTGACTATGCCGTTGATCGCATTGATGCCGGCATTATTTGGAACTATCGGCTTAGCCGCGCCATTGTTGCCGCCTGCTGCGGCACGGGTTTGGCCTTAGCGGGGGTGGTGCTACAAGCCCTGTTGCGCAACCCTCTCGCCGACCCTTATCTCATGGGCATATCGGCCGGGGCTTCAACCGGCGCGGTCGCCGTAGCGGTGGCGGGCGTTGGCGCAGGCGTTATAACGCTTTCGATTGGCGCTTTCGCGGGCGCGGGATTGGCGTTCGGCTTAGTGATACTGCTTGCCCATGCGGCGAGCAGCGGCACCGGCGGCGGGCGTGGCATTCAGGCGGCGGGGGCTATTATCTTAGCGGGCATTGCGGGCTCGCAGCTATTTAATGCGCTGACCGCTTTCATTATTACTAAATCGGCTAGCGCTGAGCAGGCCCGTGGAATCATGTTTTGGCTACTGGGCAACCTTTCTGGCGTGCGCTGGGACAATGTTTGGATGGCAGTCCCCGCCGCGCTGTTTGGCCTTATTATTTGCCTATGGCACCGGCGAGCCCTGGATGCCTTTACCTTCGGCACCGATAGCGCGGCCTCCATGGGCATTGCCGTGCGGCCGGTGCGCGGCCTACTGATTACCACGATGGCGCTGGTGACAGCGATCATGGTGTCTATGGTAGGGGCCATCGGCTTTGTGGGCCTGGTGATTCCGCATGCCATGCGCTTTATTGTCGGCAGCCGCCATACGCGGCTGGTGCCTGCCGCGGCGCTGGCGGGCGCTGTATTTTTGATTTTTTCAGATATCCTTTCACGCATTTTGGTCACAGGACAGGTGCTACCGATTGGCGTCATCACATCGCTTATTGGCGCGCCGGCCTTTGCTCTTATCCTGATACGCGGGACGAGGACACGATGAAAATCACCGCCGAACAACTCACCTGGCGCGTTCACGGCAGCCAGCTCCTGACGGACGTTTCGCTGTCGGTATCGCCTCGCCAAACCTTTGGCCTGATTGGCCCCAACGGTTCAGGTAAAACCACCCTGCTTCGGCTTCTCGCGGGGCTGCGCAAACCGAAGCAAGGCCGTGTGCTGCTGGGTGATCGGCCGATGAATACCATGCGTCAGCGAGATATCGCCCAATCGGTTACGTTAGTGGAACAGCAGGCGGAAACCACTGATCGCATCAAGGTGCGCGATGTCGTGGCGCTTGGCCGTACGCCGTTTCTGTCAGCGCTGCGCCCCTGGTCCCACCAGGATGAGCTGATTGTGGCGCAGGCGCTAAAGGATGTGGATATGCAGCATATGGCTGACCGTTTTTGGCACACGCTGTCAGGCGGCGAACGCCAGCGTGTGCATATTGGCCGCGCCCTGGCTCAGCAGCCTAAAATTCTGCTGCTTGATGAGCCGACGAACCATTTAGACATTCGCCATCAGCTTTCGATTCTTGAGCTGGTCAGGCAACTACCGATCACGGTGATTATTTCTCTTCACGATCTTAACCACGCCATGGAGTGCGACCGAATAGGCGTGATGGAGGGTGGCCGTTTGGTTGACACCGGCCCACCTCGAGACGTGCTGACGCCTTATCGCTTACGTCAGACGTTTGGCGTTTATGCTGATATCTTCGCCGACCCCATCGACGGCAGCCAGGTGATGCGTTTTCGTAGCGCCGTTTAATAACAGCCTGCGACTTAAACACTTACCTAAAAAACTCCCAGACGACGCTGTGCTCAGTGCCCATGCTCCACAGCAGCACCGTAACGACGAGGAGTGCTTCTAGCACCAAGACACCGATCCCCAATGTCTTGATTGAAAGAATGAATCCACGCTGATGGCTAATGCCTAGAAAACTGGGCGTCCCTCTGTAGAGCAGGTAGCCGGAATACACCAGCCCAATCACCATCCCCAGCATACAGAGCCAGAAAACCGGATATAGCGCAAAAACCCCGCATATAAACATCGGAGTCGCAATGTAGCCCGCAAAGATAAGGCAGTCGCGGCGACTGGGGCGCTGCTCTATATCGCGGGCCATCCAATAGATCACGCTACCTACAATGCCAACGGCCAGCAGTATCAGCGCATAAAAAGCCACGCCTAGCGCAATGCCGTTTGAGAGAGACACTTTATAGGTGTCACTGCCGCCATAGGTCCAGCCAACCTGAGTGGTACCAATCAGTGCGCAGATGACGGGGATAGCGGCAAGCAAAAGAACGTGGTGGGCATAAAGATGGGTGACCGTTTCATGCTCGCCACTGATCTTATGCCATTCTCGTTCAGGATGATGGAGGAGCCCCCAAACATGATGGATCATAACGACCTCCCGTTTTTGCAGATGCAATATCGATAGGATCATTCATTAACCGACCGGGCCAGCAGTGGCCCGCATCAATATTCAGTGTAGGCCAAGAATCAGGTGTGAAGGGGTTTATCACGGAGGGTTTTAGAAATAGATTATCCGTTGATGGGCACAAACACCGGTGCGCCATCCACCTCAACCACCACTAGCCGCTGACGATATAGCTTTTCCAATGCGCTAGGCACCAGCATGCTATCCCGCGTGCCCCAACAGGCCTCGCCATTAGGATAAAGCAGCAGCACATGGTCGCACCAACGGGCAGCCAAGTTGAGATCGTGCAGACACATCATTACCGCATGGCCGGAAGCGGCCTGCTCGGCCATAAGCGTCATCACTGAGCTTTGATGATGAAGATCAAGATGATTGGTGGGCTCATCAGCCAGCCACACGCTAGGCGCCTGCGTTAGCACGGTGGCAATCGCCACGCGCTGGCGCTCGCCGCCCGAAAGCGTGCTGACCAAGCGGTCACGTAAGTGCGCCACGTCTAAGCGCTGCAGCGCTTCTTCCGCACGCTGATAGTCCGCGGCGCCCTCCATTTGCCAAGCCGATAGGTACGGATGACGCCCAATCAGCGCGGTCTCTAACACAGACGCAGGAAAGCCATCCTGGCGATCCTGAAATATCAGCCCCAAGCGCTGTGCAATATAGCGGCGGCGTTGTTGATGCATGGGCTGTCCATTCAATTCAACCTCGCCGGACCGGGGCGCATGCAGCCCCGCCAACGTATGCAGCAGCGTCGTTTTACCCGCGCCATTGGGACCCAATACACCCCAACGCTGACCGGGCTGAATGGTTATATTAAGCGGCGTACCGCTTTCTCTACCGGGCACATCGATGATGAGGTCATGGGTAGAAAGTACGCTCATCAGCGGCTCCGATAGAGCAGAAACAGAAAGGTAGGAACGCCCAGTAGCGCGGTGATCACCCCGACCGGCAGCTGTTCTGGCGCGATCACAGTGCGCGCCAGCGTGTCGGCCAGCACTAGCAGCGTGCCACCGGCTAACGCGCAGGCAGGCAGTATCAGCCGCTGATCATTACCCAACAGCAAGCGCAGCATATGCGGCACGACCAAGCCCACAAAACCAATACTACCGGCGGTTGTCACTGCCGCCGCCGTCAGTAAGCTGGCGGCAACGTAGATACACCACTCAAGCGGCTTGACCGCAACGCCCAGTGCGGCAGCCTGCTGCGGGCCACGCGCCAGCACGTTTAAGCTGCGCCCAAGCGGAATTAGCACCACGCAGGTGGCTAATAGCAGCATTAGCGGCGGCCACGGTGTTCGGGCGTAGGAAAGATCGCCCATCAGCCAATAGAGCATTCCCGGCAGTCGTTCGGCCGGGCTTAAGGCCAACATCAGCGTAATCACTGCGCCCCACCCCGCCGCGACGACCACCCCCGTGAGCAGCAGTCGAGAAGGTGTCCAACTGCCGCTGCCATGCGCCAGCCCAAACACAAGAAAGGTAGAAAACAGCGCGCCGCCAAACGCTGAGCTTGAGATGGCCAACCCCCCTAGCCCTGCCAGCATGGCCGCCAGCGCGCCAATCGAGGCACCACCAGAAAGCCCAAGCACATAAGGATCGGCCAGAGGGTTTCGCAGTAGCACCTGCATTAACGCCCCAGCTACCGCTAGCAAACCACCCACCGCAAAGGCCGAAAGCGCGCGAGGCAAGCGCAGCTCTAGCACCATGATCCGTGCCAAGGCATCGCCCTGCTCGCCATCGCCCGTCACCACAGCCCAAATTTGTGCGGGGGAAATCTGCGCACTGCCGACACCCAGTGCTACCAGCAGCGCACCCAGCGCCGCTAGCAGCAATAGGCCCAGTGGCAGGCCCAGGCGCGTTAGCATTAAGTATTCCTGCGCTTTTGACGGGCAATATCAAGCTTCTCACAGAGCAGCTGAGTGCCCTCCATGAGGCGTGGCGTGGGGCGCTGTATGAGCGATGGCGGTACGAAAAACAGGTTATCTTCAGCCACGGCCATCAGACTAGAATACTGCTCCCAGTGCGTGAGCCAGTGACGATTTTCCTCTCCCATACCGCCGGCAACAATGACTTCAGGGTTAGCGGCAAGCACGGCTTCATCGTCGATGCGTGGGACAAGCCTCGACTGCCCGCCGAAGACGTTAACACCGCCACACATTGTGATCACTTGGCCAATAAGGTGCTGATCATTAACGCTCATCAATGGTTCATCCCACACCTGGTAGAACGTCGGCACCGGGTCGCGCTCGCTGTAGCGTTCGGCAAGCTCGGTCATGGTCGTGCGGAAATTATCGGCAACGGCCTGCCCGGCAGCTTCAGTACCGGCCAAGCGTGCCAAGCGTTCTATGGCGCTGGCCACACCTTCCATACTGCGTGGCTCAATGTAAAACACCGGCATCCCCAGTGCTTTCAGCGTTTCAAGCTGCTCTGCCGGGTTGCCTGTTACCCAGCCGATCACTAGATCGGGCGCCAGACCTACCAGCGCTTCTAAATCAATGCGGGTATGGCTACCTACCGAGACCACATTTTTAGCGTCAGGCGGGTAGTCGCTGTAAGACACCACTGCCACCACTTGGTCGCCGGCACCGGCGGCGTACGTCAGCTCAGTCGCCCCCGGCGAAAGGGTAGCAATACGCTTAGCAGCCGAGTGAAGGCACACCTCACGGTCACGGTCATCGATTGCGCAGCGCGCAGGGTTATCGGCGTACGACGCTACCGATGCGACCAACAGCGCGAGGCCTAAGGCCCCGCACAGTCGGTGATTTTTCCTATTGGCCAAAGTGCACACTCAAAAATCCTGCTCGGCCTGCGTTAATGTAGTCCGCGCCGTCAAAGGAACGCGTGGTGATGTAGTCTTGATCCAGCGCATTTTCAACCGTCACACGGGCGCTCCAAAGCGGAGCGAACTGCCAGCCTGCACGAAGGTTAACAAGCCCATAGCCACTAAGGCGATCGTTATTTTGCGCATCACGATAGCGATGATTTTGCACTACCCACGAGCCTCCCAACGACCACTCGCCCAGCTCGCGATCAGCATCTAAGCGCACACTTTGCGTGGCGCGATTTTGTAGACGATTACCTGTCAGGCGATTTTCCGGATCGGTATAGGTCAATGCGGCGGCCAGCGTCCAATCATTAATCTCAACGCCACTTGCAAGCTCAGCACCGCGAATGCGTGATGTGGGCACATTGAACTGAACACCCTGCCCTGCGATCAGGTTATCGATATCCGTTTGATAGATGGCGGCATCCCAGAACCAGTTTGCATACTGGCCGCGCACGCCGACTTCAATTGATTCAGACGTTTCCGACTCTAAATCAGGATTGCCAAAGCCAGGGAAATATAGCTGGTTATAGGTAGGCGCATTAAATGCCGTCCCGTAGCTCGTGCGTAACGTATGATGGCCATCTAAGTCGTAACCCAACCCCAGGCTACCCGTTACTTCATTGCCATAGGCTTCGTTATCGTCAAAGCGCAGGCTGGCCTGAAACATAAACGGCGAGAAATCCAACAGCGCTTGAGAAAACACGGCGGCATTGCTGCGGCTATTTTCATCATAATCCGTCGTGCCGCTGACTCTGTCTTCGCTGTACTCAGCGCCGGCGATTAGCTCGTGCACACCTGCTGTGAAGGTGTTTTCCCAGCGCGCGGTACGCACTTTGGTATTAAAGACAGACTCCCCTGAATCAGCGACGTTATCGCTTTCATCCCGGGACTCGCTGAGCGTCAGTCGACTCCGCCAGTTGTCCATCAGCGGTAGCTCGCCATAGACACCCGCTACCTGCTGGACAAAATCGTTCTCACCGCCGTCATATTCATTATTACCGCGCGCACGAAGCGCCAGTACGCCCATTTCCGCGCCGCTTTCAAACGTATGCGAAACGCGCGCCAGCGCGGACGTATTGTCGTAACCTTTGTCGTCGCCACTCCTGCGCACAGGCTGGCCATCGGTGTTGAAATGACTGCCGGCAAAGCTATAGCGCGTGCCGCCTTCGCGACCGCTCACGCCAGCACTTAGCCGCTGGGTATTGAAAGAGCCCCCGCCTACCGATATACGCGGCTGCGGCCCCTCTTCATCGCCTTGCGGCGTAAAGAGCTGAATGACGCCACCAATCGCATCGGCACCGTAAAGGCTGCCGCGCGGGCCACGTACAATTTCCGCACGATCAAACATGCGCGGGTCAAGATACGACCACGCTGCACCGCCGCTAGTGGCAGAACGTAAACGGATACCATCAATTAACAGCACGTTTTGGCCGCTACCGGTGCCACGAATAAAGACGCTGCTGTTTTTGCCGAAGCTGCCATTGGAAGATACATCAACGCCCGGCTGGCCGCGGAGAAGATCGGTAATGCTGGTAGGGTCCTGGCGGCGAAAAGTCGCTTCGTCTATCACGGTTACCGACGAAAGGCTTTCATTCGCCGTACGCGGGGCCAGTGCTGCGGTGACCACAACAGGGTTAAGTGACTCAGCCGCTGTCGGCGTATTTTGCGCCGTGGATTGGGCCTGAACAGCCAGCGGTAGCGCAGACATAGCTAACGCCGCAAGCGTTGCGGTGGTATTAGAGCGATGGTTCATGTGAGATCCCTTGCGCGTCGTGCTCACCCGCACAACGTATTTTTTTTGGCCGAGCACAGGGCATAACTAGGCATAGCAAGGCAATAACGGTCGCACTGCATGATCACATCGTACCGCCGTCAATCACCCTGAGAGCGCCCACCGCGTCTCGGTATAGTTTGGTTCTGTTGAACCGCTACTCTCGGGCCGGTCTCCGGGCTGACGAGCGAAAGGCGGGCCTAACAAGGCCCACTCATTTCTGAACGACCACCTTCCCATGCCAAGGCACAGTGGCGTTTTAGCCGTTCTTATCTCGATCACCGTTGCGGGGGCAGCGTTGGAATCACGCAAGGCGTTCACCAACTTCCCGTTTCACTAGCGGCTTTTATACCGCCAGCACCTGAGAGTGCGCGTAAGCTAGCAACTTGCTATGAGGAGGTCAATTGAAAGAGAAGGTCAATTAAGGTGCCGTGAGCAGGCCTTTAACTAAGGGTTAAGCACTTATTTAATCGCCATCACCAGCCCGTGGCGGACATACCACACCCGCTCAGCGTGGGCAGTCATATCTTGAGTGAACCAACCATTTAGATCGCGCAGGCGACGCTGCGTGGGCTGCATGGGCACAATGCCGCGCCCAACGTCAGTAGCGATGATAATTAACGCTGCGCTGAGTGTTTCAGCGCGCAGGCAGAGCTGTTCTATATCGCCCTGCCAGCGCTGGCGCAGCGTGTCGCTATCGGTTGTTTCTAAATCTGCGCTGAGCCAATCAAGCACACCATTAATTACAAGCGGCGAGTGGCTAGAAAGCGCTGACCGGCAATCACTCAGCGGCTTATGGGCTTTGAGTCGCCAGGTAGTGGCGGCGGGAAAGCGAGCGGCTACGGCGTCGCGCTTGCCAGCGCAGGCACCGCCGATGAAGAGCTGCATTGCCATTCTCCTTGTCCCTTTTCATCAACGTGATACGAGAGCTGCCAGCGCCTGCCCTCGGCTTGAAGTACCGTGGCGCCCCAAAAGTGGATGGTTTCAAAGCGCCTGCGCAGTTCACGAATAACGCCGCCGTGGGTCACGGCCAGAATTTTTCGAGGGCCATTGGCCCTGGCATCAGCCGCCAAGTCAGATAGCCAGGCATCCAAACGCTCACGCAGCTGGGCGGCAGACTCGCCGCCGGGGATTTGCAGCTCACCCACGCTGTCAATCCAGGCACGATAGTGCGGCAAGTCTTTCAGCTCGTCGTAAACCTTACCTTCGTAGTCGCCAAAATCTAGCTCGCGAAGGCGCGCTTCAAGGTGCACCGGCGCGCCCGTATCTGCCGCCTGCGACCATTCCAGCGTTTGCTGGCAACGGTGTAGGTCGCTTGAGTAAATGGAATCAAACGACTCAAGCGCCAGCGCTTCACGCAGGGTTATCAACCCCGCCTGCGCATCGGGGAAAAGCAGCGGAATGTCGCGCTGGCCTTGATAGCGGCGCTCTAAATTCCAAGCGGTGATACCGTGACGAACTGCCACCAGCTCCACAGTAAGATCAGTAGCCAAAGCTCTCCTCCTTCAATAGTGGCACCGACCATATCGCCGTTAATGCCGTTGAATAATCGCATCATGACTCCGCGCATGAGCATCACAAAGACCGCGACCGCTAGCAGCATTAACACAGTGGAAGGCACTAGCAGGGCTAACAGCGCCATCGGCAATAGTGCTAGCGCAACGTCTTGACCACTAAGCGACTGCTGCCAGCTCCATGCCAAGCCTTGCGATTGGGCGCAGGGCGTCAGCACCAACAAGGCAACGCCGGCCCAGCGGCCTAACGCGGGCATCGCCACTAGCCACCAGAGTGGCGCCTGATAGTGAAGCAGCGCCCATAGTAAAATGCCTTTCCAGGCGAGTAAAAACACCAGCACCAATATGCCGAAGCTACCAACCTGAGAGTCCTTCATGATTTCCCAGCGGCGCGCCAGCGGCTGATTGCTGCCCAGCGCATCAGCGATATCCATCACTCCGTCTAAATGCAGGCCACCCGATAACGCCACCCACACGCTTAGCACGGCCAGCGCGGTGATCGGTACCGGAGCGTTTTGCAAAAGCAGTGCGACGAGCGCCAGTACGCCGCCAATCAACAATCCCACCAGCGGGTAGGAGCGCACTGCCCAGCGGCGTGTGTCTGGCGTCCATGGGCAGGCAACAGGCAGTGGAATGCGGGTAAGAAACTGCAGTGCTAACACCAGCCCCCATAGGGCATCTTTCATAATGACCGCCCGTTCATAAATAGCATCCGCTGACTGGTTTCCACTCCACCGCGCAGCCTGCCACCACCTCTATCACTGAGTCCGACTCTGCCGCCACCCAGCGGTGAGCGCGCTGCAGAAACGCGAGGTAGCGCCAGGTCTCGGCATCGGTGGGCGGCAGCGATTCATTGATGTCGTTAGAGACAATCACTAAATGCATGCTGCGTGCTCGGGCATCACAAAGACTATTCGTCAACAGCGTCAAGCCCTCCTCGTCACTCAGCTCACTGGCATACAGCACTTGGCTGGCCCATAGCGTTAAGCAATCAAGCAGCACGACACTGTTAGCGGGCAGCGCGGCAATCGCTTGATCGATACCGAGCGGCGCTTCGATGGTTTGCCACTGCACGGATTGTGACAGCGCGCGTCTGGACTCCCGATGGCGGGCCACCCGCTCGGCCATCTCCTCGTCATACACGCTGGCGGTGGCCAGGTAATAGCAAAGGCTGCCAGCGGCCGCCTTTAGCACTTGCTGCTCAGCAATGGCGCTTTTACCTGAGCGCGCCCCGCCGCTAACAAAGACAATCATGCAAAACCTTCATCAGCCGTTGATTGGCAGGCGCATCACGCAGCGCCACGCGCAGCCAGCCACCGTCTAGCCCGGCAAAGTTATGCGTGTGGCGTACCAGCACACCCCGGCGCAGCAGCTGTTCAAACAGTGCATCACAGTTAATGTCATGCTGGGCGCCGGGCCTAATTAAAAAGAAGCAGGCATGGCTAGGCGCGACGTCCAGCCCTAGTTGAGCCAGCGCTTGAGCCATGCGCGGATGCTCACTGGCAAGCCATCGCTGAGTGCGTCGTGCAAAGGCATCGTCTGCGAGCAGCGGCGCTACCAGCTCGGCTGCCAAATGATTAACACTCCAGGGTGGCTGATGAGCCTCTGCCGCGCTAATGGTGGCTTCATCCGCCAGCAGATAGCCCATACGAAGTCCTGGCAAGGTATAAAACTTGGTCATTGAGTGCAGCAATATCAGATGCGGAAAGCGCGCTAACAAAGGTGCCAGCGAGGCCGTTTGCTGGGTGTCATCAACCATATCGATAAACGCTTCATCAACCACCACGCGACAACCAAGCGCCGCGGTGCGCTCCAACAAACTCAGCATGGTCGGGGTATCTATAAGCGTTGCTGTCGGATTATTAGGTCGACAAAGGAACAGCACATCGTGGTCGGCTAACGCCTCTAGAAGCGTATCACACGCCAGCGTAAAGTTCGGCGCGGCCAGTGGGAACGCTGTGACAGAAAGCCGATGAGCGCAACAAGCGCGGTCATACTCGCCAAAGGTGGGCGTAATGATGGCGGCTCGCTGGCCGGCATGCAGCGCGGCAGCGAGAAAAATTGCCTCGGCTCCGCCGTTGGTCAGCAGCACTTGTTCGGGCTGAAGCTGATGATGTGTGGCAATCGCCTGACGGGCAGCGTGGTAATCGGGTGCTGGGTAGCATTCAACACCGGCCAGTTGCTCCATCAACCAATCGCGAACCCACGCGGGCGGGCCCATGGGGTTAAGGTTGGCACTAAAATCTTCCAGGCGATGATCTGCGGGCAAATTGAAATGTGCTAACAGTGCCTCGGCTTGGCCGCCGTGGCTGGGCCATTCAAGCTCATTCATATTACCCCCGAGAAGATAGCCATCTTCATCGCTATCGGTACGATCATTAGAAGAATAAAGAGTAGCGTAAACAACAGCCACGCACCGTGCATTAAACGCACCGTGGCGCTGATGTGTGCAACCCGCAGCACGTTAATGGGTTCGCCTAGCGTCGCGCGGTGCGATGCTAGGCCTTGGTAGAAGCTCGTGCCGCCCAACTGCACACCCAGCAAGTGGGCAACCATTGCCTCCGGCCAGCCAGCGTTTGGGCTTAGGTGGCGCGGCGCATCGTGGCAGGTACTGCGCAGCGCACCTTTCCAGCGCACAGATAACACACCTGCAGTGCTTAATAGCAGGCCTGAAAGCCACAGACACAGCGCCGTTAAGCGCGCCGGTAGCCAGTTGGCGATATCGTCTAGCTTGGCAGAAAAAAATCCAAAATCGCTGTAGCGCTGGTTTCGATAGCCGACCATCGAATCCAAGGTGTTCACCGCCTTGTAAGCCAGCGCTAACGGTGCGCCGCCAATGAAAGCAAAAAATAACGGTGCAACAATGCCGTCTACGGTATTTTCTGCCACGGTTTCCACCGTGGCGCGAGTAATATCGGCTTCATTTAGCGGGTGGGTATCGCGCCCCACAATCATACTCAGCGCTTGACGCGCTGCGGGTAAATCACCGTTAGTCAACGGCACGACAACGGCGCGCGCCGCATCACCCAAGCCCTTAATAGCGAGCGTGGTGGAAAGCAGCCAAAGCTCAGCGATAAGCGCCAAGCCTGGGTGCAGCTGTGCCAATGCCCAAAGCAACAGCCAGCTGACACCCAATACGCCGCCCACCACGCTGACCGTTAGTAGCAATCCGCTAAATCTTCGCGCAGCAGCAGAGCCACGGTTCCAGCGCCGCTCAAATACGCTAATGAAGCGCCCGATCAACACCACCGGATGCGGCCACGAGCGCGGATCGCCGACGATTAAATCAATCATAATGGCCAGCATGATCAAACCTGCCCCACCGAGCGTGGCGCCAGCGATCATGGCTTCGCCTTGTCACTAACGCCCGCCGCGTCAAACGTGGCCATTTCGCGCATCATGGCGGTTGCCGCCTGTAGTAGCGGATACGCCAGCGCCGCACCGCTGCCTTCGCCTAGCCGCATGTTCATATCAAGCAAGGGCTTTGCTGCTAAGGCCGCTAACGCAATATCGTGCCCCGGCTCTTGGGAACGATGACCAAAAATGAGATAGCCACGCACTGCGGGGCAAAGTCGGCAAGCGGTCAGCGCGGCAACGGTGGCAATAAAGCCATCGACAATCGCCGGTAGCCGCTGGGCAGCCGCCGCCAAGTAAGCCCCCGTCATGGCGGCAATTTCCAGCCCACCCAGTTTAGCCAACACGTCAAAAGGTGCCTTAGGGTCAGCGCGCCGTGCGGCAATAGCACGCTCAATCACTGTGATTTTATGCGCTTGCTGGACGCTGTTAATCCCCGTACCCGCGCCTACTAGGCCTGCCACTGATTCGCCGGTCAAGGCCGCTAACATCGCGCTACTGGCGGTGGTATTCGCAATGCCCATTTCGCCAATAATCAGGCAATGGGTGCCGGCGTTTTTGGCTCGCTCAACGGCCGCAATGCCCGCATCAATCGCGGCCAAGGCCTCATACGCTTGCATCGCGTCTTCCACCAGCATATTCCCGGTGCCATGGCGTACCTTGGCATTGACCACGCTGGGTTCAGTTAGATGGCTTGCCACACCAACATCGACTATCTCAACACGGGCGCCAATCTGCCGGGCGAAGACATTAATCGCCGCGCCGCCGTGTACAAAGTTGGCTACCATCTGCGCGGTTACCGCTTGAGGAAAAGCCGAGACGCCTTCCGCGGCGACGCCGTGGTCTGCCGCAAAGACAATCACTGCTGGTGCTGCAACGTTGGGCCTTAGCTCGCCCGTCATGGCGCTAAGCTGAATCGCCAGCGCTTCCAGCGCACCCAGGCTGCCGGCAGGCTTAGTCAGCGTATCTAAATAGCGACGCGCTTCCTCACCCGCTAAGAAATTAACGGGTTGAATGCGGTTAACAGTGGCATGCATGCGGGCTCCAGCTCAGGGATGGCTCATTCAATAATCAAATGCGAGGTATAAAAGGGTAGCAAAAGCCCGAGTGCTATACTTGCTATTTCACGGGCGGCGCTCACACTCCGGCTAGATTTTATGACGTCATGGAGGCCATTGTTGGCGATGTACTCCGGCCTAATTTGAGGTAATAAAACTACAAACAGTGTTTTTATTGCCGTAAAGTCTCTTATATCGACACCAAAGAATGTAAAATAACTACAAGTCTCACACACCGTCTCTATCATGCAGAGGTCACTATGCCGAGTTCAACACCTGCCCCATTAAACCCCATTGTTGCCGAAGTCACCCAGCGCATTCGTGAGCGTTCTGCCGAACGTCGTGCTCTCTACGAGCAGCGCATGACTGATCAGCACAAGCGTGGTGTGCATCGAGGCGAGCTTAGCTGCGGTAATCTGGCTCACGGTTTCGCCGCCTGCAACCCGCGTGATAAGGGCGAGCTTAAGCTGATGAACAGCGCGAACCTGGGCATTATTTCGTCTTACAACGACATGCTCTCAGCGCACCAGCCGTTTGAAACTTTTCCTGAAACTATTAAAGCCGCCGCGCGTGATATGGGCTCGACCGCTCAATTTGCCGGCGGCGTGCCGGCGATGTGTGACGGCGTTACCCAGGGCCAGCCAGGTATGGAGCTGTCGCTGTTCTCCCGCGACGTGATTGCGATGTCTGCAGCCATTGGCCTGTCACACAATATGTTTGATGCCGCTCTTTATTTAGGCGTGTGCGACAAAATTGTCCCTGGATTATTTATTAGCGCGGCGCGCTTTGGGCATCTGCCAGCCATGTTTGTGCCCGCAGGCCCAATGCCCAGCGGCTTGCCCAACAAAGAGAAGGCGCGTATCCGCCAGCTTTACGCAGAAGGTAAAGTGGGCCGAGCGGAGCTGCTTGAAGCCGAGTCCGACTCTTACCATAGCCCCGGCACCTGCACCTTTTACGGCACCGCAAACTCCAATCAGCTAATGATGGAAATGATGGGGCTACACCTGCCGGGCACGTCGTTCGTTAATCCTGGCAGCGACATGCGCGAAGCATTGACCCGCTACGCCACCGAGCAAGCCATTCGCAATACTGAGCCCGGCGGCAACTATCGTCCGTTCTATAAACAGATTGATGAACGCGCTATCGTTAACGCCCTGGTGGGGCTGCTGGTCTCGGGCGGCTCGACCAACCATACGCTGCACCTGATCGCGATGGCCGCTGCTGCCGGCATTACTCTTAACTGGGACGACTTCACGGCGCTTTCCGCAGTGACGCCCAGCCTGATGCAGGTTTATCCCAACGGCCAAGCGGATATCAACCACTTCCAGGCCGCAGGCGGCATGAGCTACCTGTTCCGCGAACTGTTAGCGGCAGGCCTTATTCATGGCGATATCCCTACTGTCTTCGGCACCGATTTAACCGCCTACACCCAAGAGCCTTTCATTGAGAACGGCAAAATTGTCTGGCGCGAAGGCCCTGAGAAGAGCCTTGACGAAGACGTTCTTCGCCCTGTCGCAACGCCTTTCGCACCCACTGGTGGCCTAACGGTAATGAAAGGCAACCTGGGCCGCGGAGTGATCAAAGTGTCGGCGGTGGCAGAAGAGCATCGCATTGTAGAAGCACCGGTCAAAATATTTGAAGACCAAAACGATTTGAAAGGTGCATTTGAGTCAGGCGAACTGGATCGTGACGTTATTGCCGTAGTACGTTTCCAAGGCCCCAAAGCCAACGGCATGCCAGAGCTTCATAAACTGACGCCGTTCTTAGGCGTGCTGCAAGACCGCGGCCACAAAGTAGCGCTGGTGACTGACGGACGAATGTCAGGCGCATCGGGCAAAGTACCTGCCGCTATTCACATTAGCCCTGAAGCCTTGGATGGCGGCCCGCTGGCCAAGCTGCGCGATGGCGACATCGTGCGCTTAGATGCGAATGCAGGCACGCTAGAAGCAAAGGTTGATCCCGCTATCTGGGCGAAACGTGAGCTGGTGGTGGCCAATTTAGATCATTACCACGTAGGCATGGGTCGTGAGTTGTTTGGCGGCTTCCGCCATTTGGCCATGCGCGGCGAAGAAGGCGCCGGGGTATTTGGTGGGTTTGAAGCCGATGATCTCGCTCGCCAGCAGGAGCACATTTCACAAGAGGATGCTTGATGCGACCGGCATTAATCGGCGACATCGGCGGCACCAACGCACGCTTTGCGCTGGTGCCGCCGGGTGAAATGGCCCCACGCGATATTTTAAACCTGCCCTGCGCCGATTACCCCGGCGTAGTAGACGCGATTCAAGACTACCTGAATCGCGTAGGCGTTAGCGCTGCAGGCGCACCTCAAGAAGCATGCTTAGCATTCGCCTGCCCGGTTCACGCTGAGCGGGTCAAAATGACGAACAACCACTGGGACTTTATGAAAGGTGACGTTCAGCAAGCGCTGAACTTATCGCTATTTAAAGTCATTAACGACTTCACTGCTCAGGCGCTGGGCGTGCCCCACGTGGCGGCAGGTGATTTGGTAGAGATCCAGCCTGGGAACCCCCAGGCGCATTCAACCCGCTTAGTCATCGGGCCAGGCACAGGGTTAGGCGTTGCTGGCGTGTTTCCCGGTCAACATGCCTGGATTCCTCTACCAACAGAGGGCGGTCACATTACTTTCGCCCCCACTGACGATACCGAACGCGCGATTTTAGATATTTTTAAGCAACGCCGTTCGCGTGTTAGCGTTGAACGCCTACTTTGCGGTCAGGGCTTATTAGAGCTTTATCAAGCCTACTGCGTTATTGAAGGTGTCGAGCCGCGCCTGACGACCCCTGCCGACGTCACAGCAGCTGCCAATGAAGGTGATAGCCTTTCCACCGCTGCCCTGCTGCGTTTTCTTAAGATTTTAGGCGATGTTAGTGGCGATGCCGCCTTAACAATGGGCGCGCGCGGCGGGGTTTATCTGTGTGGCGGCATTCTTCCACGGCTGCTGGAATGGCTGCCGAAAAGCGAGCTACGTACGGCCTTTGCGAACAAAGGCCGCATAGGTGCTTATAATGCGGATATCCCCATATGGGTTGTTACCGCCCCCTGGACAGGACTGCTGGGCGCCGCAGAAGCACTATATAACGAAGAAGTTTTCTAACAAATTCAATAAGAGGCAGCTTATGACGCCAGTCATCGCATTTGGAGAAGCGCTCGTTGACATGCTCTCCAATCGCTTAGGGGTTTCAACGGCTTCCCAGGAAACCTTCACACCCTATGCCGGTGGTGCCCCCGCTAATGTCGCCGTCGCCTGCGCACGTTTAGGTGTGCCCAGCCAGTTTTTAGGCATGCTAGGCGATGATACGTTTGGCCATTTCCTGGTGCGAGAGCTTAATAGCCACGGCGTAGATACGGGTGGCGTAGTATTCACAAAGCAAGCACGCACGGCGCTGGCGTTTGTTTCCCGTGATGAGGCTGGCGAGCGCACGTTTGATTTTTATCGCCCACCTGCCGCGGACTTGCTTTACCGCCTTGAGCACCTACCCGCGGGCGTTTTCGAGACCCCCGCCATTTTGCATCTTTGCAGTAACAGCCTTACCGACCCCGACATCGCCGCCGTCACCCTTGCGATGGCCACCATGGCTAAGCGGGCAGGCTGTTTGGTCAGCGTAGACGCCAACTTACGTCACAACCTGTGGCCTGAGGGGTCGGCGGATATCAGCCTTGTCACCCAGCTACTCGACGGCGCCGAGCTACTCAAGCTCTCCCAGGAAGAGCTTGACTACCTGCGTGCCGATCATGACGCTGAATCGTGGCTAGCCCAACGGCTAGCGGCGGGAGTGAAAATTGTTTTGATCACCGATGGTCCCAACGACGTCGTACTCAAGGGCATCGATATTGATCAGCGCATTGCGCCACCCAACGTTGTCGCCGTTGACACTACCGCCGGGGGCGACGCCTTTATCGGTGGTCTGCTCGCCGAACTCTCGGCTCACGGCATTAACGAAAACTGGCAGCGCGATAGCAACTTTCTTGCCCAAGCAGTCGATACCGCATGCCGCTGTGGTGCCTTTGCCGTGACCCGGCCAGGCTCCTATGCAGCGCTACCCACTCGAGCGGATATTGCTATACGTTAAAAAATATCTGTCAGCGGTTTGATTAGCATTGCAGTCAGCATGCAACTAGCCGCTTGCCGATATTGTCACCCGCTAAAACGCCGATCAATGCCTCGGGCACTGCGTCCAGCCCTCCTTGCATGATATTCAGTCGCCACTCCAGGCTGCCTGCATCGAGCCGCACCTTCATATCCTTATGGAATGTGGATAAGTACTTTTGGTAGGAGGGAATAGTAAAGGGCATGACGCTCACTTTACGACGAGTGAGCTCAGCAAGATTCGATGGCGCTTGGCGAGGATTGTTTTCTTGATACTGGCTTACTAAGCCACAGAGAACTACTCGACCGTTTTCTCGCATCAGTTCATTGGCGGCATGAAAGACACGACCACCAATGTTTTCAAAATTAAGCGTTATTCCACCAGGCAGTGCATTACGAAGCATCATTTCAAAATCAGATGCGTAATGATCTAACACCTCAGTAAAACCGATACTTCGCAGCCAATCGCGCTTATCTTGCCGCCCCGCGGTTACTACGACGCGAGCGCCAGAGTTTTTAGCTAACTGCGCTGCAATCGACCCTACCGCACCGGCCGCTGCTGAGACGAGTACGGTGTCGCCACAAACCAGCTGTCCGACATGCAGCATACCCACCCATGCCGTAAATCCCGTCATGCCCATTGGGTGCATTAACTCTAAGGGCGCCGGCAGCACGCCAGCGCGGTGCCATAAACCGACACCATCATGAGCAATAGAATCCTGCATCGGCAAGTGTCCAACGGCCCAATCTCCGGCGCGCCAGTCTGGATGACGGCTATCTACAACCTCCGCCAGGGTCCATCCTGACATAACGCTACCTGCTTTCCAGCGCTCTATATAGCCGTAGCCTTCTTGCTGCATCCGCGTTCGCATATACGGATCAACACTAATAAACTTCGGAGCGAGAAGGAGTGCTTTAGAGGGTAAGGAAGGCGCTTCACAAATGCTAAAGTCACTACCGACGAGCGCGCCCCCGGGTAGCTTTTTCAGCATCAACTGACGATTTACTGGCATTTTAACCTGACAAATATTTAGCGAATATTCATGACGAATGTTTCTTTATGACATAGCGAAACGCTAATCGCTATTGCCTAACCATTTACTCTTACAATGACAATACCCTAATAACGCCCCCTTTATGGATGTGGGGACAGAGTGAGTATCGTCAAAATAATAAAACATTGAACACGTATTGCTGCTGTTATCCCCTTTGTGCAGCTTAGCTCGACTTATGTCTAAAGCCGTTTGGTTGTAGAAATGTCAGACATTTAATAAACTGAACTAAATACGGTTATTAACGAGACGCGCCATGACGCTGGACACCCTGCCGCCCCACACAGGTGGTGCCGAACATTTAGCACGCCTACTGGCGCAGGCATTGCTAGCAGGCCGTTGGCAGCCGGGCGACGCCTTTCCCCGCGAACTGGATATCGCTAGACACTTTGCGGTTAGCCGTAACCAGGTTCGCAACGCGCTAGCCACTCTCACCTCGGCGGGGCTATTAGAGCGCACGGCAGGCCGTGGCACGCTGGTTCGCGAGATGGGTGACTGGCACCTGCTCGACCCGCTAATGAGCAAGTGGATGACAGGCCTGGTCAATATTGACCCCCAGTTAGTACGTGCCATCTATGCCTTTCGCTACTCAGCCGAACCCATGGTGGCTGGGCTAGCGGCTCAGGCAGCCCTACCTGAAGATCTTGAGCGCCTAGAAACCGCCTTTGCCGGCATGGAAAAAACCGCTGCCAGCACTGATTTACGTGGCGAACACGCCGAGTACGACGTCGCTTTTCACGATGCGACCTACCGGGCTACTCACAATCTCGTCTGGCGGCAAATGGGGCATCTGCTGCGACCTTCTATCATGGCCCTTGTTTGGGGATCGCAAGACCGCACTGGCACCTTAGACGACAGCCTTTCACGCCATCGCCAGGTGCTTGAAGCGATACGCAACCGAGACATCAGCGCCGCAGAGTCCGCCGCGCACGAAGTCCTTCGCCGTACGGCTATCGATCTTGGCATCGTCAGTTAATCATTAAGAGGAAGATTGAATATGAAAATCACCCGTCTCAAGACCTGGCAGGTTCCGCCGCGCTGGTTATTTCTGAAAATCGAGACTGACGAAGGCTGCTACGGGTGGGGCGAACCCGTCGTAGAAGGTCGCGCCGCCACGGTTGAAGCCGCCGTGCATGAGCTTTCTGACTATCTGATTGGCCAAGACCCGCACCGCATCGAACATCTCTGGAACATGATGTATCGCGCTGGTTTTTATCGCGGCGGCCCGATTTTAATGAGCGCGATCGCGGGGATCGATCAGGCACTATGGGATCTTAAAGGTCGCGATCTGGGTGTGCCTGTTCACCAGCTACTCGGTGGTGCCGTGCGCGACAAGATGCGCATGTACGCCTGGACCGGTGGCGATCGCCCAAGCGATGTAGGCGCGGGTGCTAAAGCGCTGGTCGAAAAAGGATTTACCGCGTTCAAAATGAACGGCACACCAGAGATGCAGATTGTTGACTCCCACCGCAAGGTCGACGAAGCCGTGGCCAGGGTCGCAGAAGCCCGCAATGCCGTGGGCCCTGATGTAGGCATTGGTATCGACTTTCACGGCCGCGTACATCGGCCAATGGCCAAAGCGCTGCTACGCGAATTAGAGCCATTCCACCCGATGTTTGTGGAAGAACCGGTTGCGCCGGAACACCTGCCCTGCTTGAAAGATATTGCAGGAGGCTTGGGTTATCCGCTGGCGACGGGTGAGCGCCTGCACACGCGTTTTCAGTTTCGCGACCTGCTCGCTGATGGCATGATTGATATCATTCAGCCCGATATCTCGCACTGTGGTGGCATCAGCGAAGGTCTTAAAATTGCCGCTCTGGCATCCGCCTACGATGTGGCGCTAGCGCCGCACTGCCCGCTTGGCCCGCTGACATTAGCCGCCTCGCTCCAGCTGGACGCGGTGAGCCACAACGCTTTTATTCAAGAACAAAGCATGGGCATTCATTACAACCAGGGCAACGATGTACTCGACTACCTGGTTGATAAATCAGCTCTCGCCATTGAAGACGGTTTCTGCGCGATTCCCCAAGGTCCAGGGCTTGGCGTGGAAATCAACGAAGAGTTCGTTGAGGAGCGCTCCAAGGTTGGCCATCGCTGGCGCAACCCGGTGTGGACGCACGAAGACGGCTCTATTGCAGAGTGGTGAGCATGAGGTTAATTAAATGAAAACAACCGCTGCAGAAATAGCGCCTCAGTTAGCTTGGATTGCCGTGGACTGGGGCTCCAGTAACCTGCGCGCCTGGGGGCTGGATAAGCACGACCACGTGATTGCCCATGCCAGTAGTGAAAAAGGCATGCTGTCGTTAAAGGCCGATGAGTACGAAGCAGAGCTGCACCGACTGGTAGCTGACTGGCTGCCCGACAGCGGCCAGATCAACGTAATGGTGTGCGGTATGGCCGGGGCTCGACAAGGGTGGCGGGAAGCCGCTTATTTGCCGGTGCCCACGCGCCTTGATCAGCTTAGCCAGGGCGCTGTGATCCCTACGCTGTCTAACGACCGGCTGCGCGTGCATCTGCTGCCTGGCTTGAGTCAAACCCGCAGCGCATCCGCTCATTTTGATGTCATGCGCGGCGAAGAAACCCAACTGGCGGGCCTGGTGGCCGATAACGCCAGCTTTTCGGGCCTTGCATGCCTGCCCGGTACTCACGCCAAATGGGCGATGCTGGCATCCGGTGCCGTCACGCAATTTACTACCTATTTAACCGGCGAAACATATCAGCTGCTGGCACGCCAATCGGTTCTACAGCACTCTATTGGTAGCGACGACTTAAACGATTCGGCTTGCCGCGACGCGTTTATAGCGGCAGTCAGCGAGATCCATAAAGCGCCAGCCACCTTTAGCAGCCGCCTTTTTGGCCTACGCGCGCAAGACTTACTCGACGGCACCTTACCACTAGGCAAGGCGCGCTCAGCAATACTCGCGGCAAGGCTTTCAGGACTGACTATCGGACTGGAGCTTTCAGGCGCTTGTCACGCATGTCCGGCGTCTGAGCCCATTACTCTGATTGGCAATCAGGTGCTTTGTCAGCGCTATACGCTGGCCCTGAATGCTATCGGCTATCAAACACAGTATATGGATGGCGATACGGCCGTACTCGCAGGTTTACGCCTTGCGCATCAAGCGCTGAAGACTTGATGCACGCGCGAATCGCTTGGACCACTATCGGCATACTTAAGGTTGCAACAATTAACGTAAGGAGAGATTGGCTATGACGCTGCCTCTGATTGGTATTTTACGCGGTGTAGCGCCCGATGAAGTCGTTGATATCGCGGCAGCGGTGCTGGCGGCGGGCATTACGCAAATCGAAGTGCCGCTCAACTCCCCCAGCCCGCTGGAAAGCATCCGCCGATTGGTCGATGCATTTGGCGATCGCGCGGTGATTGGCGCAGGCACGGTGCTGACGCCGGCACAAGTGCGCGACGTCCACGCCGCTGGGGGGCGCTTGATTGTATCGCCTAACTGTCAGCCAGCGGTCATCGAAGAAACCCATCGGCTTGGTATGGCAAGCTGGCCGGGCATTGTCACGCCCTCCGAAGCCTTCGATGCGTTAGAAGCAGGCGCCACGGGGCTTAAGCTATTCCCCGCCGTTCAGGTAGGTTTAGAGGGCATGAAAGCCGTTCGCGCCGTGCTACCGGTAGGCACTCTGCTATATGCGGTGGGCGGAGCAGGCATCGATAATTTTGCCCAATGGCGCGCCGCTGGCGTTGACGGTGCAGGCCTGGGCAGCGCGCTATACAAGCCTGGCCAAAGCGCTTCCCAGGTGGGGCAACAGGCGCAAGCCCTTGTCGATGCGTGGTTGGCAGGAGAACAATAAGGGGAGCTAACAACAATGGGCGCAGGCATGCATGTTGCAACGTGGCAGGCAGAGTTAGCGGTTGATTGCCGCTGCACATTAGGTGAAGGTCCGCAGTGGGACGCTAAAAATAAGCGCCTTTATTGGTGCGATATTCTTGGAAAACAGCTGCACTGGCTATCCCCTAGCAGCGGGGAAAGCGGCTATTATCCGCTTGATCATAGGGTATCGCTAGCCACTCCCCTTGAAGAAGGCGGACTGCTGTTAGTGGGTGAAAATCGCTTAAGCCGCTTCGACCCTAGCAGCGGCAGCGTAGAAACATTTTGTGACTTCGAAGCCGATAACCCACTTACCCGCAGCAACGATGCCCGGGTTGATCGACATGGCAGCCTGTGGCTTTCCAGCATGGGTAAGGCTGCCGAAAAAGGCGCAGGCAGTCTTTATCGCCTGCATCGCGGCCAGCTCACACTTTTACGCTCGAACCTGACAGTTCCCAACGCCATTTGCTTCTCTGAAAACGGCGAGTTCGCCTGGTTTACCGACACCGCTGCCGGCGTAGTGATGCGCTGGGCGCTAGATCGCGATGGATGGCCAACGGGTGAGCCAGTGCCCTGGGCTGATTTCTCATCTGTACTGGGCAACCCAGACGGCGCCGTAATGGACAGCGAAGGCTGCCTGTGGCTCGCGCTTTGGGGGGCAGGCCAGGTGGTTCGCCTTGATCATGAGGGTCAGATCATTGCTCGCGTTGAGCTTCCCGTCAGCCAGCCCTCCTGCCCCGCGTTTGCAGGTCCTAACCTGACAACGCTATACATCACCACGGCCCAGGAAGGCTTTAGTGCCGCACAGCTTGCCCAGGAACCGACCGCTGGTTCACTTTACGCGGTAGACACTGGCATTGCCGGTTTGGCTGAGCTGCCGCTACGCCTGATATAACGCGAAGGCCCCGCCAGCATATGCTAGCGGGGCCTTGATCTTGCGGCTGAAGTATCTGGTTTTCTAGTTACTCGATACCACTATTAGCCCGCAAAGCTTATATACATCACGATCACTAACACCACCAAAACGATACCAGCGGGTACCGCGCCTTTCCACGGTGTTAGGTCAACATCACCGGTATGCTCCTGTACCCAGTCAGTCTCACGGGGGCGCAGCTTACCGATAATTAGCATCGTCACCACCAACAGCACAAACACCAGCGCCACAAAGTGGAACTCGTTCATGACCTGTGGCAGCAAGTTAAAGGGCGGTACAAAGTAGCCGGCGGCAATCAGCAAGCAACCACCCACCAGCGCGATTTTAGCCGCCATGGGAGGAACGCGTTTCGTCAGTAGCCCCACCAGCACGACGGCCAGAATGGGAATGAAATAGATCGCATTCATCTTCTGCAGATAGCCAAACAGACTCTCTTGACCTGCCAGCAGCGGTGCAATGATCATGGTAAGAACCGCCATGATCCAACCAAACACCTTGCCCGATTTCACGATCTGCGCTTCAGTGGCCTCTTTATTAAACACACCTTTATAGATGCCTAAGCTGAAAATAGTCGTCGTGCTGTTAAGTGCCGAGTTAAACGATGACAAAATCGCCCCTACCATTACCGCGGCGAAAAAACCTGTTAAGTAAGGCGGCAATACGTTAAACACCAAGTGCCCATAGGCTTCATCAGCACGCACGCCCTGATCGGCATAAAGGTGATAAGCAATAATCCCTGGAAGTACCAGATAAAGCGGACCTAGAAGCTTAAATAAGCCGGTGAGCAAAACGCCTTTCTGGCCTTCAGCCAGGTTTTTCGCGGCAAAGGTACGCTGAATAATCTGCTGGTTGGTGCTCCAATAGAACAAGTTAATCAGGAATACGCCGGTAAACAGCGTGAAGAACGGCACCTGCTGATCGGCGCCGCCAATCGAATTAAGCTTGTCAGGATCACTCTCTTTAAGAATGCTCCAGCCTTCCATAATCCCTGTGCCACCGCTCACGGCCTGCAGGCCGTAATAGACGATGACAAAACCACCGATCAATAGACCGACTCCATTAAGAGTATCGGAGACGGCGACTGTGCGCAGCCCGCCAAACAGTGCATACACGGCACCGATGATGCCGACGATCCAGACCGTTAACCAAAGCAACGTCGTGGAAGACTCAATGCCGGTTAATCCCTGCAGATCAAGCATGCCCTGCAACCCTATCGCCCCCGAATAAAGGATGATTGGCAGTAGAATAACAGCATAAGCAAGCAGGAAAATAATGTTGGTAATCAGCTGTGTATCTTTATCAAAACGAATTTCAAGCAGCTGCGGCAGCGTTGCTATACCGCTTTTCAAAAAGCGTGGCAGGAAAAACAGTGCTAATGCCACCAGCGCGATAACCGCCACGACTTCCCAAGCCATGACGCTCAAGCCATCGGTGAAGGCCGCACCGTTGAGCCCTACCATTTGCTCGGTAGAGAGGTTGGTCATCAGCAATGAACCGGCGATCAGTGGAAACGTTAGGGTACGCCCCGCTAGAAAGTAGCCGTTGGTACTCGAGTGGTCATCTCGGCGGGTGATTCGCCAAGTGATAAAGGCGACAAATCCTGTAAAGAACAGAAAAGACGCCAGGGTCAACGCGTGCATAGGGCTCACCTCATCATCGTTATCAGTGATGCGCACGTCACAATCGATGCGCACTCAAAATGTCAGACATATCGGCTATCATTTTAGACGAGCTAAATATAACTTAGTAATAAGTCTTTGGTCTTAAATACCCGTCAAAGCGATCAACAGGCGTCACGAAGCCATAAAAAAACCCTAACAGTTATTTAAAACAGTTAGGGCGCGTGTTGCTTCGCTAGCGGCTACCCGCCGAGGCAGCCTGATTAGTGGTGAAAACGCTCGGCCGCTTGACGGGCCAGCTCACGAATACCATCCCAGTCTTCCGCCTCTACCATGGCTTTCGGCGTTAGCCAGGAGCCACCGACACACATTACGTTGGGCAGCGACAGGTAGTCATCGGCGTTATCTACCGTGATACCACCGGTGGGACAAAAACGTGCTTCGGGAATAGGGGCGCCAAACGCTTTGATCGCTTTCGCTCCACCGCTAGATTCTGCCGGGAAGAATTTAAACCGGCGATAGCCGTACTGCCAGCCGGTCATTAGTTCAGACACTGTCGACACACCCGGCAACATTGGCACTGCGCTTTCAATGCCATAACGATACAGCGCTTCTGTCGCGCCCGGCGTCACGATAAAGTCAGCCCCCACCTGCTCGGCTTGGCGATACTGCGCCGGTGTTAGCACCGTGCCAACGCCAATGCTGGCACCCGGTAATGCTTCGCGCATGCGTTTAACCGCTTCTAGCGCGCAGTCGGTACGTAACGTGACCTCAAGTACGGTCAAACCGCCTTCGACCAAAGCACGCCCAAGCGGCACGGCGTCTTCCAAGCGCTCAACGGTAATCACCGGAATAACTTCGGCTTTTAGGCAGATGCTATCAAGCTCAGCGGTGCGGGTAGACGGTAATTGTTTTTCAATGGTCATGTGCGAGTCTCCAAAAATCTATTATTGCCCGGCCGATAGGTGGCTAAGCGCGAAGCGTTAAGGCGCCCAGTAAATCGCTAATGGGCAAGACAAAAAGGCCCGGATAGGCAGTTGGCGAACATCATCGCCATTTAATGCCTTCGCCAGCACGGCTCGCTTATCCTCACCGGTAATGTGCAAAAAATGACGGCGCGCTTGATGTAAGCGATCCGCTGAAAAGGTAATTCGTGGCTGTAACTGGCTTGGCGTTCTTACCGCCACCAGCGGCTCGCCTGTCGCCAACGCTAGCGTAAGCTCAGGGCTGTCGGGGAATAGCGAGGCCGTATGGCCATCGCCGCCCATGCCTAAAATCACCGCGCTAGCTGGCCAAGCAAGCAAAGCAGCCTGCTTAGCAACATGCTCCACGCCCTCCTCTGGGGTCTCTGCATCACAGGTTAACGGTAAAAAAGTGGCGGCCGCGGCGTTGCCTTGCAACAAGTGCTCACGCACTAACTTGGCGTTGCTGTCGCTGCTGTGTTCGTCTACCCAGCGCTCGTCGGCAAGCGTGATGTCTACGCGCGCCCACGGCAGTGGCTTCGCCGACAGTGCCGTGAAAAAAGGCAACGGCGTGGAGCCACCCGACACCACCAGCAAGGCCCGCTCGTGATGCGTTAAGTCTTCGTGCAGGGCTTGAGAAACGGCCTCTGCAAGCTGCTCAGCCAGCTGTTGGCGTGCTTGACTCATATCAATAATCCTCGTACCAGCTGCGGCCGTCTTGGGTAATCATCGCAATAGAAGCGACTGGCCCCCACGAACCCGCAGGGTAGCGGCGAGGCGGTGTTTCACGTTTTTTCCAACCGTCGATGAGCTGATCACACCAACGCCACGAATGTTCAATCTCATCGCGACGCACAAACAGATATTGCTGCCCTTTCATGACTTCTAATAGTAGACGCTCGTAGGCGTCGGGAATCCGCGATTTGGGAAAGGCGCTATTGAAATCAAGATGCAAAGGCCCGGGACGTAGGCGCATGCCCTTATCTAGGCCACTGTCTTTGGTCAGCACTTGCAGAGCGATGCCTTCTTCGGGCTGCAGGCGAATAATGAGCTTGTTTGATGCGATACCGCGCTGGTCTGGATCAAAGATATAGTGCGGCTGCTGGCGAAAGTGAATGACAATTTGTGAGAGTTTCTCCGGCATACGCTTACCCGTACGCAGATAGAAAGGCACCCCAGCCCAACGCCAATTAGCCACTTCCGTTTTCATGGCTACAAAGGTTTCTGTCTGGCTTTGTGTATTGGCATCCTCTTCTTCCAAATATCCGGGCACTGACTTGCCGTCGGTGTTACCGGCGATATATTGGCCGCGCACAACGTCACGCCCAAGCGCTTCGCCAACAAAGGGTTTAAGCGCTTTCAGCACCTTCACCTTCTCATCCCGAATCGCATCGGCATCCAAATTGGACGGCGGGTCCATGGCGATTAAGCACAGCAGTTGCAGCAAATGGTTTTGCACCATATCGCGCAGCTGCCCTGCCTCATCAAAGTAGCCCCAGCGCCCCTCAATGCCGACTTTTTCTGCCACCGTAATCTCGACGTGAGAGATATTATTCTGATTCCACTGGGTGCCAAACAGAGGATTGGCAAAGCGAAGTGCAATCAGATTCTGTACGGTTTCTTTACCTAAATAGTGATCGATGCGGTAAATCCGCGACTCGGGAAAAACGTCGCCAATGGCGTCGTTAATCTCAATCGACGACTGCAGATCGTAGCCAATTGGCTTTTCAACGATGATCCGTGAGTTTTCGCTCACACTGTTACTGGCCTGAAGATTGCGACAGATATCGCCGTAAATACGCGCCGCTACCGAAAGATAAACCACCATCGGCTGCGACGAACCCTCCCGCCACTGACGGATTGCATCAAAACCATCAACCTTGGTGAAATCCAGCTGCCGATAATCCAGGCGATTAAGAAAACGCTTTAGGCTCTCTGCATCCTGCTCATCTTTTTTAAGTCGCTTCTGTAGCGCGAGGTTAACCAGCTCGCGAAACTCAGCAACATCGTGCTCCTGGCGAGCCAGCCCCATAATGCGGGTGCTTTCAGGCATCAAGCCTTCGCGGTCTAGATGGTATAAGGCAGGGAACAGCTTGCGCATGGCAAGGTCGCCCAGCGCCCCGAACAGCGCCAGATCAATGGCGTGATTAGGGTCACCGAGGGGAATACTTTGTGAAGCACTAGACTGGCTCATCGTTGCTCCTATTAATATCTAAACAGCTACTTGTAGTTAGATTACCTAAAATTTACCGTAAAGCAGGCATTGTACGCAATAATTCATGTAATTTTACTACAAAAAACACAGTGACTGACAATCAGCACCTGCCAACCCCACGTTATCTGTTAATAGCCTTACATTTTTACAGACTTTTTATGGAAGGCCATGATCTCTTAGCGCATGCTTAAGGGTACTAAATGGCGAGCTGGGTATATGACATCGATGACACCGTGGTTTTATCGTAGCAGGGATGTGTACCGGCACTGGGCACCTGTTTTTAAAATCATTTCGATTCTGTGGGTGGTGCTAGCGCTGTTTATGCTGGTGCCGCTTGTCTTATTGCTCATAGAGAATGATCCCGATGCCATGGCCTTTGGTATTTCGGTACTGATCATACTAGGCGCTGCGGCGCTGATTTGGCTATTGACGTACCGCGTATCGTTGGAGCTAAAGCCGTGGCAGATGTTTATTCTCACTGCCGCCAGCTGGGTCAGTATTAGCGGCTTTGCCAGCCTACCGCTAGTGCTTGGCGCACCTCAATTAACGCTCACAAATGCGGTGTTTGAATCAGTTTCGGCAATCACTACCACCGGGTCGACCATTCTGGTCGGCATTGAACATTTTTCCGATGGCTTGAAGCTTTGGCGCGGCCTGATGCAGTGGATAGGGGGCATCGGCATTATTGTGATGGGCATTGCGATTTTACCGTTTTTGAAGGTAGGCGGTATGCGCCTTTTTCATACCGAGTCATCCGACTGGTCCGATAAAGTGATGCCCCGCACGGGTGGAATTGCCAAAGCGACGCTAACGATTTATGTCAGCCTCACCCTTATCGCTAGCGTTAGCTATTGGTTTGGCGGAATGACGCCGCTGGACGCCATCGTGCACGGCATGTCATCGCTTTCGACTGGCGGGTTTGCTAATTCTGATGCTTCTTTTGGCACCTACGCCGACCGGCCGTGGCTGCTGTGGATGGCCAGTTTATTTATGCTCAGCGGTGCGCTGCCCTTTGTGCTCTATATACGCTTCATACGCGGTTCAGGCAGTGCCTTATGGCAAGATCAGCAGGTGCGTGGCCTGCTTAAACTACTGCTGGTGGCGATCGTTATTTTGAGCGCATGGCGCGTGACTCACGGCAGCGCCCCTTTTGAAGCGGTCACTCACGTGACATTTAATATTGTGTCAGTAGTGACCACCACCGGCTACGCCTCAGATGACTACACTCTTTGGGGCGCCCTACCGGTGGTAGCCTTCTTCTATCTTACGTTTATCGGTGGCTGTAGCGGCTCGACCAGCGGAGGGATGAAAATCTTCCGCTTTCAAATTGCCACTTTGATGCTGCGCAATCAGCTACGCTACTTAATCCATGCTAACGGGATCTTTACCACTCGCTATAATCAACAGCCGGTGACGAACGATATTTCGCGCAGTGTGGTGGCTTTCTCATTCTTCTTTTTCATTACCATTGCCGTGTTGGCACTTTGCTTATCCGCGCTGGGGCTGGACTTAGTAACCGCCCTTTCAGGTGCCGCCACGGCGGTAACCAACGTGGGCCCCGGGCTTGGTGACATCATTGGCCCTGCAGGTAACTTTGCCCCGCTGCCTGACGCCGCAAAATGGCTGCTGTGCATTGGCATGCTGATGGGCCGATTAGAAATACTCACCGTAGTGGTACTAATGACCCCGATGTTTTGGCGACGTTAGCCGTTCACATATATTTACTCTTAGCTGCTGGTTACCGGATAACTATCATGCGCCTGTTAAAAATCGACTTAACATTCTTTTAACAGGCGCATAGATACAGACTAAATCTCGACCGAGCGGCCGATGAATTCGATAGGCCCGGTTGGAAGTCCGGTAGATGAGCCCTTTTCATCTTCAAGCGTTAGCTCAAACAGCTGATTATCTTGCAGTGGTGGCAACTCATCCAGGCGTAGCCGAATCGGCTTGCCGGGTTCGACTAAACCAAGCGAGACCGGTGCTTGCCATTCATCTGCTTTGGTCCAGAACTGAAGCGCTTTGCCTTCAGGCACTGTAAAGGTACCGAGAGGAATTAGCTCTATTTCTTGGCGTGATGATGCCTGCACCACCCAGCCAGCCGACTGAGTTTGCGGGGCTAGCAGCACCACCATGTACTCGGGAGTGGTTGGCGAATTTACTTGGTTTGTCAGCAGCACGCCCATAACCAGTGCAGCAGCTAACCCAAGCCCTGCAGCGCCGCGCCAAAGTGGCAGGCTGCGTAAAAAAGGACGCCGTGGTGAAGAAGCCAGCGGACGAGCAGCGAGTGACGGTTTTTTTGATGCCGTCATGCTGCGCTCAATGCGAGGCCACAAATAGTCAGAAGGCGTTACTGGCGTCGTAATAGCGGTATAGGGCAAGAAACGCTCTTCCCATACCATAACGGCTTTTTGCAATTCAGGCTCATTGGGTAGCCGCGCTTCAAATGCTTGGCGTTGCGCTAACGACAGCGTGCCCAGCACGTATTCACCCGCCAAGGCATAATCGTCTTCGTATTCATTTTGGCTGGGGCGAGTCATGCCATACACTCCCTTAGACGCAGCAAGCTGCGTTTAATCCAAGCTTTCACGGTACCAAGCGGCGCACCCGTATGGGCGGAAATTTCAGCGTGACTGAGGCCATCAACATAGGCATGGAGTACGCAGTTACGTCGCTCCGGCTCAAGTTGTTTTAAACAGTGATCCATTTGTTGACCGGTCTGCCAATCAAAGGCTTCTTCTGCAACAGAGGCGTGCTGGAAATGCTCATCGTGGGCTAATTCGGTCGGATCGTTGCTATCAAAGGTAATTTCACGATCACGATAGCGGATGGCATTTAATGCCAGGTGACGCGCTACGCTAAATATCCATGCTCGCGCGGATCCTTTATCAGGATCATAACTTCCGGCGCGCTGCCAAATATTAAGACAGGCATCGTGGACAATATCTTCAGCCATGCCGCGATCTTTGACGATTCTAAAAACTACTCCTAAAAGTCTTGCACCTTCATGAGCATAGAGTTGATGCAAAGCGTCATGATCGCCGCGAGCACACTTAATTAATGCGGCATCATGATCAAATTCATTAGCTATATCGGACACACCTTCGCTCCCTGATGACGCGTCGATCCCACTCGTCGCACGTCCAGACAGCATAGCGGCTAAGGGGTCGCGATACGACCCCTTAGCCTTACTGAACTCTAGTTTTGCTAAACTTAGTTAGCAGTCCAGAAGATGTAATCGGCTTGATAAGTAACTACTGCAGTTGCGCCGTCGTGATCTGCATCACAAGTGACGTCAGGTGCCACGCCGCCTTCGGTGTTCAAGCGCTGAATGTAGCTAACGTCCATCATCGCGCCTTCGCCTTCAGCTGGGTTGGCTTCTACTAACTGAAGAGGAATGTTGCCATCACCGTTGGCAGCGGTGGCTAGCTGAGTACCGGTGATTTTAGAACCATCCAGCGCTTCCCAAGTAGCTGGGGGACCATAATAGCTACCTACTTGAGTGCCGTCGGTGTCATTAAGTGCAGCGTGTGGGCCTTTGAAAACCCAAGCCATGTCACCAGAGTCATTGGTTTCACACATATAAGTGATAGCGCCAACGCCAACGGTTTCAAGCGCTACGGTGTTGCCGTCTGGTACTTGTACGTCCGCTGGCGTTTCAGCCAAAGCGGCGTGACTGAAGGATGCAATCAGGGCTGCGGCCAGTGTAGTACGCGTCAGGTTTTGAATGGTCATTTCAGTCTCCAAAAAGGGTTGTTATCAACCACCTCAAATAGCGGCTGTATAGGGAATACCCGCGAGACCCTCTTTTGGATGCAGTGATGTTAAAAAAATGTAAAAAAAAGCCCTGAGCAGATTCTCAGGGCATTATTTAGGGGTAATACGTAAGCATTCAAAGCCTAACAATAACGATTAGGCCGTTGCCTGCATCGCAAGCGTGGTATCCAACATCCGGTTAGAAAAGCCCCACTCGTTGTCATACCAAGCCATCACTTTGACCAAACGGCCATTCACGCGAGTGTGATTGGCATCAAAGGTCGAGGAGTTGGCATCATGGTTGAAATCGATAGAGACCAGCGGCTCAGCGTTCACGGCCAATACCGGCGAGTTAGCGGCGGCTTTCTCAACAATGGCGTTGATCTCTTCCTTCGTCGTATCGCGGCTCGCGGTGAACGTGAGATCTACCAGCGAAACGTTAATGACCGGCACGCGCACCGCTAGGCCATCCAATTTGCCTGCCAGCTCTGGCAGCACCAACCCTACCGCCGCCGCTGCACCGGTTTTGGTTGGGATCATTGAATGGGTTGCGCTACGAGCCCGGTAGGGGTCGGTGTGATAAACATCCGACAAATTCTGATCATTAGTGTAGGCATGAACCGTGGTCATCAAACCGTTCTCAATCCCCACGGCATCGTTCAATGCTTTCGCAACCGGCGCTAGGCAGTTAGTCGTGCAGGAAGCGTTGGAGACCACTTTGTGATCAGCCGTTAAAACATGGTCGTTCACGCCATACACGATGGTCGCGTCGGCATCGGGGCTGGGCGAGGAAATCAGTACTCGCTTGGCGCCGGCGGTAATATGCTTGGCCGCCGCCTCACGCTTGGCAAATAATCCCGTACACTCCATGACTAAATCAATTTTCATGGCTTCCCATGGCAGATTCGCCGGGTCACGCTCAGAGGAGATCGCGATACGATCACCATCGACAGTGATGCTCTCGGCATCATGCTCTACTTTAAAAGGAAAGTGACCATGAACGGTATCGTGACGCAACAGGTGTGAATTTAACGACGGATCGCCAAGATCATTAATGGCGACAACCTGAATGCGATCGCGGTAGCTATTTTCGTAAAGGGCGCGCAGTACATTGCGGCCGATACGGCCAAATCCATTAATCGCAACTCTTATTGTCATGATAGCTCCTCAATAAATCGGTGGTGAAAAGTAAGGCATGCTGTAAAAAAATTACCAAAAATACGTATTTAAACCTCAAAAAAGCTGCCAATAGCTACTTAATTGCCTTAAAAGGCTTATGAAAACTCGATATGTAGTAAAATTACTATATAAACACTATTGTAGTCCAATACTAAAAATTCAAAAGAGAGTGATGCCATGAGTGATGCGCAGCCGCCCCGCCAGACTATTCGTACACTACAAGCGCGTAAACGAATTGCCTTGATTGCTCACGATGGTAAGAAAGGTGAAATGCTCGAATGGGCGACTCACTGGAAAGACACGCTTAGCCAGCACACCCTTTTGGGCACCGGCACCACTGCCGGGCGCTTAAAGACAGCTTTAGGATTAAGCGTAGAAGGGCTCATGAGTGGGCCGCTGGGCGGCGACCAGCAGATTGGTGCGCGTATCGCGGAACAGCGCCTGGATATACTGATCTTTTTTTGGGACCCCTTCTCGCCGCAACCACACGACCCGGATGTCAAAGCGTTGCTGCGTTTGGCCGCATTATGGAATGTGCCGGTCGCCTGCAACGCAGCCACCGCAGACTTTTTGCTTTCCTCGCCTTACTTGAACGAAAGCTACGATATGTCGATTCCGGATGCCAACGCCTGGGCTCAAGCGAGAACCGTTTAAGCACTATGCGTAGCGCAACACTATACGGAGCGGGTACGCAGGTGACGCGCCACCACTTGCCGTCCGCTGAGATAGTCGCCACTAGCCGCCGATAACGCACAGGTGAGGGTCAACTCGGCAATGCGGTCATAGTCCTGCAGCGCCGAGTTGACCGGCTGAGGGAGAAAATCCAGCAGCCGGTGGTCGCCAAAAGTGGCTAAATGAATATCTTCCGGCAATCCACCGCGCTCCAAGAACACATCAAACACTCCCTCCAGTAAAGCATAGGACGCCGTCACCAACGCATCCACACTGCCATGCTGATCCAGCAGCTGTGTGGCTAAGTGCGCGCCTTCGCTACGCTCGTAACTCGTACCACTCAGCACAATCGACTCAATGCCAGTGCCCGCCAAAGCATCCTGAAAGCCTGAGCGCCGCTCACTGCTGATGGATAAATCAGGCATCGCGTCAAGCCACGCCACGCGCTTGGTTACTTTGCTGATCACTGAGCGAGTCAGTAACGTCGCTGCTTCCTGATCATTGCTCACGACGCTGGCAAACAGCGCTGGATTTAAACCCCGGTCCATGCCCACTACGCACCAGCCCTCTTCCATCAGGTCGGTGTAGAAGGTGTCATCACTAGGCAAGCAGCTAGCGGTTATCAATACCTCACAGCGCTGGGCACGCAGTGACAGTGCCAGCGTTCGCTCACTCTCGGCACAATCATCTGAACTGACGATCAACAGCTGATAGCCCTTCTCCCGTGCACCACGCTCTAAGCGCTTGGCGAGGCGGGCATAACTGATGTTCTCCAAATCCGGAACGATAAGCCCCAGCAAGCGGCTCGCGCCTCGGCGCAGCGCTGCCGCCTGCGGATCAATGTGGTAGCGATGATGACGCACCACCGCCATCACTTTTTCAATCGTGGCGGCACTGATACGTCGCTGCTCGGCCTGGCCATTCACCACATAGCTAGCGGTAGTGCGTGAAACGCCAGCTAGTCGAGCAATATCGGCGAGTGTCATGAGGGTTCCCCTTGGCGTGACCGGGCAGTTTATCAGCAAGTTAGCGCATGCAAGACCAAAGTCTAGAAGATCAAACCTTGTGTCATTAAGTGAATCGATTCAGCATAGCACTATACTTCGATGAAACGACAGGCATGACACGGTTAATCCAGCTAGGCGACATGCCACGATAACGATCAGTTTATGTACACGTCTCTGCGCTCATGGGCAGTGCTAGCCTGCAGTATTCAGGGCAGCCAGGGCACGTTTACAGGAGAATACTATGTTGACACTCGGCCCCGATGACATCTTGCTAGGCCGCCACGCGGATAGCTGGCAAACCGCCTTGGACAGCGCCGCTGAAGCGCTGGTAGACGCCGGATTCGTTGAGGCTGAGTACCGCGACGGCCTGCATGCTCGTGAAGCACAGTCATCAACGTTTCTGGGCAATGCGATTGCGATACCCCACGGTACGCCAGAAAGCCGCCAGCATGTAAAACGCACCGGCGTTCGCGTACTGCAGTTTCCCCAGGGCATTGAGTGGCACGACGGCCAGAACGTGCATGTGCTGGTCGCTATCTCGGCACACAACGACGAGCATCTGGATATTCTGCGCCAGCTCACCCATGTACTCGACCGCGAAGGCGTGGCCGAGCAACTTGCCAGCGCCACCTCTGCCGCGGATATTGCACAATTGCTTTCAAAGCCAGCGCTTGAACCGCGGCTTGATGCTGACACGCTATGTGTCAATTTTCCCGCTCGAGACCCACAAGAACTCGCCTTGGCTGCTGCCGCTCGCTTGCGCCAAAGTGGCTGTGTTGATAATACCTTTATCGCCGCCGTCGCGGACGCTCAGCCTATTTGGTTAGGCAAAGGGTTATGGCTGTCCAGCAGCTCACACGGCGTCAACCAGCCCGCCCTAGGTATCGCTACACCGGCTGAGCACACCCTGGAAAGCGCGGGTCACCCAGTGCATGCCTTATTCTGTTTAGCGGCACATGGCGATGCCCACCGCCCACTGCTAGAGCAATTAATGGCACTTGTCGACAGCGGCGTCAGCGACATCCTCCTCACACGTACCAGTGATCAGTTGCTGGCACTGCTGGCCGGGGAAACCGCCAATACACACACCCGCCGCGTGCGGGTGCTTAATCCTCACGGCTTACACGCCCGCCCCGCGAAGCAGTTGGTGCAGGTGGCTCGCGCTCAGTCCATGCCGATTAATGTGCGCTTGGAAGAAGGCAGCGCCACGCCAGTTTCCGCAGCGAGCCTAACCAAAGTGATTGGCTTAGGGGCCCGGCGCGGCCAGTGGTTGGTTCTGTCTGCCGAAGGCGACACTGCGCAGCAGGCGCTTGAGCACTTGGCCGAAACGATTGAAGCAGGTCTGGGCGAAAAAGTGACGCTCTTTGAGGGTGGCCGCGATAGCGCCCAAATGCCCAAGGTAGCAACGGCAAACGTGGTTCCGCTGAGTGCGGATACGCCTCATGCAGGAGTGGCGGCCTCGCCCGGCTTAGCCATCGCCCCTGTGTTTGTTATCCGCCCGCTGCAGTTTGATTACCCTCAGCATGCGGACGACTCAGAGCAGCAGATCACCCGGTTAAACAGCGCCATTCAAGAAGGCGCCGCGCAGCTACAGACACTGGTGCGTAATGCACAAGGGGGCGAGGTAGCGGACATTCTCTCAATGCACGAAGAGATGCTCGACGACCCCGAACTTCATCACGCGGCGACGGATGCCATTCGTGAAGGCCGCTCTGCGCAAGCAGGCTGGTGGGAGGCGATTGAAACCGCTGCCCACGCGCAGGAAATGCTCGCTGACCGCCTGCTTGCCGAACGCGCTGCTGATCTGCGCGACGTTGGCCGTCGGGTGCTTGGCGTACTCTGCGACGTGCAACTCCCTGAGCCCCCTAATCATCCTTACATTCTAGTGATGGACGATATTGGCCCGTCCGATGTCGCTCGCTTAGATACTTCCCGCGTGCGTGGCCTGCTGACCGTGCGTGGCGGCGCCACGGCGCACAGCGCTATTTTGGCACGCGCGCTGGGCATTCCAGCGGTGGTCGGCGCCGGACAAGCGGTGATGGCACTTAACAATGCTAGCATGATGATCCTGGACGGCGAGCGTGGCCGTGTAACCTCACAGCCATCTGAGGAGCGTTTACAGCGCGCCGAACAGCAGCTGCTCGATCATCAGCAGCGGGAAGCCGATGCCTGGGAAACCCGCTTTGACCTTGGCCAAACCCGGGATGGTCACCGTGTCGAAGTTGCCGCGAACCTTGGTAATACCGCCCACGCCGCCGATGCAGTAGAGCGCGGCGCCGAAGGCGTTGGCCTGCTGCGTACCGAATTTTTGTTTATGGCCCACGCCAGCGCACCGGATTTAGCGACGCAAATTGGCGAGTATCGCCAAGCGGTTGAAGCGCTGGGCGAGCGCCCGCTGGTAGCGCGCACTTTGGATGTGGGAGGCGACAAGCCCCTGCCCTACTGGCCGGTGCCTCAAGAGGACAACCCGTTTCTGGGTCTTCGTGGTATTCGTTTAGCGCTCACCCAGCCCGAGGTGCTCGAAACCCAGCTACGTGCGTTACTAATGGCAGCAGCGCCAGCGGTAGGCTCGAAAGATAAAAATCATCCGCTGCGCATCATGCTGCCAATGGTGAAAGACATTGCCGAGTTCCGTGCCGTTAAGAGCGTTTATGACCGACTACTGCAAGAGATTCCCTCCGCTCAGCGCGCCACCGACGTGCAGCTTGGGGTGATGATCGAAGTTCCCTCCAGTGCGCTTTTGGCGCCTAGTCTGGCCACCGAGGTGGACTTCTTCTCGATAGGTACCAACGACTTAACCCAGTACACCCTGGCAATTGACCGTGGCCATCCAGAGCTCTCGGCACAGGCCGATGGCCTGCATCCTGCGGTACTGCGCCTGATCCAAATGACCGTGGCCGCCGCGCATACCCAGGGCAAATGGGTGGGCATCTGCGGTGAGCTGGCCTCAGATGCCGCGGCTATTCCGGTGTTGGTCGGTTTGGGCGTGGACGAGCTGTCGGTAAATGCGCGGCAGATCCCCTTAGTGAAGGCACGCCTGCGTGAGTTTGACCTTGCCGATGCCCAGGCCAGTGCTCAGCTTGCGCTAAGCAAAGCAACCAGTGATGAGGTGCGCGACGCCCTGGAGGCGCGTTAATGGCTCGCGTGCTGTGTATCACCCTGAACCCGGCGCTGGATTTAGCGTTTAACCTTGACGCTTTAGTACTGGGCAGCGTGAATCGCCCCACCAGTGCGCAGCTAGAAGCGGCAGGAAAAGGCGTCAACGTCGCCCGAGTGCTGGCTAGGCTTGGCCACCAGGTAACGGTCAGTGGCTTTTTAGGCAGCGAGAACGATGCCCCCTTTACGCTGGCTCTTCAGCAGACGGGATTGGTCGATGCCTTTGTGCGCGTTCCCGGTAGCACTCGCATTAATGCCAAACTGGCCGAACACAGCGGCCGCGTCACCGACATTAACAGCCCCGGCATGCCGATTGATGCCGCTCACCTGAAAGCGCTGATCGCAGCGCTGGATACCGAGCTTACCAGCGCCACGCCGCCACACGCGGTCGTGATGGCGGGCAGCCTGCCCCCAGGCTGTTCGCTGGACGATTTCAGCCAACTGCTTGACCACCTAAACGCCAGCGGCATTCCGCTCTGGGTCGACACCAGCGGGCCCGCCCTGAATAAAGCGATTGCGTCAGCTCCCGCAGGCGTCAAACCGAATGAAACAGAGCTCGCTGAATGGGCCGGTGAGCGCATCGATGGTACTCAGGCACGCCTGGGTGCCGCCCGGCGACTGCACGAAAGTGGCATCGCACATGCGCTTATCTCAGCGGGCAGCGAGGGAGTGCTATGGGTCAACGCTCAAGGTAGCTGGCATGCTACGCCGCCCAGCGTCACCGCCACCAACACGGTGTGTGCCGGAGATACGTTGGTCGCTGGCATGCTGCATGGCCTGCTCAGCCAGCATGACGCTGGACAAACCCTGCGCTTCGCCACCGCGCTTTCTGCTGAAGCCGTGCGCCACGTAGGCGTGGGCGACCCTCACGCGGCTGATTTCGACTCACTCCAACAACATACCCGGATACGGCGTCTAGACGACGCCATTACCGAGGGAGCCACGCTATGAATGTCATTCTGATTACCGCCTGCCCCAACGGCATGGCGACGACCTTCCTCGCCGCGAAGCGCCTGGAGCAAGCCGCCCAGCGCCAAGGCTGGTCGGCTCACGTGGAAATGTACGGTGAAGTAGCGCCCCTGCACGCTGCTAGCGCAGAGCAGATCGCCAACGCTGATTTAATTGTGGTAGCCGCCGATCACGTGCCCGCGCCAGAACGGTTCGAGGGCAAGCGCCTATTTCAGGCACCGATTGCGAGCGCCCTACCCGACCCTAGCGGCTTTCTTGCTCAAGCGAAGCGGGAAGCGCCTATTTATAGCGCCCCCGTAACGTCTAGCGCACCGGCTGCTGCAAGTAGCGACGGCGGCAAGAGAATCGTTGCCGTTACCGCCTGCCCGACCGGCGTTGCCCATACCTTTATGGCCGCTGAAGCGCTAGCAGAGGCGGGCAAAGCCATGGGCCACGCCATTCGCGTTGAAACCCAAGGCTCGGTAGGTGCACAAGATAAATTAACTGCAGATGAGATTGCTGGCGCCGACATCGTCGTACTGGCCTGTGACATTGACGTTGATCCTTCTCGGTTTGCAGGCAAACGCATCTACCGCACGTCGACCGGCAATGCGCTTAAAAAGCCGCGCCCCACCCTTGAAGCCGCGCTCAGCGAGGCCGCCATAGAGAGCGACAACAGCAATGCGGGCACAGCCAATAAGAGCGTCAAAGAGAAAGGCGTTTACAAGCACCTGCTCACCGGCGTTTCCTTTATGCTGCCGATGGTGGTGGCAGGCGGCCTGCTGATTGCGCTCTCCTTTGTATTTGGCATTGAGGCCTTTGAGCAGGAAGGCACGCTGGCTGCCGCGCTCATGCAGATCGGTGGCGGTACCGCCTTTGCACTGATGATTCCCGTTCTGGCAGGCTATATCGCCTACTCCATCGCCGACCGCCCCGGCATCGCCCCGGGTATGATTGGCGGCATGCTGGCGGCCAATATCGGCTCCGGCTTTATCGGCGGTATTTTGGCAGGTTTCCTGGCGGGCTATGTGGCGCTGGCGGTTACTCGCTACGTCAAACTGCCTTCTAGCGTTGAATCTTTGAAGCCGATTCTGATTATTCCGCTAGTGGCCAGTTTGGTCACTGGTCTGACCATGATCTACGTGATTGGCGAGCCGGTTGCTGCGCTGCTCAATGCCCTGACCAGTTTCCTGGAGTCCATGGGCTCCACCAACGCAGTACTGCTGGGTATTCTGTTGGGCGCGATGATGTGCTTCGACCTGGGCGGCCCAGTTAACAAAGCCGCCTACACCTTTGGCGTGGGTTTGCTCGCCTCCGAAACGTACGGCCCTATGGCGGCGATTATGGCGGCGGGCATGGTGCCAGCCATTGGTATGGGTATTGCCAGCTTTGTGGCACGTAACAAGTTTTCTGCGCCGGAACGCGAAGCGGGCAAAGCATCATTCGTGCTTGGCCTTTGCTTTATCAGTGAGGGGGCCATTCCGTTTGCGGCGAAAGATCCGCTGCGGGTCATCCCCGCCTGTATTGCAGGGGGCGCGTTAACCGGTGCCCTTTCGATGCTAGTGGGCGCAAAGTTAATGGCGCCTCACGGCGGTATCTTTGTACTGCTCATTCCCAATGCCATCACCCCTGCACTGCTTTACCTTGGCGCCATTGTCGCGGGCTCGCTGGTGACAGGTTTAAGCTATGCGTTTATCAAACGCGGCGCCGCCCAGGTCGCTGTCGCCAGCTAAACGCTCCGAAACAATAGACGATAGGCAGGCAAGTAAACCTGCCTATCGCTAAAAACACGTACTTTTACGCAGATAATTGCTTTAAAAGCTTCAACACGCTCCCCTTTATGCGCTTTTTTATGTAGTATTTTTACATAACGTCGATATAAGCCATTCCGCTTTTAACAGCCTCTTATAACAAACGGATCGCTCAATGTTTCAGCTGACTCGCAGTGTTACCTGGCAGGCGCTAGATCGCCTACGCGACAAAACAACGAACGACCGCATTCGTGACTACTTCACCCATGACCCCCAGCGTTTTGAGAAAATGAGTTTACGCGTGGGCGGCCTATTTCTTGATTACTCCAAAAATCACGTCTCTGATGAAGTACTCGCTAAGCTGATTGAACTGGCAGACCACTCCGCGCTAGTTCAACGCCGCGCGCAGATGTTCTCTGGTGACATTATCAACGTCACCGAAAATCGCCCGGTACTGCATACCGCGCTGCGTAATCTCAGCGATGACCCGGTGTATGTCGACGGCGAAGACGTGATGCCGGAGATCACGCGGACTCGCGAGCAGATCAAGCAATTCTCAGAAACGGTCCGTAGCGGCGAATGGAAAGGCTACAGCGGCAAACCGATCAAGGACGTGGTTAATATCGGGATTGGCGGCTCGGACCTTGGCCCTAATATGGCCGTGCGCGCGCTGCTTAAATATCGCCACCCCGAAATGCACTTTCACTTTGTCTCTAACGTGGACGGCACTCATATACAGAAGGTGCTTTCACGGCTTGACCCTGCCACAACGCTGTTCATTGTTTCCACCAAGACCTTCTCGACCCAGGAAACGCTGCTCAATGCCAAAACCGCACGGCGCTGGTTCCTGGAAAACGCCGGTGACGATGCCGATATAGGCGCCCACTTTGTGGCGGCCTCTACCAACCGCAAAGCAGCCATGGAATTCGGCATTCGCGAAGAGAACGTATTCGAATTCTGGGCCTGGGTCGGCGGGCGTTACTCCATGTGGTCGTCGATTGGGCTACCGATTGCGCTTTCCATCGGTTTCGAGGGTTTTATCGAGCTATTGGAAGGCGCTCACGAGATGGATAATCACTTTATCCATGCGCCCCTCTCGGAAAATATGCCGGTATTGATGGCACTGATCGGTATTTGGTACATCAACTTTATTGGTGCTGAAACCCAAGCCATCGTGCCCTACGACCAGGCGCTGAATCAGCTGCCCTCTTTTTTGCAGCAGCTGGATATGGAGTCAAACGGCAAGTCTGTGGATATATTCGGCCACCCGGTCAACTACAAAACCGGCCCAATTGTTTGGGGTCAAACCGGCTCAAACGGCCAGCATGCGTTCTTCCAACTGCTGCACCAGGGCACGCGCTATGTGCCGATTGATTTCATCGCTTCGCTCAAACCTGAGCCGGGCATGGAAGACCACCACTTCGCCCTACTAACCAACATGCTCGCCCAGGCCAACGCGTTCATGGAAGGCAGCCAGGGTGGCAGCCAGCAAGATCCGTTCAACTGCCCCGGCAACCGCCCTTCCAGCACGCTGCTGCTGGACGAACTCACGCCCCGCAACCTGGGCGCACTGATTGCGCTTTACGAGCACAAAGTGTTCGTGCAAGGCGTGATCTGGAACATCAACTCGTTCGATCAGTGGGGTGTTCAGTTGGGTAAGCGCATCGCCGGTGAAATCAGCGAACGTATCGATACTAACGCTGCGGATTTTGATGCTTCTACGCAAGGATTATTGGAGTTGGTGCGGGCGCATTTTCCTAATGAAAGCAACAACGAAAAGGAAAGCGCACAGCCAAATGGCGATAAGAAGCCGATGAAGAGCAAGCGATAAGTGGAGGTCATGGCGATCTATGAACAAGTTAAACACTCTCGTTCATTTGCTGAAGTATCGCCATGACCCACTCTTAAGACCTTTTACCACACGCTTAGTACTCAATGATGCCCTGCTGCCCGGCAAATATTGGCAAACGAGCCTGCATCGAGAGAAGCTCCACCGATTAGCCCGCCGTCGATGTCTGGCTGGGCAAACAGGGCCTTGGCATTGGCGGCCTTAACACTGCTGCCGTAGAGCAGCGGTAGGCGTGCCGCGAGCGGTGCAGAGTGATTAGTCAGCCACGCGCGACTATAGGCATGCACAGCCTGGGCGTGATCCGGAGTTGCCGTCTCGCCGGTACCGATAGCCCAGACCGGCTCGTAGGCAATCACGCTTCCGCTAAGGGCTGCGACACCTAACGTATCCACCACCGCTTGAAGCTGCCGTGCCACTACCGCTTCCGTTTCACCCCACTGGCGTTCAGCCAGTGTTTCACCCACGCAAAGCACCGGTACTAGATCTACGGCCTGGGCGGCGGCAAATTTTGCCGTTACCGCGAGATCGGATTCGCCGTAACGGCTGCGTCGCTCTGAATGACCGACCAACACATACTGGCAACCCAAATCCTTCAACATCGCAGCGCTGACCTCGCCGGTATGCGCACCTACTTCATACTCATTGAGCGTCTGGGCACCAAGGTCAATAGAGTGATCCTTTAGGTGCTGCGCCACCTGTGCCAAGTAGGGTAAGGGTGGGCAAACAGCAACCTGTACGTTCTCTAGCTTTTCGAGCGACGATAGCAACGCCTCTAGCAACGTCTCGTTGGCCAAGAGATTACCGTTCATTTTCCAGTTACCGATAACAATGGGTTGTCTCACTTCCAGGCTCTTTTCCATGCGGGTCTGCCTTCATAGCTAAATTCACTGTTCACGACATCGCCCCATGCGACCGGTAGCTCGGTGTCGCGTAACGTTATGCGCTTGGTTTTGCCAGCAATTGTTCAGCTTCAGCTTTGCGAAGCTCAACGGTGATGCCGAAGTGCTGAAACAGATCCCCAGCTTTGCCGGATTCACCAAAGGTTCGCATGCCGATAATACGAACTTCTAAGCCGACATATTTGTACCAGTAGTCGGCGTGGCTGGCCTCGACCGCGACTCGTGCTTTGACTTCCGCTGGTAGCACGCCCTCTCGATAGGTGGCGTCCTGGGCGTCGAAGATATCGGTGGAAGGCATTGAAACTACGCGTACGGCGCGACCGTCCTGGCCGAGTTCGTCGGCGGCGTCCATGGCAAGGGCGGCATCCCAGGCGGCGGCAGTCTCCACGGCGTCGCAGGGCCGCCAGGTCGAAAGATTGGGCGTTGAACGCATGCTGGCCAGTTGCTCTACCGGCTGGTGAGTAGGGCCATCTTCACCCAGGCTAATGGAGTCGTGGGTAAAGACGTAGATCGCCCGGTGGCCCATCAACGCAGCCATCCGCACGGCATTACGCATGTACTCCATAAAAATCAGGAAGGTGGCACCATAGGCAATGCAACCACCATGAGCGGCGATACCATTAATAATCGCCCCCATGCCAAATTCGCGCACCCCATCGTGAAGGTAGTTGCCGCCCGGCGCGTCGGCGCCAATCGGTTCAGCGCCGCTCCAAAATGTCAGGTTCGAAGGCGCCAAGTCCGCGCTGCCGCCAAGTAACTCGGGGAGTTGCGGACCGAGCTCGTTGAGGCAGGCCAATGAGGCTTTGTGCGAGGAGACAGGCTCACCGCTGGCTTGGGCTTGCCACGCTTGAAAGCTCGCTGGGTAGCTCGCCCTTCAGTCGGCGCCTTAATTCACGGGCTTGCTCCGGATAGGCAGCGGCGTAGCACTCGAAGCGAGCATTCCAGTCCGCTTCGCGTCCGGCACCCCGCTCGGTAACGTCCCAGCCCTGATAGATAGCTTCGGGTATATGGAAGGGCGCGAGGGGCCAGTTTAACCGCTTCCGGGCGGCGACCACCTCGTCTTCGCCCAGTGCCGCACCGTGGCACTCCTCCTTGCTCTGTTTGTTGGGTGCACCGAAGCCAATGATGGTTCTGCAGACTATCAGACTAGGCTGGTCGTCATGACTACGGGCCAGCTTAATGGCGGCCTTGATTTCCTCCGGCTGATGGCCATCGACACTTGGCACTACGTGCCAGCCGTAGGCCTCGAAGCGCTTGGCGGTGTCGTCGGTGAATCAGCCCTTCACCTCGCCATCGATAGAGATACCGTTGTCGTCGTAGAAGACGACCAGCTTGCCAAGCCCCTGGGTACTTGCCAGCGAAGCGACCTCATGGGAGATGCCCTCCATCAGTCAGCCATCACCGACAAAACAGTAGGTGTGATGGTCGACAATAGCGTGGTCAGGGCGGTTAAACTGTGCAGCCAGGGTACGCTCTGCCATCGCCATCCCAACGGCATTGGCTAGGCCCTGGGCCAGCGGGCCAGCGGTGGTTTCTACGCCCGGCGTATAGCCCAGCTCGGGGTGGCCTGGGGCGCGCGAGTGCAGCTGGCGGAAGTTCTGAAGATCCTCCAAGCCCAGTTCGTAGCCGGTGAGATGGAGAAGCGAGTACAGTAGCATGGAGCCGTGGCCGTTGGAGAGCACGAAACGATCGCGGTCAGCCCAAGCGGAGTTTGCCGGATTGTGGTTAAGAAAATCATTCCACAGCACCTCGGCAATGTCAGCCATCCCCATTGGAGCGCCGGGGTGGCCAGAGTTAGCCTTCTGAACGGCGTCCATGGAGAGGGCGCAAATGGCATTGGCCAGTTCGAAACGGGTCGACATGAGCTAAATCCTATGGTCAGTGGGCGGTGAGGCGTTCGGAGATCAGGCTCTCAAGACTGGCTTGATCCTCAGCAATACAGCGTATGCCTTCCGCCAGCTTGTCGTTGGCCATGGCATCCTGGTTATGACCCCAGCGGAACGCCGCTTCGTCTAGCGGTGCCGGGCACGTGCTCTGCGCTGCGCTCATTTCAATCTCCTGCGTCACGTCGCCCTCGGTGGCGGCGAGTTCCTCAAGCAGCGCCGGCGAGATAGTCAACCGAGGGCAGCCAGCGAGTGCCAATAACTGGCCGACATTACGAAAACTGGCGCCCATCACCACGGTGTCGAAGCCACCTTGAGATACCCGCTGGCAAACGCCGTGTACAAACTGCACACCGGGATCGGTGTCGGGTGCAAAGTCTTGACCGGTCGACTGCTTGTACCAGTCGGTGACCCTGCCCACAAAGGGCGAAATTAAAAATACCCCTGCGTCGAAGCAGGCTTGCGCCTGGACGTCGCTGAACAGCAAAGTCAGGTTGCAGTTGATTCCCTCCTTCTCCAGCACCTCGGCGGCACGGATCCCCTCCCAAGTGGAAGCCAGTTTGATCAGTACGCGTTCCGAGGAGATGTCTCGCTTCTGGTACAGCTCAATCAACTCGTGGGCCTTGCGAATGCTGGCCTGGGTATTGAAAGAGAGCTTCGCGACTATCTCTGTTGACACACGACCAGGTACCACCTGAGATCTCACTGCCCATTACAACAGCAAGACGATCTACGGCATGTTCGACCTGGGTATGGCGATCGCCGCCTACAGCGCTAATCGACGCAAGCTCTTCGTTAATCAATGACTGGTAATCGGGCAGCTCGAAGGCATTAAGTATCAGCGAGGGGTTGGTGGTAGCGTCCTGGGGCTGGTAGCGCCGAATGGCGGTCAGATCGCCAGTGTCAGCAACCACCAGGGAAAAGGATTTTAAAGCATCCAGTTTGGAAGACATGCAAGCCTCCTGACAATATTCATTGAAGCTCAAGGCGCAAAAGCGCCCCAAGCGAATAGTTACGGGAAGGGATCAGTCAGTTAACAAGTCAAAAGGCACAAATTGTGAAAGTGTTAATCTAAACCATAATGACTGGGTATATTAAGTCGAGACCATAACGCGCTTATGTAGACGCTGTTGCAGTTGGTCAATGACAACAGCGATGATAATGACCAGCCCCATAATGACCATTTGCCAGAAATTACTGACTCCGGACATCACCATGCCGTCGTTGAGAATGCTGATGACGCATGCACCAATAACCGAGCCAATGACTGAACCACGCCCTCCGGCCAGCGCGGTGCCACCCAGCACTACCGCGGCAATGGCGCGCAACTCAAAGGTATCGCCCGTCATCGGATGTCCGGTCTGCAGCTGAGAAGTAATGACAAGCCCCACAATCGCAGCGCAAAAACCTGAAAAAACATACACCCACAATTTAATCTTGCGAACTCTCAGCCCCGAAAACACGGCAGCCGTTTCGTTACCACCAATCGCATACACATAGCGGCCGAAAGGGGTCTTATAACTCACGAACCAGGTAATGAGTGTCAACGCCAAGAGCAACCAAACTGGGATACCGATACCCAACAAAGAGCCATTCCCCAGCACGGAGAAACCAGTGTTACCCAGCTCTTCATGGCCTTGGAGTCGAGAAAAAGTGCCACCGTCGTTAAACAACAACGCTGCGCCACGTACCACATACAACATTCCCAAGGTAGCAATGAAGGGGGCTACATTGAGATAGGTGATCAGTGCACCGTTTATATAGCCGATAAAGGCGCCAATCAGGCAGGTAACCAGGATAACCTCGGGAACGTTCAGAAATAATATGGAATCCCCAATAGAAATACCGTTCATTATCAGAAAACCAGCCACCATCCCACTAAAGCCGACCGTTGAACCTACCGAAAGATCGATACCTGCCGTCAGGATAACCAGCGTCATGCCAATGGCCAAAATGCCAATGACGGTAATATGCTGGGCCATAATTAACATATTATTCGTGGTCAGAAAGTTATCTACCGTCAAAGAGAAATATAAGACGACGGCGAACAAGGCTACAAAGATTCTGAGCTTCAATATTTGCAGCAGCACCCAAGACGCCTGGACACCTTGACTGCGATGCGGATGCTCGTGGGTAGACATATTATTGGTTGCAGTTGTCATGATTAGATCCCTTACTGAGCGACGGCGACGGCTACGTCTTGAACGACGGAAGGTGATGCTTTTTGGGTAATGAAATCACGATCCACCTCATCACGCGGAAGATCGACGGTAATCCGACCTGATGCCATGACCAGAATACGATCAGCTACAGCCAGAGCCTCATCCAGCTCTGAAGTGGTGTATATAATGGAGACACCTTTCTCGGCGATGTCATTCATGGCTCGGTAGATATCGGCTTTGGCCCCCACATCGACGCCACGGGTAGGCTCGTCGAACAAGAGAACACGTGGTTCGGTAAGCAGCGCTTTGCCAATAACGACCTTTTGCATGTTACCCCCGCTCAGCGTGGTGATCTTGTCAGAGTCATGCGATACCTTGATACCAAGCACTGAGACCATGCGCTTACTCTGTTCTTTTTCAAGCCGACCACGAATCATGCGAAACCCGAGAAAACGCGAGCAGCACCGCCCTATACTTGACAGAGTCATGTTCTCACGCACAGAAAGGGTCTGAATCATTCCAGACTTTTGACGATTTTCCGGTACCAAGGCAATGCCTGCCTTGATTCGATTGGCTGGCTTCCCTTTCGCTAATATCCTTCCATCAAACTCGATCTTGCCCACTGCGCTGCGATGCAGACCAAGCAGCACTTCTAACAGTTCGGTTCTGCCCGCCCCCATCAAGCCATAAATCCCAATAACCTCTCCACGCCCAACGCTAAAATTAACGTTATCCAGCGCCATGGTGCCGTTCACTCTTTTTAGGCTCAGGTTGTTGACCGTTAATGTGGGTTCCCCGATTTGACGCGGACGGTAGTCGAATATCTTATGATCGCCCCCCACCATCTGGCGGACGATCCAGGGAATATCAATATTTCCAACCAGTTCGACACCAACAATACGGCCATTGCGCAGTACCGTAATATGGTCACCGATCCTCATGATCTCTTCTAAACGGTGAGAGATATAAATGACGGCGACGCCATCCTGGCGTAACGAATCAATAATGCCGAACAGCACCTCGACTTCTTTTTGACTAAGAGCAGACGTGGGCTCATCCATGATTAAGACATCAACCTGGCGACTTAGCATCTTGGCGATCTCGACCAACTGTTGCTGTCCCACATAAAGATCACCGACACACGTGGAGGGATCGACCACTAGCCCTACTCGTTCAAGTAACTGCTTTGCTTTACGATATTGCGCACGGGCATCTATCCTACCGGCATGGCGTATCTCATTACCGATAAAAAGGTTTTCAACGATGCTCATATCTGGAAAAAGATTAAGCTCTTGAAAGATAATCCCTATGCCTGCTTTCTCCGCATCGCGCACACCATGAAAGTAAACCGATTTTCCTTTAACAAAAATCTCTCCTTCGGTTGGCCGCTCAGCGCCCGCCAACAGTTTCATAAGGGTCGACTTACCCGCGCCATTCTCTCCGATCAAGACATTAACGCTTCCCGGATATACCTCATAACTAACCGTGTCGAGGGCCACCGTTCCAGGATAACGTTTCGAGACATTCTGAACTTTAACCAGAGCGTCTGATTTCGAATTAATTTGCTGTTCATCGCCTGAGTTGTGTTGTTCTTCCAGCTTATGCATGGCGTTATCCTCTTCCGACTCGGAGTGATAATTGTCGAACATTATTTTCTTATCACTCTGCATTAACGCGATTCAGTGCCACTGGGACAATCTCTACCGTATCGCCTAAGCCATCCCAGGTTGAAAAGGCCCCATATGTTTCTACGACATCGCCGTTATTAACATTGCCAAAGCTTTCAAGAATTGAGATAACCTGCACGTTCAGCTCATCACCAAAGGTGGCAAATTGGTCTTGATTGGCAAAATCAGCATAACCTAGCTCCGGGTAACCATCTCGAACGGCTGATCCCGGAATAACGGGGCCAATCAGCAGAGAAACCTCTTTCTGCTGCACACTACCCAGGTTGATTTTGCCAACACGAGAGGAAGTATCCACAGACTCGACAGTCTCAGAAACACTTACCCAGAAAGTGCAGGGAAATGCCTGACTTTGCTGGACACCATACTGCTCACAGGCTGCCTGAAAGCCTTCTGATGCAATCGCCGAAAGCACTAAATTCAAGGGTTCTGAATTGGAGTTGACCCAAGGAATAATATCGTCATGCATTAATTCTTCAGCATTAATCGAGACTGCACTACCATCATTAAGAATAGTGGCAAGTTCATCCTTCGAGACCAACTTAAAACCACTAAGTGTAGAAAGCATCGCAATCGCCAACCCTGAAACAAAAAACACTTTCGACAGACTCATAGACTTATCCATATAGCTACCCAGTCGCTACTAATTATCTGAGCAGGAGTGGCGGAAGCCGCCACTCCTCGTGTCAGTTACTCGGTTTGATACTCAAAGTCCTGAACCAGCTCCGCGTTATCTTCCGTGATAAGAACACCGCGGAACAGTTGACGCTCTGGCTGCCCCGTTTCACCAGTCTTTAGATACTGGTCGAGCTGTCTTACACCCTCACGCGCTAGTTCCTGCGCCTGAAGCATGGCAGTCGCATAGAGATCTCCGCTCATGATCGCATCACGTTCATCGTTGCTGCCGTCGATACCTACAACAGTGATATCCGAGTTCCCCGCCGCTTTAATGGAGGCAATCGCACCAAGTGCTACCGGGCCGTTACCGGTAATGACGCCATCGATATCGGGATACTGTTGCAGAATGGAATCCATAGCCTGCTTGGCCTTGAGAAGTTCGCCACCGGCATCCTGACGCGCAACCATGTTTAAGTCAGGGTATTGATCGAGCACACGATGGAAGGAGGTAGAGCGAGTGACACAGTTATTGTCGGCCAGGTTACAGGTCAGCTCGACATAAGTGCCCTCTTCGCCAACCTGCTCTATGAACTTCTGTGCTACTTGAGAAGCTGCCTGGACGTTATTGTGAGAAATTTGAGCGATAGCGATTCCTTCTTCAGGGATCTCCCTATTTATCAACACTACCGGCACATCACGCTCGGCGGCATGCCGCACGGCCGCGACGCTTGACGTAGAGTCGGCATTATCCAAAATAATACCGTCGACCCCGCGAGCGACCACGGAGCTAATTAACTCGCGCTGACGATTGACGTCTTCGTTATGCGATAGCACCTGGGTGGAGTAGCCCAGCTCTTCAGCTTGCTGTTTGGCCGCATTGGCCTCCGCTGCGTAATATGGGTTGTCTAGCGAGTTCACCAGGATGGCAATGTCGCCTTGATTGCCTTCTTGAGCGAGGGCCGACGATACTCCCATAGTGACGATAGAAGCTGTCAGAGATACGGATAATAGGCTACGAGCGATAGACGTAAGCGATAGATTGTTCATTATTTTCACCTTTCTCGAGTGCTGGTTTATGCTTAGTTATTGAATTGTTTTCAAACCAAGTTAATGGCTGGCGTTACCAAATGGTGTAGCCACCATCTATTACTAGATCCGCGCCATTGATCATGTCGCTGCCATTGGCGGCAAGGAACACAATGCTTGCGGCAATCTCGTCGGTATAGGCAAACCTCCCCGTTGGAATCATGGTTTTCATGCGCTCCCCTTTTTCGCCTGACCAGGCAGCAGCCCCCATTGGGGTCAACACCACGGTGGGTGAAATGCTGTTGACCGTAATGCCATGCGGCCCCCATTCTTTGGCCAAGCTTTTCGTCATGCCGATCAGCCCCGCTTTCGCTGAGGTGTAGGCACAGTGCTGATCGATGGCGACCGTGGCGGCCTGGGAAGCAATATTAATAATCTTCCCCCCGTGGTCGCTTTTCAGTAGATAACGTCCGACTTCCCTGGCACATAGGAAGGGAGCGGTCAGGTTGACATCGATCTGGCGCTGCCACTCGGTGAGCATCACGTCTTCAGCGAAATTTAACGTGATAGTGCCGGCGGCATTAATCAAGATATGCAGGTCACCAAAGTGGTCGACCACTTCTTTTACGCATCGCTCTACTTGAGCTTCTTGGGTGACATCACAGCACCAGGCCTGAGCGCGATCTTTCGGAAACTGTGCCATGACCTCTGCCACCCGATCAGCCTCGAATTCCGGGTAAAAAATGGCAATACTGGCTCCTTTATCAAGCATCGCTTCGTTGGCTGCAGTTGCGATCCCCCCCAGCCCACCGGTGATTAATACAATTTTGCCTTCAAGTGAGAAGTTAAAATCCACACCGTGCTTAAGAGACATGTCATAGGTTGTCGTCATTGCGTGCTCCTTATTTCATCTTTCAGGGCTATCTTTAAGGGCCATCGTTTTTTGGAGTTAGCTGTTAATCAGGACATGATCAGTCCACCATCGACATTGATCGCTTGCCCGGTGATATAGCGCGCATCTTCAGAAGCCAGGAAGGCTGCCGTCCCACTGATTTCCTCTGGCGACGCGGCACGTTTCATGGGGACACTGGCCACCCATTCACGGATTAATTCACCGGGCTGGTAATCACCCAGGAGCTCACCCCAAGCTTTATCGTTGTAGTCCCACATATCGGTCATCACGATACCGGGGCAGATGGCATTGATGGTGATACCCGAAGCGGCAAATTCACGCGCTAGACTTTGAGTAATCCCTAACACCCCGAACTTGCTGGCGGCGTAATGAGGTGTATAGATAAAGCCCTGACGCGCCTGGCCTGAGGCCATGTTGATTAATGCCCCTCGACCAGCCTTAGCCATATGCCGGAGCGCTGCTTTGCAGCACAGGAATACCCCTTTGGTATTCACGTCCAGTACCTTGTCCCAGTCCGACTCAGACAGATCCTGCAAGCGAGAGATTGTAATCACGCCAGCGTTTTGAATAGATACATCAATGCGCCCAAAGCGTTTACAGACATCATCATAGAACTGCTCAACCTGGTCACTCTTGGTGACGTCGACTTCCGCGGCCATGATGCTTCCCGACAAGCCTTTTTCGCGTACACGATGTTCAAGCTCAGCCGCGGCTGCATGAATTTCCTGGCGGTTGGAAGCCATTGCCACGCTCGCCCCTTCATCAGCGAACCGAGTCGCTATAGCAAGGCCAATTCCACGATCAGCACCCGCCACCACTACTACCTGCTGCTCGAAACGTTTCATTGTTATTCTCCTTTTCAGCATTAGCGCTAAAGACTGTTCAAACACTGATCTCTAGATTGTTAGCCCGCCTCCAGCCTCTCTAACCTGCCGTACCTAGCAATGCTTCGGCGGTAAAGCTGTCGGTAATTAGCACTTGAATCCATCCGCCCAAGGCTGCCGCGCGTATCGAAGCCACTTTTTGCTGGCCTCCCGCCAGGCCAACAACCCTTGGTATGGCCTTCAATTTTTCTGGCGAAATCGCCACCACTCTTTCGTTAAGAGAGTGCGCGACCAACTCACCGTTGCGGTCATAAAACCTCAAGCAGACATCTCCCACGGCGCCACAGCCATCTAGATCTGAAAGCTCTTCTTTGGAAAAGGTGTTGCCACTTCTGGCCAGAAACCGGGAAGGCTCAAGTGTTCCAATTCCCACCAGAGCAATACTTAGCTCATCAAACAGCGCCATGGTCTCGCGTACATAAGGCTCCTGACTGATAACCTTGCGAGCCTCTGGGCTGCTGGCAATGCCTGCCACCTGCATAAATCCAGGGCGCGCATCCAACCGATTGGCCAGTTGCAGCGTCAGGTTTTCGGCAAGATGTTCTGCATGACCCAGAGCCATGCCGCCCATCAGTTGCACAACACGCTGCGCTTTTAACGAGCCATTTTTTGGCAGATGTTCGGCAAGCGCTACCAGCGCCGAACTCCAGCTCGATATCCCTATCTGGTCGTGATCACGCAAAGTCGCTTCAAGGTATTGCGCCGCCGCTTCGCCAATACTCAGCAAGATGGCGTTCTCGCTGTTGTCAGGACAGGCAGCCACCATCACTTCTTCAAGTCCATACTTGGCACACAATGCCTCTTCGAGCAGGTGATAGGTGCCTTCGGGCGGCTTGATACTAATGGAGACGATGCCCTCCTTCTGTGCACGGCGCAGCAAGCGCGATACGCCTGCTTGGGACAAATTCAGCCGCGCGGCAATATCAACTTGGCGCATTTGCTCCACCCAATAGAGGTGAGCCACCTTGGTCGCCAAACGCAGTTCGTATTCCGGGTTCATCGTCTTCTCCTGCCTAATCTTTCGATTGAGAGAGGGTGCGTTCCACAGACCTAAGCCACGTCTGATGACGTTCTCCTTGGTCGGCGCCCAGCCCCTCGAATGTATCAAAAGTCGACAGCGCGCTCTCCAAAGCATCTAGCGTCGGCCACACCCCAAGCTTAAGGCCCGCCAGCATTGCTGCACCGACCGCGGAAAGTTCTGCTTGAGCAGCTCTTTGAACCGTAATACCTAAGGTGTCTGCCTGGAGTTGCATCAACCAGTTATTAGCGCTAGCACCTCCATCGGCCTTGAGCGCTGATAGCGGTGGCAATCCATGGCGCTGACATGCTAACTGCATAACATCGACGACATCTTTGATCTGGAAAACAATGGACTCGAAGGCGGCCCGCGCTATGTCAGCAGGTTCGGTATTGAAGGTCAGTCCATCCATAAGGCCACTGACGTCGCCCACCCAGCGTGGCGCACCTAATCCCACCATGGCGGGCACCACAACCTCTTTGCCCTTACCACTCGCTGCTTCGGCGAGTACAGCCAGGCGCTCGACAGAGCCATCGAGTCCCAGCAACTTCGCGGCCCAGGGCAGTACGGCTGCACTCACCGTGATATTGCCTTCGAGAGCATAAACACGCTGCTCCGAGGTTTCCCACGCCACCGTGGTCGCTAGGCCCTCGGCTCGTACCTGTTGGTTCTGGGTGGTGGTCATCACCGAAGAACCCGTTCCATAAGTTGCCTTAACAACGCCAGGGCGAAATCCTCCCTGGGCGAACAGAGCCGCGTGGGAATCCCCAATCATTGACAAAATAGGAATGCCCGCCTTTAGCGACCCAAACGCGCAAGTCTGACCAAAGGTGTAGCTTGAAGGACGAATACCCGGAAGCATCTCGGCACTAATGCCAAAGACGTCAAGCAACTCGGGAGACCACTGACCACTGTTGATATCGCATAGCTGAGTGCGGGACGCATTGGACGTATCCGTCAGATGCACCTGCCCCTCGGTGAGATTCCATAGTAGCCAGCTGTCGATATTGCCCAGACGGACGTTATGACGATTGACACTGTCATCGAAGGAATCGAGCAGCCAGCGAAACTTGGAGCCAGAAAACAGCGGATCGATGGGTAGCCCGGATAGCTCTTGTACCCTAGCGTTGAGGCCTAGACGTTTTAGCTCCTGGCAGAAAGGCTGACTGCGACGGCATTGCCAACCGAGGCAGGGCGCAAGCGATTTACCGCTGACACTATCCCAGGCGATAGCAGATTCCCGCTGAGCGGATATCCCCACGGCAACTACGTCGACATCCTGCTGTGCTGAGAGGCAAACATCGATGGCCTGCTTAACACTCTGGGCGATCTCTTCTCCCGACTGCTCGACCCAACCTGGCTGCGTATACTGGCAGGAAATCCCTACCGCTGCCTTACCAATGATATTGCCGCCGAAGTCAACCAGCACCGCCTTAGAGTTGGTAGTGCCTTGATCGATAGCGAGAATGGCGGAAGTTGCCATAACCTTCTCCTTACTTAAGCAGCGCTTTGGCCGAATCCACGATGCCACCCACAGACATGCCAAAGTGGTCGAGCAGCCACTCAGCCGAACCTGTCGGAGCAAAGGCAGGGAAGCCCAGCAACCTCATCTTGCACGGCGCTTTGCTGACAACAACTTCAGCGATCGCGCTGCCCATACCACCGCGCACACTGTGCTCCTCGATGGTCAGTAAGTGCTTGGTTTCCTTAGAGCACTGTATGATGGTCTCTTCATCCAAAGGAGAGATACTCGAGAAATTAACCACACGTGCCTCGATACCCTCACTGACTAACATCTCAGCCGCGTCCATGGCCCTACAAACGGTCACACCACAGCCGATCAAGGTGATGTCCTTGCCTTCGCGCAGAATTTGGGCCTTACCAGGCTGGAATTCATAGTCCTCGGGCAGCAGCCTCGGCACGCCCATGCGGCTCAGTCGCACGAAGGTCGGATGGTCGTTTTGAGCGACATAGCGAATGACCGCTGCCGTTTCCACGTCATCCACCGGAACGAAGATATCGAGGCCTGCCAGTGGCCGTGTCCAGGCAAGATCCTCAATAGAGTGGTGCGTGGGACCGAGCTCGCCATAGGCGACACCGCTGCTGATACCGCACAGTTTAACGTTGGCATTCGAGTAGACAATGTCGGCCTTTATTTGCTCAAGTGCACGCCCCGTCAGGAAACAGGAGGCACCACACACAAAAGGCACCAGCCCTGAGTTAGCCAAGCCCGCACCTGCGCCGACCAGGGTCTGCTCAGCGATGCCAACATTGATCAAGCGCTCGGGCCATTTGCTACGAAAATCTCCCAACTTGCTTGAGCCGATAGAGTCGTTACAGACGCTAACAATCCGTTCATCTGCTTCCGCCAGCGCCTCAAGAGTCTTCGAGAAGGCATTTCGACAATCGTGTAGTTGAATATCATTCGACATGGTTATACGCCTCTTTCCAGCTCGTTCAGGGCTTCTTCGACTTGTTCCGGCGACGGTACTTTATGGTGCCACTCAACACGGTCCTGGATGAAAGACACGCCTTTTCCTTTAAAGGTATTAGCCACTAAACAGCGAGGCTTACCTTCGACGCGCGGCGTCTTTAGTGCTTCAATCAGCGCGCCATAATCGTGGCCATCAACTTCATGTGAATCCCAACCAAAGGCTTTGAAACGTTCAGTCAAAGGCTCTAGTGAAGTCACGTCATCGGTGCGATCACCCTGCTGGAGCCGGTTGCGATCGATAATAAGTGTTAAGTTATCCAGTTTTTTGTAGGCAGCTGTCATAGCAGCTTCCCAGTTGCTGCCCTCCTGAATCTCACCGTCGCCAACGACTACGTAAACCTGCCAGGCTTTCTTCTGAATTTTGGCACCAATGGCCGCACCCACCCCCACAGGCAGCCCGTGTCCCAGAGGGCCTGTGCTGGTTTCAACACCCGGCAGCTTCTCGTTGCAAGGGTGGCCGTTGAGCCGTGACAGGGGCTGCACGAAAGTCGACATTTCTTCAACTGGGAAGTAACCGGCGTAAGCCATGGTCGTGTAGAGAGCGACTGCACAATGCCCCTTACTCAAGATAAAGCGATCACGATCAGGGGCTGTTGGATCTTCAGGATTCACTTGCAATATATTGAAATACAAGGTTCCCAGTATATCGATGACGGAAAGATCACCACCAATATGGCCCATATTGGCCTTACTGATGGTTTGAATAATGGTCTTCCTCATCTCACGACACTGATCTGCCAGTTCATCAGGGCCCAATGGTTTACCTATCATCTTTGCCACACCTCTTATGAATAAATATTCAAACACTGAATATTGATTTATAAAATCATCTTTGTGCATATACTGATTAGCGTCAAGGACAATCCAAAGGACAACACTTATACATTAGTATGAAGGTGGGCGAGAATATGATGCCGGTTTAAGCGCTATAAATGAATAAATATCTCTTTATCAAAACTTGATAAATTTTTTCTAACCGACAGGCGCTTAGCGATGATTAATATAAATATATATTCATCAATAAAGTTGGAATATATATTCAGAAAACAACCAAGATAGCTAAAAAACTCTGAGTGCGTAAGCACTTAAAAAACAAATTTATTATGAAAAACTTCCTGAAAATTATTCATTAAAGTAATAAATCGCTTGATGATTAGCGTAGTATTTTTACCATTAAAGGGCTAAATCATATGTTATAAAGTGCCGACCTCATATACTAATAATGATCTAAATAATAGGCCCGTTATATTTCAACTTACTCGCAGTGTTACCTGGCAGGCGCTAGATCGCCTACGCGACAAAACAACGAACGACCGCATTCGTGACTACTTCACCCATGACCCCCAGCGTTTTGAGAAAATGAGTTTACGCGTGGGCGGCCTATTTCTTGATTACTCCAAAAATCACGTCTCTGATGAAGTACTCGCTAAGCTGATTGAACTGGCAGACCACTCCGCGCTAGTTCAACGCCGCGCGCAGATGTTCTCTGGTGACATTATCAACGTCACCGAAAATCGCCCGGTACTGCATACCGCGCTGCGTAATCTCAGCGATGACCCGGTGTATGTCGACGGCGAAGACGTGATGCCGGAGATCACGCGGACTCGCGAGCAGATCAAGCAATTCTCAGAAACGGTCCGTAGCGGCGAATGGAAAGGCTACAGCGGCAAACCGATCAAGGACGTGGTTAATATCGGGATTGGCGGCTCGGACCTTGGCCCTAATATGGCCGTGCGCGCGCTGCTTAAATATCGCCACCCCGAAATGCACTTTCACTTTGTCTCTAACGTGGACGGCACTCATATACAGAAGGTGCTTTCACGGCTTGACCCTGCCACAACGCTGTTCATTGTTTCCACCAAGACCTTCTCGACCCAGGAAACGCTGCTCAATGCCAAAACCGCACGGCGCTGGTTCCTGGAAAACGCCGGTGACGATGCCGATATAGGCGCCCACTTTGTGGCGGCCTCTACCAACCGCAAAGCAGCCATGGAATTCGGCATTCGCGAAGAGAACGTATTCGAATTCTGGGCCTGGGTCGGCGGGCGTTACTCCATGTGGTCGTCGATTGGGCTACCGATTGCGCTTTCCATCGGTTTCGAGGGTTTTATCGAGCTATTGGAAGGCGCTCACGAGATGGATAATCACTTTATCCATGCGCCCCTCTCGGAAAATATGCCGGTATTGATGGCACTGATCGGTATTTGGTACATCAACTTTATTGGTGCTGAAACCCAAGCCATCGTGCCCTACGACCAGGCGCTGAATCAGCTGCCCTCTTTTTTGCAGCAGCTGGATATGGAGTCAAACGGCAAGTCTGTGGATATATTCGGCCACCCGGTCAACTACAAAACCGGCCCAATTGTTTGGGGTCAAACCGGCTCAAACGGCCAGCATGCGTTCTTCCAACTGCTGCACCAGGGCACGCGCTATGTGCCGATTGATTTCATCGCTTCGCTCAAACCTGAGCCGGGCATGGAAGACCACCACTTCGCCCTACTAACCAACATGCTCGCCCAGGCCAACGCGTTCATGGAAGGCAGCCAGGGTGGCAGCCAGCAAGATCCGTTCAGCTGCCCCGGCAATCGCCCTTCCAGCACGCTGCTGCTAGACGAACTCACGCCCCGTAACCTGGGTGCACTGATTGCGCTTTACGAGCACAAAGTGTTCGTGCAAGGCGTGATCTGGAACATCAACTCGTTCGATCAGTGGGGTGTTCAGCTGGGTAAACGCATCGCCGGTGAAATCAGCGAACGTATCGATACTAACGCTGCGGATTTTGATGCTTCTACGCAAGGATTATTGGAGTTGGTGCGGGCGCATTTTCCGGGTGGCGGTTCCGAGGAGAATGCCCAAGCTGAAAGTGGTAAGAAGATAAATAAGAAGAAGGGCTAGAAAGTTTTAGTTGTCGCAACAAGCAGTAAGCAAAAGCCCTGACCTAACAGCCGGGGCTTTTTTGAATAAGCAGGGCTGAGCCTATACAGGCAGCACAGCGGTGTGAGCTTGCGAACGTCTGGCGGCCAGCGGCCGCGTACAGCCACTTGTTAGCTTAACTTACTCTCCAAGTTAATCTTTACAGCAGGCCATTCACTTGAAATTATTGAATAAACTATGGTATCTCTGAGTGAGCCATCACGCATTATCTGATGGCTTCGAAGTACTCCATCCTGCTTTGCACCTAATCTTTCTATCGCAGTTCGAGACTGTTGATTGAAGAAGTGGGTGTGGAACTCCACCGCTATCGCCGATGATGCTTCAAATAGGTTTCTTAGCAGGATTAATTTGCACTCAGTATTTACGGAAGTCCTTCGAACTAAGCTCGAGTACCATGTGTAGCCTAACATTGCTCGCATATTAACCGGATCAACGTTGTAATATCTTGTTGTTCCTACAATTTTATCATGCTCTTTTGATCGCACAGCGTAAGCTATATTGCCTGTCTTCGCTTCTTCTATTGCTGATAATACATAATCTTCCATTTCGTCAGGTCCAGGAACATTTGCATACCATATTTTCCAAGGCTCACCATCAAGAACTGCTTCTTTTAACGGTTCGATATGACTTTTAGACAAGGGCTCTAGAGTCACATGCTTTCCAGTCAATCTGACTTCATTTATAAACATTAAACTTCCCCTATAGAGCTAACGCCCGCAGCACGCGCGGCTTTGTAGTGGAGGCGAAGCCGCAACGAAAAGACGTCGCAGTGCCTGCGATTGTTATGCATTTGCCGCAATTACGGTTGTGTTGAACCCTTCATCAGATGTGGGTGCAACAAAGTACTTGGTAACCAGCTCAAACATCTCTTCCGTATCAGTTGCCGCTCTCTCTGGCTGTTCTATCCGCCTTTTTTCGATTTGTCCCAAGCAAATCTCATTTGGCTGGTCGATGTAAATTAATTCATGTGGAGCCTGGATCTCTGAAAATATGGTTTTAAACCACTTTCGTTGTGAAATTGTATTTGCCGGAAAATCCATTACCACGCTGGTTCCAGACACCAAGATCGATTGAACCAGTTTTTTCATTTGAGGCTTAAGACGGCCAGAATATTCAATGTAATCATCTAAGGTATTTATGTTATTCGGATAAATGGATGGAAGCCACTCGTCTTCTGAGAGCAGTACGGCGTTTCGCTCTTGGGAGATCTCACAAGACTTTGTAGTTTTCCCTGCTCCCATTTTTCCACAGAAAAACGTCAATACTCCTTTGTTCATTTCTTACCCCGTATTGCATAACAGTGATTATATACCGGCTGCATAACCTCAATGAACGTGCTGTCGCGTTGATTGAGGTTATCTAGCCGCTTAGATCAAATCTACCTCATTGATTCTATTGCTAGCAAAGCAAATTCTGGCTGCCTATCCAAAATTCGCGTGCTTTCTCGCTTTGCCTGTAGCGCATATGATTAAGGGCTGCGATCAGCGTCCTACCTCCATGTAGGAGCAGTCGAGCCAGAGCCCTATTGATTAGCTACGTGGCCGGCTTAACAAATAGTTGAGATGTGCCTGCACTTCTGGCCACTCTCCCCTGTGCAGGCTATACATCACGGTGTCGCGAATAGTGCCATCTCGGCGCAGCTTGTGGCCGCGTATGACACCATCCTTTTTAGCCCCCAGGCGCTCAATGGCACGTTGGCTTGCGTAGTTGAAGTTGTCGGTGCGCCAGCCAACCACTTTACAACCCAACGTATCGAAAGCATGTGTTAACAGCAGCAGCTTGCAGGTGGTATTAATATGGGTACGCTGCGCGCGTTTGGCATACCAGGTGTGGCCAATCTCTACCCGTTTTACCTCAGGTAAGATGTCGTGATAGCTCGTCGTGCCCAGCACGGTACCGCAGGCCTCCTCAATGACAGCAAAAGCAAAGCGGTGGCTTGCCTCACGGTCTTTCAAGGCGGTTTCAATAAAGGCGCTTGTTTCATCGGGCGAAGGCACCGATGTGACGCGTAGATTCCACAACTCGCCATCGGCGGCAGCGGCGCGCAGGCCAGCTTCGTGATCGTGCGCTAATGGCTCAAGCTTTACACCGTGCGCGTTAAGGGTGACAGCGCTTACGTAAGTCATATCTATCCACACGCCTCTTATATTTGGCAGTCGAAAAACAGCAATTAGTCGATATTACTAAAATAAGATTCGAAATAGTCGATAATGTCTATTAATAACACGAAGAATTGGTCATGGCGGTCGGCATTTACACGTTGGCTGGTTTTTATCGCAGCTTTTAGCTTAGCAGTGCCCAAGAACGCAGACGCCGGAACTATAGAGTTCCGGCGCCGGTGCAGTCAGGTAAAATTACTACGGGGTGTTAAAGCCTAATGCTTAAAGCGTATTTTTATACGCCACGCCCCCTTTCATGATAAGCATCAGTTGCTCATCCGGCTCAGTAAGCACAGTGATATCGTCCAGGGGGTTATCTTTAAGGATAATCACATCACCACGGGCGCCAGGAATGATTTCACCAAAATCGCCCGTATGGCCGTAGGCATCGGCCGCGTGACTGGTGGCCGCACGGATCAGCTCATCGGCAGGTACCACCTCTTTGCGAAGGTGGAACTCATTGAGCTGATGGCGCTGCATACGGCCCAAAAGGTCAGAACCGTAGAGCATTTTCACCCCAAAGCGCTGGGCCATTTCAAGGGCTTTGCCGCCGGCCTCAAGCACTTCAAATACTTTTCGCTGCAGCTCTTCGGCCATCCCTGCTTCAACGCCTTCTTTCGCTAGCGCATCGTAAGTACACAGCGTTGGCGTCAAATAAGCATCATGTTCGAGGAACAGGCGGCAGCTCTCTTCGTCCATAAGGTTACCGTGCTCGATGGTTTTAACGCCGCGAGGCAGCAGTCGATTAATAGCACGCGCAGTATAAGCATGTGCCATGGTATGAATATTGGCAGCAGTCGCCTCTTCTACAATGGCATCAATTTCTTCAAGTGAGAACTGCGTGCTATCGATACGATCCGTTGGCGATGATACGCCACCTGACGCCATGATCTTAATCTGAGTAGCGCCCTTGCGAATCTCATCGCGTGCGGCATGTCGTACTTCACTGACACCGTCACATACACGGCCCAGACCTGCGCAGCAGAAGCAGCCTTCAAAGGTTTGCTGGCCTGGCCCACGCATATCCCCGTGGCCACCGGTTTGCGAGAGAGCTCGCCCAGCGTACATGATGCGTGGCCCGGCCAGCGTCCCTTCGTCTACCGCTTTGGCAAGGCCGTAATCCGCGCCACCTGCATCACGCACAGTGGTAAAGCCGCGCATCAGCATGGCTTCAAGCAGCTCACTAGACTTGGCGCCCACGTAAAACGGCGAAAGCGTGCCTAGGAGCGCAAAGTTGGGCGTGATAGCGGTTACGTGTACGTGGGAGTCCACCAAGCCCGGCATCAAATAGCGCCCTTTGACATCGATCACCTGATCGTCGTCGCCTTCAAGCGGCGTTGCGCTTACCGCGTCGATGCGGCCATCTTTAATACGCACCTGATGATTAGGGAGCACTTTACCGTTGCGTGAATCGATAACGTTGGCGTTGATAAAACGAATTGCTGTCATGTGTGTTCCTTATTGAGAAAGCGTCAGAACATTTTCTGCGGAAGATAAAGCGAAAGCGCGGGAATCAATACGATGAGTAATAGTGCGACGATGTCCATGACGATAAACCAGCTCACGCCCTTAAAAACTTCGCTAAGCGTAACGCTGTTGCCCAGGGCACCCTTGATGACATAAACGTTAAGGCCGATGGGCGGAGTCACTAACCCGATTTCCAGGAGCTTAACCACGATAATGCCAAACCAAATCAAATTAAGGTCTGCACCTTCGACCAAAGGGAGTATCAGCGGCAGCGTTAGAAGCAGCAGACCAATTGAGTCGATAAACATTCCGAGCACAAGATAGATCAGCGCTACCGCCAGAATGATCCACCATGTTTCAGTACTGACACCCAGAATCAACTCAGCGAATGCAGCAGGTACACCGCTCATGGCCAAGAAACGGGTAAAAAAGAGCGACCCAATCAAGATAATGAAAATGCTCGCCGTGCTGACTGCGGTTTGCGTAACGGCTTCACGAACAGCTTCAAGGGTCAGGGTACGTCGAGCCAAGGCAATTAATGCGGCAATGGTAGTTCCTACCGCTCCAGCTTCGGTAGGTGAAAAGACTCCCAGGAAGATCCCCCCAAGCACGGAGCCAATGAGCAATGGCAGTGGCCAAATATGTTTGAACGCCTCCCATTTTTCATTCCACGTCGAGCGAATATCAGTATCACCCGCGAGCTTCGGATTCAGCTTGGTCCTCACCATAATCATGCCGATATATAACAGCGCAGAAACTACGCCTGGGATGAAGCCTGCCATAAACAGCTGGCCGACTGACACTTGGGCATAAACACCATAAAGCACCAGCAATACGCTTGGTGGAATCAGCGAACCCAGTGTCCCAGAAGCAGCTACGGTGCCGGTGGCAAGCCCCTTGTCGTAGTTGTGTTTGAGCATTTCGGGTACAGCGATGCGCGACATGGCCGCGGATGTTGCTACACTAGAGCCAGACGCAGCCGCAAAAAAGGCAGAGGCCATCACGCTGGAAACGGCCAAGCCTCCCGGAAGACGCGCTAGGTAAAGACGCATGGCCTGAAATAAGCCTTGCGTCATATTGGTAGTGGTACACAAATAGCCCATGAATAAAAACATAGGCGCGGCGGTTAATTCCCAAGTGCCTGCAAAATCGAAAGGAGTGGCAGAAATCATCCCCCATGCCACGCGCATACTGGTCATTTCGCCTATACCGATAATCGATACTAGGCCAAGGGCAATGCCGATTGGCACCCGCAGGGCGATCAGGGCCAAGGCGATGGCGATACCCGCCACACCTATCTCGATGTTAGTCATTGATTAGCTCCTACAGCGCTTGGCGTTGCTGCACTGCCTTTATCATATTGGCGAGAATGGCCAGACACATGGCGGCAAAACCGACGGGTAATGCCCAACGACTAGGCCACAAATAGAACGTGAAGTTGGCCATGGCAGTTTCCATACGAACCGTGGCACGAACTGCATCGAGATAGCTCTGGTAACAAAGCATGCCAAAATACACAAGGCCCAGAGCACCGGCAAAGAGGTAAAACGCTAGCTGTACAGTAGGCGAACACCTGCCCACAAAAACATCAACGCTAATATGCTCGCGTTTTAATTCAACGTAAGCAATTGGCAGGAAAATCACCGCGACCATATAGTAGAAAGAGACGAACTCCAGCGTGCCGGCAAACGATTTTCCAAAGAAATAGCGCAGTCCGACATCAAGTGAGACATGCAGTGCCATTAGTACTAAAAAGAAAGCAGCGAGTACCAACGTGCTCTTAGCGACCCACTGGGATAAGCGTTCAATACTGTTCGCGATCATGCTGTTCTGCCCCTCTCGGAATCTGTAGTCGAGAAACCAAGCTTCATAAGAGTTTCCTTCCAAAACAGCAACATATCACGATAAAGCTCAGGATCATCACGCCAAATGCTCTGTGCACCCATCCCTCTCATCATGCATAAAGTGGCGTTCAAGGCGACACGATTTTGATGAGAAGTGTGCTCAGCACTAGCGACTAACTGCTCCCATATATATTCAAGTGACGTGTTGAATTTGATCCCTAATGGAGCTAGAACTTTCATTAAGTTAGGGTCAGTTCGCGCATTGGTAAGATATTCTAGCGTCACCATATACAGGTCGCCCTTGAAGTGCTCATGCAAGGCTTTTAATAGACTATCAAAATCCAAGGCACCCTCTTTGATGCCATTAGCCATGATTCGAACGCTCTCAACCTCTCTGCTTAGCAGGTCTTCAAGCGCCGACTGCATTAACAGCGTTTTGGATGGGTAGTGATGTACGAGAGCACCGCGAGAAACGCCAGCTTGACGAGCGATGTCAACAGTCGATGTAGCACGGATACCATTTTCAAGAATGCATTCAATAGTCGCTTGTATAACGCGAGCCTGGGTATGACGTGAGCGCTCTTCCTGATTTTGTCGTTTAGTCATATAGCGCACCCTTTTATCGTATTAGCATTGGCTGCCCATTAGGGCAGCCAATGACGGCCAAAATTAATAAATGCCGTAGTCAGCGGGTAGCTTATTATAAATTTCTTGCATAGCTAGCTCGGCAAGCGCCCCTTCATCATTACGATCAACGTCGCTGAGTAAACTTTCCCACTTTTCGTAAGTGGCGAGGAAATCATCAATTAGCGCTTCTGGATCTTCCACACCGTATTGATCACGGGCCTTATCGTAAACATTTGCCAATGCCTCATCACGGAAAGCCACCACAGATGCCATTAGATCTTCTTCCGGCTCATAGATGTTATTGCCAAGCTTGATCGCTTCTTCGATAGCTGCCTCTGACGCATTAATATACTGCACAACCATACGCGTCATTGCATGAGCGGTAGCTTCTTTGAACACATCACGCTGCTCGTCATTAAGGTTTGACCAGAAATCTTCGTTGAAGCCCCACTGAGGGCCGGACCAGTACATGCCGGTGGGCAGCAGCGTGGTGTGCTCAGCCACTTCCCATAGGGAGCGATCAATCAAGTCATTAGCCGCGTTGGTTGCACAATCCAGCGAGCCTCGATCAAGGCCACTATACATTTCACTCGAAGGAACATTGACAGGCGTGCCGCCGGCTTGTTCGACCCAGGCAGACACCGTTGAGCCCGCAGTGCGGATCCGTTTACCGCGTAATTCTTCAAGGTTTCGAACCGGTTCGCGGCAGAACATGACATAAGGCGGGGTGCTGTAGGCGCCGAGATAAACGATATTCAGGCCTTCCCATTCGGCTAGTTGAATGGGGTTGTTAAGGCTGAAATCGGTAACGGCCAGTATGCTGACTAACGGATCATCGTAGTTAAAGCCCAGCTCCTGAACGGCATTCGCTACTGGCATTTCAGACGGAGTAAAAATAGCAGCATGATGCGCCACCTGAACGATATTATCCTGAATGCCCTGCAAATTAGCACGAGGTGCTAGCAGTACAGTCCCGGTATACACCTCGGGTTGAAGCTCCCCGTTAGACAGTTCTTTAACCATCTCTGCCCATTCGATATAGCCGTAACGAGAGAAAGGGTGTTGTTGATCATAAAACGAATTGGCAATAAATGAAGTTGAAGCTTGAGTAGAACTAGCTGTTACAGGTAAAGCTAAAGCTGTTACCGCCAGTGTTATTACATTGCGCTTGAAGTTCATATATCAGTCTCCTGACCGAATTAATCGGCTTTTTTTAGTGTTATATTATTTCATTATTTTTAATAACACATTGCCTAGCGGTGTATGTGTGCTGTTAAATCTAAACGCGAAGAATAATAAAAACAAGCACGACTGTTTGTTTTTATTATTCACTATCAAAAGATGCCTAGTAAGCTTATGAATAAAAGAGAAAATAAAATAAAATTGGATATGGCGGGTACATGGCGAGGTATTCTCATGATGCTGCCTTTGGCCACTTTCACGGTGGCCTTTGGCCTAGCCTTCGGCGTAGCAGCTATCCATGCAGGCATCACTCATTGGGAAGCGATATTAATGAGCATGTTTGTATTTGCTGCTCCCTCACAGTTTGCGGCACTTGAACTATGGACAACGCCGCTGCCCCTTCTGGCCCTAGCAATGACGACCATGGCCATTCATACCCGACACCTATTAATGAGTGCATCGCTTTATCCTTGGCTCAAACCATTACCTCTACTGCAGCAATTTGGCGTCATTTTCATGTTAACGGATTCCAATTGGGCCATGGCACTGGGCGAATATCAGCGCGGAGAGCGCAATATTGGCATTCTCCTAGGAGGAGGTATCGCGTTATGGACTGCCTGGGTAATAGGTACGGGTATCGGCTTGGCATTTGGCGGTGGTATCCATCAACCTGAACGCTTTGGTCTTGACGTGATCATGCTATGTTTTCTGCTTGTGATCGTGATAGGTGGTAACCCAAAGCTAGTAATGATTCTTCCATGGTTAGCAGCAGCCCTCAGTGCGCTGCTAGCCTATTGGTGGCTACCGCCCTATCTACATGTACTGGTCGGCGCACTGACAGGAGGAATGGTCGCCATATTACTTCCCAAACGCTGGTATAAGGCGGGTATTTTGTGAGCTCATCACCATTATGGCAATCGCTATTAGCCATCATGATGATGGTAGCTATAGGCTACGGGTCTCGAATTTTGGGGCTCCTCATTATGGCCCGTATACCATTAAGCCCTAACATTCGCCTGTTTATTGATGCCATGTCTAGCTCGGTGCTTATTGCCATCATCACCCCCATCATTGTGCATGGTGACGGAGGAACCCGGTTTGCCGCTTTAATGGCAGGTGCTGTCGCTATTATCTTAAAAAGTCCTTTAGCATCAATTGCCGTTGGCATTATATGTGCGGCAAGCTGGCGCTGGTGGTTTGTAACATAATGAATTGCTAGACGGATTCAGGGCACGGCACAATGCTCGATAATGTCACCAGAAGTGCCGTCAGCCAGATGGCTGAGCAGTATACTCTCAGACCCTGAGCCAGAGCCTTTTGTCCACCACTCTAAATCGTCACTCACATAACGCGCACCGCTGCCAGAAACTGCAATTTGCATACTGTAGCTTCGGCCTTTGTACTGCACTCTCGCCGTGTCTGCTGAGGGGTAGGCGGCGGCTATCGTTTCACCGCTCTCGCACTCATAGCTATGCATAATAGATTCTGGAAGTGTCGCGGCAGATGCTTGAGCATCAACTTGATTTTGGGCTGAATTTGCACAGCCCGAAATGAACAAAATTGAAGTAATCGTTAGCGGAACGAAGATTTTCACATGAGCCTCCCGGTTGTTGAGATGCGGGCTAATCCACACTATATAATACTGTAGCCAGTGCGGGAGTGTTACCGCCCGCCCGCCACATCAATAAATGATCCCGTCACATAAGAAGCTTCCTCCGAAAGCAACCATGCGATGCTATTCGCCACCTCCTCAGCGGTACCGCCACGCTGCATAGGAATCTGCGGTGCTAAACGGTCAACACGACCTGGCTCGCCCCCATCGGCATGCATATCAGTGTAGATAGATCCAGGGCGAACGGCGTTGACACGAATACCCAAGGCGGCAACTTCTAAAGATAAGCCTTTAGTCAGCGTGTCCATGCCTCCTTTCGAGACGGCGTAGTCAACGTACTCAAAGGGCGAGCCTGTTTGTGAGGCACGCGAAGAGACATTGACGATCGCACTGCCTTGCCCAAAGCGTCGGATAGCTTCTCTGCAACACAGAAAACAGCTGTCCACGTTACTACCCATCACCTGTTTGAAGCGTTCAAAGTCAATATCAACAAACCTGGATTGCGTAAACAAAATACCCGCATTGTTAACCAAGTGGGTCACACTGCCAAAGTGAGCCTCTGCCGCATCAAACAAGCGGATGACATCGGCTTCCTTGCTGACATCGGCTTGATAAGCAAAGGCCCTGCCCCCGCCACGTATAATGGAATCAACCACTTCACGTGCTCGCTCTTGGTTAGTAAGATAGTTAACGCACACCGCATAGCCTTTAGCGCCTAGCAGTAATGAGGTCGCTGCCCCAATACCACGGCTTCCTCCTGTCACGATGACTACTTTCGACATAATGCTTCCTCAGTAACGCGTTAACAGTCAGTTCCTGCAAATACCTTAACGTCGTAATAGGGCCTTAGGTAGCGCCTTGTTCACTTTATCACTCGCTCAACAACTGGATGGCTATTGATTTCTTTTCACTCCGCAACTACTGTATATAAAATCACTAAAGGGGTGAAAGCATGGCATCTCTTGGCCAGCCTTTCCAGCCAACTACCTACAAGGGCCGCGGCGCAACGTATGATCCGCACAATCGCTTCGCGCCAACCCAAAGCATTGCAGACGACGACGGCTGGTGGCGCGAGGAAACCTCCACGACCATTGCCACGGAAGTGCGGGAAGAAGTGAGCAAGAGTGCGCTGTCGTGGAATAAATCGCCGGACTTACCCTTTGATCGCTCGTTAAACCCTTATCGTGGCTGCGAGCATGGCTGTGTTTACTGCTATGCACGACCTTCCCATGCCTACTGGGACCTATCGCCTGGGTTAGATTTTGAAACCAAGCTGATTGCCCGCAGCGGTTTGGTTGAGCAATTATCGGAGGAGCTTTGCCACCCCAACTATGTGTGCAGGCCAATTAATCTTTCTGGCAATACAGACTGTTATCAACCCTTAGAAGCTACCCAACAAACCACCCGCCGGTTGTTGGAACTACTATTAGCATGCCGCCACCCCGTCACAATTGTGACTAAAAGCACCTTAGTGCTGCGTGATTTAGAGCTATTGGCCGAGATGGCCGAGCACCGTTTAGTACGTGTTTTTGTCAGTTTAACTAGCCTAGATGCCAACTTAAAACGCACCTTAGAGCCACGTGCGGCGTCGCCCCAGGCACGTTTGAGAGCGATACGTGAACTGAATACGGCGGGCATTCCAGTGGGAACGTTGATTTCGCCGGTGATACCAGGGCTTACTGATCACGAAATCGAAAAACTATTGGAAGCGGCCAGCCGCGCCGGTGCACGCACCGCGGCCTGGATGTTGCTGCGCCTGCCCTATGAAGTCGCACCGCTGTTTGAAGCATGGTTGGAAACACACTACCCAGAGCGGGCCGCTAAAGTCATGAGCCTAATGCGCCAATGCCGGGGCGGGAAGATATACGACGCTCAGTTCGGTAAACGCTTTCGCGGTGAAGGCGTCTTTGCAGATTTGATCGCGCAACGCTTCGCTCGCGCCAGCCGCCAATGGAAGCTGCAGGATCGCACGGAGCAGGGCTTAAACACGCGCGATTTTCGTCCACCACGGGCGCAAGGGGATTTATTCATTTAAGCTAGCTAGCAACGCCAATACGTTTGCTACCAAGGAAGCCCCATGCCCGACCTTAGTAAAACTAAATCAAGCTTTTATAGACGTTTATACGTGGCCCATTTGATCAAACAGGGCATTGCCAGTGTACCTGCCATAATAGAGGCCACCGGCATGCCGCGACGCACTGCTCAGGACACGATAGCATCACTTGCCGAACTGGATATTGAGTGTGTCTTTACTAAAGATGACGGCCAACGCCATAACATTGGCCGTTACCAGATTCGAGATTGGGGCGCGATTGACCCCTGCTGGGTAGCCACGCATGCTGAGCGGCTAAAACAAGTGCTTGGCTATACAGGTTAGCGTAGCAACCTAACTCACTTGAACCTCATAACCCGTGAATTTACGCAGGTTAATCACGCCGCTATCGAGTATCAAATACTGTCCTTTAACCCCCTGTAGCACGCCTTCCACCAGCGGTTGCTTATCAAAGTTATGCGACGCAACTTTTTGTGGGAAAACACTAACCGGGTAGTGAAAATGATGCGCTGGCTGGTTTAACGTGCGAATAGCGTCCACGCCATGAGTATCACGTAGCTGGCTCAAGCCATCAGACAACAGGCTAAGCAAACGGTCACGCTCGGCGCTTAAATCCATTACGTCGATATCACCTTTAAGCATAGCGCGCCAGTTAGTGCGGTCTGAAACCTGCTCTTTGAACAGCATTTCGACGAACCCTGACTGCTGGCGAGTATCCACTTCAAGAATAGGCAGCGCCTGAATCGCGCCTTGGTCTAACCAACGGGTAGGCATCTGTGTTTTGCGCGTGATGCCTACCTTGAGGCCGGAAGAGTTGGCCAAATACACCGTATGAGGCTGAAAACAATGGCGCTCGCCCCATTCGGGCTCGCGACATGTGCCTTGAAAAAAGTGGCAGGTTTCCGGCTTCATAATACAAGTATCGCACTGCGCTAATCGTTTGAAGCACGGATAACAGTGGCCCTGAGCAAAACTTTTTTTCGTGGCTCGACCGCAGTGAGTACATGCAATGGCGCCTGTCCAACGTAGGCTGATCAGCTCACCAATGCGCTCATTAAGCGCAACGCGGTGCTCACCGGCACGTAAATGGTAGACCACTTGGTCATCTTGGTGGCCTGGTACCGCGACCGCCATTTTACTTAAACAGCCTTGCACTGCCGCTTCAATCACGCGTTGCATCCCGAGCCAAGCCAGCCATTTCTGGCGTTACGCCTGCGCCCGTCGCCGCCGCACCGCAGGTGCGCTGCTCTAAATACCCCACCCGATTCTCTTCCGGCACGTTATTTTCAGCCTCAAAACGCATCACGGCTTCCAAGCACAGATCGGTCTGTTCTGGCGTTAGACGGCGGCCATCGGGCCACTTGCGCAGCGACACCGCCTGTTTCAGGCTCTCATAGATCGCCGGGGTCATTTGATTAATCATTTTATCGAAGGTCATTTCGCTCATTGCAGGCCTCTTAACTATTTTTCAAACGGCGGGATGAATAATACCAGCCTGTGACAAGGCCCACGAGTAGCCCGCCCAAATGCGCTTCATTAGCGACATTGCCAAAGCCAACGCTGCCTGCTACCCCTGTCATGGTAAATACCATCCAACCCAGCATAAATACCACTAACATTTGGGGCACAAAAAAGCCGCTTTGGGGTACTCGCCGCGACATTAGCCAAACATGCGCTAACAAGGCATACACCACGCCTGACATACCGCCAAACAGCACGGTACCGGTCATATATTGAGCGATGTTCGCACCGATACCGGCAACAATAAGCAGCAACAGCATGGTACGGCTGCCTTGCAAGGCTTCAACCTGACGACCGAAGTACCATACCCACATCAAGTTAAAGATGAGATGCATCAAGCCAAAATGTAGAAAGGCCGGCGATAGCAATCGCCAAACTTGTCCTGAGGCAAGCATTTGCGACAGGTTACCAAACGACAGCTCACCACCAGAAATGCCAACGGGCACAATAGTTAAGGCAACGATTAGCTGATTGCCCAACACTTCGATCAGGGCAAACACCACCAGGCTAAAAACAATCATCAGCGAGGTAACCGGCACTTGGCGCAGCGATGCAAAAGAATGGGCCATAGAACGCGGGTGCTTAGTCGTTTGTTGAAGCGCTAGAGGTTCACCCTGTTTCCACTGTTCGACAAGCGCGGTGAGTTCACCCTGCTGGCGAGGGTCGGCGATCCATAATAGCTGGCCGTCGGCCTCGTCGGTAATCCGGTGACCAATACGATGGCGCCATAATGCTTGGCGCAGTTCGCTGGTATCCGCGTGATCGGGTAAAAGCATCACTGGATGCATAACATCCCTCTAATCAAAGCGCTCGCGGCATATTGACCGCAGCGGGTAGGTGTTCATTGCAACGATGGTAACTAACGCGCTGGAAAGCCAACAGACAGGCAAAAAAAACCGGCGGTAAGGACCGCCGGAGAATAAAAGCAAGGGATCATTCAAGGGAACACTTACTCTGATAGCCGACAGCAGGGTTAGTTCATCTGATTTGCAAAAATTATGTAAAGATATGTAAATTTTAAAAAAAGGCACTAATCGAAATCTATTTCCCATGGTTTGGGAAGCATCCGCTCCTCTCTAGGCACCTTGACCCAAGCAAAGTGATCGGCACTTAACGTCGCCTCTCCACTCCAGCGGTAAGCTACCAAACGCCCATATTTAACCGCGCTATAGTCTAAACAGGCGATATTGTGGGCAGGCAATGCTGGTATACCCTCGCACCAATAATGCCCAATAAATAACGGAGGCTGCTCAGGACCATAATAACTAAGTTGCCGGCGCTCCTGGGCTGATAGTTCGCGAGTTTCGAGATCGCCGGGTAAGTTATCCGGCTGAAAGACGACATCCCCCCACTGCTGCGGCGCCTGAGCCCAAAAATGGGCGCGAAAACTTTGCCGAGTAAATCCGTCACCTGAGTGTATTGCAATGCCGTCAGGTAACGAGACATGCGGGCCTCGGGTCAAGCGATCTAAAATACGAAACGCCTGGGTAGAGGGATCCGTTGATTCCACTAAAAATTGCGTATCCATACAGCAGTCAGGACGGCGTTGTTTAAGCTCGGCAATCAGTTGCTGGTCCCAGCAAGCATGCACCACGCGAATGCCTTCTAACTCTAGGCATAGCGGAATGGTTTTAAACCACGCCAGCGTATCATCCCACTCATTGGTGTAATCACTGTACTGCGCCAGGGTATCTTGAATAATACGGTTATGCCTGGGCGTATGCTCGCGCAGCCACCGTTTATGACTGCCCGCAGGCCCTGGGTGAGTATATGCTAAGGCATTATATTCGTGATTACCCATCACAATATATGCCTCGCCCTGCTCCACCATCCGGCGGGCGATAGTCACCGCTAGGCGAATACGCGGCCCGCGATCAATCAAATCACCCAAGAAAACAACTTTTCGGCGCGGGTGGCGATACACGCCGCGGCTTTGATGATAGCCCAGTTTTTCTAGTAACGAGGCAAGCGTAACGCCGCACCCATGCACATCACCAATCAGGTCGTAGCCTTCTAACCGGGGCTTGCCCTGCGTTTGACGCTGCATGCTTAATCCCCCAACCGATGGCTCCAGCCTAATTTGCTGCGCAGTACTTCGTAGAAATTATGGCCGATAGGATGTACCAGCTGCACTCGCTCAGGCTTGCGTGTAATGACCAGCACATCGTTGGGCTTGGCCACCGCCCGAGTCTGGCCGTCGCAGCTAATATGCGGATAGGTCTGGTTCGTTTCGCCAATGTGAATGCGAATTTCGCTAGCAGCATCAATAACAATGGGCCGACTCGACAGCGTATGAGGAAACATCGGCACCAGCGTCACCACATCAAGCTTTGGATGCATGATCGGCCCGCCGCCCGATAGCGCATAGGCCGTTGAGCCGGTTGGCGTGGCAACAATTAAGCCGTCGCTGCGCTGGCTATAAACAAACTGGCCATCAATAAACAGCTCAAACTCAATCATGCGTACCGCTTTACCCGGATGAAGTACGACTTCATTCAAAGCATCGCCATTACCGACAGCGATCCCGTTACGATAAAGCACCGCATCGAGTAGAAAGCGCTGCTCAATCTCAAACTCGCCTGCCAGCACTTCACCAACGCGGGTTTCCAATTCGTCCGGAGAAATATCGGTTAGAAACCCCAACCGCCCACGGTTAACGCCCAAAATAAGCGTGCCGCTTCGGCACAGTGTGCGCGCCGCACCCAGTAAGCTGCCATCGCCACCGACAACAATGACCAGATCACATAGCTCTCCCAATACGCGACGGCTAGCTTCTGGTTGGCCATGCTTGGGCAAGGCAGTGGCTGTGCGGTCTTCTACCAGCACGCTGTAACCATGCGCGACAAGGTACGTCACCAGCCGCTGAAGGGAGTCGACCACTTTATCGCTACCTAAGCGACCAATCAGCCCAATCGTCTTAAAGGGTTTGTCTGATGGGCCGCCTGCAGTAGGCATAGTGTCTGGTAGTAACGCGTTGCTCATGGGCCGACTCTCGCTAGCATAAGTCGCCATTATGGAGACACCTTACTTGCCGGGCAAATAGGCTGAAGCGTTGTTTGACAATTAGCTGGCCGGCGCTGTCTGCCGACGCTGGCACCACCAGTGGTTTAACCAAAGTGATGCGGCCATAATCAGCGCACCTATCACCAAGCGCGGAATATCCGCATCGCGGTTCCAAATCACCAGGTTAACAATGAGTCCCGCGGGCACTAGCGCATTGTTCATAATAGCTAGGGTGCCCGCATCTACCTTGGTGGCGCCTTGATTCCAAGCAAAGTAACCCATGCCAGAGGCGACGAGACCCAGCCAAGCCAACACGCCCCACTGCACCGGTGTGCTTGGCAATGCCGCGCTGTTGCCAAAGAGTAAATACGCCGGTAGTGCCACAATCATCGCACCAATAAAAAACCAGCCAAACACGTTGTGCCATGCAAGCGTAGGCGGTAAATCAGCCGCTAAACGCCGGTAGCCCACCTGGCCCAAGGCAAAGCAAAGATTGGCCCCTTGCACAACTAAAAAGCCCGTCCAAAAACCGCTATCGATACCGTCATAGCGGATAACCCCCGCTCCAATAACCGCGAGCAGCGCGGTCACAATATAAATCGGCGTAAAGCGGCCAAACAGTAAGTCATCAAGCAGCGCGATATAAATAGGTGTAAAGATGGTGAATAGCAGCACTTCCGGCACTGATAGCAGTAAAAAAGACTGGTAGAAGAAGGTATACATCACTCCCAGCTGCACGGCACCTAACGCCATTAGCGCCAAACGCTGTTTACCTCGCAACAAGCTTGGACGTAAAAAGGGCAGAAATATCAGCATTGCCAGCGATACCCTTAGCAGCACCGCAAAGTAGCTATCGACCTGCCCTGCCAGATAAACACCTATTAGCGAAAAGGAAAAAGCCCAAAGCGCTGTAACGCCAACCAAATACCCCATCGTAAACCCCATTATTTAAATAAGTTTACGCGGATTATACCCAACTACGTCGGCCTGCCAAGCAGTAAACATGCCTCATACAAAAAGGTTAACGTCGCTGCAGCCACCAAAATGCATAGGCAACGCCGGGCAGCCAGCCCGCCACTGTTAACAGCACCGCAATAGCGACACGTTTAGCGCCACCTTGTGTTAAGCCTACCGCTAAGGGCGGCAGCAAAATCGCCAGCGCTTGATAGGCCAGCGCTAAACCCGCGGTTGGCGGGGCTACCTGTTCAGATATTGGGTTCTGCGGCTGCTCCCTGGCGGCGACTGGCGGCGGCGTGAAGTGTTCAACGTCAGCAGAGGCTGGGCGAGCGCGAACCTGTGCCGCCGGCTCTTGAGAAAATCGATGCGCATCTTTGTCAATTTTCTGCTCTAACGTCTCGGCACCTTCCGCAAGATCATCATGGTGGCGCTCCCAATCTTCCCAATCATGGGGCGTCCCGGATTTAGGCCGCTGATCACCGGCACCGCGCGCGCGTTCCCAGGCTTTTTCTTCCAAAGTGTTGGGGCGATCAGGGTCCCGCTCAACGCCTACCCCTTTCCGGTTTAAATACTCACGTGCATCCATCAGAGGGTCCTTTCAGAGTTAAATAATAATTCTTTCATGATGAGAGCCGTGACAGTTTATAAAATTCACTGCTCAAAACGTTGAATAGCACCAGCCTTCCACCGGCGCATAAAAAGCTAATTCAGCTACAGTTTCAACTACAGTCAATAGAGCCGATGATACATTAAGGCCAAGCACGAAGGATTGCCCTTTAACAGCAGTGGCGCTGCACGCGATGAAAAAGGAGTGGCTACGATGAGTACAACCACCATGCATACCTTATCTATGAACAAAACAACTATAAAAAAAGCAACGATGAAAGCAGCACATCCCAGTACCGTTCGCGACATTATGTCTCGGGATTGCTACCGAGTAACACCAGACGCTTCAATTACTACGTTAGCCAAAGGGTTAGCACTGCACCGTTTACCCGGTGCACCGGTGGTTGACGCAGCCGATCGGCTAATAGGCTTTATCTCAGAACAGGACGTTCTAGGGCGAGTGCTCGACAGTATTTATCATGACCACGAAGCACCGCTGGTCAAAGAGCTAATGCGCCATGAAGTACTCAGCGTCTCGCCTAATAAAAGCATTACCGACCTGGCGCAAGAAATGCTTGGTGCCAAGCCAAAAGTGTATCCGGTGGTCGAGCAGCAGCGGTTGGTGGGAATCGTCACCCGGCGTGATATCCTGGTGGCATTGCTGAGCATTCGATGCCACTAACCCGCTATAAAATGTCGGGAGGCACAGAACATAGACAAAAAAAACCGTTACTCGAAGAGTAACGGAAGCAAGGGATCAAAACATATAGAGCCAGAACAACTTTAGCGACTGCTATCGCGATGTTGCCTGTACTAACTCAGACACGCTGTGAAGGAAAAGTTCGCAAAAAAGTAAATTTTCCGTGTAAAGACCACCAAGCGTATAGTTAAGTGACGATTTATTGACCGGCTACGCCTAGTCGCATAAAGCCTACTCGCATAGATAGGAGCTCAGAAAATGGCGCTGTATTTATTAGTGTTCGCGGTGTGCCTACTGGTGATTGGCGCGGTCATTCTCGTGTTAATGTCGTCAAGCACGCCGCGCTACCGCACTGAGCCAAAAGATTTGATCGCTTTGTTCGATAAGGCGCTTAACAGCCAAGTAAGCGAAACAGAGTGGAATGCTACGATCGGCTATCCAATCCGCCATAATGAATATTTGGAAAGCATCCGGCGACGCGGCGAACACTTAATGGAGCGGCATGGAAGGCGCTGGATGATTGCCCAGGGCAAGCCACTGCTTAACCAAGAGGGCCAAGAAGAGCTCAAGGCTCTGCGCGATCATTTGTCCGCTCATACAGCCCTCCGTCAGCAGTAGAGACTGTTCAAAAAAGACTGTTTAAAAGAGCTACGGCGGCTCAGGAGCCCGATTATGCCCAGCACGATTCGTCAGATTCCGCTAGCCAGCGCTACGCATCACCACACGCACGACTTTCATCAGATCGTGATTACGCTGTGTGGCTCATCGGAGTTTGAAATCGAAGGGCTCGGCGGCCGCGTCAATGCATTTTCAGGCTGTATTGTTCCGGCGCACCACGAGCACTACTATTCAGGTTACGGCCATAATCGACAGCTAATCTTTGACCTCCCAGAAGATGCCCCCGCATTGACCGGAGAAAACCGTGAGCTGGTGGCGCTATTTGATGCACCGCGCTTTTTTGGCTTAGATAACGCGCTACGTCACTACCTCGCCTTTATGCAAAGCGAGCTTGCTCAAGAGTTTGATACTTCGACTAATTCTTTTCAGCAAGATCGCTTAGCGGCGACAATGCTGGGCGCACTTAAGGCGCGACTGGGCAAAGACACTCATACCAGCCCGAAGCGCTTAAACCTGACACGCATTGATCGCTTCATCCGCCAGCATCTCGCCGATGACATGCGCGTTGCCGATTTAGCGCAGATTGCATGTTTAAGCGAAGCGCATTTCTCCGATTGTTTTCGTGCGCAAACGGGACTCTCTCCCTGGCAATACGTTAAACGGCAGCGGTTGCATGCGGCGCGTGAGCTGATTTTACAAAGTAGGCTTCCTCTTACCGATATCGCGATGCAAACAGGTTTTGCCAATCAAAGTGCGCTTTCACATGCGTTTCGCAGCAGTTATGGATTGTCGCCACGCAAGTTGCGCCAGAGCGATATGGCGCCAGTGAATGTTAGCTCGTCAAATCCCCCATCAGGGCCACTAGCAGGACATTAAAAACTCTACTAAAGTCTTAAAGACTCAGCGCTTGCCGGGGAATTGACACGTTTTACCTTGAAACCAGCATGCACCCAACGTGGTCGCGCTCTACATTCGCTTATTCGCTTGGGCCTAATGCCCTGTTACCCATTCGTTCTGTTCAGACTTCCGGGGGCTTCAATGCTCAATGCTAAGAAAATGCGTGACCCAGCCATCTGGCAAACTGATCTCGACACACTCATGGCTCGCGTTAGCGATCACTATTTAGTGGATGAAAGCGCCTACGTCAGCGAACTGATCAAGGTGCTGGATACGGGCCACGATGACTTTGCCCGCATTGAAGCCAACACGGCGGCGCTGGTTCAAGATGTCCGGAAGATGGATACAGCCGTCGACACCATTGATGAGCTACTGCAGCAATACAGCCTGGACACTCACGAAGGGCTAATGCTGATGTGTCTAGCGGAAGCCATGCTGCGGATCCCCGACAAGGCGACGGCGGATGCATTGATTGAAGACAAGCTGGGCCCTGCCGACTGGCAAGCCCACGTGGGCAAAAGCGATTCTTGGATGGTCAATGCCTCTACCTGGGGCTTATTGATGACCGGCCGTGTTCTCAAAATGGATCATCCTAAAGAGGGCCAGCCCGCCAGCTTCATCAATCGCATGGTTAATCGCATGGGCGAGCCGGTTATTCGCCGCGCAATGTACGAAGCGATGAAAATTATGGGTAAACAGTTCGTGCTGGGCCGGGATATCAATGAAGCCCTTAAGCGCTCAAAACCGCTGTTCAATAAAGGCTATACCTATTCTTACGACATGCTGGGCGAAGCTGCGCGCACACGCGATGATGCCAAACGCTATTTGGATGATTACGCTCGTGCAATCGAACAAGTCGGCAAAACCTGTAAATCCTTAGGTGATAAAACGCCGGCACCCTCGGTGTCTATTAAACTTTCGGCGCTACATCCGCGCTATGAATTTGGCCGCCGTGAGCAGGTGCTCATCGAGCTCGTCGACACCGTTATCCAACTGGTTAGCAGAGCCCGTGAGCTAGAAGTGGCAGTCACTATCGACGCCGAAGAAGTGGATCGCCTAGAGCTTTCAATGGAAGTTTTCCGCGCGGTTTATGAAAGTGAAGCGGTCAAAGGCTGGGGCCACTTCGGCCTGGTGGTTCAGGCGTACTCCAAACGTGCGCTGCCGGTATTGCACTATATCAACCGGCTAGCCGAGCAACAGGGTGATGAAATTCCGCTGCGCCTAGTCAAAGGCGCTTACTGGGATACCGAAATTAAAGAGTCCCAGCAGCTGGGGGTCGACGGCTACCCGGTATTCACCCGTAAAGCAGGCACCGATGTAGCGTACCTCGCCTGCGCTCAGTTCCTGCTTTCTAACGATACCCGCGGGCGTATTTTCCCGCAGTTCGCGACTCACAACGCTCACACTGTGACGACTATTTTAGAGTTCGCCAACGACGACAGCCGCCCGTTTGAGTTTCAACGCCTGCACGGAATGGGCGAAGCCCTCTACGATGCCGCTCTGGAACGGGCGCCTGAAGGCACCTACTGCCGTATTTACGCCCCGGTAGGCGCACATAAAGATCTGCTGCCTTACTTGGTGCGCCGCCTACTTGAGAACGGCGCTAACTCGTCGTTTGTCCATCAACTAGTGGACCCTGATGTTCCGGTTGAGTGGCTGTGCCAGCATCCTATCGAAACGCTGCGTCAGCAAAAAAGTTTGATCAACATGAATATTCCGCTGCCTAAAGATATTTACGGCCCCAAGCGGCTCAACTCTCGTGGTGTGAATCTCAACATCCGCAGTCACTACTACCCGCTGATGGAACAGATGGCTACGTTTATGGACAAGCAGTATCCGGCTAAGCCGCTGCTCGCCTTTGATGTTGCCGATGATGCAACCCTTACCCATAGCGTTACCAGCCCTTTTGATCGCCGACAAACGGTGGGCAGTATACAGTGGACTAGCAAAGAGCAGGCCACCCAGGCCCTTGACGCTGCCTGGGCAGCATTCCCCCGCTGGGATGCAACGCCCGTGGCTGAGCGCGCGGCCATTGTGCGGCGCCTCGGCGATTTGATGGAAGAGCATATGCCGGAGTTAATGACTCTGTGCTCTCGGGAAGGCGGTAAGCTGCTTACCGACGGCGTCGATGAGATCAAAGAAGCCGTCGATTTCTGTCGCTTTTATGCTATGCGCGCTGAAGAAGATTTCGGCGAAGCCACCGTACTACCTGGCCCCACCGGTGAATCCAATCGTCTAATCATCGGCGGCAAAGGCGTATTCGCAGCTATCAGTCCCTGGAACTTCCCCGTCGCGATCTTCTGCGGTCAGGTGGTGGCGGCCGCAGTATCGGGTAATACCGTCCTAGCCAAACCGGCGGAACAAACCTCGATTATCGCGCATCGTGTCATTGAACTGCTTTACGAAGCCGGCATGCCCCGCGACGTTGTGCAGCTTTTACCCGGCGATGGCCCCACCGTAGGCAGCGTGTTGACCTCCGACCCACGGATTACTGGCGTGGTATTTACCGGCGGCACCGACACTGCTCACATTATCAACCGCGCCCTTGCGGCACGTGAAAATGCCCCGTTGGCGACGCTGATTGCTGAAACTGGCGGCATGAATGCGATGATTGTCGACTCCACCGCCCTGCCTGAGCAGGTTGTGGTTGATGTGGTGCAATCCGCGTTTCAAAGTGCCGGGCAGCGCTGCTCCGCGTTGCGCGTGCTCTATCTTCAGGATGACGTCGCTGACCGAGTGATTGAAATCCTTAAAGGTGCAATGAACGAGCTGCGCATTGGCGATCCTCGTGACTTGGGTACCGATGTCGGCCCCGTTATCGATGAAGATGCGCGTAAAAGTTTGCTGGAACATATCGAAAAGCTAAAGGCTGAAAATCGCCTGGTGGCGGAAACGCCGATGGCTGCCGAGCATACTCAAGAAGGTACTTTCGTCGCGCCGGTAGCGTTCACTATCGATAGCATTGATGCACTTACTCGTGAGCAGTTCGGGCCGGTGCTACATATTGTGCGTTACAAAGCCAGCGAGATTGATAAAGTCATTAACGATATCAATGGCCGCAACTATGGCTTAACGTTTGGTGTACATAGTCGAAACGAGTCTTTTGCCGCTGAAATAGCGCAGAAAATGCGCGTCGGTAATGTTTATATTAATCGTAATATCATCGGTGCCGTCGTGGGTGTTCAGCCATTTGGTGGCCAAGGGCTATCGGGCACAGGCCCCAAAGCCGGTGGGCCCCACTACCTGCAGCGCTTTGTGACCGAGAAAACGATTACCAATAATACTGCAGCTTTAGGAGGGAACGCGTCGCTATTGGCGCTTGGTGATGAGTAAACAGCTCATACAATACTAATAACCTGTCGGAGCTATATCCGGCCTCAGAACTAAGAATAGGGAGACGTTTTATGGCTATTGGAGTTTGGATCAGCCTTTCCGCTTACTTTGCGCTTATGATCGGCATTGGGCTTTATGCTATGCGCACATCCACGTCCACGTCTGAAGATTATATTCTGGGCGGCCGAACACTTAGCCCCCAGGTGGCGGCGTTGTCGGCCGGCGCTTCCGACATGAGCGGCTGGCTGCTGCTGGGCTTGCCCGGCGCAATGTTCGTATCCGGACTGGGCTCGGCCTGGATCGGTATCGGCCTGTTCGTGGGTGCCTTCTTCAACTGGGTTTTGGTTGCACCTCGTCTGCGTGAACAGACTGTTCACTACGGTAATGCAATCACCATTCCAGCCTTCCTGGCAAATCGATTCCCAACGCGGGCGCTGTCGTTAAGAACGGTTTCCGCTGTCGTTATCGTCGTTTTCTTCGCGGTTTATACTGCGTCAGGCCTAGTCGCCGGCGGTAAACTGTTCGAAAGCGCGTTTTCCGGCATTGTCAGCATTGGCAGCCTAAGCGATTACACTGTTGGCATCATTATCACACTAGGCGTGGTACTGGCTTATACCGTCGTCGGCGGGTTCTTGGCCGTAAGCCTGACAGACTTCGTACAGGGCTGCATCATGATGCTGGCACTGGTAATCATGCCAGCCGTTGTCCTCTTTGGTGAAGGCGGCGGCGGCTTCAGCCAAGCGTCACAGACACTGAACGAGGTCGACCCAACCCTGCTGTCTTGGACCGAAGGACTGACCTTCATCGGCTGGCTGTCTGCGGTAACATGGGGCCTGGGATATTTCGGGCAGCCGCATATTATCGTGCGCTTCATGGCGATTCGAACGCTGAAAGATGTACCGACTGCTCGAAACATTGGCATGAGCTGGATGGCCATCTCGCTGATCGGCGCCGTTTCTCTAGGTATCTTCGGCCGCGCCTATGCAATTCGCAATGGCATGGACGTCCAGGATCCGGAGACGATCTTTATCATTCTGGCGAACCTGCTGTTCCATCCGCTGGTAACCGGCTTTCTCTATGCAGCGCTGCTTGCCGCTATCATGAGCACCATCTCTAGCCAGCTTCTGGTGGCGTCGTCATCACTCACCGAAGACTTCTACCGTCTGTTTTTGAATAAGCAGGCAACGGAGAAACAAACGGTTGGCGTAGGCCGTATTAGTGTCGTTCTAGTGGGTTTGGTAGCGGCCGTTATTGCGTCTGACCCGGACTCACAAGTGCTAGGATTAGTGAGCAATGCTTGGGCAGGATTTGGCGCAGCATTTGGCCCGCTGATTATTCTCTCGCTGATGTGGTCGCGCACCAATGGCGCCGGTGCTATTGCGGGGATGATAGTCGGTGCTCTTACCGTGATGATCTGGATTTCGCTGGGCTGGAGTGGGGAGTTCATGGGTGGCCCCGGCGTTTACGAGATTATCCCTGGTTTCATCGCCTCCTTCATTGCCATTTTGGTAGTTAGCAGCGTGACTGCCGATGCCGGTGAATACCAGCATATCGAACGTTAATTCATTATGAGTGCAGTCAATTGATGATGCTTGTGTAGTCCACAAAGCCTGCCTTTCGGCAGGCTTTGTGCGTTTCAAGGTCTAGCCAGCCAAAATCAGCTGTCAGTCACTATCTGGTCAACCGTTTCTACTGCCCGAACAACCAGCACTAAATGATGGGCAGGCACTTTCTCCTGCAGCAAATAGGCCGCCACCGCTGGTGCCACTTCGCATTTAGCCGGCATAGCAGCACCTGTTTCAATTAACGTATTCAAGCGCGCAACAAACACGAACCGTATCCATTGAGGAAGCGACATTGTATCGATGCAAAAAGGCTGCTGGCTGGCCAGCGCGTCAGCATCCGGTGTTGGCATACGCCATAAGTCAGCGGCTTTCATCGATGCTTCAAGTTCAAGAAGCGCTGTTTGTAGCGTCTGGTAAGTGCTCATAAATACCTTGGTTAGGTGGTAAAAGTGTGTATCTAGCAATTATCCCAACTCAAACGCTTGCTTACCACAGGTCATCGCTTTTGGGCATGGCTCATAGACCCACAGAAAACGTGCACGAGCCTGTGGATAAACTATGGAAAGGTGTCGCATCCTCAACGCTCATGCACCTTTCACCTTGTTGTTTAATTTTTAACCGCCCTGTCATTAACGCTATGCTTTATTACCCACTACCTTTTATTACCCGCTACGGCTGACAGTGTTACATCAGCAAGGTAGAGTGCGGTCTTGCAAAGCGGAAGGATGTCATGCAACCAATTAAAACGCTTGATGAGTTTTTTACCCGTAGCGGTGCGGAGGTCTCCCTCTATCATATGGGCCGCCGTGTTATTCCCTGCCCACGGGAATCACTCGCCGTATTTGAGCGGGGCGAAATAGCGTGGGCGGAACCTTGGCAAGGACAGGCGCGAGTGGCCATTGTATTTCGCCTGGGCGATATGCCTGAGCCTGCGATTTGGTTTTTAGCCCTGCCGCTGGATGAGCAAGGCCTGCTGGCACCCGCTCAGCGCGATGCATTTTTAAATCGACTGCTGGAGACATTAGGTCGTAATGTATCGCAAGTAGGTCGTGAAGAAACTGCAGACGTGGATCATTTAATGAAGGATAATCCCCTCGCCTTCACGCCTAACATCACCTTTCAAGCAATGCTTAATGCGCGCGCCACGAGCGATATGGGGCTATCTGCAAGCCAACATTTCGAACCCGTTGAGGCTTATTTTAGCGGTCAACAAATGATTGACTGGCAGTCATTGGGACTGCAGGGAATCGCTGATTATATTGTTCGTATGCAAGCAAATGAGAGCGCATCGCTAGCACAACTATTTGAGTCACTGCCTACCGCCGTTATTCACACCCTGTGCTACTGTTTAGAGCATAGGGCATTTCCAGACACGTTAGTTTCTGCGTTACACAGACGCGGTGAAACAGCCGCCCAAATGGGTGATATAGAAACACTGTGTGCCTGTTTGCGTGCCGTGGGCACGGCTAGTGCGCCTGAAGCTGGTAATTGGTACTCGAGCATATTGAGCGATATCGCCGCCTGTGGACCGGATGTGCTGGCAGCAATCGCTGGCCGTGGCTGGCAGCATCTTGAAGACGCCCAGCGCCTGCCACTTTTTCTGCAGCGCCTAGCGGAAGACGAACGTACTGACTTTGCGGCGGTAGTGCGAGACATTGCACTAATACCGCGGCTGCGTTTGCCCGTCATGATGGCGTTGCGAGATGCGCCAGCGAGCTCTGCTATTCAACGTCGCTTAGCCATCATGACGCCACACAGGAACGCTTGATTTGATGCAGTCTGTTATATTTTCAAGGAGTGAGCCGTGAAGGAATTACCCTATCAGGCTAAGGCGGTCATTGGTCGCCGTGAAATGGTGACGCTGCCGGAACTAGGCCTTCATCTATGCTGCAAAGCAGATACAGGGGCACGCACGTCCGCCCTGCATGCAGAAGAAATTGAGACTCATGAAGATGAGCATGGCCAGCTGTGGGTCAGCTTTATAACCCATAGTGGCGGGCCAACAACGCCTGCTCACCGCTATCAGTTACATCTGCACGATAGACGCCGGATCACCAGTTCCAACGGTCATAGCGAATGGCGCTATGTTATTCGCACGCCTATGCAAATGGGCGATTTGAATTTCCCCGTTGAACTAACCCTGACTGACCGCAGCAATATGCGCCACCCCATGCTGCTAGGACGCCGCGCCATGCGCCGCCTGTTAGTTGCACCTGGCGCCGCGTTTTTGCACGGTGAGCCCTAAATTTTTTTAGTCGCCTTTAGCCCGGAGTTTTTACATGCATATCGCCCTGCTTTCGCGCAATCGCAATCTGTATTCGACCCGCCGTCTCATTGAAGCCGCAGAGCAGCGTGGGCATACCGCACGCGTAGTGGACACGCTACGCTGCTATATGAGCATTACCTCGCATCACCCTTCTATTCACTATAAAGGCGAAGAGATCGAACCGTTTGATGCGGTGATACCTCGCATCGGTTCATCGGTGACCTTTTACGGCTGCGCGGTGCTACGCCAGTTTGAAATGATGGGCACTTACGTTATTAACGATAACGTCTCGATTACTCGCTCGCGCGATAAGCTGCGCTCACTTCAGCTGTTGTCGCGTAAAGGGCTGGGCTTGCCAATTACTGGCTTTGCGCACTCACCTGATGACATTCCTGACTTAATCACCATGGTGAAAGGCGCGCCGCTGGTGATTAAATTGCTCGAAGGCACCCAGGGCATTGGCGTGGTACTCGCTGAAACCAACCAAGCCGCTGAATCGGTCATTCAAGCTTTCATGGGCATGAAAGCTAATATCATGGTGCAGGAGTACATCAAGGAAGCACGCGGCGCAGACATTCGCTGCTTCGTGATCGGCGATAAAGTCGTAGCGACCATGAAACGCCAAGCGGCGGAAGGCGAGTTTCGTTCTAACCTGCACCGCGGCGGCACCGCCAGCGTCATTCGGATTACCCCGGAAGAACGCTCGACCGCTATCCGCGCCGCAAAAGCCATGGGGCTGCGAGTGGCGGGCGTTGACTTACTGCGTTCAAACCACGGCCCGGTGATTATGGAAGTTAACTCTTCGCCCGGATTGCAGGGTATTGAGAACGCTACCGGCAAAGATATTGCGGGAATGATCATTGAGCATATTGAAAAAAATGCAGTTCCAGCACGTAAAGCCCCCCCAAAGCCTAAAGGCTAAGGTGGAAATTCAAAAATAATCCGTTTTGGGGTGGCAAATCATCGCTGCCACCCCCACAATCGGCGTCACCGAAGGAGGTAGACGCTCATGTTTCTCGATAATCGCCAAGTGGCGATGGACAGCGTATTGGAAGCGCTGGCCGATAGCATTGATTATTTCCAAGATAATATCGAACGCCTGCGCCCATCACTGCGCGATGCTTTAAAGCCGCACTATACTGCGCGGCTAAAGCAAATGCGCAAACTGCAGGATCTTGCCCGTGCGCATTTAAAAATGCTGCCGCGTGATGCGGACGTTGAACGCGATGATTTTCTGTGGCTCTGGAGCCGCCTGAAGAGCTTTGTTGGCAACGATAGTCAGGTATTGATCAATGAGCTATTAGAGCAAGAGCGAGTATTGATGCAGGCGCTCTCCTCACTCTTTACCCATCCGCTACCTGACCCAATCGAACCCGTGGTTGATGAGGCCATGCAAGGATGTCGTAAACTGATTCGCGAGTTGTATGCGCTGCAAAAGCGGAAAACGCACCGCTAAGGTTTGGGACTAGGGCTAATTAAGCGCTTGTCTAGCGAGGGCGCGATGAGGTCTATTAGCGTCCTCTTTGGCAATCTAATGGGCTCCGGCGATCCCAGAAAATACGGCTGCCTGTTCCAAATATAAAGATCTCCTAGGGTGGCCACACGCGCCGCCCACTCACGCACCTTCAAACCCCATTCAACCCCTGCCGTTGGATCATCGGCCACACACCCAGCCACATCCATCCCAAGTGCACGACCAATAAACACGGCCCTCGGTAGATGCCAGCTTTGGGTAATCAATAACGCTTCATCTAACTGAAACACATCTCGCGCACGCGCCAGCGTGTCATAGGTACTAAAGCCTGCAAAATCCATGGTAAGCCGTTCGGCCGCGACGCCGCGCCGATGAAGATCGCGCCACATTGCTCGCGGCTCATTATAGGCCTTGGTGCGATTATCACCTGACAACAGCAGGTGCTCAACCTGAGACTGTTCAATTAACGCGGCAGCGGTGCGCATGCGCGCATGAAAATGAGGGTTACGCACGCCGCTGCGCGTCCAGTGAGACGTACCAAACACAATGCCCACTTTGTCGGCACGGCACTGCAAGGGCTGCTGCTCAATATAAGCGGCGGTGGTGGCGACTACCCATAAATTACCGGCTATAAACAGCAACGCCGCCAGCAGCAAAAGCGCTCCTAGCGACATCAATAAGCGCTTAATCCCTTTCAAAACCGCGTTATACATCCAGCGCCCCAGCCGAAATTAAAACATGCCGAGTTCAAGCTTGGCCTCGTCACTCATCATGTCACGGCTCCAAGGAGGGCTGAAGACAATCTCAGTGTGCACTTTGCTAATCTGCGGTGCGCCAAGAATTTTATTTCTCGCGTCTGCCGCAATCACATCCCCCATACCACAGCCGGGAGCAGTCAACGTCATGCGGATAGTGGCAATGCGTTCGCCACTGATTAGCCGATCAATACGGCATCCATAAACCAGCCCTAAATCAACGATATTAACGGGAATTTCGGGGTCGAAACAGGTGCGCAGCTGATCCCACACAAATTGCTCGATCTCTTCCTCAGACGCTGTTTCTGGCAGCGTCGGGCGCGGCAATGCCTCAAGACCTAAGGCGTCTAAATTGCGCCCTTCGACCAGATAGAGACGCCCCTCAAAACCGACGCTCACCGAGCTGCCTTTCGCTTGCATTACGCTCACAATGCTATCTTCGGCCAGCGTTTCCGTTTTACCAAACGGTATGGCAATAGCATCCACATCACGCTGTAGCGGTAGCTGTTGGCCTCGTTCGAGACTCGCGACTTGCTCAAGATCCATAACTATCCTTAAAGAACTGGCCTTAACGCACCATACCAATGACACGGTTGAGTGCTTCAATAAAGTGATCCACTTCTTCGAGCGTATTATACGCAGCAAATGATGCACGACAGGTAGCGTCAACGCCAAAATGGGCGAGCAACGGCTGCGCACAGTGATGCCCCGTACGAATAGCGACACCCAGCTGGTCAATCAGCAGGCCAATATCTTGGGAGTGTGCGCCGTCGACTACAAACGAAAGCACGCCGGCTTTTTGAGGCGCAGTGCCTAAAATACGCAGCCCATCGATACAGCTAACTGCTTGCGTAGCGTGATCGAGAAGTTGCCCTTCCCACGCGCCAATGGCCGTGATGCCAACGCTCTCAACCCACTCCAGCGCCTTGCCAAGGGCGATGACTTCAGCAATAGCCGGCGTACCCGCTTCAAATTTATGCGGAATAGCGGCAAAGGTGGTACCCGCATCAAACGAGACGGATTGAATCATCTCACCACCGCCCTGCCAAGGAGGCATGGCTTCCAGGAGCGCCTGCTTACCGTACAATACGCCTACGCCAGTTGGCCCATAGACTTTGTGGCCCGAAAACGCATAGAAATCGGCATCGATCGCCTGCACATCGACGACTTGATGAGGCGCTGCCTGGGCACCGTCAATTAAAATGAGCGCGCCATACTGATGCGCTAATGCGGCCATTTCCTGCACGGGATTAATGGTCCCAAACGCATTAGACACGTGATTGACCGCAACAAGCTGGGTGCGCTCACTGAGCAGTGCGCGGTAGGCTGCCATATCCAGCGCGCCATTGGCTTCAACGGGAATGACCTTAATGGTAAAACCAATCTCAGCGGCCAACAGCTGCCAGGGCACAATATTAGAATGATGCTCCAACATTGAGATCAGCACTTCATCGCCAGAGGCAAGGTGCTGACGCCCCCAGCTTTGAACGACTAAATTGATCGCCTCGGTCGTGCCGCGAGTAAAGATAACCTGACGCGCATCTTCCGCGTTAAGAAACTCCTTTACCCGGTGACGAGTGCCTTCAAACGCCGCCGTCGCCTCATCGGCCAGGGTATGCAGTCCGCGGTGAATATTGGCGTTATAGCGTGAGTAGTAATCGCTAAATACGTCAATCACCGACTGAGGCGTCTGACTCGTCGCCGCGTTATCCAGGTAGATCAGCGGCTTGCCATGCACCTCACGCGCCAGGATCGGGAAATCCTGACGCAGTCGCATAACATCAAACGGCGCTTTCACACGCGTAGGCTCAGTAACGGTATGTGGCATCAATCACTCCTGGTATAGCCCTTGAGAGCGGGTGGTTAAGCGAGTGGTTGAGCTAGTCGTTAAGTGCGACGGCTGCTTCAACAAGCCCAGCAAGGTTGAAGCGCTCTGGTAGCTTACCGGCAACGGCTAGCTCAACGCGCTCTGCAATCGCATCCAAGGTAACTTTGTCCAGCACTTCACCAGCAAACGCGAGTGTTAGCAGCCCACGGGCCGTTGCTTCATCAATACCACGCGTGCGCAGTGCGTAAATAGCATCTTCATCCAACTGGCCCGTGGTGGTGCCGTGAGAGCACTTAACGTCGTCGGCGTAGATCTCCAGCTCAGGCTTGGCATCAACATGAGCACGATCAGATAACAGCAGGTTTTTATTGCTCTGAAAGCCTTCAATTTTTTGGCTATCGCGCTTCACATACACTTTGCCGTTAAATACGCCATGGGCGCGGTCGTCCAAAATACCCTTGTAGTTCTCATTAGAGAACGTGAGCGGCGCATTATGGTTAACCTTGGTATGGTTATCGACGTGCTGACGGCCCTGACCAAAGAACAAACCATAGAAATTGGTTTCTGCCCCTTCACCATTCAGATCACTGATGAGGTCGTTACGCACCAGCGCACCGCCTAGGCTCAGGTTGTAAGAGGTATAGCGCGTATCGCGCGCCTGCTCGACGTGAATACTCGCCACATGCAGGTCGCCCAACGGCGCTTCTTGCAGCTTGTAATGCGCCAGTATCGCGCCCCGATCAAGCATGAGCTCGGCCACCACGTTCGTGAAGTTAGCCGCGTCATTTTCGCCTGCATAGTGCTCAATCAACGTCGCTTCGCTACGGCCACCGGCTGTAACCAGCACACGAGGATGGCTCATCACAGGCTTACCTGCACGGGACAGGAACTGCAGAAGAATCGGCTTCTCAACGATCGTTCCGGGCGCAATACGTACCACGGCGCCCTCTTCCATAAACGCTGTGTTCAGCGCAGCAAAGGGTGAAAAATCTACGCCGGTGAGACGGCCAAGCGGGCCACCTACCGCTTCGTGATTTTCCTCTAGCGCCCTAGAAAGCGGCAGCACTTGGACGCTTGAGGGCAGTGATTCAACATCCGACAGCGCTGATGAAAAAACACCATCGACGAAGGTCAAGCGGTAAGCATCAATCGGCAGTGTCAGCGCAGCGGCAGCAGCCTGGGAGAACTCGGCATTATCGGCAAGCGCAAAGCTGCCCTGTGCAATTGAGCGTACATCCGTATACTTCCACTCCTCGTCACGGCGAGTAGGAAAGCCGAGCGCTTCAAAGCGCGCAGCACCGGCCTGGCGACGAGCAGCAATCCACGTCGGCTCCGCCTTATAGCGAGAGCTACGCGCCTTCAGCGTATCTAAAAAGTTTTGCGTATCGCTCATGCCACAGACTCCTCGATACCTTCATAGCCGTTGCTCTCAAGCTGCTTGGCCAGCTCAGCGTCGCCGGTTTTCACGATACGACCATCGACCAAAACGTGAACTTTGTCTGGCACGATGTAATCCAGCAGGCGCTGATAATGCGTGACCAGCAAAATGGCGCGATCAGCAGCACGCAGGCTATTGACGCCGTCGGCGACAACCTTCATCGCATCGATATCCAGTCCTGAATCTATTTCATCCAGCATGGCAAGTTTGGGCTGAAGCACCAGCATTTGCAGGATCTCGTTGCGCTTTTTCTCGCCGCCCGAAAAGCCTTCGTTAACGGCGCGCTGCAGGAAACTTGCATCCATTTTCATAAAGCCTAGCTTCTCTTTCACCAGCTTCATGAATTCAGGTGCCGGCATTTCACCTTCACCGCGCGCGACGCGCTGGGCATTCAGGGCAGACTTCAGCAGGTAGATATTTTTAACCCCTGGAATCTCAACCGGATATTGGAAACCCAGCAGCAAGCCGGCTTGGGCACGCTCCTCAATTTCCATTTCCAGCACATCTTTGCCTTCAAAGGTAATCGTACCCTGGGTAACTTCGTAGCCGTCTTTACCGGCGATGACTGCCGACAGTGTCGATTTACCCGCGCCGTTCGGCCCCATGATAGCGTGCACTTCACCCGCATTGATGGTCAGGGTAAGGCCTTTAAGAATTTCTTTGTCTTCGACGGTGACGTGTAAATCTTTCACTTGCAACATGTTGATTACCTTTTGATTCTGGCGAGCCGCCGCGGCGACACTGATAAATTAAATAGGATGAACAGCGAACTGCTTAGCCAACCGCGCCTTCCAGGGTCACGTTGAGCAGCGCTTCGGCTTCTACAGCGAACTCCATGGGCAGCTCTTGGAAAACGTCTTTACAGAAACCATTGACGATCATGCTCACCGCATCTTCTTCTGAAATACCGCGGCTCTTGCAGTAGAACAGCTGATCTTCGCCAATTTTCGATGTGGTCGCTTCGTGCTCAATGGTCGCCGTGCTGTTGCCAATTTCCTGGTAAGGAAAAGTGTGTGCTCCGCACTTATCACCGATCAGCAAGGAATCACACTGGGTAAAGTTGCGCGCGCCTTTGGCACGCGGCCCAATTTTAACCAGTCCACGATAGGATTGATTGCTCTTACCCGCCGAAATGCCTTTAGAGACGATATAAGAACGACTGCCTTCGCCAATGTGAACCATCTTGGTGCCGGTATCCGCCTGCTGGCGACCGTTAGTCACCGCCACGGAGTAAAACTCGCCGATACTGTCTTTGCCGCGAAGCATGCAGGAAGGATATTTCCAGGTAATCGCTGAGCCGGTCTCGACTTGCGTCCAGCTAATCCGTGAACGATCGCCACGGCAATCGCCGCGCTTAGTGACAAAGTTATAAATACCGCCTACGCCATTTTCATCGCCGGGATACCAGTTCTGCACGGTGGAATATTTGATATAAGCATCATCCAGCGCAACAAGCTCTACGACTGCCGCGTGAAGCTGGTTTTCATCGCGCATCGGCGCGGTGCAACCTTCTAAATACGATACTTGAGCGCGGCTTTCACAAATAATCAGGGTGCGCTCAAACTGGCCGGTGTTGGCCGCGTTAATACGGAAGTAGGTAGACAGCTCCATCGGGCAGGTGACGCCTTCAGGAACAAACACAAAGGAGCCATCGGTAAACACCGCGGAGTTCAGCGCCGCAAAATAGTTGTCCGCCACGGGAACGACCGTACCCAAGTATTGCTTGATCAGCTCTGGATAGTCGCGGATAGCCTCTGAAATCGAGCAGAAAATAACGCCTGCTTCGCCAAGCTCTTTCTTAAACGTTGTGGTGACAGAAACGGAGTCAAACACCGCGTCTACCGCAACGCCAGCAAGGGCCGCGCGCTCATGCAGCGGAATACCCAGCTTTTCATAGGTTTCGAGCAGTTTAGGATCTACTTCATCCAAACTTTGCGGGCCATCTTCAGGCCGTTTTGGCGCACTGAAATAGGAGATCGACTGGTAATCAATCGGCGGATAATCAAGATGTGCCCAGGAAGGAGCTTTCATCTTCAACCACTGGCGATAGGCATCAAGACGCCACTCCAGCATCCATTCCGGCTCACCCTTTTTATTCGAAATAAAGGCGATGGTATTTTCATCAAGGCCAGGTGGCAGGGTGTCGCTCTCAATATCCGTTACAAAACCATCTTTGTATTCGCGACGAACCAACTGTTCCATTTCTTCGCTTGCCATGGTGATACCCTCCGGGCAGTTGGGTGGCGAGTTCGGCTCGCCGTCAAAATGAGTAAGGCCTGTTTTACGTCGCTAGGAAGCCGACGCTGTCGACAGGCTGATCGTTTGAATAGGCAGTTGCACCGGCAGTTTTATCGGCGCTGTATCCGCCAGGTGCGCGAGCGTTACGCTTTCTAGCAACGTTCGCATTGCCAGTGAAACTCGCTGCCAGTTGTCTGCCACACCGCAGGTAGCCACAAGTTCGCAATCGCCTTCTGCCTGACTGCATTCGGTCATGGCGACAGGGCCTTCAATGGCCGCAATAATGTCAGCAGCGCTAATCTGCGACGCCGGTCGCGCTAGGCGATAGCCGCCTTGCGATCCTCGCTGGGAAACAAGCAAGCCAGCGCGCACCAGCATTTTGAGCGTTTTGCTCACAGTCGGGTGTGGCAACTGCACAGCGTCCGCTAACTCTGCCGCTGCATGCGATGCCTGAGAGTGACGGGCAATTTGCGCCATCACCACAGCGGCATAGTCTGTCAGCCGAGAAAGCTTGAGCATGTCACTCCCCTTCATATACATAAAACGCAGTCGATCAAATGAACGCCACGTCAATTGAGGACCATTTTAGTCCTGTATAAATTTGATGTGAAGCCCTTGAGCAAAATGGTTAGCAATTTGCGCGAAATATAAGCACGTTCGGCGCTGATAGCATCAAAAACAACAATCATTATCATTTAAAAAAGCTATTGGTTTATTTTACTCTCCCCCTAGAATTTGCATATAACCACCGGACAGCAATGCTGCGCATGGCTACCAGAGAGCTTGGGAATAAAAAAATAGCCCATTGAAATCAATGGACTATTTTATTAGCAATACTTGGCAGCAGTGAGCTCAGGCTTTTTTGACAAACTCAGATTTCAACTTCATCGGGCCGATGCCATCAATTTTACAATCGATGTCATGATCCCCCTCTACCAGGCGGATGCTTTTGACTTTGGTGCCTACTTTAACGACCAGTGAGCTACCTTTTACCTTTAAATCCTTAATGACCGTTACGCTATCGCCATCGACCAACGGATTGCCATTCGCATCACGCACGCCGGATGCGTCATCAGCGCCCTCTTCTTCTGCTACCTTTGACCACTCGTGACCGCACTCTGGGCACACGTATTGAAGCCCGTCATCGTAGCTAAATTCAGAGGCACAGGCAGGACAGTTAGGAAGATCACTCATCAGACGACTCCATCACTCAACAAACACGAGAACGCGTACAAGCACTCGTATATAGGGGTTCAGAAAGCGATGGAGCCTACACGGGTTGCGTAAAATGTCCAGCCGCTAGCGAATCAACCGCGCTGGTAAGTACCTACCAAGCGATTCATACCCAGCAGGTGCGGCTCTATCTCATTGAGCAACTCAGCTTGGGTCAGCCCTGCTGGAAGCGACGTTTGATGGTCTAACGCTAGCACCCAGAAATAGTAGAGATGTTTGCCATGCCCTTCTGGCGGCATCGGACCACAGTAGCTGCTATTACCACGATCATTCACGCCCGAGGTGCCCACGGCCGTGTTCTCAGTTAATTCTTGAATATCGCCAGGCAAGTTATAGAGCACCCAGTGAATAAAGCCGTAGCTGCCTTCTTTAACCAAAGGAGCGTCCGGATCATGGCATATCACTGCAAACCCTTTGGTTCCTTCAGGTGCACCTTGCCAGGCTAGCGCAGGAGAAATATCTTCACCTTCACCGGAGTATCTGGAAGGAACCGCTTGGTGATTAGCAAAAGCTACGCTAGTAACCTGCATGGTTGAAAGTGCAAAGGCCATCGTTCTCTCCTGAATTATCTTAATAATGGTGGCGCGTTAACGATCAAGCTGCATCGCGTGACGTTGCCACCACTGCTGGGCGATAGCAATGTTGTCAGCGTTATACGCCGGGTCTAACACCACTCCCAGCTGAATATATTCACCACTGGTTCGGACCATAAGCTGCGGATCCTGCGTAGCGAGTTGCAGAGCATAGAGTGCCAGCGCCAGCTCATATTGGTCGGCAGTATTCAAACGAGTAAACAGCAAAGGAATCGCTGGAAGGCCTATTTCGCCCAAACGCTCGGCGGCAATATAAAAAGGCCGCCGATTATCATAGCCACCGTAGCTGGTCACAAAGCGCCTATCCGCTAAACGGCTAACGTAATAGGATGCTTCCTCTTCTGGGCTAATAAACAGAGGCGGCACCCAGTCACTTGCCATCCCGGTAACGGGCATCGCATTCATGCCCGTTACCGGGATGGGCTGCGGGGCCGTTAGCGGCGCCTCACTGTCAGGCTGAATGGGCGAAGGTGCAGGACGTTGCCCGCCGGCACAGCCTGCTAACAACAGACTCCCCCCTATCCCTACCGCCCACATCCATAGCGAACTTCGCTGCATTGCCAGGCATCCTATGCTAGTGCTTAAGTGGGCCAGCGGCCCTGTTTTTGTAGGCGGCGTTTTACCCACCTATCGTAAAGTGCGCGAACGCCCGGTTTTATTCCTGGTAGGCCAAGAACCCAGGCGACAGGCACCAATAATGAAATACGCCTCATTAGTACTCGGTAGGCATCAATACCTTCTATCAGCTCGCCCTGCGTCGTTTCAATATGCAGCGAGCGCAGCGCCATGGCAGGCTCAACGCCCTTATCTCGCAGCGCCTGCTCATTTTCGCTGACATCAAGCCAGTCGATATCATCCGCCTCGTGCCCTAGCCAGCGCTCATAGCGGCGCCGCTCTTTACGGCAAAGCGGGCACTGCGCGTCGTAAAAAATGTTGATAGATGTCTTACTAGGCATGATCAGCTCTCAGCGTTAAGACTCTCACCATGTTAAAACATTTAAGTAGTGTCTTCACTCTAGCAGCCTCGCCATAGTAAGCACTATATGCTTACGCGGCGGGCAATATCGGCAACCACAAAGCCAGGGCGACCAAGGCCGCCAGTAGTACTGGCGGCGTAATCAATAAGCCAATTTTCATGTACTGGCCCCAACCAATTTTGTATCCCTTGCCCGCTAGCACATGTAGCCATAGCAGAGTCGCGAGACTACCAATGGGGGTGAATTTTGGCCCCAGATCATTACCGATTACGTTAGCGTAGATCATTAACTCCTGAGTTCCCGCTGGCAATTTCGCCTGCTCAATAGCCAGCGCGCCCACTAGTGTCGAAGGCATATTGTTCATTACCGAGGCCACAATGGCGGAAAGGAAGCCAGTACCTAACGTGGCGATAAAGTCGCCCTGCTGCGCCAGCCATTCAAGCGCCAAAGCGCCATAATTCGTCAGCCCTGCACTACCCAGCCCGTAGACAACGAGATACATCCCAATTGAGAACAGCACTATCTGCCAAGGGGCACCGCGTAGTGCTCCCGTTACAGAAACGACGGCACCTCGGCCTACTTGCCACCAACGCCCGGCAATAGCCATCAACAGAATGGCGCCTGTTCCCGTCACAAACGCGATTGGGATCCCTAACGGGGCAGTCACAAAATAGGCAATAAGCAGTACCGCTAGCAATGGGAATGCTGCGCGAAATACGAGGGGATCTTTGATGGCCGAAACCGGCGCGTCAAGATTTTCGACACTATAGCGTACAGGAATACGGCGACCAAATACGATCCAGAGAACGATCAGCGTTGCCGCCAGCGACACTAGGTTGACCGGTACCATGACCGCAGCATAACGATCAAAGCTGATATCAAAGTAGTTGGCACTGACAATATTCACAAGATTGGAGATCACCAGCGGCAGGCTTGTGGTATCGGCGACAAACCCCGTTGCGATAATGAAAGCGAATGCCGCAGGCGGCTCAAAGTTAAGGCGTAACAAGATAGCGATCACAATGGGAGTTAGCAGTAAGGCCGCGCCATCGTTAGCGAAAAATGCTGCAATGATGGCGCCTAATATAACGACCAGCGGGAAGAGAAGATGTCCTCGCCCATTGCCCCAGCGCGCAACATGTAACGCCGCCCAGGCAAAAAATCCTGCCTCGTCTAGAAGCAACGAAATGATGATTAACGCCACAAAGGTGAAGGTAGCATCCCAAACAATCCCCCACACTACCGCGACATCCCCCAGCTGCACGACGCCCATTAAAAGCGCCACTAAAGCACCGCCCAGCGCGCTCCAACCAATACCTAAACCTTTAGGTTGCCAGATCACTAAAACCAGAGTGACAACAAAAATGGCTAGTGCCAACATGAAATGACCTTCGTCAGTGAGTGTTTTGATTAACGCGGCGAGAGAGTTCTTCAGCACTCTCAACGCGCTCAGAATAGCGATCAGTAAGATAGGCGGACTTGCCTCGGGTCAGCCAGGTAAACTTTACAAGCTCTTCACACACATCAACGATACGCATATAAAGTGGTGACAATTTCATTCGCCCGGCGCCATCAAACTCGGTGAATGCCTTGGGTATAGACGATTGATTAGGGATGGTGATCATACGCATCCAACGCCCAAGAATTCGCATTTGATTGACCGCGTTGAAGCTTTGACTGCCGCCAGACACTTCCATCACCGCCAGTGTTTTTCCCTGAGTAGGTCGAACACTGCCGAGCGATAGAGGGATCCAGTCAATTTGCGTTTTCATAATGCCCGTCATCGCACCGTGCCGCTCGGGGCTAACCCACAACATACCCTCGGACCACTGGGCAAGATCGCGTAGCTCTTGCACTTTGGGATGGTCGGCCTCTGAGTCATCCGGTAGCGGTAAACCCGACGGATTAAACGTGCGCACTTCACAGCCGTACCAGCGCAACAACCGCATTGCCTCTTCGGACGCCAGACGTGAAAAAGAGCGCTCGCGCAGTGAGCCGTAAAGCACCAGGACTTTGGGGGGATGACGCTGGGCATCAGGCCCAGCCAGCGCATCGACATCAATCGGCTGCAGCTTTCGAGGGTCAATGTTGGGCAGGTTATCGAAACTGGCATGTTCGCTCATTTGCGATGGCCCTTGAGGTGCACGATATCTCCATCCTCTTTGGTAAACGTCGTGACTGGATTGGCCAATAATTCAAGCACAAGCTCTGAAGGACGGCACAGGCATGTACCCTTTTCGGTTATCACAATTGGGCGATTGACCAGGATTGGATGCGCGATCATGGCGTCTATCAGTTGATCATTACTTAACGCGGGATCATCAAGGTTGAGCTCATCATAGGAGGGCTCCTTACGACGCAGCAACTCTCGCGGGGCAATCGCCATCATTGAGATCAGCTCGACTAGCCGTTCACGGCTAAGCGGTGTCTTGAGATACTCGACCACCTTGGGCGTCTCGCCTGAAGCTTCGAGCATTGCTAGCGTATTACGGGAGGTTCCGCACGCGGGGTTGTGGTAAATCGTCGTTTTCAACGCCTTTCACTCCTGACTGTCATTGATGGAACATTCATTGAATGTCGCCCAAAACGGTTCACACACGTCTGGATGGCCTGCACAGCAATCATGGATCAGAAAGTTAAGCGTTTGCTGCATGTGCCACAGACTAGCGCGGTAAATAATTGATCGCCCCTGCCTACGCGATACAACCCAACCCGCCCGCGAGAGCACCGAAAGATGTGCCGACATAGTGTTATGTGGCACAGATAGCTGACGGGCAATGTCACCCGCGGGAAGTCCTTCGGGTTCATGACGTACAAGCAGCCTAAACACCTCAAGGCGCGTACCTTGAGACAGCGCCGCGAAGCTATCGGTAACATTTTTAATTTCCATATGTCCAGAATAATGGACATATTTTAATATGGCAATTATTCCTTTGCGTATTTTTCAGAGCTGGCCACTCCATGAAAAAGCCTGCGATGCTGAATGAACAGCTCGCAGGCTTTATTGACGCTATTTACTTCCTCAACTCAGCTTAGGTGCTAAAGAAAATGTCGTATTGAATGTACGTTACATCAATACACTCTGGTCATCTGCCTGCACCCCTATGATGCTGACATCCTCACTTAATGCGGCTACCTCTTCATCCATAAAAGAGCCCTCATTCATGTCAGAGGACATGGCCATCATCATCGCCATTTTTGAGGTATTGGCCGTTTCTGCACCGGCATCTCGACTGACCTGGAAAGACGCCAGATCCATAGAGCCGCCGTTGAACGCTTGTTTTATACAAGTACTAACTCCTGTAAAACATCTTCAATAACGTCTCTTCACGCAATCGTTTGCCTATCCAGTAGAAAAAACTGCATTAGCCCAGCGCTTAACGCTGAAAGTGGCATTGAATAACCCCGCCTAGCCTGCCTTACTGTCAGTAAGCATTTCGTGCCCATCGCGAGATAGAGCGACCGTCCAACCCTCTACTCGCACAGCCGCTATTATCCAATGCACGCATTCTAGGTAGCCATTATGCACAATGTCATTGCCTTATATGATGATCGCGTACTTGCTCACGAGCCTAATATCGACGCCGAGTTCTTGCCCCACCGAATCGATAAAAGAGTGAGGAACCTGCTAGCAGGCCTTCCGGGGCCATGGAAGTATCCTGAACACCCTGGGCGGCTAACCGCTATCCAAGAGCTACTTGAAAAAGCGCCGATCGACGGCCTTAAAATCGAAGGCGGAAAAGTGGCCACGCATGAGCAGTTAGCTAGGGTGCATACCACCTCTTATTTAACCGACATTTTCAGCTTACGCGGCAAAAATGCGTGGCTGGATGTCGATACCACGGCCGTTTCGCCAGGCAGCGTAGATGCGGCTGAAGTCGCGGCTGGCACAGCGATTGCGGCGGTAGAAGCCGTGATGGAAAAACGGGCTAAAAGTGCGTTTGCACTCGTACGCCCGCCGGGGCATCACGCTGAACCCGTTCGCGCGCGTGGATTTTGCTTGTTTAATAATGTCGCCGTTGCAGCTGCACACGCGCGAGCGGCACTTGGCTGTGAACGCGTACTGATCGTCGATTGGGATGCTCACCACGGCAATGGAACTCAAGATATCTTTTGGGCAGAACCCGATGTGATGTTTTTCGACATACATCGCGCCGCGCCTTTCTACCCTGGTTCAGGCCACCTTGAAGAAGTCGGTGCAGGTTTGGGCGAAGGCACCACTATTAACGTGCCCCTGCCCGCGGGTGCGGGCGATGAAGCATATCTCAAAGCATTTCGTGACATTCTGGCACCGGCTGCAGCGTGGTTTAAGCCTGATATTATTTTAGTATCCGCGGGCTTTGACCCTCACTGGCACGATTTAGCACTTAACGTTTCCTACGCAGGATTTGGCGCGCTAACCGGTTTCATGCAACAGCTGGCAGAGCAGCACTGCGAAGGCCGCTTAGTTTTTGTATTAGAGGGTGGCTACAACCTGGAATCATTAGCCAACGGCACCCGAGCCGTGCTGGCAGTACTAGCCGGCAATACCGTTCCTGTGCCCGACACCTGTGGTATTGCAGAAGTTGAAGCGGCGGCTAACTTTCATCGCACGGCCTTTCAATCGGAATGAAAAATCGGTTTAACTAACGCCGCTTTAAAACAAAAAAAACGGCACCTGATACGGTGCCGTTTGGTTTTAAGCTAACAACGCTTTGTTAAAATTTTAGCCTTTATTTAAGCCGTTCAAACACTGTGGCAACGCCCTGCCCCATGCCGATACACATGGTCGCCAAGCCTAACGTCGTATCGCGCTGCTGCATGACGTTAAGTAGCGTAGTGCAGATACGCGACCCCGAGCAGCCCAGCGGATGCCCTAGCGCAATAGCGCCGCCGTTAAGATTGACCTTATCGTCTAGCGCATCTAGGAAACCTAAATCTTTCAGTACCGGGATGCCTTGAGCAGCAAATGCCTCGTTAAGCTCAACGGTGTCAATATCCGCGGACGACAGACCCGCTGTTTTAAGCGCTTTCTTCGATGCGGGCACCGGGCCATAGCCCATGATCGATGCATCACAACCAGCCACACCGGTTGATAGCACCCGTGCGATGGGCGTTAAACCAAGTGCCTGTGCACGCTCATAGCTCATGACTGCCATCGCTGAAGCCCCGACCGACAACGCCGATGAGGTGCCCGCCGTGACGGTGCCGTTACGCGGATCGAATACAGGCTTCAGGTTCGCCATAGATTCGAGGGTCGAGTCGCCACGAATAACTTCATCGCGCGTCACCATCACTTTAAAGCCGCGCTGGTCGTGGCCTTCTACGCCGATAATCTCATTATCAAAAAAGCCCTTTTCCATCGCTGCCTGGGCGCGCTGATGAGAGCGCACGCCAAACTTATCCTGCTCTTCACGCGAAACGCCGTGCATTTTGCCCAGCAGTTCGGCGGTTAACCCCATCATCATGGCCGCTTTGGCCGCGTACTTACTGGCCGCCGGGTTCACGTCAACGCCATGCGCCATGGGCACATGTTCCATGTGTTCAACGCCGCCGATGATAAAGAAATCACCCATGCCCGCTTTAATATTCGCAGCGGCAATGTGTAGGGCCGTCATTGAAGAACCACACAAACGGTTCACCGTTTGCGCGGGGACCGAGCGGGGTATGCCGGTCATGATCGCTGCGTTGCGGGCAATGTTCATGGACTGCTCAAGCGTCTGGTTCACACAGCCCCAAATCACATCGTCCACTTCTGACGGATCTAGATTGGGGTTGCGGGTAAACAGCGCCTGCATCGCCGCTGCGGATAGATTCTCAGCGCGAACGTTGCGAAAAGCACCATGCTTGGCTTTTGCCATGGCGGTACGGACACCGTCAACCACCACAATATCTCTCGGACTCAAACTCATCTTTTATCTCCTATGCGTGGTGGTTAGGCTTGGTTGGCCTGCTTATCGCTGGAATAGAACAACTCGCCATTTTTCGCCATCTGACGCAGCTTGTCGGTGGGCGCGTACAGCGGCCCCAGCTCATCGGCTAAGCCTTCTGCCAATGTGACGAACGCTGCTACGCCCATCGCGTCAATATAGCGCAGCGCACCACCGCGGAAGGGAGGGAAGCCGATGCCATAGATCAACGCCATATCCGCTTCTGCTGGCGTCGCTACAATGCCATCTTCCAAACAGCGCACGGTTTCCAAGCACAGCGGCACCATCATGCGCGCAATGATGTCTTCGTCAGAAAATTCTTTATGCTCTTTCACCACCTCTTTAATCAGAGCGTAAGCGGCTTCATCGATTACTTTCTTAGGCTTACCTTTTTTGTCTTCCTCGTAAGCGTAAAAACCTTTGTCGTTCTTTTGACCAAGGCGGTCATTGTCATACATGACCTGAATAGCGGTTTTACCCTCACGCGCCATGCGATCAGGGAAACCTTCCGCCATTACCTCATTAGCGTGTACGGCAGTGTCTAAGCCCACCACGTCGAGCAAATAAGCGGGGCCCATAGGCCAGCCGAACTTCTCCATCACTTTATCAATATGCTGGAAGTCAGCGCCCTGCTCGACCAGGAAACTAAAGCCGCCGAAATACGGAAACAGTACGCGGTTAACTAAGAAACCGGGGCAGTCGTTAACCACGATCGGCGTTTTCCCCATCGCACGCGCATAGGCCACGGTTGCTGCAACGGCGGCATCAGACGTCTTTTCACCACGAATTACTTCCACCAACGGCATGCGGTGAACGGGGTTAAAAAAGTGCATACCGCAGAAGTTTTCTGGACGCTTAAGATTCTCCGCCAATCGATTAATGGAAATCGTTGATGTATTAGAAGTAAGAATGGTGTTTTCGCTCACCGCATCTTCAACTTCAGCTAGCACCGCGCCTTTTACCTTGGGGTTTTCAACCACCGCTTCGACAACGAGATCAACGTTACCAAAATCACCATAGGAGAGCGTTGGGCGAATATTGCTCAGCTTTTCAGCCATCTGCTCGGTGGAAAGCTTTTTACGCTCGACCTGCTTGGTAAATAGCTTGCGCGCTTCTTTCAAGCCAAGCTCAATCGCTTCATCCTTGATGTCTTTCATCAGGATTGGCGTGCCCTTAGACGCACTCTGGTAAGCGATACCGCCGCCCATAATACCGGCACCCAGCACAGCCGTTTGTTTCACTGGCTGTGCCTGTTTCTCATAACGGCTGGCTTTCTTTTTAACCACTTGGTCATTCAGGAATAGGCCCACCAAATTGAACGCCACGCTGCTCAGCGCAAGCTTAGCGAATGCCTTGGCTTCAATTGCCTGGGCACGGCCACGCTCTTCACCCGCGCCTTTCTGAATGACTTTGATGGCTTCAACCGGCGCGGGATAATGCGGCCCAGCTTTTCCGGCAACAAACCCCTTGGCGGTTTCAAACGCCATCATCTGCTCAATGGGATTAAGCTTCAGCGAGCTGGTTTTTTCCAGACGGCGCGCTTGGTAATCCAGCTCGCCGCTATTAGCGCGGTCTAGAATGTCGAGCGCCGCCTCTTCTAACTGCTCTGCGGCGACGACCGCGTCGACAGCACCTACTTTAAGTGCCGCATCGGCGCGGTTTTCGGTGCCACCTGCAATCCACTCAATGGCATTGTCTGCGCCGATCAAGCGAGGCAAACGAACGCAGCCTCCCCAGCCGGGGAGTATGCCTAGCTTGGTTTCTGGAAGGCCGATCTTGGCAGTTTCACTCATCACACGAAAATCGGTGGTCAGCAGAACCTCACAACCGCCGCCAAGCGCCAGCCCATTGACCGCCGTGACTGTCGGGAAAGGCAGGTCTTCAATCGCGTTAAAAATGTCGTGAACCTTAAGGTTCATCTCGACGAGGTATTCTTCGCCTTTATCGAAAAGCGTATGAAACTCGGTGATATCGGCGCCTACGATAAACGCGTCTTTACCACTGGCGATGACCAAGCCTTTCAAGCTGTTTTCAACCTGAATAGCCTTCACCGCGTCAGCGAGTTCTGCAACAACAGCGCTAGAAAGCTTATTGACGGACTCATCTTTCAAATCGAAAGTGAGCATTGCGATATCATTACCGCTAGGGGTGTCACGACGTGTCACCGTGATGGCATTGCCTTGGTAGATCATCCGCGTTCTCTCCGCTTTTCGGGCTGGCTCTGAAAAGAGAACCCGCCACACTTTTAGACGACTTTCATACGGCCGTTTGATTGCCTTAGCTTGGTTGAGATGCCTAAGCACGTCAAGCCCTGACTTTCGGCTAATAAATCAATTAATCCAGGCCGAGATTCGCAGTAGATCAGCGCCAAGCCCGGCAGACTGTTAGAATCACACATCTTTCATCATCCAGGTTACCTTGTATGGGCACACTGCTCACACCTTCTCGCATTGCTTCGGCTCAGCGGCGTATTGAAAGTATAGTCGTACGCATAAAGCCTTGGAGCTGGTTATGGCCCCCAATGGCATTCGCCGCAGGCCTGGGAAGCTTTTTTCTAGTCGATCGTCAACAGTGGCTAGGCGCGGCCTTAGCGCTTGGGCTGCTGTTCGCCTGGACACTGCTACTATCAGAAGGATTGATCAGCCGCTGGCTATCTCACCGGGGTCACCCGACGCCACCGCGGGGCGTGGCGACGTTTATTGCGCAAATGATTCACCAAGAAACGCTTTTCTTTACGCTGCCGTTTATTTTAGTCACAACGGTTTGGAATAGCGGGCAAACACTGTTTGCAGTATTAGTTGGCGGCATGGCCTTGTTGTCTATTATTGATCCGCTATATTTCAAAGTAGCTGAACGCTGGCGCAGCCTTTACTTTATGTTTCATGCTATGTGCGTGTTTCTAGTGCTGCTGGTTACACTGCCTATCATGGTGCACCTGACCACCGGTCAGAGCTTGCTGCTAGCACTCAGCATTACCATCGTGGTGGCGCTACCTAGTTTTTGGCATTTATTGAAGCGACGTTCGCTTCAACGCTGGTGCCTATTTTTTGCACTAACATTAGTGCTGGCCTATGGCGCTTGGGTAGGCCGCATATGGGTACCGCCTGCCAGTTTATGGATGACCAGCAGTGCACTGTCGCCCTCGTTCAATATTGAACAGCGACTGCCCGAAGGTTCAATAGCATTAACGCCTCAAACAATTAGTGAAAACGGGCTTTATGTTTATACGGCCATACGCGCACCAAGGGGATTAAGTGAAACCATTACCCATGCTTGGCATCACAACGGTCAGCCCATGGATGTGGTGAAGCTGAATATTAACGGCGGGCGCGAAGAGGGTTATCGTGCTTGGAGTCATAAGCAAAACTTCCCCGATGACCCTACCGGTGATTGGCGCGTTGATATTATGACAGGCAGCGGGCAGCGCCTTGGTCTGATACGTTTTGAAGTCTCAGAGGATAGTCAAACCGCCTCTAAAGCCGATGCACAAATACGCCCCAGCGGTCTAAGTGGCTTGAATCTAAGACGTTTCGTGCCCAGAAGTTCTAACAATACTAAGGACGAATAAACAGATTGATTGATTCAGCACCTTGCATTCAGCGGCGTAGCTTATGACAATTCGCCTATACACACTTATTGGTAGCTAGTTGCTTATGGCTTCATCTATTGGTTTTCGCCTTGCCCGTTTGCCACATCTGTGGCGCTCAATCCTAGATCGGCGACTTGCCCCGCTGGGCTTAACGCAAACCCGCTGGGTAACGCTCTATCACCTATGGCGCTTGGGAGAGGGACACCCCCAGTGTGATCTTGCTCGGGTTATTGGCGTGGAGGCGCCTTCACTGGTGCGCACGCTGGGCCAGCTTGAAGAACAAGGATTAGTTGAGCGGCGTGCCTGCGACAATGACCGTCGCAGCAAGCGTATCTATTTAACGCCTGCCGCTATGCCACTACTGGAAAAAATTGACAGCGTTGCTAAAGAAGCCCGCAAAGAGATATTACAAGGCCTAACGGATGAAAATCTTCAGCAGTTGGATGAGTGGCTGACCCTGATTGAGTCAAACGGACTGGCGATACAAGCGCGCGATCAGGATGGCTCTGAAGAAAACTGCCCTGAAGAAAATGATACTGAAGGCGACAGCTCTCAATAAGAGACTCTTCAAGACAAGCCCGCGTCCTAAGGCTTCGCCTCCCTACTGCCAGGCTGCTCTTTAAAACCGAGCGGCCTGGTAATGGGTCGATCCGCATAGCCACGCAGCGCATCTCTTAAGTGCTCAAACACCGGCACATAAGTCGTAAATCGTTCCGCCGTTTGTGACTCCCACCACCATAGCGTCAACGTATATTGGGTCGACTGCACCACCAGCGCATCCTGTGGCAAGCGCTCCAGCAACGTTTTCAAATGCACCGTAGCGCTATCAGGTAACGGGCGTAGCGGCGCTATTCGCCAGCGCCAACCGGCATGGAAAGGCGCTAATGCTTCGCTTGCATTGCTGTCTCTTACCAGCAGAAAATCCGGCCCAGGATCGTCTTGCGGATAGTGCCAGCGATAAGCTGGCATCGTGCCTTTAAAATGGTGAAGCGGAGGCTTTTCCATCTTGATAGTGACGCCTTGACGCGTGATCTGCGAGCGAAGCAATGAGTGACGCTTTTGCTGCGGGCTGGGCTTCAACCACATCACGGGCGCGATGACAAACATCACAATACCGACAATAATTAACCATTCCATCTCTACATTTCCTTCAACATAAGCCACACTGACTAAGCTAACCTAAAAAACCATGACATAGGTCGTTGTTAAGTAACGCTACGCCATCTAAAGTAAAGGCCATCATCATCGTACAAAGAGTACCTTTGTAACCCACTGCCAAGGAGATACGCCATGAGCTATCACCACATTTTAGTTGCCGTTGACCTAACCAAAGACTCGCACAAAATTCTTGAGCGCGCCGTCGTCATTGCAGAGCGTAATGACCGGGCTAAAATATCCATCATGCACACGCTTGAACCGCTTGGCTTTGCCTATGGTGGCGATATCCCGATGGACCTTACCAGCATTCAAGACCAGCTGGATGAGCATGCCAAAAAGCGCCTGGCTGAAATTGCCGCTCCTCACGTGCCTGAAACCCATCAGCATGTGGTAGTGGGTATGCCCGATACCGAGATCCATCGCTTTGCCGAAGATCATAACGTGGATTTGATTGTCGTAGGCTCCCACGGCCGCCATGGCTTTGCTCTGCTGCTGGGTTCAACCTCCACCGGCGTACTTCATGGCGCCCAGTGCGATGTCTTAGCCGTTCGCGTCGGCAAGAAAGGTGAGAAAACCGACGAGTAATCGAGCCCGCTTTATCAAGAACAAAAAAGGCGCCCATAAGGCGCCTTTTAATTTATCGGGCTTACTCTCCTGCGGCCATTGCCTCCAGCTCCATCCAGCGCTCCATCGCTGTTTCTAACTGCTTTTGCACGGCTTCGAGCTGCTGCAACTTAGCTGCGACGGTGTCGGCGTCCTGCTGATAAAACGCTGGGTCACCTATCGCATTTTCTAACGTTTCTACCTCGCCCTCAAAACGTTCAATGTCAGCGGGCAACGTATCTAACTCACGCTGCAAATTGTAAGAGAGCTTGACGCTTTTTTTGGCAGGTGCCGCCGAGATTTCAGGCGCTTTTTTGGGCGCCTCTGAGGTCGGTTCAGTACGCTGCCGCGCTGCCCCTTCCCAAGGCGCCGGCGGCAGCTTACCGCCCTGACGAATCCAGTCGGTGTAGCCGCCCACATATTCTCGCACCACGCCCTCGCCTTCAAAGGCCAGCATGCTGGTGACAACGTTATCCATAAAGGTTCGGTCGTGGGATACCAGCAGCAGCGTGCCATCGAAATCAAGTAGCAGCTCTTCAAGCAGCTCAAGGGTTTCCATGTCGAGGTCGTTGGTAGGCTCATCGAGCACTAATACGTTGGCCGGCTGGGTAAATAGCTTGGCGAGCAGAAGTCGATTAGATTCACCACCGGAAAGTGCTTTCACCGGCTGGCGTACCCGCTCAGGCGTGAACAAGAAATCCTGCAGGTAGCTCATCACATGGCGATCTTTACCACCAACGCTCACCCGGTCACTGCCCTGAGCAACGTTGTCGTAAACCGTTTTGTCCAGTTCAAGCCCGGCGCGCAGCTGGTCAAAATAGGCCACCTTCAGATTGGTGCCCATCTGAACGCTGCCCTCGGTTGGCTCAAGCTCGCCCAACAATATTTTCAGCAGCGTGGTTTTACCCGCCCCGTTGCGCCCTAAGAAACCGATTCGGTCACCACGCAGTATTTCGAGATTCATGCCACGCAGCACAACGTCATCGCCAAACCGCTGAGTGACGCCTTTCAGCTCCACGATGCGCTTGCCGGTGCGCTCTCCACGGTCTACCGTCAGGTTAGCATTGCCTTGGCGCTCACGACGCTGACTGCGCTCATTGCGCATGGCCTCTAAAGCCCGCACACGACCTTCATTGCGCGTACGCCGTGCTTTGACGCCCTGGCGAATCCAGACTTCCTCTTGCGCTAATTTTTTGTCAAACTCGGCATTCTCACGCGCTTCAACTTCAAGCTCGTGCTGTTTACGGGCTTGATACTCGACGTACTTACCGGGATAGCGCCCCAGTTGACCACGGTCTAGCTCCAGAATACTGGTCGCCAACTTAGATAAAAATGCCCGGTCATGGGTAATCAGCAGCACGGCACCATTAAACGACAGCAGTTGCTCTTCTAGCCAAGCAATAGTGTCTAAGTCCAGATGGTTGGTCGGCTCATCGAGCAGCAGCAAATCAGGCTCAGCGACTAACGCCCGTGCAAGCGCCACGCGCCGACGCCAGCCACCGGAAAGCGCGCTCATTTGCGCCTCAGGCGGTAAGCCCAAACGTGTTAATACGGTATCAATACGCTGGTGATACGACCAGCCGTCAATAGCTTCCAGGCGCGTTTGCAGCGTCGCCATGCGATCCATATCAGGGTCAGGATCATTGATAAGATGATCATACTCAGAGAGCAGTTCACCGGCTTCGGGCAACCCTTGGGCGACCATATCGAAAATAGTGAGGCCGGATGACTCCGGCAACTCCTGTGCAAGCACACCGATCTTGAGACCGGGGGCACGCCAGATGGAACCATCGTCGGGTAAAATATCGCCCGCTACCAGTTTTAGTAGGGTGGACTTGCCGGTGCCATTGCGACCGACCAGCGCGAGGCGTTCGCCTTTTTCAACCGTCAGATCGGCGCGATTGAGCAGTACATGGGTGCCATAGGCGAGTTGCAGCTGTTCGAGTCGTAACAGGGCCACGCGGAGTCCTCCTTAATCATAAGGCGCACAGTGTAACGCATGCGCGCGCCGAGGGGGTGGAACCTATGGAGCGAAAACTGGCAGCGTGGTAACGTTTTGCCAATGTACAACAACAATTCGTCGATAAGACTTTTTCTATAGGCAGCCCGCCAGTGACGGTTACCGTCTCGATGCATTTTGTAAATGAGCTATTTAAAGGCTTACCGATCACCGTAACCCCGCCTACTCGCTATCTTGAACGGGCAGGGATCTCGCCCTTTTTACTCGCAGCACCACATGGCCGAGTAACGGTTGAGCAGTTTGCCGAGCTTTACCGCTTATTGGTGCATGAACTAGACGACGAAACGCCCGGCTTTTTTGCCCGCCCGCTGCGCGGCGGCACATTAAAGCTGCTGTGCTTAACGATGCTGGATGCGCCCAATCTACAGGTGGCGCTGCATCGCTACACGCAGTTCTTCCGCATTTTGCTTGATGACTTTGGCTACGTGTTTACGCTGGAAGGAGATCTAGCCCGCATGGCCCTGGTCGAGCACGCGCCCTTGGCGGGGAGCAGAACCTTAATTCATGAGCTGATGCTCAAGCTCTTTCACGGTATAGCATCATGGATGATTGCACGTAAAATACCGCCGATTTTAATGGAGTGTGCCTACATCCTGCCGCCACACAGTGCTGATTATCTGTACTTCCACCCAGGTACGGTTCGCTTTGAGCAGCCTCAAACCGCGATTTATATTGATCGAGGATGGCTTGAACATCCTATACGCCAAACCAAAAAACACCTGGGCGCCTTTTTAAAGCGCGCCCCGGCAGATTGGTTTTACGTCTCATTTGCGGACCGCCTACTGGCGCACCGTGTACGTGAGCACCTAGCGCGCGATCTTATCAATGCCGGCACGGTGCACAGCGTCGCCAACGCCCTACACATGTCGGCGCGCACATTAGCTCGGCATTTGAAGCAGGAAGGCACTCACTTTCAGGCCGTTAAGGATGAGTACCGGCGCGACTACGCCGTTCAGGCGCTTACCTGCAGTCAAAAGCCACTCATCAGTATTGCCGAAGCATTAAGCTTTGAAGACTTGGCCTGCTTTAGCCGCGCGTTTAAAACCTGGACAGGCAATTCGCCCGCCGCTTACCGCAAAGCTCGCACGGCGGGCAACCTTCACTGACCGCGCGACAGGTACTTTAGACACTCTAGACTTCGCTACGAATACGTTTTTTATCCAGCTTACCCACGCTGGTCTTGGGGATTTCATCGACGAAACGGATCATGCTCGGAATGGCCCAGCGTCTGAGTTTTCCCTGGGTGACAAACTGCTCTAGAAATGCCTGTACATCTGCCACCGTCGGCGGGTTGTTAGCGTCGACGGCTACAGCCAATGCAGCCGGACGTTCTCCCCACTTGTCATCGGCGACGCCGATCACGGCCACCTCGGCAATCCCAGGACACTGGCTGATATAACTTTCAAGCTCTAACGATGAGAGCCACTCGCCCCCCGTTTTAATAACATCCTTGATACGATCGCTAATGGTTAGAAAGCCACGTTCATCGAGAGAGCCTACATCCCCGGTGTGAAGCCAACCATCGCGCCATAGCTCGGTGCTGCGCGCCTCTTCTTTAAAATAGGCTTGAGTCAACCAAGGCGCCTGGACGCGCACTTCGCCGATGCTTTTACCATCCTGCTGTAGTGGCTCATCGTTGGAATCAACAACCTGCAGCCTAACCAAAGGAATGGGCAGCCCCGCTTTACAGCGCCAGGGCAGTTGGGTCGCAAAATCGGCGGTGGCGATATCCTGGGGCAAAATTCCGGCGGTCAGCAGTGGACAGGTTTCCGACATGCCATAGGCGCTGCGCGTATCAATCCCAAGTTCCCAGGCCTTGCTTGCCAACGATTGCGTTAGCGCACTGCCACCCACCAGCACCTTCCAACCAGTGAGATCAATCTGTTTTGAGGCAACCGCCTCAGCGCTAACCACCATGTTTAATAGCGTCGGTACACAGTGTGAAAAATCGACCTTTTCGCTGACCAGCAGTTTCACCAGCATTTCTGGCTCATATCGCCCTGGGTAGACCTGGGTAGCCCCCATCAGCGTAGCCGTATAAGGCACGCCCCAGGCATGCACGTGAAACATGGGTGTAATAGGCATATATACCTTGTCTCGATTCAACAGCTCAAAACCTGGCGCTTGGAACGCACTCGCCTCGCTTAAGGTATGTAATACCAATTGGCGATGGGTAAAGAAAACCCCTTTAGGGTTGCCCGTGGTGCCCGTCGTGTAAAACAAGGTCGCCACGGCGTTTTCATCAAAGCGAGGGAATGCATAGTCAGTGGGCTGCTCACTTAACAGCGATTCGAACTCACCAACAACAGGAAGAGTGGTATTAAGAGCCTGTGACGCGTCTTGGCACAGCAGGTAGCCACGTACTAAGGGAAGTTTATCGGCCAGCGGCTCAATCAGCGATATGAACTCTTCATGCAGGATAACAAAAGCGTCTTCGGCGTGCTCCATGGTGTAAAGAACTTGCTCCGGCGCCAAGCGTACATTGACCGTATGCAGCACTGCGCCAATCATTGGAATCGCAAAAAAACACTCCAGATAACGATGGCTATCCCAATCTAACACGGCCACCACATCACCCGCTTTAACACCCTGAGCAGTCAGCACGTGGGCCAGTTGATGGACTCGCTCGCGAAAACGCCCGTAATCGTGGCGGCTTTGGTCTCGATATACGATTTGATTATCGCCGGCCATGCGAACACCCGCGTCCAGCAAGTCGCCAATCATTAGAGATGGATTGGTGGCCGACGCCGTTGCCGGTAACATTTTTGGTGTGATCGTGGACATTAAAACTCCTTTTCGCTTGTTCTTGTTGCGGCGAGCTTCTTTAGCAGCGCTCAATAAGCAGCGCAATACCTTGACCGCCGCCAATACACAGCGTGATCAAGCCGTAGCGACCGTTAATACGCTCTAATTCATGCAGCGCTTTGAGAATCAAAATAGCCCCCGTCGCGCCCACTGGATGGCCTAGCGCAACCGCCCCACCGTTAGGGTTGAGCTTTTCCAGTGGAAAGCCTAGCGTCTGCGCTACCGCCATTGCTTGAGCAGCAAAGGCCTCGTTTGATTCAATCACATCAATATCATGAATACTAAGGCTTGCCTGCTGCAGGCAGCGCTTAACCGCGGGAATCGGCCCTAAGCCCATAAGCGATGGCTCAACACCCGCCATCGTAGCTACCCGCAGGCGTGCCCGGGGCACCAGTCCGCGCCGTTTCGCTTCATCTCTGTGAGCAAGGACAAGCGTTGCCGCGCCGTCATTAATGCCTGACGCGTTGCCTGCGGTCACCACACCGTCCTTTTGAAAGGCCGACTTCAGCCGCGTTAAATCGCCTAGCTGGAGACCTTCGCGCACGTGTTCATCCTGACAGAAACGCACCGTCTGCTTACCTTGGCTTATTTCTATCGGTACAATTTGAGCATCAAAGCGACCTTCCGCTATTGCCCAAGCCGCCTTTTGGTGGCTTTCAAGAGCAAATTGATCCAACTGTTCACGGGTAAATCCATACTTTTTAGCGATGTTTTCTGCGGTGCATCCCATATGGCCGCTACCAAAAGGATCGCTAAGTATGCCCAAGGTTAAGTCCTGGATGCCCATATCGCCCATACGCACACCGTTGCGCGCCGGAGGCGGTAACAAATAGGCCCCGCGAGACATGGATTCAGCACCTCCCGCTAACGCCAAACGACTATCGCCTAAAACGATCTGCTGTGCGGCAGACACCACGGCCTGAACACCCGATCCACACAGTCGGTTAACGTTGAAGGCACCGGCTTCCTTGGGCACGCCAGCGTTCAGCGCAATATGCCGCGCCAAATAGGCATCTTGAGGGCCTGTGGTAATAATGTGGCCGAAAACAGAATGGTCAATATCACCAGCCTCAACACCAGAGCCCCGTAATGCCTCTTTCGCGGTTATCGCCCCCAATTCAAACGGCGCCATGCTTGAGAGCGACCCGCCAAAACTGCCAATAGCGGTGCGCGCACCCGCTAAGATCACGACATCATCCAACCGCATAGATATTTCCTCATGTCTTAACTAACTGATTCTTAGCAACGCTTTATTAGCGACTCGATGAATCCACTTTGCCAAGCAGCGAGCGTGCAATGACCTCTTTCATGATCTCTGAGCTACCGGCATAAATAGTCTGCACTCGTGCGTCTCGATAAAAGCGTGATATAGGATATTCCTCCGTATAACCGTAGCCGCCAAACAGCTGCAGGCAACGGTCCACCGCTCGGCACTGCAGCTCACTTAGCTGCAGTTTTAAAATCGCGGCATCGGTGCTGCTCATCGTCCTTTGGCGGTATTTTTCGAGGCAGTGCTCGAAGTAGGCCCGTGCGACGTCTAGCTGGGCCTTTATATCAGCCAGGACAAAACGAGTATTTTGAAAATCAGCCACGCGTTGCCCGAATGCTTGGCGCTGCTCCACATACGCTAAGGTAAGCGCTAACGCGCCTTCTACTGCGCCCAAGGCCTGAGCGCCAACGCCGAGACGTTCGCGCGGCAGCTCCTGCATTAAGTAGCGAAAACCGGCGCCCTCTTCGCCCAGCAAAGCATCATGAGGCAACTGAATATGATCAAAGCTAAGCTCGGCGGTGTCGCTGGCGTGCTGGCCGATTTTTTTGATTGGCTTGCCCCGTGCAAAGCCCGACAAATGAGTATCGACTAAAAACAGAGAAACGCCTTTTGCGCCAGCGCTAGGATCCGTCTTGGCACACACAATCACCACGTCGGCAAACTGCCCGTTGGTGATAAAAATTTTGCTGCCGCTTAACTCCCAGCCTTCATTAGTGCGTTTCGCGCGAGTGTTCATTGATGCCAGATCGCTACCGGCATGGGGCTCGGTCATGGCAATGGCGCCGAGAATTTCGCCACGGGCCATGGTTGGCAGCCACTGCTCGCGCTGTGAGGCCGTCCCTAGCGTTTGCACATAAGGCATGACGATATTGGCGTGAATATTATAAGCGCTGGCTAAGCCACCAAATCCTTGGCGAGAAAGCTCTTCCAGCACGAGCTGGGTAATCCCAATATCGGCCTCTGACCCACCGTTTTGTTCATCTAGATCAATACCCAACAAGCCTGCAGCGCCTAACGCATGCCACAACGAACGGGGGATTTCGCCTGAGGCCTCCCACTGATCGTAAAACGGTGCCACTTCTTTCGTGAGACAGCGCTTAATCATGCTGTAGAACAGCGCGCTTGCTTCCTGGTCCACGCTCATGGCTTAAGCTCTTGACGTAGATGGCGCTTGAGGATTTTTCCAGCGGTGCTCTTGGGTAACGCATCGGTAAAGACAATGTGCTTAGGCACTTTATAAGGCGCCATTAACGTTTTGGCGTGATGAATCAGCGCTTCCTCGCTGACCAACTGGCCCTCTTTCAACACCACCACTGCAGTGATGGCTTCGATCCACTTCTCGTCGGGCTGACCGATCACCGCCACTTCAGAGACCGCCGGGTGCTTAAACAGCCCTTCCTCTACCTCACGGCTAGCGACCAGTATGCCCCCAGTATTAATCACATCTTTAATGCGATCGACAACGTATAAGTACCCCGCTTCGTCGAAGTAACCCACGTCCCCCGAGTGGAACCAGCCGCCTTGAAATGCTTCTTCGGTCATCGCCGCTTTATCCCAGTATCCCTTCATAAGCTGCGGTGAGCGATGGACAATCTCTCCATGCTCGCCGGAAGGTACGTCATTCATGTCTAGGTCGACGATGCGCGTCTCCACCGTCAATATGGGCCGCCCGGCGGAAGCAGGCCTCGCGGCATGCTCTTCAGGACGCAGAACGGTGGCTAACGGGGCAATTTCGCTCTGCCCATAGCAGTTGTATAGCCCTACGCCCGGTATGCGCTGCTGCAGCTCCTCCAGTACCGGCACCGGCATAATCGAGGCACCGTAATACGCTTTGTTGAGGGCACTTAAGTCAAAGCGGTCAAATTCAGCATGGCGTAGCAAGCTGATCCAGACCGTTGGCGGGGCAAAAAAAGATGCGACCTTGTGGTTAGACATGGCGCTTAAACATAGCTCAGGAAGCGGCGCTTCAAGCAAATAGACGGTAGCGCCCAATAACAGCGCGGGCATTAGAAAAACGTGCATTTGCGCTGAATGGTAAAGCGGCAACGCGGCGAGCATGGCGTCATTGCTCTTAATATCCAGCTCGACCATGCAGGCCATGTATTCGGCCATTAATGCTTGATGCGTCATCATGGCGGCTTTGGGCGCCGCAGTGGTGCCCGAGGTATAAAGTAGTTGAGCGAGACTGGCGCCATCGACTGCAGCGTCTGGCTCTTGGCTAAGTGCTGCTGATCTCGCATGCCTTAGCACATCAAAACTGCCGGCAGTACTCTCCTGCTCAGCGTGTAGCGTTCCCATCAGGGCCAAATTCAACCCCTCTGTCGCGGCATTCACTTTGCTAGCAAGACTTATATCACTCAGCAAGCCCATGGCACCCGACTGTTCAAGAATGTAGCGCAACTCCTCGCTGCTTAGCGCAAAGTTAATAGGCACATGCACTAAACCTGCCTTGGTAGCTGCCAACCAAGCAATCACATATGCGTCAGAGTTTTTGCCATAAACGGCCAATCTATCACCTGGTACGAGGCCTGCTGCCAGCAAGCCATTAGCCACCCGATTGGCGGCTTGACTGAGCTCAAGATAGCGCCACTCACGTTCACCAAATACCAGTGCCAACTGATGCGGATACTTTCGAGCGCTGCGACTTAAAGCGGCCCCAATACTATTTTGCTGAATAATAGACGGTTCAGACATGCTAAATCCTCAAGTGGGTGGCCGTTAATGGGCAACGCTTTAGCTCGTGACCAGTGGGCAAACACTTTCTGAAAGCGGCCGGAAGGCTTCTTCTGCAGGAATGGTACGAATGATATGGAAAAGATCATCCTCATCCTGCGACTCTTCAGGCGTCTTAACTTCGACTAGATACATGTCATGCACCATGCGGCCATCCTCACGGATGTAGCCATTGGTAGCAAAGATGTCGTTGATGGGCGTATCAGCCATTTGCTGACGCACGGTTTGTGTATCGTCCGTGCCCGTTGCTGCAATGGCCTCAAGATAATGGCGAGTGCTGGAGTAAAGCCCTGCATGAACCATCGTTGGCATACTGCCCGTGCGTTCGCGAAAGCGTTCAGCCCAGGCGCGTGTCTCGTCGTTTAAATCGTAATACCACGCTTTGGTAAACTGTAAGCCCTGTGCATTCTCTAGCCCAATACTGCGCACATCGGTACTAAACAGCACCATTCCGGCTAAAATCTGGCCTGCCTGGGTAATGCCGAACTCCCCCGCTGTCTGCACGGCGTTAATCGTGTCGCCGCCAGCGTTGTTTAACGCAATAACATCCGCACCCGAGGCCTGAGCCTGGAGCATAAAAGAAGAGAAATCACTATTGGGGAACGGGTGCCGAGCGCTGCCCACAATGGTGCCGCCATTTTCTGTGACGACTCTTGTGACATCAGCCTCTAGCGCATGGCCAAACGAGTAATCGGCACTCAGCAGGTACCAGTTTTTATGGCCCTCGTCGGTAATGGCTTTTGCAGTGCCATTGGACATCGCCCATGTGTCGTATACCCAATGAATATGATTAGGCGAGCAGTGTTCGTTAGTAATAGCTGACGACACGGCACCATTGACCAGCCCAAGCTTGTCGGCTTCTTCTAATAAACCTACCGCAGCGAGCGTGACAGATGATGCCACCAGCCCGGTGACCATATCGACATTACGTTCGTCGATCCATTCACGCACTACGCTTGAGCCAACGTCTGGGCTATTGCGATCATCGGCACTAAATACCACGATATTGGCGCCGTTAACGCTTCCGCCGATATCTTCAATCGCCATCATGATGGCATCTTCGCCTAGCGGGCCAATAGGGTCGCGGTAAACGCCTGACATATCGGCTAAATAGCCGATCCGTATTTCATTATCAGAAACACCTTCAGCAGCAACAGCCAGGGAGGCACTGCTAGCCAGTAGAATACCAATGGCGAGCGTGGAGACAGCAAAGCGGTGAGATATTGGCATGGTTATTAGACTCTCTATTGTTGTTATTAAATCAATGGCCGCAGAATCGCCGGTAATACCCTCACTTCATCCTAGCCGCAAATACCCCGTTGCTGTTTACCTAACAAGCCAAGTTTTTTGCAATTCGTGCCATTCGTGCGCACTGACCACTATCAACAGAGCATTAGTCGATGTACGCGCATACCGTTACAATGGAGGTTTTCTATCTGGCTAAGGAGCAACGTTTGGCTACTGCTGACACTGATGCGTTTTTACCCGAAGCACTACAGTTTCGCCCTAGCGCTCCTTTAATAGATATTGGTGCAAACCTGACTCATGAAAGCTTTGGTCGCGATCTTGAGGCAGTGATCGAGCGTGCCCAGGCGGCGCAGGTAACGACTATGATCGTGACCGGCACTGATCTCGCCCATGCTGAACAGGCCGTTGCACTCGCCAAACAATATTCTGGGTTATACGCGACGGCAGGCGTACATCCCCATGATGCCAGTCACTGGAATGACGACCTGTCGCGCTCGATGGCGGCGTTACATGCCATGCCAGAAGTGGTCGCAGTGGGTGAGTGCGGGCTGGATTTCAATCGTAATTTTTCGACGCCTCAGCAGCAGGAGCGTGCCTTTGAGGCTCAGTTGGCACTCGCCGTTGAAAGCGGTTTACCGCTCTTTTTACATGAGCGGGATGCGGGTCAACGGATGCGCGAAATATTGCATGCATGGCGAGACGACATCAGCCAAGCGGTGGTGCACTGCTTTACGGCCGACCGCGATACGCTTTTTGGCTATCTCGACCTAGACTTACATATAGGTTTAACCGGCTGGATCTGCGATGAGCGACGCGGACATCACCTGCGCTCGTTGGTTAGCGATATACCGCTGACACGGTTGATGGTGGAAACGGACTGCCCCTACTTGCTGCCCCGCAATCTGCCGGCGAAATTAAAAGGCCGTCGACATGAGCCCGCACTGCTGCCGTGGATAGCGCGCGAGATTGCCCAGTGGTACGGCATCAGCGATGCAGCATTAGGCGCAGCCACGACCCAAACCGCACAGCGATTTTTCCGCCTTCCTACGACGCCCCTAGAGGAGTAATAGCGTGTCTGATTATCCAGGATTTATAGCCATTGAAACAGGTGAAGACGATGGCCTACCGCTAGCCATTGCTTGGTCACTACCCGATGGTCGTGTAAAGCAAACGTTGATTCAGCCGGATGACAGCTGGATTAAAGAAGACACGAATGCCTTGGGCGCCTACAGCATGGAAGAACTGGAAAGCCTCGGCGTAAGCCCGCTTGAGGTGATTCGCGAGCTAGAGACCGATCACTTTTCCGCCACGCTATATACCAGTGACAACGGAGAAGACGAAGCGGCGCTTGCGCGTCTATTCGACACCTATGGGCTAGACCCTTTTGTTGAGCTTGCCCCCGCCTCGGCACTCTACCCATCGATCACTCCTAGCGAATGGCATCGCCAGCGCCGGGAAACCTTTAGCGAACTGGGTCTGGAACCGATGCGGCCAGAACATGAGCTCGAGGTCATGCTGTCGATGCATCAGCGCCTAACAGACGACGATTAAGCGCTGGCCGTCACGTCTAATTGATCTAACACAGCCTGCCCTTCGGCGATGGCGTCCGCTAGCGCTTTCTGGTGAGAGTAAAAGCAGTTAATGGCCACCAGGAAAGCGTTAGCGCGTACAGGCAGCCCTTCTTTCAAGTAGCCTTGCGCGCGAGATACAACGCGCGCCGTAAATGCACTTCTATCGACCTCAACATCGCCACCGAGATTATCGACACTGATATTAAACGGGCGGCCGCAGGCATGAGTAAATATTGATTCGAGCGCCTGTGGCGCAATTTCAGCCCGCTCGAACAATGCCTGCTGCTCGGCATTACGTCCATCAGGACAGTACCAGTAGCCGTAATCTTCTTGCAGGCGCCGCTGCGAGCCAGCAATACACCAATGGCTGATTTCATGCAGCGCACTGGCAAAATAGCCGCGCGCAAAAATCACCTGGTGATAAGGTGTTTCATTATTCGCGGGGCGATAAAGAGGCTCATCGTCTCCTCGAATCAGGCGTGTTTGATAGCGCTGGCCAAAAACACCATCAAATAGCGCGGTAATATCTTCAAGGGTCCAGCGCTCCTCGGCGTAACTCACATTGACCTCATTTGTCGTTTAATTTGCTGCATTATACCCGCCGGATGAACACCAGCTAAATACTAGGCGGCAAGGCTTAGTGATCCCTGCTAATCTATCGCCTTTTTATAGCTTAACTCGCCAACTAGGAGCCAACCATTGGGCGATTTCACTCGACACGTTAAATCAGTGTACTGGCCGGAAACGCGCGCCTTGATCTTTTTGGCACTGCCCATTTGTGGTGCTCAGTTGGCTCAGGCGGGGATGAGCGTTGTCGATGTCATGATGACTGGACGACATAATGCTACGTCACTCGCGGCGGTCTCGGTTGGCTCCAGTCTATGGATGCCGCTAATGCTATTTATGACCGGCACCTTGATGGGGTTGACGCCGATTGTGGCTCATTTACTCGGTGGCCAGCGTCAAACGGCCATTCGCCCAGCAGTACACCAGGGTCTTTGGGTCGCCCTACTGCTAGGCATCGTCGCGGCGTTGCTGCTTTGGTCAGTCGTGATGCCCATATTTGAATTAATGGACGTGCCACCCGCCGTCGCCCGCGAATCTGCAGCCTATCTCTCTGCCGTGGCATTTGGCATGCCTGGAATTGCGCTCTTTCAAGCGCTGAGGGCATTCTCAGATGGTATGAACCATTCTCGCCCGGCACTGTGGATTAGCCTGGTAGGCTTGAGCGTCAACATTCCCGCCAACTATGTCCTGATTTACGGTGGCGATGGGTTAGTTGAGCTATTTGGCTCCTGGACACCTGACATCTTGCAGCAAATACCCGCGCTAGGCGCCTTTGGCTGTGGTGTAGCGACGGCGTTCTCAATGTGGACGATGGCGTTAGCGATGGCTTATTACACGCGCCACGGGCGTACGTATAAAAGTGTGGCTATCTGGCAAGGGCTAACGCTCCCACAGTGGGCAGGCATTCGCGAACTCATCGTCGTGGGCGTCCCCATTGGCGTGGCTATTTTTGTTGAGGTAACGCTATTCACATTTATTGCGCTATTCATTGCAAGCTTTGGTGAAGTTACCGTGGGCGCCCATCAAATAGCGCTGAGTTTCACTACTATTCTGTTTATGCTGCCTATGTCGCTGAGCATGGCGTTAACCGTGCGCGTTGGTAACACGCTGGGGCAGCAGCGCTGGGCGCTTGCCAGAAAAGTCGCCTGGAACGGGGTTATCATTAGTGTGATCATCGCGATTATTAACAGCACGCTACTCTGGTTCACGGCGGTACCCGTTATCTCACTCTATACGTCGAATAACGAGATACAGGCCCTCGCGCTATCGATCATTGCATTGGCCGCTATTTTTCAGCTATCCGACTCTCTTCAGGTTACGTTGGCAGGCGCTCTAAGAGGCTACAAGGATACGCGTATCGTTATGGTCATTACGGTACTCTCTTATTGGATTGTCGGCCTAGGGGGCGGCCATTGGTTAGGCACTTATGGTGTAGGTAATATGGTTGCGCCGTTAGGGGTTCACGGTTACTGGATCGGCCTCATTGCTGGTTTAAGCACTGCCGCACTCCTGCTCGGCTGGCGCCTACAGCACATCAGCGTTCGGGAGTAATCATGGTTCGATGGGCGCATGCTTGTGTCACGCTCGCGCTAAGCGCCCTACTGGCTGGCTGTGGCGACAGCCCCGCTGAAAAGCAGTGGCGAGCCTATCATCAGCAGCTTGCAACTGATCTTGCACGGGCAGATATAGATAAGACCGATATAGATAGAGCAGCTCCGGCAAATATTGGCGCGTTTCCTGATCGCAAAGATCGCCTTATTGATATTCCTGAAACGCGGGACAGCATACTCAACGTTTACGCGCTGCGTGAATGCCAAATCACCTCGCTAATCGCGGCACGTAATAATCAGCTTGGCCGCGTAGCGCCTCCCAGCCAGCAGTGGCTATATGAACGAACGCTATGGCAGCGGCTAAGCGTCTGTTCGCATAGCGACGTTGCCGACCAGTTAAACCCTGAAGATCAAGAACGACTACAGCAGTTAACGGCAACAAAAACGGCACAGCTATCCGCCGTAAGCTGGAACGCTATCTTTGATTCCAGCGAGTGGATAAAAAGCTTTTCGCGCTCAAGCCAGCCTTTAGCCAATGTCGATAAAGCGGTTATCGCAGGCCATCTCGAGGCTATCGATTATTTACAGGAAATGACCGAGCACCAGTTTGACCTCGACTGGCAGCAAGACTCATCAGCCCTTGAAAACCATCTAAAAACGCTGCAAGAGCGGCCACTGACGGCTGAAATTTTGCGGGCGTTATTACTCGCCACTCAACGCTTAGCCGAAGAAAATACGCTATTAACGCAGCAAAGCGATACTCCCACACGCTGTTTAACCCCTTGGAACCCACAGCTGCTTGAGGATTTAGCAAACACGGCGCATGAGTGGCTTACTGCGATCAATCGGTTAATCGATGCGCAGCAGGTCGACAAGCCAGCAGCAGTCCAACGTTATCAAGTGCGCTGGCTTTCACTGCAATACCCAGGTGCTCCGTGGCAAAAGTTTCAACAGGTAAGTACTGAACATAACGCGTTAAGAGCACGTTTCTCTGCTTGCACTACGAATTAAATTGCCCAAACCCTTAACCTTATAAGCAACTTGTGCTATTGGTGAATATAAGAGGTGAAGAATGCAGCAAGCTAGCCTGCTTCGCCACTGTCATGACCACGCAGCACAAGGAGGGACACAATGGGCGCATCCCTGTCACCCCGCTCTGCCCAGGTCATCGACCTGGAAACCGTGCGCCAACGTCAGCAGGCGCAAAAGTGCTTAGTCCGTTTAGCACCTGAGCTAGATGGCATTGAGATGGTGTATAAGCTCGCTGCGAACCCTGACACTTATTACGGCATGCCCATTCTAGCCTGGGGGTTAAGAGAGGACGGCAACATTATCGGTCTAGTACCGTGGATGGAAACCTTAGCCGCCTGCCAAGATCTGAACAGTGAAGAAAATGGCTATTTCGTTGGCTATCGTGATCCTGAAACGGAAGAAATTTTCGATTCCCCACCCGATCACAAGTTTCATGAGCTAATGGCGGCAGCGGAATACTTCGATTATGAGGCTTCAGGCGACGTCAGTCTTATTCAGCAAATCCCAGATACACTTGGTACACATGCTTTGTGTATGAACCACCCAAACTCGCCTTGGCATATGAAACCCGTTTACGGCTGGCGGCTTTACAGTGACGGCAGTCTTGACGCGCTGCTAGCCGACGAACAAAAAGCGCTAATGACACCCATTCTTCTCGGCGACAAGTGCCTATACAGCGCACAGGATCGCCACCAGACCGTTTATTTTTTCCAACGACATATTGCTAACCGCATATTGGAAGAAGATCCGGCGACGCTGGATGCTCTCGCCATGATGGTCGTGGCAAGCGATTGATACAGACGCTGAACAGTTGCACTAATAGCGAGGCCAGTAGCTCTGTGCCTCGCAAGCTTCAAAGGCCTTAAGCGGGGCTATGCTAAGCGTATAAAATAAAGGTAGCTGCTCTCGGATGAGATATCTTGCCCAAGTAGCTCATGGCCCAGAAACTGACAGAATTTAGGCACGTCACGCGTTGTCGCTGGGTCTGTAGCCACCACTTTAAGAACCTGACCTGACGCCATATCGCGCACTTTATTATGCATCAACATAATCGGCTCTGGGCAATAGAGTCCAGAGGTGTCTAACAACTCATCATAGCTGGGTAAGTTACCCGTATTAGCAGCCATTGATATCCTCGATGCAGGAAGCAAAGCGTATGATTAAAATCATCATCGAACGGCGCATTATGCCCGGCCTAGAAGAAGAGTATGAACAAGCGGCACGGGAAGCCATGCGCGTCTCTTTAGGCGTAAGGGGCTTTGTCGGTGGCGAAACCCTCGTAGAGCGTGGCCATACCGATCGCCGTTTAATGATTACTAAGTGGCGCGACATCCGTGCTTGGAAAGAGTGGCACTCAAGCGATGCGCGCACAATGGCTATGCAGCGTATTTTACCGCTACTAACCGAAGATGAAACTATCCGTATTTACGAGCCCGGCTATTAAACTTGAAAGACCGTCGGTACTAGCTTCTGAGCCTTACATGCACAGTGACTTCTTCGCGATCATGGTAAAGATGACGACACGTTACCTTAGCACTGACACCCGCTTTTTCCAGCGCGTCTTCCAAAGTCGTTAAGCAGCGCGTTACTTCGTCCCAGCGCTTTTTCATAGGCAGTTTGAGGTTAAAGATTGCCTCTTTACACCACTTACGAATTAGCCAGCGCTCAACCATCGCCAGCACGCGTACAGGCTTATCGACAATATCACACACCAACCAGTCTAAACGCTGTGGTGGCTCCCAGGTAAAACCATCTTCTTTAAGATGATCAATCTGCCCTGTCCCCATCAGTTGAGGATCCATTGGGCCATTATCAATCGCATACACGTACATGCCGCGCTGTACGAGCTGCCAAGTCCACCCGCCGGGTGCAGCGCCTAAATCAGCGGCCTGCATATGCGGCGCAAGACGCGTCTCCCACTCTTCGCGAGGGATAAATTCGTGCCATGCCTCTTCTAGCTTCAACGTTGAGCGACTAGGCGCACGCGAAGGAAAACGCAGCCGACGAATACCGTTAACAAGCTCACTACGATTACCCGGAAAGCTCATTGCCAGCTGCGCTTTATCACCATCGGTCCAAAAAATGTGTAGCCGTCTAGCACCCGCACTTCGCCTTAACGCGCCACGCTTCTTTAGCAAGCTTTCCAATGGCTTTTTAAGCGCCTTGATTAGCCCTGCCAGTGCTTTACCGTCGTTAGTGTCCGGCGTTTCATGCCAAATTTCTTCGAAGTTCCAGCCACTGGCCTTGACCTGCTCCAATATAGCGGTAAGACGATCATCACGCGATAGGCTCAGCGCAGGCAGTGCCGCTAGGCTCTGGCGAGCGAAAATCAGTGATTTAAAGGCAGCTTGGCGGTGCAAATCATTCACCGGTTCGCCATCGATACGCGTTAGGCTTACCCACCCTTCTCCGTAAGATGCCTCACAGGGAACATCGAGCCGTTCTGCGTGATGTTGCAACTCGGCCAGCGCATCATGCTCAAACCCAGGACGACAGTAAACTAGCCACGAAGTGGGTACTATCTCACTCACCCTTTCACCTCAAACTTAGCATATAGACATGGCGGATTATTTCGAGTCGAAGCGATAACCCTTAACGGCTGCATCATAGCATTTCTGGCAGCGAGGCGGTCGGCAATACGCGCAGCTATATTGTTTACGTTTTCTCGC